>NC_012590.1:1395094-2092641 GCF_000022905.1 Corynebacterium aurimucosum ATCC 700975 | reverse complement strand
CAGGCCAAGCGCGTGTTGTCGGTGGCTGTGTACAACCACTACAAGCGCATCAAGGCTGAGGAGGCCGCGGGCCTGGAGGGCCGCCGGAAGAAGGCGCAGGATGAAGAAGTTGAGATTTCTAAGTCCAACATCCTGATGCTGGGCCCGACGGGATCCGGTAAAACCTACTTGGCGCAGACCTTGGCGCGTTTGTTGGACGTCCCCTTCGCCATCGCGGATGCCACGAGCCTGACCGAGGCTGGCTACGTGGGCGAGGACGTCGAGAACATCCTGCTCAAGCTGCTGCAGGCAGCGGACTTTGATGTGGAGCGCGCGCAGCACGGCATCATTTACGTCGATGAGGTGGACAAGATCTCCCGCAAGTCGGAGAATCCATCGATTACCCGCGATGTGTCCGGTGAAGGCGTCCAGCAGGCGCTGCTGAAGATCCTTGAAGGAACCGTGGCGGCGATCCCGCCGCAGGGTGGGCGCAAGCACCCGAATCAGGAATTCATCCAGCTGGATACGACGAACATCCTTTTCATCGTGGCCGGTGCTTTTGCGGGCTTGGACAAGGTGATTTCGGAGCGCGTGGGCAAGAAGGGCGTGGGCTTTGGCGCCAAGCTGGAGACCAAAGATGAGAAGGAATCAGTCGACTTCTTCTCCCAGGTGCGTCCGGAGGACCTGGTGAAGTTCGGCCTCATCCCCGAGTTCATCGGCCGCCTGCCGGTGGTTGCCACGGTGGATAACCTGGACCGCGAATCGCTAGTTAAGGTGCTCGTGGAGCCGAAGAACTCGCTGGTCAAGCAATACCAGCGCCTGTTCAGCATGGATGGTGCGGAGCTGCACTTCGAGGATGAGGCGCTGGAAGCGATCGCTGAGCTCGCGCTCGAGCGCAAGACCGGTGCCCGCGGCCTGCGCGCCATCATGGAGGAGCTGCTCGTGCCCATCATGTATGACCTGCCGGACCGCGAGGACATTGCCAGCGTCCACATCACGCAGGACTGCGTGACCGACGGCGGCGAGCCGGAATTCGTGTATTCGGACGAAGCGAAGGAATCCGCTTAAACCTGATGTAGATTCATGGCCGGGTGGTGCTGGAAAGCGTCGCTCGGCCATTTTTGCGGTCCAAACCAGAGTGGATGAGAGGAATCGATCATGGAGCTACGTGACGAACAATCACTGCAGGTGGCCAAGCTTTACTATCGCGGAGGGCTGAGCCAAAGCGAGGTGGCTGCTGAGATGGGGCTGTCCCGGCCAACCGTTGCCAAGCTCTTGCAACATGCCAAAACCCGCGGATACGTCACGGTGGAAATCCATGATCCCCGTGAGGACGGCGACGAGCTAGGCCAACGACTAATGGAGCGTTATGGGCTTGAGGATGTTCGTCTCGTCTTTAGCCCACGTGGTGATGAAGACACACTTACAGAGGGCTTGGGGCGCGTCGGGGCCAAGATGCTCCATGAACTTGTCCATGACGGTATGAGTGTGGGGATTTCCTGGGGGAATACCATGCACTCAGTGGCGCGGCATATGCAGCCTAAAAGCGTGGCTGGAGTCGAGATTGTACAGCTCAAAGGTGGACATTCGCACTCTATCCGCGTGACAAATGACATGGACACGCTCAAGCGCATTAGTGCGGCGTTTGGAGCCGAGACTCTGAGCCTGCCTCTGCCAGTCATTTTCGACTCTGCGGAAGCAAAAGAAATCGTCGAAAAAGATAGACACATTTCTTCCATTTTGAATGCAGGGCGCCACGCTGATCTTGCGGTCTTCACTGTGGGAGCTGTCTCACGCGATAGCCTGTTGATGAACCTTGGATACCTCAGTGAAGAGGAGATCCATGTGCTTGAACGTCAGGCCGTTGGTGATGCATGCTCGCGTTTTTACACGGCCGATGGGGAGGTGGCCTCGCCAGCTATAGATGCGCGCACTATCGGCATTTCACTCTCAGAACTAAAGGCGATTCCGCAACGCTTTATGGTGGCCGGTGGGCTTCAAAAGATGGCAGCCATCGATACCGCGCTGCGCATGAAGCTGGCGACGCATGTCGTCATCGACAAAGAAACAGCGAACCGATTGCTTCAGCTTTAGGAGAAACAAACAAAAGAGCCCCTCGTGCTGAGAGGCTCTCCTTGGTGCGGGTTAAAGAACCATGGGGGCGACGATGACGCCCACAATGGCGGCGTTGAGCATATTGGTTAAGAAACCACCGAACAGGGCTTTAGGCCCGAGCTTCGCAATCTCGCCGCGGCGCTCCGGTACGAGGCCGCCGATCGCTCCAATTTGAATACCGATGGAGGAGATGTTGGCAAAGCCGGCCAGAGCAAAGGAAGAGAGCATGATGGCTTTGTCGCTGAGCTGGTCGATGCTTTCACCAAAGGCGGTGTAGCCAACGAACTCATTGAGGATTGTCTTTTGGCCAATGAAGTTGCCAACCTGCATAACGTCGTCCCACGGAACACCGATGAGCCATGCCACCGGAGCGAAGAGGAGACCAAAGAGGCCCTCAAGAGACCAGTTGTCTTGGCCGAAGATAGAGCCTACACCGCCGAGGATGGCGGAGAGCATCGCGATCATAGCGATAAAGGCAATGAGGAGGCAGGCCACTGAAATAGCGATCTTGCCGCCGGCCATGGCGCCGTTACTGATGGCATCGATGATGTTCTTGGAATCATTGTCGCGCACGTCCTTGACTGTGGCATCCAAGCTAGATTCCTCGGTCTCTGGCATAAGGCCCTTGGCGATCAGAAGCGAACCTGGGGCGTTCATCAAAGACGCGGCTAGCAGATACTCCAACGGTGCGCCCAATAGGGAATACCCAATGAGCGTGGAGCCAGCGACCGAGGCGAAGCCGCCGACCATGCAGGTATAAAGCTCCGAGCGAGTGAGCTTGGGTAGGTAGGGCTTGATGACGAGTGGGGCCTCAGATTGGCCGAGAAAAATAACTGTCGTGGCCCATACAGATTCCACCTTGGATGTGCCCATAAGCCATTTAATGCCCGAACCGACGTACTCGACAAAGTACTGGATGACTCGAAGATAGTAGAGCGCAGCAATAATTGCGCCCAAAAAGATGACCACCGGAAGAACATTGAGGGCGAAAATGAAGTTTTCCCCGAGTAAGCCACCGAATACGAAGGACGTGCCTTCGTTCGTGAAATCAGTGAGCTTGGTTAGGCCGTGGGAGACTGCTGCGAGAGCTTTGAACCCGGGCTCCCACGCCAGCACTAGGTAGCAGAAGACAATCTGAAGGGCGAGGCCCACACCGATTGTGCGCCACTTAATGTTTTTGCGCGAACTTGAAAGAACATAAATGACCGCGAGGATCGCGAGGATTCCTAAAAGACCTTGTAGGCGTTCCATGTTTATCAGACCATTCTCCTAAAGGGCCTCGGGGCCAAAGGAATAGGGGAGGATTTCGCTGAAGTCGAAGCTGCGGGGTGCACCGTCGACGGACACAATGACTCGTTCGCAGTTGAACTCGCGCAGTACCTGGCGGCAGGCGCCACACGGATAGCACGGTTCAGCCTTGAGGCCAACGATGGCAACAGCGCGAATTACGGGCAGATTGGGCAAGTGGCCGTCATCAGCGGTGGCCTCACCCGACGTGATCATGTGAGCAGCGGCGTTGCGCTCGGCGCAGATGCCCAAGGGACTGGATGCATTTTCGACGTTGGAGCCGGTGATGACCCGGCCATCGTCGAGAAGTATGGCGGCACCGACCGGGAACGAGGAGTACGGCGCCCATGCATGATGTGCGGCTTCCCTCGCCTTCTCCAAAAGCTCAACATCCGTTGGAATTGTTGTCGCATTCATAGCGATGGGGTCCTTTCTTGCGGTGCGGGAGGAGGTGTGTCCCAGCACTATGGGAACAAATAGAAAACTCCTCATTGACATCTGTTCTACTAGCGATAATAATGGGCTATGTTGCGATGCACAAGCCCGAATTTTAAGTGAGGTAAAGCACAGCGGGCTGCATTCCGTATCCCGTAATAGGCAGGCCAAGAGTGAAGGAGTTGTCATGGCCGAGAAATTTGATGCAGTTGACGTTATCCGTACTAAGCGTGACAAGGGGGTGCTGAGCCCCGATGAGATTGATTGGGTAATCGATGCTTACACGCGTGGAGTGGTGGGCGATGAGCAGATGGCCGCACTTAATATGGCCATTTTCCTCAATGGCATGAACCGTGGGGAGATTTCGCGCTGGACCCAGGCCATGATTGCCTCCGGTGAGACAATGAGCTTCGATTCCTTGTCGAAGAAGACCGCCGATAAACACTCCACCGGTGGTGTCGGCGACAAGATCACCTTGCCGCTCGCGCCGCTTGTTGCAGCTTTCGGCGTTGCCGTACCGCAGCTGTCCGGTCGCGGCCTTGGGCACACGGGCGGAACGCTGGATAAGCTCGAAGCTATTCCAGGGTGGCAAGCTGATGTCAGTAATGAACGCATGATGGAAATCCTGGAGGATCCAGGCTGCATCATTTGTGCTGCCGGTGCTGGCCTGGCTCCTGCGGACAAAAAGATTTACGCGCTGCGTGACATCACCTCCACTGTGGAGGCCATCCCGCTGATTGCTTCCTCTATCATGTCTAAGAAAATCGCGGAAGGTACGTCTTCCTTGGTTCTCGACGTTAAGGTCGGCTCCGGTGCATTCATGAAGAACCAAGAGCAGGCTCGCGAGTTGGCGCAAACCATGGTTGATTTGGGCAAGGATGCTGGCACGAAGACGACTGCTTTGTTGACTGATATGTCGACCCCTCTGGGGCGCAAGGTAGGCAATGCCCTTGAGGTTGAGGAATCTGTAGAGGTGCTCGCCGGTGGCGGTCCGGCGGACGTCGTCGAACTCACTGTTGCTCTGGCTCGCGAGATGCTCGAGGCGGCCGGCGTTCACGACGCCGACATTGAGGCAGCCCTCAAGGACGGCCGTGCTATGGACAAGTGGAAGCAAATGATTAAGGCGCAGGGCGGCGACCCAGATGCCGCTCTGCCGGTGGCGAGCCACACCCACGATGTCATCGCGGACTCCGATGGCTACCTGACCGAACTTGATGCTCTCGCTGTCGGCGTGAGCTCGTGGCGCTTGGGTGCCGGTCGTGCTCGAAAGGAAGATCCGGTACAGGCCACCGCTGGTATTGAACTGCATGCCACGAAGGGCGAGAAAGTGACCAAGGGACAGAAACTGTTTACTCTCCACACGGAAACCCCAGACCGCTTCGAGCGCTCCTTGGAGGTTCTCAACAGCGGTTTCCAAATTACCGATGAGCCGCTATCTGAAGAGCGCAAGATCATTCTCGACCGAATCAGCTAACACACCTACTTTTCTTTAGGAGGCACTATGACTTCCCGTACTGACGTTGCTCAGATGATTGATCACACCCTGCTCAAACCGGAAGCTACTCCGGACCAAGTGGCTGCTCTGGCCAAGGAGGCAGGAGAACTGGGCACTTATTCCATTTGTGTATCGCCTAACCAATTGCCTGTCGATGTCCCCTCCGGTGTGCACGTTGCTACCGTTGTGGGTTTTCCTTCCGGAGCTGTGAAAACCGAGGTCAAAGCAGCTGAGACTGGGCGGGCTGTGAAGGACGGGGCCGAGGAGATTGACATGGTGGTAAATCTTTCCCAGGTCAAATCCCATGACTACGCTGCGGTGGAGGCTGACATTAAAGCCGTGCGCGATGCGGCACCGGCTCCCGTCATCGTGAAAGTCATCATTGAATCTGCTGCGCTTGATGATGAAGAAATCGTCGCCACATGCCAAGCCGCCGAGCGTGCAGGTGCCGATTTTGTTAAGACCTCGACTGGGTTCCACCCCGCCGGTGGCGCTTCGGTCCATGCCGTGAAACTCATGGCAGAAACTGTCGAAGGCCGCCTTGGGGTAAAAGCCTCAGGGGGAATTCGCGATGCTGAAGCCGCGCAGGCGATGATTGATGCTGGCGCAACGCGCTTGGGTCTGTCATCCTCTGCGGCCGTGCTCGAAGGGTTCGAGGCTTAAAATGACATCTTTGCTGGAGACCGCCCGGTGGTGGGCTGAGCACGACCCAGATCCGGCAACGCGGGCAGAGATACAGTCCCTCATCGATGCGCGCGATGAGCAAACGCTACGCCCGTTGTTTGCAGGCCCGCTGTCTTTTGGGACTGCTGGCCTGCGCGGCACGATCGGTCCGGGTGAGTCGCAGATGAACCGCGCTGTCGTTATCCGAACGACAGCGGGGTTGATGGACGTGCTGAAGAAGCACGTGGACGTGCCGAAAGTTGTCGTCGGATGCGACGCTCGTCATGGTTCCGCAGCTTTTCATCGCGATGTTGCTGATGTGGTGGCCGCCGCGGGTGGACATGCATTAGTTCTCCCGCCACAGAATCCCACTCCGCTTACCGCGTTTACGGTTCGGCAACTAGGTGCTGATGCAGGAGTTATGGTTACGGCTTCGCACAATCCGCCCCAAGATAATGGTTACAAGGTGTACTTGGGTGGCCGCGTAGTCGAAGGTGATGGCCAAGGTGTGCAGATCGTGCCGCCGTTTGATTCTGCGATTGCTGCTGCGATTGCTGCCGCTCCTCCTGCTGATCAGGTGGCCCGTGATGCGGCCAACGGCCCTGGAAAGGTAGAAGAGGTTGATACCCGCGAAAGCTACCTAACGCGCATTAAAGAACGTGCGGGGGAGGGACCGCGAGATCTTCGCATCGCTCTCACACCGATGCACGGTGTGGGAGGTGAATTAGCGCTCAAGGCCCTGGAAGCAGTGGGGTTCACTGAAGTTGAACTGGTGGCAGAGCAAGCCCAGCCAGATCCAGATTTCCCCACCGTTACCTTTCCTAACCCCGAGGAGCCGGGTGCGCTCGACTGTGCCTTTGCAGCCGCTCAGGAAACACGAAGCGACATTATTGTGGCGTTGGATCCTGATGCAGATCGTTGTGCCGTTGCCATTCCTACCGACAACGGGTGGCGTCAGCTCACCGGTGATGAAACCGGTGCTCTGTTGGGTAATTACTTGGCTCGCGACGGCGGTGTGTTGGCCAACTCAGTGGTGTCGAGTCGCTTCCTCGGGCGCATTGCACAGGCACGCGGCGCCCAGTGGCGCACGACGCTCACTGGGTTTAAATGGATTGCGCGCACACCTAACCTGACCTTTGGCTACGAGGAAGCAATCGGGTACTGCTGCGACCCCGAAACCGTGGCGGACAAGGACGGTATTTCGGCAGCAGTGACCGTCGCGTGCTTGGCAGCCGAATTGAAGTCTGCAGGCAAGAACCTGCAAGATAGACTCGACGAGCTCGCCGCTGAATTAGGCACGTACAAGACGAAGCCATTGACCTTCCGCTTCGACGACATCACGCAGATTGCTCCCACCCTGGAGCAGATCTTGCAATCCCCGCCGGAATCGCTGGCCGGTTCGCCCGTCCTGCGCGCGAGCGATATGTCGAAGGGCTACCAAGGCTTGGACCCGACCCCCGGATTGGTCCTGGAAACCGAGGCCAACGACCGCGTCATTATCCGCCCCTCGGGTACGGAGCCGAAGCTCAAGTGCTACCTCGAAGTGGTGCGGGAAGGCGATGTCGATTGGGTAGGCGCTGAAGAGCGATTGGACCGCATCGCTGCGGAACTTAAACAGGAGTTAAACTTGTAACTAGCTCTCTGGCCCGCACGTCCTGCTAAAAATGTGGCATCTTTCACAAGGCATCTTCTTCCTGAAGATGCCTTTTGTGCTGTCTACATGGCGTTTTCAGGTTTAAAAACGCCTTCTGTCAGATGCCATCTGCTCGTTGGGGCAAAGGAACCAGATGAATGGGACCATTTAGCTGTGGAGTGAGATTGTGACCTGGGCTTGTGCTCAGGCCGGCGCGCAGATGGTTTCTTTACTTTGGTTCCTTTGCTCGCGCGCCGTTGAGGAATGGGCTTTGCGTGAATGCTGAGTGGGTAGGACGAGGAACTAGTGGCTGCTGGCGCCATATGAGGGAGAAGCTACTGGTAGAGGCTCGCTGACGCGTCGCCCTCGTCCTCGGTGGAGTAGACATCCAAGGGCGCGGACTCAGCATCGAGCTCGGTTTCGTTCTGGGTGAGGTAGGACTCGAAGCCGATGTCCGGGATGTTCGCTGTAAGGAAAGCCAGCACAGCATCGACCGCCATGCGGTGCAACCCCTCAGTGTTGTTGTGGGTGTACATGTTGATGTCGAGCAGGTTGCTCATCATCGCGTGGTTCGTCACCCGGTACATCGTGAGCGCAGAAATCAGCGTGAAAATATCGTTGGCGGAAATTCCCGGGCGGAACGCGCCGGAATCCTGGCCCAGCATGAGTAGCCGGTCTAGGTGGAGGGAGATCTCGGAAACGTCGACAAGCGCCTGCGAGGTCTCGAGCACACTGTGGGAGGATTCCATCGTCAGCATCCGGATGGCTTCGGGGTTGTTCACATGCTGGCGGAACAGCCAATCCACCATGGTGCGCACGCCCTCTACCGGGACAGCAGAATTGATCTTGAGGCTGCCCTCCGGCGGGTTGAGGCGCCGCGCCGCCGCTGCTAACGCTTGCTGGTAGAGCCCCTTTTTATCCCCGAAGTAGTAGTGGATCATGCGTTTGGACATCCCAGACAGCTTCGATACGTTCTCGAGCTTGGTTTCGGCATAACCATGCTCAGAAAACTCCGATATCGCAACATCGATCACGTGCTCAACAGAGCCGGAGTCGACCGATGAAGTCTCAGCGCTCATGGAAAGTCCCGTCTAGTCGATGGAAATGCGTACAGTTGTCCACTATGCCGAAAAAAGACGGCCATGGAGCTCAAGTACAAAGAACTCGCATCTTTCGGGGGTAAAATCACACCCCATGGGGGCGGAAAACGGGACTAGGGTGGGAAGGTGAATACCCAGCCGAAAGGACTCGCACATGACTGCATCGAAACCCGTCAAGATCACCGTGACCGGCGCCGCCGGCAACATCGCCTACTCCCTGCTGTGGCGCATCGCTGCGGGCGATGTCTATGGCAAAGACACTCCGGTGGAACTCGCATTGCTGGAAATCCCAGACGCCGTGGGAGCCGCTGAAGGCGTGGCCATGGAGCTTAATGACTCCGCGTTCCCCCTCCTACGTGGCATTACCGTTACCGATGATCCGCAGGTGGCCTTCAAGGACACCAAGGCTGCTTTCCTCGTCGGCTCGCGACCGCGCAGCAAAGGCATGGAGCGCGCAGACCTGCTGGAGGCCAACGGCGCCATTTTCACGGTCCAGGGCAAGGCACTGAACGACGTCGCTGCGCGCGATGTCCGCGTCCTGGTCGTGGGCAACCCGGCCAACACCAATGCTTATATTGCGGCGAACAGCGCACCGGACCTGGACCCCAGCCAGTTCACCGCCCTCATGCGCCTGGACCATAACCGCACCTTGAGCCAAGTTTCCCTCAAGACGGGCGTGCCTACCGCTGAGCTGAACAAGGTCGCCGTATGGGGCAACCACTCCGCCTCCCAGTTCCCGGACCTGACTTTCTCCAACGCTGAGGTAGATGAGGACTGGTACAAGGAGGAGATGATCCCGAAGGTGGCCAAGCGCGGTGCCGAGATTATCGCCGTGCGCGGTAAGTCTTCAGCTGCCTCCGCAGCCTCTGCCGCGGTGGATCACATGCACGATTGGATCCATGGCACCGAGGACTGGCGTACCGCAGCCGTCGTCTCCGATGGCTCCTATGGCGTGGACGAGGGCCTCGTCGCAGGTTTCCCCACCGTCGCCCGCGACGGCAAGTGGGAAATCGTGCAAGGCCTCGAGCTCAACGATTTCCAGAAGGAGCGCATCGAGGCCTCGGTTCAAGAGCTGCGTGAGGAGCGCGAGGCCGTAGCCCACCTGCTCAAGGACTAAGACTCAAGCACTAAGTTATCGATGAGCCGCACCGGCCCCACCTGCGCCGCAACCAGCGCCAGGGCGGGCCGGTGTTGTGCATCAACGGGCTCGAGCGTGGCTGGATCCACCACGGTGAGGTAGTCCACCGTCACGCCGGGGGAGGAGGCGAGCTGCGCGCTCGCCTCGTCGAGGGATGCACCGTCCCGCAGCGCAAAGAGCGCCTGGGACAGCGCCACGGCTTGCTCTCGCTCGACAGGGCTCAGGCGAGAGTTGCGGCTGGACTCGGCCACGCCGTCCGCCGCGCGGACGATGGGCGCGCTGATGATGTCGAGTGGCAGGTCGAGGTCCGCCACTAAGCGCCGAATAATGGCCACCTGCTGGGCATCCTTCTGCCCGAAGTAGGCGCGGTCGGGGCGCACGAGAGTGAATAGCTTGCTCACCACAGTGGCCACGCCGTCGAAGTGGCCGGGGCGCGAAGCGCCTTCCAAGACCGAGCCCATCTCACCCGTGCGCACCCACACCCGCGGGGTGCCACCCGGGTACATCTCCTCCACGCTGGGGGCGAAGACCGCATCGACGCCTAGTGATTCTAAGAGTGCGGCATCTGCATCCAGATCGCGCGGGTAGGCGCGGTAGTCCTCGCAATCGCCGAGGTCGGTGAACTGCAGGGGGTTGACAAAGACCGAGCACACCACGGTGTCGTTCTCTTCGCGGGCGCGGCGAACGAGGGAAGCGTGGCCGTCGTGAAGCGCGCCCATCGTGGGAACCAATCCCACGGATCCGGATGCCGCTGCGTGGAAGGCACGGAGTTCAGATTTAGTTGTGAGGATCTGCATGGCCAAAACCTTAGTCCTCGAAGGACTCCTCGGCGTTGGGGAAGGCGCGTTCGTTCACATCGGACACGTACTCCTTCGCGCCCTCCAGCAGCGCGCCGCGTAGATCTGCGTAGCGGCGCACGAAGCGCGGCGCCTTGGGCCCGCCTAGGCCGAAGGCATCGGTCCACACCAGAATCTGCCCATCGGTCTGCGCACCCGCGCCAATACCAATGGTGGGGATGGGCAGCTCCTTGGTCACCTGTTCAGCAAGGGCCGCGGGGACCATCTCCAGCACCACGGCGAAGGCGCCGGCCGCGGCGAGGGCGCGGGCGTCGTCGTGAAGCTTCTCCGCGCCGGCACCGCGGCCCTGGACCACGAAGCCGCCCAAGGCGTGGACCTGCTGGGGCGTGAAGCCGATGTGGGCGCAGACAGGGATGCCGGCGGCGACAAGCGCGGCAACAATCGGTGCGCGCTCCGCACCGCCCTCCAGCTTCACGGCCTGCGCACCGGTTTCCTTCATGACGCGCACCGCGGTTTCGAGCGCCTGGGAGGGGCCGTCCTCATAGGAGCCAAATGGTAAGTCCACCACCACGAAGGCACGGGAGGTGGATGAGACCACCGCGCGGGCAAGGGGGATCATCTCATCGAGGGTGAGGGAGAGTGTGGTTTCCCGGCCCAGGACCACATTGGCCAGGGAATCGCCGACGAGCAGGAGATCGACCCCGGCTTCATCGAAGATTCCGGCGGTCATGCAGTCATAGCTCGTCAGGCACGCGAAGGCCTGAGAGTTTTCTTTGGCGCGGGCGAAATGGCGGGTGCGGAGACGGGCGCGGTGGCCAGGGTTGTGAGACATGCCCTTACTCTAGCCAGGGGTCAGGTGCCAGTTGACGCACAGGGTAGAGTTGGCCAGGTGACTGATCAGAATAAAGAGCAACTCGTTGGCACCAACCGCGCGGACCAGCTTCCCAAGTCCTGGGAGCCGCAGGCAGTAGAGAAAGACCTCTACGAAGGCTGGGTGAACGCCGGTTACTTCACCCCGGATGCTTCCTCGGAGGCGGAGCCCTACTCCATCGTGCTGCCGCCGCCGAACGTCACCGGCCAGCTGCACATGGGCCACGCCCTGGACCACACTCTGATCGACTCCATCATTCGCCGCAAGCGCATGCAGGGTTATGCCACCCTGTGGCTGCCGGGCGCTGACCACGCCGGTATCGCTACCCAGACCAAGGTGGAGGCCCGCCTGCGCGAGCAAGAAGGTAAGAAGCGCTGGGACTATGAGCGCGAGGAATTCATCAACAAGGTCTGGGAGTGGAAGGAAGAGTTCGGCGGCACCATCCAGAACCAGATGCGCGCCATCGGTGACTCGGTGGATTGGTCCCGCGAGCGCTTCACCCTGGATGATGGCCTCTCTCGCGCCGTGCAGACTATCTTCAAGACCCTCTACGACGAGGGCATGATCTACCAGGCCAATCGACTGGTCAACTGGTCCCCGGTGCTGGAGACCGCCGTTTCCGACATCGAGGTCGTCTACAAGGACGTCGAGGGCGAGCTCGTGTCCATCCGCTATGGCTCGCTGAACGACGATGAACCGCACCTCATCGTGGCCACCACCCGTGTGGAGACGATGCTGGGCGACGTCGCCATTGCCGTCCACCCCGACGACGAGCGCTACGCCCACCTGGTGGGCCAGGAGCTACCGCACCCCTTCCGCGATGATTTGAGCCTGAAGATCATCGCCGACGATTACGTGGACATGGAATTCGGCACCGGTGCAGTGAAGATCACCCCGGCGCATGATCCGAATGACTACGCCATGGGCCTGCGCCACGACCTGGACATGCCCACCATCATGGACACCACCGGACACATCGCGAACACCGGCACGAAGTTCGACGGCCTGACCCGCGAGGAAGCCCGCGTGGAAATCCGTGAGGCGCTGCGCGAGCAGGGCCGCATCGTCAAGGAGATCCGCCCCTACGTCCACTCCGTGGGCCACTCGGAGCGCTCCGGCGAGCCCATCGAGCCGCGCCTGAGCCTGCAGTGGTTCGTGGCCGTGGAGAAGATGGCGAAGATGTCTGGCGACGCCGTCCGCGAGGGCGATACCACCATCCACCCGAAGTCCCTGGAGCCGCGCTACTTCGAGTGGGTTGATGACATGCACGATTGGTGCATCTCCCGCCAGCTGTGGTGGGGCCACCGCATTCCAATCTGGTACGGCCCGGAGGGCGAGGACGGCCAGCGAGATATTGTCTGCCTCGGCCCCGACGAGGAAGCACCGGAAGGCTACGTCCAGGACCCGGACGTTCTGGACACCTGGTTCTCCTCCGCGCTGTGGCCTTTCTCCACGATGGGCTGGCCGGAAAAGACCGCCGATCTGGAGAAGTTCTTCCCCACGAACGTGCTGGTCACCGCCTATGACATCCTCTTCTTCTGGGTCGCCCGCATGATGATGTTCGGAACCTTCGCCGGCGCCCACACCCCGGAGCTGCTCGGTGAGGGCAAGAACGGCCGCCCGCAGGTTCCGTTCACGGATATCTACCTCCACGGCCTGGTGCGCGATGAGCAGGGCCGCAAGATGTCGAAGTCCCTGGGCAACGGCATTGACCCGATGGATTGGGTCCGCGACTATGGCGCGGATGCGCTGCGCTTCACCCTGGCTCGCGGTGCGAACCCGGGCGTGGACCTGCCGCTGGCTGTCGACGCCGCTGCTGCCGGCCGCAACTTTGCCACCAAGCTCTTCAACGCCACCAAGTTCGCGCTCATGAACGGCGCGGGTGTGGCTAAGCTGCCGGCACGCGACGCGCTGACCGACGCCGACCGCTGGATCCTCGACCGCTCCGAAGAGGTCCGCGCCAAGGTGGATGTCTACCTGGATGACTACCAGTTTGCTAAGGCCAATGAGCTGCTCTACCACTTCGTATGGGATGAGCTGTGTGACTGGTACCTGGAGATTGCCAAGACCCAGATCCCGCGTGACTTCGATGGGGCGAGCGCCGAGGAGCAGGCCACCGGACGCACGACCCAGATCGTTCTGGGCCGGGTTCTTGACCTGGTTCTGCGCCTGCTGCACCCGACCATGCCGTTTGTCACCGAGGTCCTGTGGAAGGCCCTGACCGGCGGGGAGACCATTGTCACCGCCCCGTGGCCGACGCAGGACGATACCAACGGTGGCGCCGAGAAGGACGAGGTGGCCGCCCGCCGCATTCAGGACGCCGACAAGCTCATCACCGAGCTGCGCCGCTTCCGCTCCGACCAGGGTGTCAAGCCTTCCCAGAAGGTCCCGGGCCGCCTCGACTTCGCCGCGGCCGACCTGCAGGAGCAGGAGGGGCTCATCCGCAACCTGGCCAACACCACCGAGCCGGGTGAGGACTTCACCGCGTCTGCCTCCATCGAGGTACGCCTGTCCCAGGCCACCGTCGAGGTCACCCTGGATACCTCCGGCGCCGTCGACGTCGAAGCCGAGCGCAAGCGCCTGGAGAAGGATCTGGCCAAGGCCCAGAAGGAGCTGGACCAGACCGGCAAGAAGCTGGGCAACGAGGCGTTCCTGTCCAAGGCGCCGGAGGCCGTCGTGGAGAAGATCCGCGTTCGCCAGCAGGTGGCTCAGGAAGAAGCCGAGCGCATCACCGCACGTCTGGAGGGGCTCAAGTAGTGGCGGAGGAGAAAGGCCGCGAGGAGTTTGAGGTCGTCGATGCCCTCGCGGAGGGCACCGATGGCGGGCCGGTCGAAATCACCGACTCCGGCCTGACCCTCAACCTCGGCGGCGAGGAAGACTACGAGGAGGCAGCGCCCGAGCAGGCCACACCAGAGGAGCTCGCGGAGCTGGCTCAAGTTACCGCTGAACTCAACGCCCGCGCCCCGGAGACCATCATTGAGCCCAGCCTCGAGCGCATCGAGATGCTCATGGATCTCTTGGGCAACCCGGAGCGTTCCTTCCACGTCATCCAGGTCGCGGGCACTAACGGCAAGTCCTCGACCGCTCGCATGATCGATTCGCTGCTGCGTTCCTTCCACCGCCGCGTAGGCCTAGTCACCAGCCCCCACCTACAGCTGGTGACCGAGCGCATCGGCATCGACGGCCACCCCATCCACCCGCGCGACTTCGTGCGCATCTGGCGCGAAATCAAGCCTTATGTGGAGATGGTGGATTCCCGCTCCGACATTCCCATGTCCACCTTCGAGGTGCTCGTTGGTATTTCTTATGCGGCCTTCGCCGATGCGCCCATCGACGTCGCCGTGGTCGAGGTCGGTCTCGGCGGTACGTGGGATGCCACGAATGTGGTCAACGCAGAGGTAGCCGTGGTCATGCCGGTGGGCCTCGACCACACGGATTACCTCGGTGACACCATCACGGAGATTGCCGGTGAAAAGGCCGGCATCATCAAGGCCCGTGAGCACGATTCCGAGGACGTGCTCACGCCGGGGGAGAACATCGCCATCTTGGCGGAGCAAGACCCGGAAGCCATGCGCGTGCTGCTGCAGCGCACCGTCGACGTCGGTGCCGGCGTGGCCCGCGCGGGCTCCGAGTTCGCCGCGCTCGAATCCCGCATCGCAGTGGGCGGCCAGCAGCTGAGCATCCAGGGCCTGGGCGGGATGTACGAAGACATCTTCCTGCCACTGCACGGCGAGCACCAAGCCAAGAACGCGGCCGTGGCTTTGGCTGCGGTAGAGGCCTTCTTCGGGGCGTCGGCAGGCCACCCACTCGACATTGCCTCGGTGCGAACCGGCTTTGCCAAGGCCATTTCGCCCGGCCGTTTGGAGCGCGTGCGCACTAGTCCCACGACTTTCCTTGACGCTTGCCACAATCCGCACGGCGCCAAGGCCTTGGCCGCAGCCCTCGACCGTGATTTCGATTTCGCGCGACTCATCGGCGTGGTCTCCATCTTCACGGACAAGGATGCCGCCGGCATCCTCACTGCCCTCGAGTCGGTCCTCACGGAAGTCGTGATCACGCAGAACACCTCCCCGCGCGCCCGCGATGCCTATGAGCTGGCGGAGCTGGCCCGCGATATCTTCGGCGAAGAGCGCGTGTACGTCGAGCCCGACCTCCCCAGTGCCTATACTCAGGCCGTTGAATTGGCGGAGGATGCCGACGTGCAGTCCGGTTCCGGCATCGTGATTACTGGCTCGGTAGTCACCGCCGGTGACGCCCGCGCACTCTTTGGAAAGGAACCCGCATGAGCCCCCGCAAACCTGTCCCTGAGGAAGAGATCGGCCCGCTTGGCTTGGGTGAGGCACCGGCCAAGGATCCCCTTAAGCAATTCGGCGGCATGGTGGTGGCCAGCTCCCTCACGCTGGAACTCATTACCTTTGTCCTAGCGCTGCCTATGCTGTACAAGCTTTATGACGGCACCCTGTGGACCCCGTTCAACTATGGCGTGGTGATCGGTTTTATGGTGCTGCTCCTGGCGTCTTTCCCCTTCATGAATAAGCCGTGGATCGTCGGGGTGCAGATAGTCCTCCACGTCATCGGTATCGTGCTCGGCTTTATGGTCCACTGGTCCGTGGCGACTATCTTCATCATCTTCGCCCTGCTCTGGGCGCTCGCGGCCTATATGCGTTCGGTGATTGTCGCCCGCATGGAGCGCGGCTACCTCACCACGCAGCACCTGACTGAGAAGTAGGCCGCCGCGGTGTATATCCGGCCGGAGCTGCGCGCGGGAGCGGCGTTCATGTCGCTATTCGATCCGACTAATCCGCTCATCCGCCGCGCCGGGCGCATCATGCCAGCGCTCTGGCCCGCGCCCTTAATCCAGGGCGTGCGCACGCAGCAGGTGGAGAACACCGAAATCCACGCCACCATCTATAGCCCGGAGAACCCGCGCGGTGCTGTGCTGTGGATCCACGGTGGTGGTCTGCTCATGGGGCATCCGCGCCAAGACGTCAAGCACCTCAAGGAGACCGCTGCGGAAGTAGGCGTTAGCATCATCGCGCCGCGCTACCGCTTCGCCCCGGAGAACCCTTATCCGGCCGCGCTTGACGACGTCCACTCGGCCTACCACTGGCTCCTCACGCATGCGGAAGAGCTGGGAATCAGACCGGATCGGATTGTTATCGGCGGGCAGAGCGCCGGGGGAGGGCTCGCCGCGGCACTGTGCCAGCGCCTCCACGATGAAGGCGGGCTTCAACCAGCCGGGCAGTGGTTGTTCTGCCCGATGCTCGATGACCGCGCAGCCTCCACCGACCGCAACCCCATCTGGGACGCGGATTCCAACGCGCAGGCTTGGCGCTTCTACGTCAATGGCAACCCCGATGCACCCTATGCCGTTCCCGGTCGCCGCGCGGATTTGTCTGGCCTACCACCGGCGTGGCTATATGCGGGCAGCAGCGAGCTTTTCTACGGCGAGATTGTGGATTACGCCGAGCGCCTGAGAACTGCTGGCGTTCCTACACAGTGCGAGGTCGTCGACGGTGGCGTGCATGCCTTCGAGCTGTGGGCTCCCCATACTGCGGCGGCAAAGCGCCTGCTCATGAGCTCGCGCGTCTGGCTGCAGTCGACGTTCAACACGCTAGACTAACGGGCATGCTCTTTCTGCTCTACGGTCTTTCCGCACTGCTGTGCATCGCCGCACTCGTGGCCAAACTGTATTTTGGTGGCTTCGCGCTTCCTCTCGCATTGCTGATCCCGGCCTTCGTCTTCCTCGTCGTCGGCATGCTCAAGCAGCAGCGCGACGAGCGCCCGGTGGAGTTTGCGGATTTGGAAGAATGGCACCGCGAGGAGCTGAAAAGCCTGCTGGAGAGCGGCCAATACGGCACGGCCGTGCGCCAAGTACAGATGTGGTTTCGTGGCACGAGCCATGAGCGCGCGGAAGAAATCGTGCAACACCTCACGTAGCGCTTAAAATTAGCCCCACTGTCAGGACGCGGGAGCACCTGTTCTGTACTATGTGCCCTATGACTGAACGTACACTCATTCTCATCAAGCCGGACGGCGTGAAGAACGGCCACGTGGGCGAGATCATCTCCCGCATCGAGCGCAAGGGCCTGAAGCTCGTCGCCATGGATCTGCGCGTCGCCGACGAAGAGACCGCAAAGAAGCACTACGCCGAGCACGAGGACAAGCCTTTCTTCGGCGAGCTCGTTGACTTCATCACCTCCGCACCGCTGGTTGCTGGCATCATCGAGGGCGAGTCCGCTATTGCCGCATGGCGTCAGCTGGCCGGTGGCACCCACCCAGTAGAGAAGGCCACCCCGGGCACCATCCGCGGTGACTTCGCCCTGACCGTTGGCGAGAACGTTGTTCATGGTTCCGACTCCCCGGAGTCCGCAGAGCGCGAGATCTCCATCTGGTTCCCGAACCTTTAAAGAAGTTCACCGCGCCTAGCGCGCAATAAGGCCCGAGCATAGCGCTCGGGCTTTTGTCGTTTCTGACCCTTAACCCGAACCCGTCCTGTGTGCTCGAGCGCAGGTAGCCCGGGCGCGGCTTAGTCGAACGAGAGCAATGTGCGCAATGCCATAAAGGCGTCTTTGTGCACCTGATGGGTGACGGTTCGGCCGCGTTGCTGTCTGGATAGCAAGCCGGCCTCCCGCAGGCGCGCTAGGTGGTGGGAGACCGTGGGCTGACTCAGCGCAGTGAGCTCGGTGAGTTCCGTGACGCTCATGGGCCCACAGCCTTCATCGCACAGGATGGACAAAAGACGCAGGCGGGCTGGGTCTGCCAGCACTTTGAATTGCTGCGAAAAATGCGTCGCCTCGGCGTCGCTGAGCGGCCCCGTGCTTAAGGAGCAACACTCAGTGCCGGGCGCGCTGGTCTCGGGCGTGGAAGAGGAAGCCATGCGATCAGTATAGGGGTTATCCTTGCGTCTTACTTTATATTGACGCGCATCAATACGTGCTGTACATTGCATGTTCGTATCGTGCTCTATTCAACGTTAAAGGAGGGAGAGACATGGCCGTGCCGCAGCGCCCGACGTTGTCTTTTCTTGACCGATTTTTACCCGTGTGGATCATTCTGGCGATGGCTGCCGGACTGCTCATTGGCCACTTCATTCCCGGGATTGGCCAAGCCTTGGGCACCGTTGAAGTGGGCGGGATTTCCATCCCGATCGCCATTGGTCTCCTCGTCATGATGTACCCACCCTTGGCCAAGGTTCGCTACGAGAAGACCAAGGAAATTGCCACGGATGGCCGCCTCATGGCGGTATCGCTCGTCCTCAACTGGCTGGTGGGGCCGGCGTTTATGTTTACCCTGGCGTGGCTGTTCTTGGCGGACCAGCCGGAGCTGCGCACCGGCCTCATCATTGTGGGACTCGCGCGCTGTATTGCCATGGTGCTTGAGTGGTCGGACCTCTCGTGCGCTGACCGCGAGGCAACGGCTGTGCTTGTCGCCCTGAACTCCATCTTCCAGGTCGCTATGTTTGGTGTTCTGGGCTGGTTCTACCTTCGCGTCCTCCCCGGATGGCTGGGCCTGGACACGACGAGCGCTGACTTTTCCTTCTGGGCCATTGTTAAGTCCGTACTTGTCTTCTTGGGCATACCGTTCCTGTTGGGTGCGCTGTCTCGCGTGTGGGGCGAAAAGGCAAAAGGACGGGAATGGTTTGAGAACCGCTTCCTCCCAGCCGTATCGCCCCTGGCCATGATTGGTCTGCTGTACACAATTGTGTTGCTCTTTTCCCTGCAGGGCGAGCACATTGTGGAGCAGCCCGCAACGGTAGTGCGCGTGGCCGTGCCGTTGGTTATCTACTTCGTGGCCATGTTTGTGCTGTCGCTGGGGGTGGCAAAGGCCGTTGGCATGAATTACGCGCAGTCTGCCAGTGTGGCGTTTACTGCAGCAGGAAATAACTTTGAGCTTGCTATTGCAGTATCTATCGGCACCTTCGGAGCGATGTCTGCTCAAGCCCTTGCCGGAACGATTGGTCCCCTTGTTGAGATTCCAGTCCTCGTTGGTCTGGTCTATTTCATGCTGTGGATTGGCCCGAAACTCTTCCCAGGAGATGACATTCTTCCGCACTAGCGCGTGCGTGCAGCGTCCATGCTGCGCACGCCGGATTCGGTCAGAGTGATGTTAAAGGTCCGCTCACCACTCCACTTGATGAAACCAGGCAGCTTCACCACGCCGGCCGCTTCGAGTTCACGGAGTTCTTCTTCGAGCCCCTCCTCGTAGCCGAGCAGCTGCCCCAGTGCAGGGATGGTGGTGGTATTGCCAGTGACTGCACCGGCGGCGACCAGCCCGCTGAGGACTTCCGGGTGAGCTTCTACCGCGGTGATGCTCTCTTGAGTGACGCCTTCGAGGCTTCCTTGTTCGGTGATGGCCTTGATGCGTCGCTTGCCCACTCGGTAGGAGGTGGTACCGAAAGCGCGGCCGCCGAAGATGAACGCGGGGATGGAGAAGGCAGTAAGTCCAGCGGCGATAAGGATGGGGTTGGGTGAGATATCGCCGAGAATCCCGGTGGACTTAATTCCCTCAGTGATGAGAGGGGAGAAGATAGCAAGCACCGGTAGAAAGTAGGCGAGAAGAGGGTAATCGCCCGCCCGGTACTCTTCTTGAGCAGCTTGGACGAACTTTGGCTTGCTGCGAATGATGCGGATGGCGCCGTAGGCCATGGCGATCCAAAGCACCGCATAGACCGGGACCGCGTAGGGGTCGGGAAGGTCAACTGCGCGAAGGCCGGAGGCGATGCCCGCCGGTACAGCAACTGTGATGATATCCCGCAGCGCAATCTCGTTGCGGGCGCGCGCTTGGGCCACGGTACGTGGCGCCTGTTTAGGTAATTTCCGTTCTGCCGGTGTGTTCGTGGGCGCGCTGTCGGACATAGCGGCGATACTAACATGTGAGCCTCGATTGGGCTCTGTGCCAGAATGGAAGGCGCTGACAATTTAATAAAGACGAAGAGAATTTTTCAAAGACTCACTACCGTGTGGCGGCAACCTGCGCCCGGGGTGAGCACAACCTCAGGAGATTAGCCACTGATGGCATCCAAGAAGAAAACAGAAGAAGCACGTAGTGAATCGACGTTGGCCGCAGCTGTAGCGGGGATTGACCGCGAGGCGCTCGCCCCCAAAACCCGCCTCTATGCCCTGGCTAAACAGGTGGGCGTGGCCTCCAAGGAACTGGTGGCTCAGTTCGCACAGATGGGAATTAAGAAGTCTGCGCAGTCCTCGCTGACCCCGGAAGAGGTGGGCCAGCTTATCGACGCCCTCGTACCCGCCACCGAAACCCCCGAGCCGGCCGCAGCCGAGGGCAACCAGGTCGTGGCCGAGGACGCCGACCAGCCGGAGGGTTCGGCAGAGGACAAGCCCACGAAGACCGTCAAGAAGAAGCGCGCGAAGCGCGCGGTCAAACGCGTGAGCAAGGCAGGCAAGAAGGCTGAGTCGAAGGAGCAGACAGAGGAACCCACACCGGAAGAGTCTGCTGCGCAACCGGACGGCGCGGGGGAGTTCCAGGAAGCCGCGCCGGCACAGGATGCTGAGCAGGCCGCGCAACCGGAGCAGCTGAGCGAGGAGGAAGAGAAGCTGCGCGAGCGCGTGCGTAAGAACGTTGATAACGAGATTTCGCAGATCGTCGACAAAGTCGATGCCGAAATGCTGCACGAGGCGCTCGCCGAGGCCGGTGATAGCGACGAGGAGGACGACGACCTTACCCCGCTGATCACCCCGATGGCGGAGGAAGACCCAGACGTGTACGACTTTGCGCCAGTCTTCATGGCGCCGAAGATCACGCCGCTGTCCAAGCGTCAGAAGCCAGAAGAGCGCGAGGAGGAATCCGAGGAGGATACAGCGCCGGTAAGCCAGCCGTGCGGTCGTCGGCGCGGCAGCCGCGGCACCTCCCGTGGCCGCGGAGCAGAAGGCCGTGGGTCCGCCCGTGAGGAAGTCGAGCACATCGAAGAACCGAAGGCGATTAAGGGCTCGACCCGCATCGAGGCACAGCGCCGTCGCCGCGCGGAGCTGCGGGAGAAAGGCCGGGAGCGCCAGCACATTGTCTCCCAAGCGGAGTTCCTGGCTCGCCGCGAATCCGTCGAGCGCACCATGGTGGTGCGCGATAAACAACGCACCGACGGCGCGGGCATCATCACGCAGGTCGGCGTGTTGGAGGATGACCTTTTGGTCGAACACTTCGTCACGACCGAAACGCACCCGTCCCAGATAGGCAATATCTACTTGGGCCGTGTGCAGAATGTCTTGCCTTCGATGGAGGCGGCCTTCGTGGATATCGGACAGGGCCGAAACGGTGTGTTGTACGCGGGCGACATCGACTGGCGGGCCTTGGGGATTGGTGGGCGCAGCCGCAAGGTAGAAAACGCCTTGAAGTCTGGTGATCAGGTTCTCGTCCAGGTGGCCAAGGACCCCATCGGTCATAAGGGCGCACGTTTGACCACCCAGATCTCCCTGGCCGGTCGCTTCCTGGTGTACGTTCCCGGCGGGCGCAGCGCGGGAATCTCCCGCAAGCTGCCGGCACCGGAGCGCAAGCGCCTCAAGGGCATTCTGGAGCGCGTCATCCCAGGGGATGGCGGCGCCATCATCCGCACGGCCGCGGAAAACGTGTCGGAGGAGGACATTGCCTCCGACGTCAACCGCCTGCACTCCCTGTGGGAGGACATCAGCGCCCGCGCCGCGCATGAAAAGGCAACGAAGGGTGCCAAGCCGGTTACCCTATATGAAGAGCCGGATCTGCTCATCAAAGTGGTGCGCGACCTCTTTAATGAGGACTTCAGCACCTTGGTGGTGGATGGTAAGCGTTCCTACAACACGGTCAGCGCCTACGTGGATTCCATGGCGCATGACTTGGCCGACCGCGTGGTGCGCTATGACGCGCGCGAGCACGATGGTGAGGATGCCTTTAGCGCCTACCGCATCGATGAGCAGCTGCAGAAGGCTCTCGGCCGCAAGGTCTGGCTGCCGTCGGGGGGAACGCTCGTTATTGACCGGACGGAGGCCATGACGGTCATTGACGTCAACACGGGCAAGTTCACCGGCTCCGGCGGCAACCTCGAGGAGACGGTGACCCGCAATAACCTCGAAGCAGCCGAGGAGATCGTGCGCCAGATGCGCCTGCGCGATATCGGCGGCATGATCGTCGTGGACTTCATCGACATGGTGCTGCCGGAAAACCAGGACCTTGTGCTGCGCCGCCTCAAGGAAGCGCTGGGACGCGACCGGACTCGTCACCAGGTTTCTGAGGTCACCTCACTGGGCTTGGTGCAGATGACGCGCAAGCGCGTGGGCACCGGCCTCATCGAGACTTTCTCCACCGAGTGCGAGGCCTGCCATGGCCGGGGCATCATCATTCACGAGTACCCGGTTGATGAGGACCCCGAGGAGGAGAACTCGAAGCCGCAGCGCCGCGGCCGTAAGGAACGCCGTGCACCGCAGCGCGATCCGAAGAAGCACCCGGCCGCCGTCCGTATGCACCGCGACGATGAGGACGCCGCCGCCGAGCACGAAACTGCCACAGAAAAGGAAACTTCGCGCGACGACGACTCCTCCTTGGAGGAGCTCGTGGCCAACGTGGTCGTCGTCGACGAGGACGAGCCGGAGACCCCGGATAGCGCTTCCATTGGCTATGCCGTAGCGGAAAGCCTGGACGCGAAACGCTCGAAGCCGAAGCCGAAGTCGAAGGCGAAGCGCTCGCGCAAGCCGCGCCGGGCAACGCGTACCTTCCGGGAGCCACAGCGCGAAGAGACGAGTGAGGGCTCGCGCGCGAAGCACGGCAAGCGCGATGAGCACGCCGATGCGGAAAAGGCATCCCCGCAGCGCTCGGAGCAGACCTATGAAGAGGCCGTCGAGGCTTTTGAGAAGTCACCGCGCCGCAAGCGCCGCACGCGCGGAAACTCCCGTTCGGATATTCGCCCGAAGCGTGAAGACTTCGCGCAGGACGAGACCTCAGCAAAGGACGCTCAACTAGCCACCTCTAAGAAGGAGGCCAAGGCTGAGCGCAAGGGTGCGGAGCCGGGCGAGAACACGAGCGTGCGCGCGACCCGCAGCCGCGGCCGCCGCCGAGTGGTGCGCAAGATGGCACAGAGCCAGTCCACCCCGGCGTCGAATGATCGCGAACAGGGGAGCGAGGCGCAGCGGCGAGAGTCTTCCGCACAGACCACAGCGTCGAAGGCACGAAAGGGCGGGCGCGGGAGGCGTCGTGTAACACGGCGCAGGTCGCGCTAGAAAAGGCGTTTTGCCTTTTCGCCCCCTCACGGGGTAGTCTTTGACAGTCGCTGTTTAGACCATGAATGCGCTGGATGGGACGAACGCGGTTTTCGCGCGTCTCTCGCGGCTTATGATCTGAACGCAATTGTCCAATGTCCATTCGTTAGCGGCACCACCCAGCTGCTAGCGAGCCGAGTTTAGATAAGGGGTAGCCCTCTATGTACGCGATCGTCAAGACCGGCGGAAAGCAGTACAAGGTTGCTGAAGGTGACCTCGTCAAGGTCGAGAAGATCGAGGGTGAGCCGGGTTCCTCCGTTGCTCTCACCCCGGTTCTGCTCGTCGATGGCGCAACCGTCAAGTCGAAGGCCGCAGACCTGGAGAAGGTCTCCGTCTCCGCTGAAATTGTCGAGCAGGGCAAGGGCCCGAAGATCGACATCCTCAAGTACAAGAACAAGACTGGTTACAAGCGTCGCCTCGGTCACCGTCAGCCGGTGACCACGCTGAAGATTACCGGTATCAAGTAAGCCTTAACCGGCACTAATTCATCCCTGAAGGAGGGGAAACCACATGGCACACAAGAAGGGTGCTTCCAGCTCCAGCAACGGTCGCGATTCCGAGTCCAAGCGTCTCGGCGTCAAGCGCTTCGGTGGTCAGCAGGTTAAGGCCGGCGAGATCATCGTGCGTCAGCGCGGCACCAAGTTCCACCCGGGTGAGAACGTTGGTCGCGGCGGCGACGATACCCTGTTCGCTCTCGCTGCAGGCTCTGTTGAGTTCGGCGTCAAGCGTGGCCGTCGTCTGGTCAACATCGTTCCGGCTGAAGAGGCTGCTGCAGAAGCTACTGCCTAAGAGCTTCATGGCTTAATCCCGAGCTTTTTGCTCGGGATTTTGTCGTTTTCACGCGGTCGGCTTGGCGGGAGAGCGTGGAGAAAACTAAAGGGGCGTTGGCTTCAGATCCCCGGCAGCGCTCAACTAGGACGGTATGCCAGGAACCGTTAGACTAGCGGGCATGGCACGATTCATTGACCGAGTGGTTTTGCACCTGCAGGCAGGCGACGGCGGACACGGCTGCGCCTCCGTTCACCGCGAAAAGTTCAAACCGCTCGGCGGGCCCGATGGCGGCAACGGCGGCCACGGCGGAGACATCCTGCTGGAGGTCTCAACCCAAATCCATACACTGATGGACTTCCACTACCGCCCGCACATCAAGTCCGAGCGCGGCGGCAACGGTGCTGGCGACTGGCGCAACGGTGCGCGCGGTAAGGACCTCATCCTGGAGGTACCGGCAGGCACCGTGGTCTACACCGAGGATGGGGAGATGCTCGCGGACCTCACGGTCCCGGGAACCCGCTTCGTGGCCGCGGAGGGTGGATTCGGCGGACTTGGCAACGCAGCACTGGCCTCCGCAGCCCGCAAGGCCCCGGGCTTTGCGCTGCAGGGAGAACCGGGTGAGGCGCGCGATCTCATCTTGGAGCTGAAGTCTATGGCGGACGTCGGCCTCGTCGGATTCCCCTCTGCGGGTAAGTCCTCGCTCATTTCGGTGCTCTCGGCGGCCAAGCCGAAGATCGGTGATTATCCTTTCACCACCCTCCAGCCCAACCTGGGCGTGGTGGACATGGGCCATGAGTCTTTCACCATGGCGGATGTTCCGGGCCTGATCCCAGGGGCCGCCGAGGGCAAGGGCTTGGGTCTCGACTTCTTGCGTCACATCGAGCGCACCGCGGTGCTCGCTCACGTGGTGGACACCGCCTCCATTGAGCCGGGCCGCGATCCGCTTTCCGATATCGAGGCGCTGGAGACCGAGCTGGCCAAGTACCAAGAGCTGCTGGAGCAGGACACCGGACTGGGTGATCTACGAGAGCGCCCGCGCGTCATCATTCTCAACAAGGCAGACGTTCCTGAGGCCGAAGAGTTGGCGGAGTTCGTCAAGGGTGACCTCGAGGAGAAGTATGGCTGGCCGGTCTTCACCATTTCCGCCGTCGCGCGCAAGGGCCTTGACCCACTCAAATACAAGCTCATGGAGATGGTCAACGAGCACCGCAAGGCCCAGCCTAAGGTCGCCGCGGACAAGAACCACACCATCATTCAGCCCAAGTCCGTGGGCAAGAAGAAGGGCAGGTTCGCCGACTTCACCGTCACCCCAGACCCCGAGGTGGAAGGCGGCTTCATTGTCGAGGGCGACAAGATCGACCGCTGGATCCGCCAGACCGACTTCGAAAACGACGAGGCCGTGGGCTACCTCGCGGACCGTTTGGCCAAGGCCGGCGTCGAAGAGGAACTGCACCGCCAAGGCGCGCAGGAAGGCTGCCCGGTGACCATCGGGGATATCACCTTCGAGTACGAACCTATGGCTGGTGGCCGCGCTACCGATGCTGGCCGCGGCCAGGATGGTCGCCTCATGAGCACCGAGCGAGTCTCCGCGGCCGAGCGCAAGCGCGCCTCCCAGGCACGCCGCGGCCTCGTGGACGAGTTCGACTTTGGCACAGATGGAGAGGTCACGCGCGAGTCCGCAAACCGCGATCGCTGGCAGGGCTAGCCCGGTATACTGAGCCGGTATGTCATCCGAACACGACAACCAGATCGACTATCCTCTTCCCCTCGAACCCTTCGAGGGGCCAACCCCGGATATGGACTATCCGGAGACGACCACGCTATCGGAAAAATCCAGCGGCTTCTCCTCACCCCTGCGTGAGGAGATCTCCAAAGCCAAGCGCATCGTCATCAAGATCGGCTCCTCCTCGCTGACGCGCGATGACTTCGTGACCTCGACTGAGAAGATCGACAAGATCGTCGATGCCGTGTGCGCCCGCATGAATGTCTCGGACATCATCATTGTCTCCTCCGGTGCGGTGGCCGCGGGCATGGGCCCGCTGGGCCTGACCACGCGCCCCACCGATTTGGCCACCAAGCAGGCAGCTGCCGCGGTGGGTCAGGTCCACCTCGCCTACGAGTGGGGCGTGTCCTTTGCCCGCTACAACCGCACCATTGGGCAGGTGCTGCTGACTGCGTCGGACGTCGGCAAGCGCGATCGCGCCCGCAACGCCCAGCGCACCATTGACCGCCTGCGCCAGATGCGCACGGTGCCCATCGTCAACGAGAACGACACTGTGGCCACCTCCGAGATGCACTTCGGCGATAACGACCGCCTTTCCGCGCTCGTGGCCAACCTGGTCGGCGCGGATGCCCTCTTCCTCTTCTCCGACGTGGACGGCCTCTACGACAAGAACCCGGCCGAGCCGGACGCCAAGTTCGTGGAGGAGGTGCGCACCGGCAAGGACCTCAAGGCGGTCGTGGCCGGCGATGGCGGCAAGGTCGGCACCGGCGGCATGGCCACGAAGGTCTCCGCTGCCCGCCTGGCCACGCGCGGCGGCATCCCGGTGCTGTTGACCTCGGCGGATAACATCGGGCAGGCGCTTGACGACGCCTCCGTCGGCACCGTCTTCCACACCCGCGAGGAGCGCCGCCTGTCCGCATGGAAGTTCTGGGCGCTCTACTGCGCGGATACCGGCGGCTCCTTGCGCCTCGACGAGGGCGCCATGGAGGCCGTGGTCCGCGGCGGAAACTCCCTGCTGGCCGTGGGCATTACCGACATTAAGGGCGAGTTCAACGCCGGCGAGATCGTGGACATCATGGGCCCCAAGGGCCAGGTCATCGGACGCGGCGAGGTGGGCTATGACTCCACCACGCTGCACAACCTGCTGGGCAAGCAAACCGAGGAGCTCCCGGAGGATATGCGCCGCCCCGTTGTTCACGCTGATTACCTGTCCAACTTCGCCTCCCGAATTTAATGCGTTATTTCATGGGCCCCGACGTGTGGGCAGCAACCGTGGCAGATATCGATGCTGCCGGGCACCAGCGTGTCGGGAGCTTGGAGGAGGCGGAGGTCTTTGTGAACACCGCCTCCGATCCGGCGCAGACCCCGGAGATTCCGGAGAACATCCAGTGGGTGCAATACTGCTTCACTGGGGTGAACCGCCATATCGAGGCCGGGCTCATCCGGCGGGATGGCCTGCCGTGGTGCAACTCCGCCGGCGCTTTTGCCAAGCCCGTGGCGGAATCCGCGCTGGGGCTCATGCTCTCCCAGGCGCACCACCACAAGGCTTTCGCCCTGGCGAAGTCGTGGTCGGTGGCGCGTGAACTCGATGAATCCCAGGCTTGGCTCTATGAGCAGCAGGGGCCAACGCGCGTGCTCATCGTGGGCGCGGGAGGCATCGGAAAGCAGCTCATGGCCTACCTCGCGCCCTTCGGCGCGCATATCACTGCGGTGAACCGCTCGGGCCGCCCAGTGGACGGCGCGGACGCAACACTGCCCATCGAGCGCATCGACGAAGCATGGGGCGAGGCGGATTTCGTGGTGAGTATCCTGCCAGCGACGGCCGCCACGGAAGCTCTCTTTGATGCCGCAGTGTTCCGCGCCATGAAGCGCTCGGCGGTGTTTATCAACGTCGGCCGCGGCAGCACCGTGGTGACTGATGATCTCGTGGACGCACTGCGCACGGGCGAGATTGCCGGAGCGGGCCTTGAGGTCATGGATCCGGAGCCGCTTCCGGATGGCCACCCGCTTTATGATCTCCCCAACGCCACGCTGACCCCGCACATGGCGGCCTCGGATCACGTGGCCCAGTACCACTTGGGTGCTATCTTCAATGCCAACGCCGCCGCGTGGGAGCGCGGCGAAGAAATGCCCACGCGCGTCGACCCGGACGCCGGCTACTAAAAGGAGGATGTTCATGAAGTACGCCATCGAACCGCACCCCTGGGAGGAAACCATCGAGGTGCTCGATGCCGCGGGCTTTGAGCGCGCCCCGCTTGATGAAGCCTCCTTCCTCATCTACACAGGCAACGGCACTGATTTCCCGGACCCGCTGCCGGAGAACATCGGTTTTGTGCAGATTCCTTCGGCGGGCGTGGATCATGTCTTGGATGCTATGAAGACGACCACCGTGCCGTGGTCGAACGCCGCCGGCGTCTATGACAACACGGTGGCGGAATCCACCATCGCGCTGCTTTTGGCGCAGCTGCACGCGCACCGCCGCGTCAACGGCACGTTTGATTCCTATGCAGAGATGGAGGCGCACACTTCCTATCTCTACGACGATAAGACGGTGGCCATTATTGGTGCGGGTGGCATTGGCAAGCGTCTGATCAGCATGCTCTCCGGTTTCGGGCCGCGCCTCATCGCGGTCAACCGCTCCGGCAACCCGGTCGAGGGTGCGGAGGAGACCTACCCGATTTCCCAGGTGGAGAAGGTGTGGCCGAAGGCAGATTACTTCGTCCTTATCGCTCCGCTGACCCCGGAGACCCGCCACATGGTGGACGCGGAGGCTTTTAAGCAGATGCCGGAGCATGCCGTGGTGGTTAACGTGGGCCGCGGCCCGCTCATCAAGACCGAGGACCTCGTTGCGGCACTGGAGGCAGGGGAGATCGCGGGTGGGGCACTCGACGTCACCGACCCTGAACCGCTGCCAGAGGATCACCCGCTGTGGCAGGATAAGCGCGTGGTTATTACCCCGCACATTGCTAATACGCAGCGCTCCGTGCGTGAGAAGATTGGCGCGCACACCATCAAGGTGGCCAAGGCTTTCGCGGCGGGGGAGGAGCTGCCTACTCTGGTTGACCCGAAGGCAGGCTATTAATGGAGAACCCCGATATCCGCGTTGGTGATGCTGAGCGTTCAGCGGCCCTGGAACAACTGAGCCAGCACTTCGTCAACGGCACGTTAGGCCCCGATGAATTCGAGCAGCGTACCGGTGAGGCCGCCGCGGCGCGCACACGCGGGGACGTCGAAAAGCTCTTTGCGGACCTGCCGGAGCTTTCCACCCCCAGCGCCACAACCCCCGCACGCCGCCACGAGGCGGAGTTGGAGGATATGCTCGCCCGCGGACGCAAGGTCCAGATGGCGGATTCTGTCATTTGGTCGGTGGCGATGATCGCGCTCTTCCTGGGCCTCTTCGTCTTCGACTGGAGTTATTTCTGGATCTCGCCCGTCATCGCGTTCTTCGCTTCCTGGGCTGCGCGCGGGGTGTTGAAGTTCAGCGAATCAGATGAAGAGCTCTTCGATGAGCTTTCCGAAGGAGAAAAGAAAAAGCGCGCCGAGCGCCTGCGTGCCGCCGCCGAGCGCCGCCGCGAGCTCGAGGCCTAACTAAAAGCCGATCCGCTCCCATAGCTACACAAAATCCCTGACAAGCGGGCAGACCTTCCGTACGCTGGTATGGCATGAGCAACACCGAACGTGAAGAAGTTCTGTCCAAAGCCCGCGCCGCCAAGGCGGTGGCGCCACAGTTCGCGCAGCTGCCCACCCCGCGCAAGAATGAAATCCTCAACCGCGCCGCGGAAAACCTTATCGCGCACACCGAGGACATCCTCGCTGCTAACCAGCTCGATATCGAGGCCGGCCGCGCTAATGGCATGTCCGAGTCCCTCATCGACCGCCTGTCGCTGGATGCTGCCCGCATCGAGGGCATTGCCGGCGGCCTGCGCCAGGTAGCCTCCCTCCAGGACCCGGTAGGGGAGATCCTGCAGGGGCGCACCATGGATAACGGCATCCAGATGAAGCAGGTCCGTGTGCCGCTCGGCGTGATGGGCATGGTCTACGAGGCCCGCCCCAACGTCACCGTTGATGCCTTCGGCTTGGCCCTAAAGTCCGGCAACGTGCCGCTGCTGCGCGGTTCCAAGTCCGCGAAGAATTCCAACGCCAAGCTCGTGGAGCTCCTCCAGGACACCCTTATGGAGTTCGATCTGCCGCGCGAAGGTGTGCAGCTTCTGCCCTGTGAGACCCACGATTCCGTGCAGGATCTCATCACCGCCCGCGGCTTGGTGGACCTGGTCATCCCCCGTGGCGGCGCGCGCCTCATCAACGCTGTGGTGGAAAACGCCACCGTCCCCGCCATCGAGACCGGTACCGGCAATTGCCACTTCTACGTCGATGCCTCCGCTGACCTGGACAAGGCCATCGATATGGTGATCAACGGCAAGACCCGCCGCACCTCGGTGTGCAATGCCACGGAGGGTGTGCTGATCGACGCCGCGCTTGACGACGCCTCCAAGCTCCGCATTATCACCGCCCTCCAGGAGGCAGGGGTCACCATCCACAGCGATGTCAAGGAGCTCGAAGCCTTCGGAGTTAAGGACGCAGTGGAGGCCACCGACGAAGAATGGCGCGAGGAATTCCTCTCCATGGATATCTGTGCCAAGGTCGTCGACGGTGTTGATGGCGCCATCGCGCACATCGCCGAGTACACCACCGGCCACACCGAAGCCATTGCGGCCCAGGACGCTGATGTGCTGCTGACCTTCGCCAACGAGGTGGATGCCGCAGCAGTCATGCTCAACGCCTCCACCGCGTTTACGGATGGTGAGGTCTACGGCATGGGCGCAGAGATTGGCATCTCCACCCAGAAGCTGCACGCGCGCGGCCCGATGGCTTTGCCGGAGCTGACGTCTACCAAGTGGGTGCTGCAGGGCACCGGCCAGACCCGCCCCTAGGGACAGCTAGAAAAGCTACTCGAAAGCTACTCGAAAAGAATTTTTCGAGGCTGACCTGCGCAAAACAATCTACTCGAAAAGTTTTCGAGTAGGATGTTGCTCTGTGAGTGCGCAGCGAAACTTTCACAAAGAGCCACAGTTGCTTTTGAGTGTGCCCGAAGATCAATGGTTCGATCGTAAATCGTTCCGAATCAAGCCCAAGGATTTGGCCAAGACAATCGTCGGAATGGCGAATGCCGAGGGCGGTGTTGTTGCGGTGGGGATTACGGATCGTGAATTCGATGGCCGCCCCACAGCAGGGCAAGGGAACGATTTGCGGCAGACCGCGTTGGATCATACGGATCCGACCGTTAGGGTTCGGATCGAAATACTCGAAATTAACGAAGACGTCGAGGTGTTCCTCTTTCACGTGCTGCCCAGTGAGCGCGTCCACTATTTAAAGTCAGGCGAGTGCTACCTGCGGGTGGGGGATGAGTCTCGGCACCTGAAGGCCGACGACATCCTTGAGCTTCGATATACCAAGGGCGAGCAGCAATACGATGCTACGGTGCCGGCGCATGCTAGTCCGGATGATCTCGATATGTCCTTGGTCGAAGATTACGCTGACATTATTGGTTCTGCATCCGGTGCAGATTCACTTCGAGCGCGAAATCTGATTGACCGCCAGGGGCGTCCGCGGTCGGCCGCGCTCTTGCTGTTTGGAAAGAATCCGCAAGAATTTTTCCCGAATGCTCACATTCGAGTACTTCGCTTTGCAGAAGATGAGCGCTTGCCGGGTCAGCAGCAACAGTTGGTGGAAGACTATCGCTTTGATGGTCCCGTGCCCGAGCAGATTCGTGCAGCACAACAAGTAATCGGTGAGATGTTGCCGACGGTTCGTAGACTGTCGGGTGCGGGACTATTCGAGGATGAGAATCTCATTCCACATGATGTGTGGCTAGAAGGATTGGTTAACGCCGTTGTGCACCGTTCGTACAGTATGGCGGGTGATCACATTCGCTTTGAGGTGTACCCCAGTCGGATTGAGATCTCTAGCCCCGGACGCTTTCCGGGCCTCGTTGATCCTGCTAAGCCTGAATCGATAGCTCGTTTCGCGCGCAACCCCCTCATCGCACGCGTTACTGCTGAGTTGCGCATCGGCCAAGAACTGGGTGAAGGGATTCGCCGTATGTTCGCTGGGATGCGCCGCGTCGGTTTTGCGGATCCCTCTTATATGCAAACGAGTGGCAGCGTTGTTTTGACGCTGAAGGCAATTCAACGATTGAACGAGCAAGTCTTGAAGGATTTGCCCCGCCATTCTGAAGGAGCGTTGGCAGCATTGGAAACGAGCGCACGCCCAATGTCTACCGGGGAAGTGGCTGAAGCTCTTGGTGTGTCAATCCCTTCTGTACGCCGTGCATTACAGGCCATGCGTGGCAAGGGGCTTGTGAAATGGAGGGGAAATGGTCCGCGCGATCCGAGGGCAGTGTGGTTTGTTGAAGGGCCTTTTGGATGAGCTGGGCAGAGCTCGAAATGCTACTCGAAAGCTACTCGAAAAGAATTTTTCGAGGTTGACCTGCGCAAAACAATCTACTCGAAAACTTTTCGAGTAGATTGTGTGCTTTGCGCGGGGTTCGTGCTGCGCGCCGGGGGAGCACTGGGTATTCTAAAGCGCGGTAATAACAAAGAACTGAATGGTGCCTTCTCCCATGCTGTCCCGCATTGCTTCCTCCGTGGCCGCCGCCGTCATGGCCGTGTCCGCCATTATTGTCCCGCAAACCATCTCTGCAGCCGCCGCGCACGCTGACGAACAGTGCCCCGCAGTGGTCGTCGTTGCCGCGCGCGGCTCCGGCCAAAACGGTCAGGTCTACCCCACGCAGTATTCGAACCAGGGCGGCCGCGCCTCCAATGGATGGGAGGGCGAATCCATCCGCGCCATGCTGCAGGGCGCCGAGGCACGCTACCAGGCCACTCACGGCGGCAACTCGCTGATGAAGGACGTCTACGTGCTGGGCCTGGAGCCGCAGTACTATCCGGCGACCTACCCGGAATACTCTGTTCCGAACGAGTCGGTTCCGAACACCGCGGCTGACCTCGTGCGCCTGGCCACGCAGTACGCCAACCCAGTCATCAACACCGCAGTCTCCGCCATCAACCAGTTCTTGTACTCCGTGCAGACCGGCAAGCGCGGCGTGACCAGCGCGATCAACAGCTATGAAGCCGCCACCGGTTGCCACCCGCAATACATCCTGTCCGGCTACTCCCAGGGCGCCATGATCCTGGCCAACCACGAGGCGGAACTGGCCCACCGCGGTCAGCTCGCAGGCGTCGTGACCTTTGGCAACCCGCTGACCCGCGCCGGCGATCCGGCCGTTGTCGGCGCGACCCAGGGCGCGGGCGGCCCGATGGGCCACTTCCCGCAGCTGCGTGCCAACGTCAGCCGCGTGGACTACTGCCTGCCCCTCGATGCCGTGTGCGATCTCTCCGCCCATACCCTCTACGCCGCCAAGCCTACCGGCGGCTCCCATGGCCAGTACTTCTTCACCAACCACCAGTGGGATAACCAGGTCTACGATTCCATCGGCCGCATGGTAGACAGCGTTCGTTTCCGCTAAACAGAAAGAATGAAGTCTCTTTCCTTTCGTGTTTCCTGTGTAGCTGCCGCCCTTGGCACGGCGGCGTCTCTTCTCAGCGCGCCGGTGGCGTCGGCGGGCGGCGTTGAAACCTGCCCCGAGACCGTGGTGCTCGTCGCACGCGGTTCGGACCAAAACGAAGAGCAAGGCGAATACGTGGGACCGCAGCGCTACTCCGCGCACGCACCAGAATCCACGGGCTTTGAGGGGCGCAACTTTGCCGCCCTGTTTCATCAGGTAGAGCAGCGCCACCCAGGTGCAATGGATGACGTGTACGTCCTGGCGCTGGATCCGGAGGCTTATCCCGCGGCCATGAACCTGCCACCCTTGGCGCAGGAGGGCGAGGACTTAGGCCCGCTTCAGCTGGTGCAGCGGGCGCTCGGGATCCTACAGCAGCACTCCCTCGGGGAGATGGCATATTCGGTGACGTTTGGGGCCATCGATAGTCTGCGTACCGGCGCGCGCAACGCACCGAAGGTGGTGGACAACTATGAGACCACCACCGGTTGCCACCCGCGGTGGGTAGCTGCCGGCTACTCGCAGGGCGCGCTCGTCGCAACGAGCGTGGAGAGCTATTTGGCCGAGACCGGGCGCCTGCAGGCCATGCTCACTTTCGGCAACCCGCTTCACCAGGTCCCGTGGGCTAAAAATCGCGCCGGGCTCCCTGGGAACCGCTCTGTCGATTACTGCCTCGACGGTGATTTCGTGTGCGATTTTTCCCTCGACGCCGCTAACCGTGCTCTAGCCACCAAGGCTGAGCGCCACGCCTCCTATTTCTTGGGGGAGCCTTCCGAACAGGACGTGCAGGTCATTGATTCGGTGGCCGGTATACTCACCAGCCATGACTAGTCCACAACGCATCGGCATCATGGGTGGCACCTTCGACCCCATCCATAATGGTCACCTCGTCGCCGCCAGCGAGGTAGCTCACCGCTTCCGCCTCGACACGGTGGTCTTCGTCCCCACAGGTCAGCCCTGGCAGAAGGCCGATAAGCAGGTCACCGCCGCCGAGCACCGCTACCTGATGACCATGGTGGCCACGGCGTCGAACCCGCGCTTTACTGTCTCGCGTGTGGACATTGACCGCGAGGGGCCCACCTACACCATCGATACGTTGCGTGATTTGCGCGGAATCTTCCCGGACGCCGAACTCTTCTTCATTACTGGTGCCGACTCGGTGGCCTCCATCATGAGCTGGCGCAACTGGGAAGAGATGCTGGAAATGGCCCATTTCGTTGGTGTGACCCGGCCCGGCTATGAGCTGCGCAAAGACATGCTGCCGGAGGATTCTCAGGATGATATCGAGCTGATTGAGATTCCCGCCATGGCCATTTCCTCCACTGATTGCCGCGCTCGCGCCCAGCAGGGCCAGCCGGTGTGGTACCTCGTACCGGATGGGGTAGTGCAATACATTGCCAAGAATCACCTTTATAGCCCGCACCCGGAAAAGCCCCTGTAGCCTCCGCGCATTCTCGGGGGAATTCGACTAGGAAAATGAGCCTTGTCGTGTAAGACTAGAGATCTTAAGAAAACGTACTTGTGTAGGGATTGTCATGTCGATTACTGATGAAGCACGCCAGATGGCGGAAACCGCCGCCTTGGCTGCGGATGAAAAGTTGGCCACCAACATCGCCGCTATCGAAGTTTCCGACGTGCTGGCGATTACCGAGGTCTTCGTCTTGGCCTCCGCCGATACCGAGCGCCAGGTGGGGTCCATCGTGGAGGAAGTCGAAGACGAGCTGACCAAGAAGGGCTTTGAACCCAAGCGCCGCGAAGGCAATCGCGAGAACCGTTGGGTCCTGCTGGACTATGGCCCCATCGTGGTCCACGTTCAGCGCAACGATCAGCGCGAGTTCTACGGCTTGGACCGCCTGTACCACGACTGCCCGCTTCTCGACATCCCCGGTCTGGACACCCCGGAACGCCCCGGCGAGTGGTCTAATGAAGTCAACCCGCGCGACGTGGACTCGATCGATGAGATTCCCCTGGCCCAGCCAGAGCCGGAAGACGACGAATTATGACCCGCCGCCTCCTCCTCATCCGCCACGGCCAAACGACGTATAACGCCACCGGCCGGATGCAGGGGCACTTGGACACCGAGCTGTCGGACGTAGGCTACTCGCAGGCGCGCGCCGCCGCCGACCTGCTGGAGGGCAAAGACATCACCGCGATCGTCTCCTCGGATCTCATCCGTGCGCGCGAGACCGCGGAGATCATTGCTCGGGGTTTGGGGCTTGAGGTGTCCGTCGATAAGCGCCTGCGCGAAACCCACCTGGGTGAGTGGCAGGGGATGACCTCGGCTGAAGTGGATGAGCAATTTCCCGGGGCGCGTGCGCTGTGGCGCCACGACCCCACCTGGGCGCCGCCGCAGGGTGAGAGCCGCGTCGACGTGGCTAACCGCGCGCGCCCCGTTATTGATGAGCTCATGCAGAAGCATTCGCAGTGGGATGAGGGTGCGGTGCTTGTCGTCGCGCACGGCGGTGCTATTTCCGCGCTGACCTGCCACCTTTTGGGTCTTGAGCACCATCAGTATGGAATCCTCTCCGGTTTGAAGAACACCCACTGGTCGCAGCTGACCGCGCGGCCCGAGTTCGACGCAGCTCGTCCGCTCTCCCCGCTGGAATTCACCCCGGAGAACGTTAGCCGTGCCCAGTGGTACTTCGACGGCTGGAACATGGGTGGCGCTGTCGTTGGTGGTGCAGGGGCGGACGTCTAGTGATTCGCGTCGTCACCGATTCTGCCGCGGGCTTGCCGGCGGATATCGTCGAGGAGCTCGACATTTGTGTTGTCGATCTGCACGTCATGGAAAGCCACGGCAAGGACGGCGCGGAGCTGTCCACCTCGGGTCTGACTGCCCTCGAATTGGCCGCTTTATACGGCCGTCAGATGGAACGCTCCGGCGATGACGGGGTGCTGGCCATCCACCTGTCGAAGGAGCTGTCGTCGACGTGGTCGGCGGCGGTGACTGCTTCTGGCGTTTTCCCCGATACCGTGCGCGTTATCGATTCCGGTACCGCCGGCATGGCGATGGGCGCGGCTGCCATGGCGGCGGCCAAGCTTGCCCAGGAAGGCGCCTCACTCGACGAATGCTATGCCGCAGCCATCAACACCCTTGAGCGCGGGCACACCTGGGTCTACCTCAACTCAACGGAGGAGCTTCGCCGTTCCGGGCGCATGTCTGCGGCCACGGCGATGCTGTCCACCGCCCTGCTGGCCACCAAGCCGATCATGGCCATTCAGGGCGGCAAGCTGGAGATGGTGGGCAAGACCCGCACCCAAACCAAGGCCTTTACCAAGCTCGTGGACCTGGTGGCCTCCCGTGCGGAGGGCAATCCGGCGTTCATTGCGGTGCAGTACAACGAGGATAAGGTCTCGGCCCGCCGGCTGGAGGACCTGCTGCGCTTGGCGCTGCCGGATTCCTCTTTCATGCTGGTGCCGCTTACCGACGTCCTCTCCGTCCACGTCGGCCCCGGAGCCATCGGCGTCTCCGCGGTCTTTAGCTGACGTTGTTGATGCCTTCAACAAGTTATCCACAGGCTGCGGCTTAAGCCCTCGACGGGGGTGAAGGCGCTTACGTAGCGTCGCGGGCATGAATGCCATTGCTGATCGCCTCCGTGACCTCACCCGCCCGACAGGCGAAGAAGAACTGCTCAACGTCGATTTCCCGCGCGTGCGCGTGCCACCCTGGCTGGCGCTTGTCGCGGCGGGCGTGGCCGGCGTCGCGCTCCTGGCCTGGCTGGGGATGAGCCGTAGCGCGGAGAACCCCTATGAGGTGGCCGCGCCGAGCAGCGAGGTAGCGGCCGATATCGTGGTCTCGGTCGTAGGCGAGGTAGAGCAGCCCGGGCTGGTGACCTTGGCGCCGGGCGCGCGCATCAACGACGCCCTCGAGGTGGCGCGCCCGCGCGTGCCCACCGATAACCTCAACCTGGCGCAGAAGCTTAACGACGGCGAGCAGATCACCGTCGGCGGACCACCCAACGCCCCTGACGCCGCGGGGGAGGGCCTGGTGTCCCTCAACGCTGCCAGCGAGGAGGAGCTGACAGAGCTGCCCGGCATAGGGCCGGCCACGGCCGCGGCGATTATTGCGCACCGCGAGGAGGTCGGCAGCTTCACCACCGTGGAGCAGCTCATGGATGTCTCCGGCATCGGTCCGGCGAAGTTTGCGCAGCTGAAGGATAAGGTCCGTCCGTGAGGGAACTGCGGCTCGTGCCCGCCGCGGTGGTGGCATGGCTGGCCACGCTCTCAGTACTTTTCGGGCATCCGTGGCTGTTGTGCGGGCTCGTGCTCTTCGCTTTCGCGCGCGGTCAGTGGCGCGGCCAGGGCATCTTATGCGTGGCGAGCGGAGTCATCTTCGCCACCCTGACGTATGTGCGCTCGGTGCGCGCCGCGGCGTTTCACTTCGGCTCGGAGGTGACAGGAAAGCTCACGGCCGACCCGATTCAGACGGCATCCGGGTGGATGGTGCGCTTGCGAGTGCCCGGCTACCCGGCGCAGCTGCCGGTCTTCCTCAAAGAAAAACCGGAGGCCTTCGGCGGTTCGCTGGTGACGGTGCACGGCCACCCCGGTCCCTCGGATCAGGTAGGGGTGGGCACAACCGTCTTTAGCGGCGAGCTCACCGCGCATTCTCATAGCTGGACGGCAGCGGTGGCAGACAACTTCCGCGCTGTGTGCGATAACGGACTGATCCCCGGCATGGTGCTGGGCGATACTAGCCTGCAAAGCCCCGAGGATCAGCAGCTCTACATCGATACAGGGCTATCGCATTTGAGCGCCGTGTCCGGCTCCAACGTTGCTATCGTGTGCACGGCGGCGGCGTTGGTGGTGTCGGGGCAGCGGGTGCGGGTGGGGGCGTCGGCAAGCGCGTTGGCGTTATTCGTAGCACTGGTGGGGTGGGAGCCCTCCGTCCAACGCGCCACCGTCGCCGGGCTGGCGGGGCTGGTGGCGGTGCTGAATTCTTCGAGGATGGAGCCGCTGCACGCGTTGTCTCTCGGCGTGCTCTTTTTGCTCGCGGCGGATAGCGACCTAGCCGTCAGCTTCGGCTTCGCGCTCTCCGTGGCGGCCACCGCCGGCATCGTGGTGCTCAGCCCGCTGTTGCTGCGGGTGCTGGGGACTGGCATCGTTGCGCGCGCCTTCGCCGTGGCCATCGCCGCGGATATCGTGACCATGCCGCTCATCGCGTTGATGACGGGGCGGGTCTCGGTGGTCTCTGTGATTGCTAACGTGCTGGTGGCGCCCGTCGTGCCGGTCATCACCGTCGTGGGGCTCATCGCCGCCGCGCTCGCACAGGTGGGGCTGGGCAGGCCGCTGGTTATCCTCATCGAACCGCTGGCGGACTGGATCCACCTTGTTGCCTCCGCCATGCCGGTGACCACCGTGGCGGCGGGGCCCGTCGCGATGCTCCTTTTCTGTGGGTGGGTCATTGCGGCGTTGCTAAGATGACAGGCATGTCTTCAGCCCCCGTGCACCTCATCCTCGGTGATGATGAATTCCTGGCCGAGCGCGCCCGCCTGAGCATCCAACACGGCGAGGTAACCAAGCTCAAGGCCTCCGAGGTGAGCGAAGGCGAAATCCTGGAAGCGACCAGCCCCTCGTTGTTCGGGGAAGACCGCGTCATCGTTATCAGCGACGTGGAGAGGGCCGGCAAGGAGGTCACGAAGATACTTCTCGATGCCTGCGCCAACCCCATGCCCGGCATCACGCTCATTTTGCTGTACTCGGTGACGGCGAAGACGCTGAAGAAAAAGAAGAAGCCGCCGGAGCTCATCGCGGCGCTGCGCAAGACGGCCGAGGTACATGAGGTCTTCTCCCTCTACCCGAACGAACTCGCGCAGTGGGCGACCCGCGAGTTCGCCTCGCATGGGGTGCGGCCTACACCGGATGTGGTGCAGGCGCTTCTCGACGGCGTCGGCTCCGACCTCCGCGAACTCGCCTCCGCCATCTCGCAGCTGGTCTTCGACACAGGCGGCAAGGTAACCCGCGAGGCGGTGCACGCGTATTACGTGGGCGTGGCTGAGGTGGCCAACTGGGATATTGCGGATGCTGCTGTGGCTGGTCGCGTGGAGGCGGCGGTTTCCACGTGCCGTCGGGCGCTGCAGTTGGGGGCGAGCCCTGTGGCCATCGCCTCGGCGCTGGCGAATAAGGTGGGCAATATCGCGCGGCTCTACTCTGCGCGCGGGGATCAGTATTCGCTGGCCTCCCAGACCGGTATGGCGCCATATGCGGTGAAGCTCACCCAACCGGTGGCGCGGCGTTGGTCGGGGGAGAATATCACCAAGGCCGTCATCCTCATGACGGAGCTGGATGCCGCGGTCAAAGGACAGGGTGGCGACGAGTCCTTCGCCATCGAGGCGGCCGTTAAACGGGTGGCGGAGCTGGCGCGCTAGACTAACCCTCCATGGATGATATCCAGAACTTTGCTACCAAGCTTTTCGACTTTGCCCGCAACGGCGATGTCACGCTGCTCGAGTACATCAAGCAGGGCGTTAACGTGGACATGGTGAACCAGGACGGGCAGTCCTTCATCATGCTCGCCTCCTACCACGGTCACGCGGAGCTGGTGCGCCAGCTCGCCGCGGCGGGGGCCGACGTCAACCTCCTCAACGATCGCGGCCAGTCTCCGCTGGCCGGGGCGATTTTTAAGAAGGAGGACGCGGTGATCGACGCCCTTCTTGCCGCCGGCGCCAACCCCACCGCCGGCCAGCCTAATGCCCTCGACTCGGCCCGCATGTTCGGCCGCGAGGATCTCCTCGAGCGCCTGTCATGAGCTGGTCCGCGTTTGCGGCCATCCTCCTCATGAATCTCGTCGGTGCGGCAGCCCCCGGCCCCGACATCGTTCTGGTGACGCGCTATGCCACGCGCTCGCGCCGCCACGCCATTGCGGCGGCAACCGGCATCCAGGTAGGCGTGCTGTTCTGGTGCACGCTGACCGTGTTCGGCGCGGCCGCCCTGCTTACCGCCTTCCCTGGCGTCCTCTCGCTGATTCAGGTGATCGGTGGTTGCTTCCTGGTGTTCATGGGCGTGCTCTCCATTCGCTCTGGGTTGGAGCTGCGCAAGCAGCCGCCCGTCGATGAGGAAGAGGCGGCCGCTCGCTTGGGCTCGGTGGGCAAGGTCTTCCGCACGGGTTTGGCCACCAACTTGTCTAACCCGAAGATCGTGCTCTTCCTCGCCGCTATGGTCGCCCCGCTGTTGCCGCCGCATCCGCCGGTGTGGGTATCGGTGGCGCTGGTGTTGAGCTTGTCGCTGTCGAGCTACCTGCTTTTCGTCTTCCTCTCGACGGTGATTTCTACCCGCGCGATTCGCCGCCGCCTCCTGGCCGCCGGCCCGTGGATTGACATCGCCTCCGGCGTTTTCTTCGTGGTGGCTGGCTGCGCCCTGGTGTGGGCCGGCATTCAAGCCACCTAACCCGTCCCACTTCGGGCAGCGCCTTAGGCGCTGGTTCCGCTCCGCCTAGCATCTTGGCACTGGCGCCGCCGAGCTGCGGTCTAGGCCTGTTCGAGGAGCTCCGCCAGCCACTGCGACCACGCCGCCACCGTGGCGGAGCGGCGGCGCAGGGTCGTCTCACCCAGGCCCAGGTCGGCCGCCCGCATGAAGACCATTGCCTCTTCTTTATCCACCGCTCGGCCCGTATCCACGACGTGCCGCACCATGTCCCGGAACACCGGGCGGCAGGCCAGTGCCTCGATGAGGGTGAGGTTGCGTTCATCGCGGGTGCCGTTGAGCTTGCTCAGGCCCAAGTAGCGGGCGGCGTTGGTGTAATAATCCGCCTGGCGTGGGGTAAAACCAAATTCCTCGGGCATCTCCGCTTTGTCCACTGGGTTCTCCAGCAGGCTGATGACTCGCGCAAAGGAGTCCGCCTGGGGGAAAGGAACGCGCGTGTCCTCGACCTGCGTGCGCGCCAGCACCGCGCGCACCGTCGCCTCAGTCAGGCCAGACTCGCCCAAAACATAGCGCGCCGCGCTGACCAACTCGATGCTGCGGAAGTCCTCCGGCTGCCTAAACGCGTAGCGGTAGAAGTGGAAGATGCCGTTGGAATACACCAAGTACACCGGCACGACGTCCTTCTCCAAGGCCAGCGAGAAGCGGCGGAACGGGAAGTAGAGCTGGCGAATGTTGAAGTCGGGGGAGAGGTGGTTCTTCGCCTCCACGAGCACGAGGTGCTCGGCGGACTCGAAGCCGGCATCAATCTCCATCTGGGCGCGGTCTACTTCGATATCGCGCCCGCCGACCCGCATGGGCAGCCTGAGCGTCGACATGCGCCCGCTGACCGTCGGTACCAACTCACCGCCCAGGAAATCATCAAGCATGCCGCTTAAGCTCGCCGCGGTGAGTGCTGCGGCCTCCGAGGTTAGGTTCTCGAAGTCGATGGACTGGATGTGCCGCGGAACCGGCATCGACTTCAGCGGCCCGGCCTGCTCCGGGAAGGGCTGGTATAGGTCAAAGCGGCCAATCAGATAGGCATCGCGGCGAATCGGCAGCATGGACAACCCGTGCTGTCGAAAGACCTCGGGGCGCGCTGCCGAAAAGTCGTGCTTGGCCATCAACCGCGGCTCGCGGCCCGATAGCTCCTTAAGTTTCGCGGCGGGCAATACCGCAAAGCCCTGGTCCGCGATGTCGGCGGCGATGTGGGGGTAGACGAGGTCCCAGGCGGCGTCGTTAAGCATAATTGCGCACGAGCACCTCATCGACCTTGCCGCGCTTCGAGGCCACGGAGTTCACCGCGCGCGTGGCCCCCACGATGTCGATGTGGTAGTCCGCGTACAGCTCCTTGATGAAGTCCGTCGCCGAATTCGACAGCAGGAACTTCACCCCGCGGGCGTTGAGGTCGTCGCAGGTCTCCTTCAGCCGAATCTGATCTGCGCGGCCAAAACCACCCGACTGGTAGCCGGTGAAATTGCTCGTGGGGTTGACCGGATCATAGGGCGGATCGAAGTAAACGAAATCCCCCTCGTTGGCCTCCACCGCGGCATAGTCGCCGTTATAGAACGTCACGTTGTGGGAGGATAGGTACTCCGAGACCGCGCGCAGATTGGGTTCATCGCAAATCTTCGGGTTGGCATAGCGGCCAAATGGGGCATTGAACTGGCCGGCGTTATTCACCCGATAAAGCCCGTTGTAGCAGGTCTTATTCAGATAAATCGTGCGGGCAGCCCGTTCGACGGGGCTCAAGTGCGCAAAACCCGGCTCGCGGTCGCGGGCGCGCATCTCGTAGAAGAATTCCGAATCATTCGGATAGCCCTTTAACAGGGCGATGAGCTCGTCCACGTTATCGCGGACCACCTCGTAGACGGTGATGAGCTCGGTGTTCAGGTCATTAACCCGGGCGCGTTCGGGCGCTAAAGAAAAAAGAACCGCTCCGCCGCCCAAGAAAGGCTCGACATAAGTGTCGAAGCTCTCGGGCAGCACGGAGTGGATAACGGGTAGCAGTTGACGCTTTCCCCCCACCCACTTCAGGAGCGGTTTCATTTAGGCCATCTTGTTGAAGGCGGTGGCCATGCCGGACTTCTTGTTAGCCGCGGTGTTGCGGTGGAAGACGCCCTTAGACACGGACTTGTCCAGTGCGCGGGAGGCAACGCGCAGCTGCTTCTCGGCTGCAGCCTTGTCGCCAGCGGCGACGGCCTCACGGAACTTGCGGATCTCGGTACGCACGGCGGAGCGTACGGACTTATTGCGCTGACGCGACTTCTCGTTGGTCAGGATGCGCTTCTGCTTGGACTTGATGTTTGCCATCGTTATACCTCTTAGAGTCGTAGGAATATGCAACCGAGGAAGGCGGACCCAAGGTCCTGACCGCCAGCGTGCCCCGGCATCCCAAAAAATTTAGCAGGGAGCGGGCCGAATCCCCAAATCAGGCCCAGTGATAGCGTGAGCGCAGCCGGTTGGCAATGCGTTCGAAGCGGCGTTCCGGGAAAAGCGTGCCCTGTCGGCGGCATTGTTCCTCGGAGATTTCCAGCACGCGGTCCATCCGCACCCAGCACTGCCGGCCGGATTCGTCCCATTCGCCGGTGCCGATATCGAGCCACTCTTCTTTGTTGGCGTGGCCCGGGTTGGAGGAGATAAGCAGGCCCAGGACGGTGGTGCGCGTGCGCGAGACAATCAGCACGGCGCGCTCGCGCGGTGGGGACTGCTTGCCATCCGAGGGCGCCCATACCCACACGACTTCCCCGGAGTCCGCCTGCCCGTCCATGTCGGGGGTGAAGAAGACGCTGCGCGGATGGGCCGCGGCACACTCGACGCGAATGTCGGCGGCTTTGCGGGGTTCCGTCACGGAATCATTCTGGTTTAGCCCTAGGCCTTCGGTGATGCGCTCGAGACCGACGTCGACAGGCTCAGGGCCTCCGATACCGAGAATGCGTGCCAACCTAGACATGTCGTCTATTCTAAACACATGTCTACAAACTTCGCGGCCACTACGTTTACGGATCCGTCCAAGATCCGAAACTTTTGCATTATCGCCCACATCGACCACGGCAAGTCGACGCTGGCTGATCGCATCCTGCAGTTGTCGCAGGTGGTGGAGGAGCGCGACATGCGCGACCAATACCTCGACAACATGGATATCGAGCGTGAGCGCGGCATCACCATTAAGGCGCAGAACGTGCGCCTGCCCTGGATTCCTCGCTCCGGTGAGTTCGAAGGCCAGGAGATCGTCATGCAGATGATCGACACTCCCGGCCACGTGGACTTCACCTACGAGGTCTCCCGTGCGCTCGAAGCCTGTGAAGGCGCCATCCTGCTTGTCGACGCCGCCCAAGGCATCGAAGCCCAAACCCTGGCCAACCTCTACCTGGCCATGGAAAATGACCTGGAGATCATCCCGGTCCTGAACAAGATTGACCTGCCCGCGGCCGACCCGGAGAAGTACGCCCTCGAGATTGCCCACATCATCGGCTGCGAGCCGGAGGAGGTGCTGCGCGTGTCCGGCAAGACCGGCGAGGGCGTGCCGGAGCTGCTGGATAAGGTGGCTGAGCTCATCCCGGCGCCGACGTCCGAGTTCGGCGAGGATGCCCCGGCCCGTGCCATGGTCTTCGACTCTGTCTACGACACCTACCGCGGCGTGGTGACCTATATCCGCATGATGGATGGCAAGCTGACCCCGCGCCAGAAGGTCACCATGATGGCCACGGGTACCAACCACGAGCTGCTGGAGGTGGGCATCGTCAGCCCCACCATGCAGAAGTGTAAAGGCCTGGGCCCGGGCGAGGTGGGCTACCTCATTACCGGCGTAAAGAACGTGCGTGAGACCAAGGTGGGTGACACGATTACGTGGGCGTCGAATGGCGCGAGCGAGCCCCTCAAGGGCTACGCCGACCCGAACCCCATGGTCTACTCCGGCTTGTTCCCCATCTCCCAGGCGGACTTCCCGGATCTGCGTGACGCGCTGGAGAAGCTGCAGCTTAACGACGCCTCCCTCACCTTCGAGCCCGAGACCTCCGTCGCCCTAGGCTTCGGCTTCCGCTGTGGCTTCTTGGGTCTGCTGCACATGGAAATCACGCGCGACCGTTTGGAGCGCGAGTTTGGCTTGGACCTGATTTCCACGGCACCGTCGGTGACCTACCGCGTGGTGGCAGAGGACGGCGAAGAGTCCATGGTGCACAATCCGTCGGACTGGCCCGGTGGCAAGCTTCGTGAGGTCTACGAGCCGATTGTGAAGATGACCATCATCGTGCCGGAGGAATTCGTGGGTTCGACGATGGAGCTGTGCCAGTCCAAGCGCGGCCAGATGGGCGGCATGGACTACCTGTCTGAGGACCGCGTGGAGCTGCGCTACACCATGCCGCTGGGTGAAATCATCTTCGACTTCTTCGACATGCTGAAGTCCCGCACCAAGGGCTACGCTTCCCTCAACTATGAGGAGGCCGGCGAGCAGCTGGCGGACCTGGTGAAGGTGGATATCCTGCTTAACGGTGATCCTGTGGATGCTTTCTCCGCGATTGTGCACCGCGATTCCGCGCAGTGGTACGGCAATAAGATGACGAAGAAGCTCAAGGAGCTCATCCCGCGCCAGCAGTTCGAGGTGCCCGTCCAGGCGGCCATCGGTTCGAAGATCATCGCGCGTGAGAATATCCGCGCCATGCGCAAGGACGTGTTGGCCAAGTGCTACGGCGGCGATATTTCGCGTAAGCGCAAGCTGCTGGAGAAGCAAAAGGCCGGTAAGAAGCGCATGAAGTCCATCGGCTCCGTTTCAGTGCCGCAGGAGGCCTTCGTCGCGGCGCTGTCCACGGACGCTGAATAGGGGGACCGTCGCCAAGCTTGGCATCGGGCCTGCAAAACCATCAGCGCGGCCACGGCGGGTGCTTAAGGGCACTGCCGGCAGCCGGTACTGATTACACTGCCGGCGCAGGCCCCACGCCCACGCACTGGCGCAGGTTCACCCCGCGCCGGCTCACGCTTCGACGGTCCTATGTCGTGGCTGGATTGAGCCGCATGCTCTAAACCTGTGGAAGGCAGAGCCCAACTGGCTTTCTTACCTAGCTTGGTGCTCCGGCTGGGTTACTCAGCATTGAATGAGTAGCTGCCGGTGAGCTGGTTGTGGATTGTCACCGAGTAGTTCTGGCCGTTGGCGTTGGCACCTTCGATCAGCATGGCGAGCTCTTGGGTGTTGTAATAGCGGCTTAAACCCACGTACAGGATGAGCAGGAGGAAACCGCCCACGACTGCAATAGCGGGGACAATCTTCCACGCACTTACTGGGTTGGTCACGAAAAGCCCTTTCCTGGGTAAGAATGTTTCCTGCAGCTACAAACACGATAACAAGCGGGGCAGCGCGTCTTGTCCCTTAAAGGGCTGTGGGTGCACCCACAGCATGGGGCCAGTGGAGGCGTTTACCGATATCCGCGTCAACCATCTTCCAATCGTTGGGTGCGCTGTCCCTAGGATCGCCGAGTTCCCCGTCAGTCTGGCCTCGGTTGGCGGGGCTCGTTCTTTAAGAGCTAAAGAGCCCGTTGCTCCCGCTGTGTCTTGCGGCATGTAAACCGTGGTCCGGGATCCCCGAGTTCCCCGCGCACCTTGTTACGGTCCGCAGGTGGTGCTGTCCTGAAGGATCGCCGGTGTGCCCATCAACGTTTCTGTGGTTGACGGGTGGCGGTGTTGTCGCTGGTGGTGGGCCGTTTTCCTTTCTGCTGTTGCTGTGTTTGCTGGTTGTGGGTGTTAGCTGCTGTCGGGTGGTGGGTCTGGTGGCTGGGCTGTTTCCCGCTCAGCGTTGAGTCTGGCTAGTGCTTCTTGGTATTCCGGCATTGCGGTAATCGGTGCACCCCAGGGTGGGATGAAGTCCACCCCTGTATTAAGTCGGTACATGTAGCCACGCCCGGTAGGCCTTTGTGGGTCATCATCATTGATCCCGTTGTGGTAGGCGCACAAGAAGGTCAGGTTGTTGATGTTGGTGTAGCCACCTGCCTGCCAGGGGATAAGGTGATGGACTTGGCAGTAATCAGCTGGCTTATTACACCCAGGACGTGAGCAGGTGTGGGATTCGGCATGCAGGCTAAGGCGTTGGTTGAGGTTTGCTCCACGTGATAGGCGCCAGGTGTTGATGGGCCCGTCGAGGGGGTGGACGAGGGTGGCGTAGCCTATTTCGGCGAACTTGTGGGTTAAGAATTCTGTGCCTGTCATGCGGCCACCGTTGGTGAGGTTGAGTTCTATCTCATCACCCTCGCCGTTGATGATCTGGTCTAGCTCGTTGAGGGTGACGATGACTTGGGTGCGCACCGCTGGTTTAGAACCACCTGATTGTGTGAAGAAGATGTCGTTGGCGGCCTTTAGGAGGTCGGTGTTGTTGGTGGATTCGAGTACACCGCGCATGTTGGCAATCGTGGTGGCGTCATCGGTTATGGAGAGTGTGTTGGGGCCTTGCGTGCGGTAGGTGATGCGTACACCGGGTTTGGCGTGGCGTTTGGAACGCAGTTCTTTCAGTCGTGCGGTGGCAACGGCCTGGATGCGGTGTGCGGGGGTGGCGGCGAGTTTTGCTCGGAGGTTCCAGGCGTCGAGGGTTTTCTTAACCTTTGAAACGTAGGTTTCGATGAGTGTGAGGGTGCCCAGGCTGTGGCGTTGTTTGAGCGCTGCGGTACGGGCTTTGCGTTGTTTGCCGCTAAAGCGGGTCGGCCCGAAATACACCTGATGTAGGTGTGAAAGCTCGGCGGCATCGGAGGCATCTGCGCCGAGCGCGCGGAGCTCATCGGGTGTGCCAGGTATATGTTCCACCAGCGCGATCCCCGAGTTGCGTAGGTGGATGTAGGTTTCGATATCCCCCATGGGCACAGAGACTAAAACAGGTCTATGTACCCCGCAACCGGAAGAAGAAACCCCCAGCTCAGCTGGTGTGGGGAGACGCCGTTAGTAGAGCGCGGGTTTAATCGCATCCCATGCCGGCTGCAATTGCTTGCCAAACATCACCCAGTCGTGCACCCCGGTGTCGAGGTAGTCGGTGGTGTGGGGGAGGGACGCGTCGTCAAGCGCGGCGGAAAACTCCTCCGTGCAACGCTTTGAGCCGGCCTCCAACAAGGTTCCGCCAATGCGATCGTCGAGGGACTTATTGGCGTAGGCCGCCATTTCCTCATCCGACCACGCCCCCGACGCAGCGGAGAGATACAGCGCAGTACCACGCAACCCCGCCGGGTTCGCCGCGACGTCATTGCGCACCCAGTCCGGCGAGCCGTGCGGGCCCCACATGTTCCGCGGGTTGCCACCGAGGCTGCCCACCGTTAGGTCGACCGTTCCCTGGCCCACCGTGCTCGTCGTGGAATAGCAACCGGAAATACCCGCCACCGCGTCGAAGAATCCCGGGTGGTTGTTGGCCATCATGACCGCACCGGACGCGCCCATCGACAAACCGATGATCCCGCGCTTGCCGTTGTGGTTCAGCTCCGCCTCAACCACCGGCGCGAGCTCCTGCGTGACGAAGGTGTTCCATTTGTGGCGGCCCAGCTTGGGGTCGTCCTGATTCCAGTCCGTCCACATGGAACCGGCGCCCTGGGAGGGGATGACGATGCTGGCGTCGGAGTCCCCGAAGACGCGCTTCAGATGCCCCTTGGTGATCCAGTTGGAGGTTTCCGGGGAGTCGACACCTTCCAAGAAATACACCACTGGGCCGCCATTGCCGACGACGACGTCGACGGGGATCTCCCGCCCCATGGAGGGCGAGGCGACCATCCACTTCTCACGGCCGGGCTCATCAGTCGGCGTGCGGGAGACAACGGACGCTGTGCTTATCGACGCATCCACCGGGTACGGATAGCCCTCCTGTTTCGATGTGAACAGATCCGTGAGAAGGTGCGAGGAGGAACCCATAGCGTTGATGATGCTGAACGTTGCGTCCACGCCCCAGCGAGAGGATTGCTCATCGCGGCTGGATTCCTGGTAAGCAGGGGCAGAAGACATGAGAAGTGCGCTGCTCAAAAGCGCAGAGAGAAGCTTCATAGACCGTTACTTTAATACAGTTTCCGGTATGCTCGGCGCACATGCTCGGAAAGGATGACACCATGAAGATGGCCCCGCGCCACCGTCAGCAACTGCCACCGCTTCCGATGGTTTCCGCCAAGCTCGGAGAGCGGTTGGCCAGCCAGGTGTTCGTGGAGGAAGGCCGGGAGCTGCTTCCGGAGTTGCAGGCGTTCCGTCGCGATATGCACCAGAACCCGGAGGTCGGGCTGCACCTGCCGCGCACGCAGGAGAAGGTGCTCGAAGCTCTTAAAGGCTTGCCGCTGGAGATTCAACTGGGACGCGATCTCAGCTCGGTCGTCGCGGTGCTGCGCGGCGGCAAGCGCGGTGAGCGCCCGGTGTCGGTGCTGCTGCGCGCCGATATGGACGCCCTCCCGGTGCGCGAGCAGACAGGCAGCCCCTTCGCCTCGACGAATAGCAACATGCACGCCTGCGGCCATGACCTGCACACCGCCGCACTCATCGGCGCAGTAAAAATGCTGTGCCGCCACCGCGAGGAGCTGTTGGGCGATGTCACCTTCATGTTCCAGCCGGGCGAGGAGGGCCCGGGTGGTGCGCAGCCGATGATTGATGAGGGCGTGCTCGATGCTGCTGGCCGCCGCCCCATTGCCGCCTACGGTCTGCACGTCGGACCGCAGGATCGGGGCACTTTCCACCACATCGCGGGCCCGATGATGGCTTCTTCTTCTAACTTGGGCATCACCGTCTATGGCAAGGGCGGGCATGGCTCGCGCCCACACGATGCGATCGATCCAGTTGCGGCTTTGGCGGAGATCCAGGTGGCGCTGCAGGTGGCGCTGACCCGGCGTTTCGATGCGAACTCGCCGATTGTTATCACGGTGACCAACCTGCGCGCGGGCGACGGCGCGGTCAACGTCATCCCAGATAAGGCGGAGTTGGGGGCGACGGTGCGCGTGCTTCGCGACGAACACATCGACGCCGTCCGCCAAATGATCATCGAGGTCTCGAGCTCCGTGGCGGCCTCGCACCGCTGCACCGCGAAGGTGGACTTCGAGGTTTTGTATTCGGCGACAAAGACCTCAGCGCGCGAAGACCAGTTCGCGGCGTCGTTGTGGGCGGGTATGTTCGGCGCGGAAAACGTGCTGACCATGGACACCCCGATGATGGCCTCGGAAGATTTCGGCGCGGTGTTATCCCAGGTTCCGGGCACGTTCATGTGGTTCGGTACGGGAGATCCGCACACCCCGGAGCACATGCGCGAGTGGAACCACTCGCCGCAGGTGCGCTTCGATGATTCCGTTCTGGGAGACCAAGCCGCAGCCCTGGCGGCGGTGGCTTTTGAGCGCCTCGCTGCCGAGGACGCCCACCCCTCGCCGGCTACGAAGGCTATGCGCGCGCCGGTGCAGGATGCGCAGCCGCCTTCTTCCGCAGCGCAATAGTGCCCCAGATGGTGGCTACCCACTCGGCGAGCACGACGACCATGCCGACGAGGAGGGGCCAGATGGCGTCGTCGAGCGCAGTGCTTAACGACGGGAAGAGGTTCTTCGTGGCGTGCACCGCAATGGCGATAATGAGCCAGCGCACCGGCTGCTTCTGGGATAGGCCATAGGCGCTAAGCCCGGCGAACAGCGAGTGGGAGAGCGGGTTGGACGCTAGGCGGATGACCACCGCCCCGATTGCGCCAGCGGTATCCGAGTCGAGGTTGTCCGCCGTCATGCGCGCGAAGGCGGTGGCGTCCTCACCCACAGTGAAGCCGATCCCCACGGCCACGCCCACGAAGACGTAGTCGAGCCAACTGTGGGGCCGGATGACGCAGGTGCAGATAAGCAACACACCGAGGAACTTGAGCACTTCCTCGGTAAACGGCGCGAACCCGGCAGCTCCGAGCCAGTCCAGGCCCGCGCGGGCGAGGAGGTGGGTCATGTTCGTGTTGAGTTCCACCGCGAGCCCGGAGACCGCAAAGCCCCACACCACGCCGTGCGCAATTCCTGGGCGGCGGCGCAGGAAGAACAGTGTGAGGCAGACAAGTACGGCGGCGAAGATCACGGCGGCCAGAGCACTTGCGGGCAGGAAGGGCTCGCCCGCGTAGTGGAAGGCGGTGACGGCCAGCGCGCCGAGGGTCAGCAGGTAGTACAGGTACTTCATGCGTCCTCCGGCTGCACGCGGTCAGCGAAGTCACTTGCCTTCGGTCCGTAGATGTGGAGGAAGGAGATGGTGTTGTTGTGCCGCTGAGACAGCGTGATGCCGTCGCCGTCGGAGACGCGGTAGAGCTCGGCAGCCTGGGTGGTGATGGGGGCGTCGGTCAGCGCGCGCGTCCAGGTAAAGGAGCGGTGCTGGCGCGGCAGGTAGGTCTCGACCTCGCGGGAGGAGCTGCCCTCCTCAGAAATGATGGTCGCGCTACCGCAGTTCCAGGTCTGCGAGGAGGCGTACGGATCCTCCGGGCATTCAAGCCCCGGGATACCGCGCACGGGGGTGGTGTCGGGACTGGGGTCGGGGAGGAGGGCGTCGGCAAGCGGTACTGCGGCGAGGACGCCGATGCAGGAATAAATCAGTGTGTTTTTCATGCCTTCGACCCTAGGAGCTGCGATTTTGCGCCGGTATCCTCCGCAGGGAGGATTTTGCGGAGTTTCACAATGCTGACAATCGTGGCGACCCACAGGCCGATGAGGATGAGGAAGGTGGGGAAGATGGGCCATAGGGCGTCCTCAAACGCGGTAGAGATAGACGCGCCGAAATTAGCCGTGAAGTGCACCGCCATGGCGATAAGCAGCCAACGCACCGGTTGCCGGCGGGATAGTCCAAAGGCTGTGATACCGGTGAAAAAGGAGTGCATGAGTGGGTTCGCGATGAATCGGGTAAGGAGCGCTAGTAGCGTTCCCTTGAGATCAGAATCCAGGTTCTCCAGCGTCATGTTGACGTAGTAGACGGCGTTCTCGCTCACGCTAAAGCCCATGCCCACGGCCACACCGACGAAGACGTAGTCTGCCCAGTGGCGGGGCCGGATGACGCAGGTGCAAATGAAGATGACGCCGAGGAATTTAAGGACTTCCTCGTTAAGCGGGGCGATTCCAGCGATGACCAGCCAGTCCGGGGCCGTACGGATGAGGAGGTGGTTCATGTGCTCGTTGAGCTGGCCGGCGACAGTGGAGACCGCAATACCCCACACCACCCCGTGCGCAATGCCGGGGTGCTTGCGCAGAATCAGCAGCGTGAGGACTAGTGCAACAGCGGCGTAGGCCACCGCAGCGAGCGCACTTGTGGGCACGAAAGCGCCGTGGGAGAAATCATAAGCGACGTACACCAGCCCGGCGGCGGTGAGCAGTTCGTACAAAGTCTGTGTTCTTCTCATGCGGTTTAGGCTATGAACCGCGCCTGGGGTGCCGGTATCCTCCGCAGGGAGGATTTTCCGGAACGCAGGGAGAACTATCGTGGCAACCATGACGAGAAAGACGCGACCACTGTGGATCACGGTGCTGCTCATTCTGCTCTGCGTGGTGGCGGATTTGGCGGCATGGATCCCCCATATCGAAAACTTCGAGGGGACGGATCAGGAAGCCCTTGTTTTGGGCTTGATGGGTCTATTTAGCTTCGCCACGTGGATTCTGCTCCCCTTCGCCCTGCACCACTCACGGCGGGAGCGCAACATCCACGAGGAGTACCCCGGCCACCCGGTGGTGCTGGTTGCGGCTCTGCTCGTCCTGGTACTAGGCGGGCTTCGCCCACTGTCGCTGTCAGTGCTGGTGGTGTTGATTTCAATCATCTCGCGCGGCCGATTGCGGTGGTCCCTGGCGGGGACGGCGGTGTTCGTGGCCTCGTGTGTGACCGTTATCTCTGTGCCTTACATTCGGATGAACATCTTCGACCCCTTTGGTTACGTGTTCTATGGAAGCCTCTTTCTTATCGTTGCCTGGATTACGGGTTCGGTGCGCGCGCAGCGCCGCCAGCGCGAGGTCACGCTGGTGAGCCTGGCGGAGCTCAACGAGGATCAGCTGCGCTCGCGCGAGGAGCGCGCCCGCCTGGAGGAACGCAACCGCATTGCCCGCGATATCCACGATTCCCTCTCGCACCGGCTCAGCCTTATTTCCGTGTACGCGGGAGGCTTGAGCTACCGCAAGGACGCCGACCCGGAGCGGGTCGCCGAGGCGGCAGACACCATCCAATCGGAGGCCAAGGCCGCCGTGGAGGACCTGCGCGGGGTGATCAAGGCGCTGCGCGTGGATGACCGCGTGGATCCGCGCGCGAGCATCGAGGAGCACATTGAGCGCGCACGCGCGGCGGGCACGAAAGTGCGCTATAAGAAGGGGGATGTGCACGAGCGCGTCGACAAGCTAGGCACCATGGCCGCCCACACGCTGGGCCGCGCCGTGCAGGAGGGGCTGACCAACGCGCGCAAGTACGCGCCGGGGAAGAAGGTGACGCTCACCGTGGAGAACGAGGAGGATAAGGTGCGGGTGACCATGCAGAACAAGAAGGTAGCGGACCCGCCAGAGTCCGGTGGCGGCAACGGCCTGCTGGGGCTGGAGGAACGCGCCCGGCTGGCGGGAGGTACTTTCACAGTGCTTGACGACGCCTCCACCTTCACCTGGGTCCTCGAACTACCGGAGGAGGCACGCGCGTAATGATTTCAGTGGTATTGGTCGATGACGAGCAGGCGCTGCGCCGCGGCATCCGATTCATCTTGGAGGGCGCAGCGGATATCGAGGTAGTGGCCGAGGCCAGCAATGGGCGCGAGGGCGTGGCCCGTGTACTGGACCTGCAGCCGGACGTGGTCCTCATGGATATCCGCATGCCCGTGATGGACGGCATCGAGGCGGCTGGGAAACTGCGCGCGAGCGCGCCAGATATCCCGGTGGTCATGCTTACCGCCTTCGATACGGATGAGTTCATCGTGGATGCGCTGCATGCGGGCGCTATGGGCTTTCTGCTGAAGACCATCGAGCCGGAAGGGCTGGTCTTGGCGGTGCGGGCCGCGGCTACCGGGCAGCAGCTGCTGAGCCCGAAGGCCCTGAAGAACTTGTTGGCGCTCAAGCGCCCCGAGCCCGCGCCGGCAGAACCAGAGGCGCTTGAGGCCCGCCCGCTGGAGGGCTTAAGCCAGCGCGAGAACGAGGTAGCGCAGCTGGTGGCCCAGGGCCTAGACAACCAGGAAATCGCGGGGCAGCTCTACGTGTCAGTTACGACGGTGAAAACCCACATCAAGCACATCCTGGACAAGCTGGGCGGCACCAACCGGGTGCACATCGCGATTGCGGTGTTGGAAGCGCGCTAGCGCCGGCGGATAAACGCGGAGGCGAGGCCGAGCAGCGCGATGACGATCACGATGATGGACGCCGCCGGCCAGTACTGGGGGTAGTACTTCAGCGCGTAGCCGAAGACCTGGCTGTCGTTGAATTGGCGGGCAAGTGCAAGGGGCATCCACCACAGCTTTGTGAGAGTGAGGACCGCGCCGAGCAGGCCAGCGATGATGCGGCGGCTGCCGCGCAGGAAGAAGCTGCCTGCTACGAGGAGCATGCCGGCGATGGTAAGAGCGAATAGCAAGGGAGTTACCGCAGCGAATGGGGAGCCGTTGATGAGGAACTCGTGGTCAATTTCGTGCTGCTCGATGAGGGTATAGCCGTAAAGGACGACGTCGTCCGGGAGCCCCATTTACTTCTCCTTCTGCTCAGTGTTCGGGTCGTAGCCGTCGGCCCAGGTATCGGTGTCGAAATCGTAGTCGACGTTCTCGCCCTTTTCATCGGTGCGCTGGTACCAGTCCGTGTAACGGTGCGCTGAAGAGTCGAAGTCGGAGCCGGCACCGCGGCCCTCGTCGGCGTGCTCGACGGTGAGCTCGAAGTCATCGCCGTGCTCCTCGATGCCGCGCACGACGGCATTTTCCACCGCGGCGCGCGCGTAGGCGCGGCGGATGAACATCGGGTCGGAGCGCAGGTCCTTTATGAAGGCCACCATCATGACTAGCAGCACGATGCAGAAGGGCAGCGCGGACAGGATGGTGAGGTTCTGCAGGCCGGTGAGCACGTCCTCGCCGCCGGTCAGCAGCATGACGACGGCAATGCCCATCATGCACAGGCCCCAGAAGATGACGATGAACTTGTTGGGGGCGGGGTCTCCCTTGGAGGACATGGTTCCCATGATGACCGACGCAGAGTCGGCTGAGGTGATGAAGAAGACCGCTAAGACCACGATCAGGATGAAGGGCGTGATGCTGCTCAGCGGCAGGTTATCGAACATGGCAAAGAGCACCTGCTCGCCGGAGGCGGAGCCGTCAAAGTTGGGCAAGTTCTCGCGCTGGAAGGTGATGGCCGTGCCGCCGAAGATGGTGAAGGCCAAAATGAGGATGAGGGAGGGAGCAAAGACGGTGACTGCCGTGAATTCACGCAGCGTGCGGCCGCGGGAGATGCGGGCGACGAACATGCCGACGAAGGGCGTCCACGCGATCCACCATGCCCAGTAGAAGGCGGTCCAGTAGGACTGGAATTCGACGGTCTCATCGCCCCAGGACAAGCCCTTGGCCATCATGGGCAAAAGCTGGTCGATGTAGGTGACGATGCCTGACGGTATGAGATTGAGCAGGAGCAAGGTCGGGCCGGCAAGGAACACGAAGAAGACGAGGGCCAGCGTCAGCGTAATATTGAAATTGGACAGGTAGCGCACGCCGCGGGACACGCCAGAGACCGCCGAGACGATGAAACCGCACCCCAGCACGGCGATGATCACGATGAGCACGGTGTTCGTCATCGGGCCGGCGCCGCGGATGATGGACACTCCTTGGCCAATCTGGATGGCGGAAAGCCCCAGCGTGGCGGCGGTGCCGAAGAGGGTGGCGACGAGAGCGAGGACGTCGATAAGCTTGCCCAGCGGGCCGTCGGTGTCGCGGGAGCCAAACAGCGGCTTGAAAATCGAGGACACGAGCGGGACGCGACCGCGGCGGTAGGAGGAATAGGCGATGGCGCCGCCGACGAGGGCGTACGCCGCCCAGGGAGAGATTCCCCAGTGGTAGTGCGCCTGAGCCATGGATTGGTGGAGGGCTTCGACGGTGTTGCCATCGACGGTGTGGGGCGGCGGGGTGATGTAATGCGACAGCGGCTCTGACGGGCCGTAGAAGAAAATACCGACGCCGATGCCGGCGCCGAACATCATGGCCACCCAGCTGAACCAGCCTAACTCAGGTTCCTCGTCATCCGTACCGAGCTTGATGCGGCCCAGGCGGGAGCAACCGATGTAGAGCATGGTGGCAACGGCCATTATCATGGTGATGTTGAGCAGCCACCCGGCGTTGGTGATGGCCCAGGAAAAAGCGGTGGAGGACGCCGCCGAGACGGATTCTGGCGAGCTAATGCCCCACACGATGAAGGCTACGACGAAGGTAGCGGTGCTGAAAAAGGTGATTTTGTCGAGGGCGAAAGCGTTGCGTTGGTCCTCCACGCCGATGCCGGGGACCAAGCCCGGGTGCATGTCGTGGGGATAGATGCCTACTGGGGGACCGGTGGCTTGTCGAGAGTTCATGGTGACCATTATCGCAGGTGCGCCAAATGACAGTGGTGTGAGCTAGGATGAAGGAACCTATTTCTGCGTCGATTGGAATGCCATGTCGCTGCCTAATTTTGATGAGAATGTCCGTGAGCTGGAGGAAGCCTTCGCTCTCTTCGAGCTCGTGGAGGAACACGTACTCGACCCGAACCTGCTGTTCTCGGTGAGATAACTCGCGTCTTTAGTGCACCCGCGAACATCCCACGGAGGCGTGCACTATGAGGTTAAGACCGCATCTCGGCCGCGGTGATTTTCTCAATGAGCGTATCCAACTCCGCGCGGCTGGGCTGCGTGAGCGGGTTGACCACGCAGAAATCCAGCAGGAAGTAGCCGGCGGTTTGCAAAGCTGTGTGGCGCTCCCAGAACTGGCTGATATCGGAGTGGTTGGTGGCCAGCGATTGGATGCTGCGGCGCTCCGAAAGCAGCTCGTAGTGTAGGTCGCGGCGCTGTGCCAGCGCTTCCTCCGGGGTCTTAATCAACAGCGCGCCCAGCAGGGCGGCCATTGCCTCGAAGCAACGGGTTTGCAGGCGGTAGTGGTTGGTCTGCTGGGCACGCGGCTTCCACAGCCACAAGAAAAGCATCGCCACGACCACCGACAGCCCAATCTCCGCCATACGCGAGCCGATGGTGTGGGCCATGTGCTCCGAGGAATTGCCCATGAGCAAAGCGAGCGGCGTGGAGAAGATGACGCACAGCGCGTAGTTCTTCACCACCAGAATCTCCGCGCAGAACTGGCAGAAGGCCAACGCGAGCACCAACCCCCAGCCGTGTGGGCTGAAAGAGGCAATGAGCGCAAAGACGCACACGCCCAGAACTGAGCCCAGCATGCGCTGCACGCCGCGAATCGTTCCCGGCACCCGGTCCGGCCCCCACTGCAAGAGCAGGAGCACCGAGACCGCGCCCCAGTCCGGGCGGTTGAGCCCCAGCGCCATGCCAATGAACGCGGTGGCCAGGCCGCCAAAGGCGATCTTCTCCGCCGTCACCACCGCGTGGGAATTGCCCACCGCGGCCCGGTAGAAGCGGTAGCGCATCGTCGGCTTGGTATGCGGGATGCTGGTGCGGTCCGGGTCCACGTAAGTGGGGGAATCAGAGAGCTCATCCGAGTTGCCGCCGACCTGCTTGTGGTGCGCCACGATGCGCTGCTGCGCGGCCAGCGCGCGGTGCACCAGTTCCGCTTGGGCGGGGTGGCGGATGCGGCCGCCGCGGATGACGCCGGCGTCGGCAAGCGCTTGCCAGGCGGTGGAAATCGCGGACTGCGCCTGGTGGTGGCGAGCCAGGAAATCGCTATCGGAGTTCACGAAGGCCTCGGCGGCCCTCTCCAACGCGGCCACCGCGCGGGTCTCCGGGCCGTGCGGATCCCGGAAACGTGGCAGCATGCCCAGCACGTAGCCCGCCGCCACGCCGGCCAGGCTCCACGCGGCCACTTCCCACGGCGAGACCCCGCGCAGCATAGTGGAACCACCGGCCACCATCACGATGAAGAAGGAACCCGGCGGCGGCAGCCGCAGCGCATTCTGCACGAAGGCGCCGATGGTTGCCAACATCACCGTAAACACCGCGGACAGCGCCAGGCCATGCACGCCGACGAGAGAGCCGGCCGTGGCCGCCAGCGTGAGCAGCCCGCCGGCGGTGAGGATCACGCGGCGCCGCGTGCGGTAGGGGTGCCCCTCGCCGTAGATAACGGAAAACGCGCCCGCCGAAACGAGCAGCACCGCATCCGGGTGGCCCGTTAAAACAGCAATCCCGCCGGGGATAATGATCGCCAACGCCGCGCGCAGGGCACCGGGCCAGCGGCGCGCGGAGGTGTTGAAGGCGGTAAAGAGCTGAAGGGCGTTAGGACGTTGCGGCAGAGGGTGTTCCATATCGGGAGAACACCTTACTCGCTTCGCCGTGCTCGACCAGTCGGCCGTCCTGCAGGACCGCCACCGTGGGGCATAAGTGGCGCACGACGTCGATGTCGTGGGAGACGAAAACCAGCGTCATGTCCTTCGTCACGCGCTGCAATAACTCGAGGACCTGGGCCCGCGAGGTGGCATCCAGTGCCGAGACGGCCTCGTCCGCCAGTAGGATCTCCGGCTTGCCCACCACGGCGCGCGCCAGCGAAATACGTTGGCGCTGCCCGCCGGAGAAGTCCCGGGGATAGCGCTCGAAGCCCTCGATGCCGACCTCCCGGAGCACCGCCTCGGCTTCTTCACGCGTCCCGCCGCCCTCGGCCACGATCTTCCAGATTGGCATGCGCGGGTTGAGCGAGCCCTTAGGGTCCTGGAAGACCATGTGCACGCGCTTCTTCACCGCCACCGTCCCCGAGGTCGGCTCCGCCAAACCGGTGAGCAGCTTGAGCAGCGTGGATTTGCCGGAGCCGGAGCCACCGACGATGCCGAGGCGCTCGCCCTCGCGGACGGTGAGGGAGACGTCGTCCAGCGCGGTCACCCCGCAGTAAGTCTTGGTCACGTTCTTGAGCGTGATGACGGGCTCGCCCAGGGTGGGCATGGGAGGCGGGGTGAGGTTGGGGGTGGTGACCTCGCCGATGCGCACGACGCGGTCGCACACGCGCTTGACGACGTCCTGGTCATGGCTAATAAACAACAGCGCCGTGTCTTCGCTGTCCGCGGCATCCACGATGGTGGAGAGGATTTCCTCCTGGGTGAAGGGATCCAGGGCGGTGGTCGGCTCATCGCAGATGAGGAGCTTGGGGTGGCGGGCCATGGCCATCTCGATGAGCGCGCGCTGGCGCTGCCCGCCGGAGAGCTGGTGCGGGAAGCGGTTGAAGCCGGGTACCTTCATCAACGGGTCGAGCGCGGTCATAGGTTCTTGGAAGACCATGGCCAGCGGCAGCTTGCGCAGGTCGCGGTCGCGCATGCCCAGCAGCTCCTGGCCGTTGAACTGAATGGAGCCGGTGGCCTGCAGGTGATCAGGCAAAAGCCCCATGATGGCCAGGGCGGTCAGGGACTTGCCGCTGCCGGAATCGCCGATGAGGCCGACGCGCTCGCCGGGTGCGATGGAAAAGGAGAGGGGGCCGACGGGGCCCACGCGCAGATCAGTGACGGTCAGCATGGCTTCCTAGCAGGTTGAATCCGAGGACGGTGCCGGCGATGGCCAGCCCGGGCCACAGCGCCTGGAGGGGGTGGGTGGCCAGGAGGGGTTGGGCGTCGTGCAGCATGCGGCCCCAGGAGGCGGTCGGCGGGGCGGTACCCAGGCCGAGGTAGGAGAGGCCGGCTTCGGCGAGGACGGCCAGCGCAAAGTAGACGGAGGCCTGGATGGCCACGATGCCGCCGAGGTTGGGCAGCACGTGGCGCCACGCGATGAGCGCCGGCGGCACGCGCGAGATGCGGGCGGCGGCGATATAGTCCTGCGTCATGATTTGCAGCGTGCCCGAGCGCGTGACCCGGATAAAGGAGGGGATGCCGGCGATGCCGATGGCGATGGTCGCCGTGAGCGTCGACGAGCCCCACACCGCGCCGGCGACGATGGCCAGCAGGAGCGCGGGAAAGGCGAGGAGCAAGTCGGTGGCCGCCATGATGAAACCACCACCGCGCATCCCGGCGATAATACCCAGCGGTACCCCGATGAGGGCAGCGATGGCCACCGCCACAACGCCCACCAGCACGGTGATCTGGGCGCCGGCGAGGATGCGGGAGAAGGTATCGCGCCCGAAGCGGTCGGTGCCCATGAGGTGCTCCAGGCTGGGGCCGGCCAGGCGGTCTGGGGAGATGAGGTTGGGGTCATAGGGCGTCCACACCAGGGAGACCAGGGCGAGCAGGATGGTCAGGCCCACCAGGATATAGCCGGGTTTCATCGCGCCTCCTTCAGCCGAGGGTCGATGACCCGGTAGGCCAGGTCCGTGAGCAGGTTGACGGTCAGCGTGAAGGTCACGAAGACCATGATGAGGGTCTGGACGGTGGTGAGGTCGCGGGTGGAGACGGCGTCGAGAAGCAGCGAGCCCAGACCTGGAATGACGAAGACGTTCTCGATGACCACCGCGCCCACCACCAGGGTGCTCAGCTGCACGCCGGTGACGGTGAGCACCGGCAGCGCGGCGTTGCGCAGGCCGTGGCGGATCAGCGCCCCGGTGCGGGATTCACCCAGGGAGCGGGCGGTGCGGATATAGTCCTTGTCCATTTCCTCGCGGAGGGTGGCGCGCACGTAGCGGGTGAGCATCGCGCCTTGCACCAGCGCCAGCGAGATAACCGGCAGGATCAGGTGGCTCAAACCTTCGCGCGGTAGCTGCCAGCCGTTGGCCGGCAGCCAGCCCAGGTGCACGGAGAACACGGCGACCAGCAGGATACCGACCAGGAAGCTGGGCACCGCGATGCCCAGCTGCGTGGCGGCGTTGAGCACGGGCAGGCGAAAGCGGGCCAGCAGGATGCCCATGGGAATTGCCCCGGCTAGTGCTAGGGCGATGGCCAGCCCGATGAGCAGTAGCGTGACCTGCGCACGGTCAATCACCAGCGGGGTGATGTCCTGCTGCGAGGATAGGGAGATGCCGAAGTTGCCGGTCAACAGTCCTTTCATCCACTCCACGTATTGCACGAGGAGCGGGCGGTCCAGGCCCATGGAGTGTGTTAACTTCTCCACGGCTTCATCCGTGGCATTGACTCCCAAGGCCACGCGCGCCGGGTTGCCGGGCACGGCTCGCATGAGCAGGAAGATAATGATGGAGGCAGCCCACATGGTGCCGAGGAAGCGCAGTATTCTCATCGCACGCCTCGCAGCTCAATGGCATCGGTGATCTGATTCGGCTGCAGGCCGGTCAGGCCCTCGCGGTAGAGCACAATATTGGGCATGTTCATCAAGGTCAGGGCGGGCATATCTTCCATGATCTGGTCGACCGCACCTTTCATGTCATCCCGCTCCAACAGCGTGCGGGCCTGCGGCGAATCATAGCCGAGGTAATAGTCCGGGTTGCCAAAGATGGTGGGGATATCGCGCGGCTCGACGTGCGCGACGAGCGACATCTGATAGTCCTTTGCGCCCATGACCTGGCTCAGCCACACGGCGGGGAACTCAGCGGTTTCCAGCGTGACCTCAAAGCCCATCTCCTCCAGCTGGGAGTAGAGGAACTCGGAGAGCGTTTGCGCATAGGGCAGGCTCGGCACGGTGAGCGTGAGCGGCGTGCCCACCGCCCCGGCCTCCTCCATCAGCGCGCGGGCGCGCGCCGGGTCGTAAGGGTAGTAGTCCTTCCCGCTAAACCAGGGATCGGTCGGCGGGACGGGTGCGCCGCCCGTGTCCTTCGCTCGGCCCTCCCAGAGGATCTCGTTGGCGGCCTGGCGGTCGATGCCATAAGCCACGGCGCGGCGCACGCGGGGGTCGTCGAAAGGCGCTGCGTGGTTATTCATGGACAGCAGCACCTCGCCGTTCGTGGTGCCCACGGCGGTGTCGATGGAGTCACCTAGGGTGTCGAGCAGCTCGGGGTTCTGCACGCCCCACACCGCATCCACCCCGCCGGAGCGCAGGGCGTTAACCGCGGTGAGGGAATCCGGGAAGTAGCGGATGGTGATGTCTTCCTTCGCTGGGGTGCCCCAGTAGTCCGGGCGGGCGCGCAGCGCGATGTATTCGTTGGGGGAGAAGCCCGCGACGGCGAAGGGGCCGGTGCCCACCGCTTCGGTGGGGGTGCGCATCGCGCCAATGGCGGTGCCCATGGACCATAACCACCCGGCGGAGGGGCGGGAAAGCTCGACGACGAGCGTGTGATCATCCACGGCCGTGGCGGATTCCACCACGTCCATCTGGGCGCTAATGCCGTTCGTCCACTCCGTCTTCACCGCGTTGATGGACCACGCGGCGGTGTGCGCGGTGAAGGCCTCGCCGTTGGAGAAGGAAGCCTCACGCAGGTGGAAGGTATAGCGCGTGGACTCGACCTCCCAGGAATCGGCGAGGCCGGGGACAATCTCTCCCTCTGGGGAGATGCGCACCAAGGTCTCGTAGACGTTGCTCATGAGCGCTGCCGGGATGGCGGCGCCACCGACGGTGGTGAAATCCAGGGAGGTCGCCGGCGTCGTCGTGGCCAGCGTCAGCGCGGCGGAATCCGAGTCCACCACCGCCGTGGAGCCGGCAGAGCACGCGCTTAGCGACGCCCCCACGATCACCCCCAGTGCACCAATCCAGGCCTTCATCATCCTTCCGACAGCTTGACCTCGAGCGGGGACGTGGTGCCGCGCACGTTCGTCATGCCCAGCGTCATGCGGTCCCCGAGGTACAGGATTTTGGTGCACTCAACGGGATGCCCGGAGTGATCCGAGATGTCCAAGTGCAGGCGCCACAGCGGGGTGCCGGGCTCGACATTGAGGGAGCGCGCATCCTCCTCGCTGGCGGAGGCGAGGGAGAGCTCGCGGTTGACGTTGTCGAAGTCCACGCCTTGGCTACGCAGGTGATCGTGGATGGACTCATTGTCGGCATCGAAGCTGAGGATCTGGCTGCCCACCTCCAGTGGGAAGAACATGCGCTCGATGGCGATGGGCATGCCGTTGGCGCTGCGCACGCGGTGCACGAAGATTACGGGGGAGCCGGGCTCTACCCGCAGGAACTCGGCCTCCCTATCGGTAGCGGGGCAGCGGCCCAGCCACAGGGTGGAGGCGCCGGGCTCGAAGCCGCGCTCGCGCAGCCAGTGCGTCACGGAATAGATGGAGTCGAAGGACTCCGAGGTAAAACGGCCGAGGACAACGGAGCGGCGGCCGCGGCCGGAGGAGATTAGCCCTTCCGAGCGCAGCGCCGCGACGGCTTGGCGCACCGGGCCGCGAGAAGAGGAGAATTGCTCGCAGAGCTCAGCCTCGCTGGGCAGGAAATCACCAGGAGAAAGCTTCTTGCTGCGAATGAGGTTGCGCAGGTAATCAGCGATCATGCTGTGTTGCTGTGTACGGCGAAGGGCCACCGAAATTCTCCTCTATGTAGAACAACGCTGTGACGGGCAAAGATGTGCGTACGCGCGCCTGCGCGTACGCCTACATCTGCCACGCTTGTGCCAGGTTAGCCATATTACCCAACGCTGCCTTGTGGCTTGTGGATTGCAGGGAGATCATGAGCTCGTCCGCCTGGGCCAACTTCTGGAAGTCGGTGAGGTACTCGCGCACGTGCTCTACATTGCCGACGGCGGAGTACTGCAGCATGCTGATGATCTGCTGGCCTTGCGGGGAGTCGATGATGCGGGCGACGTCGGCGTCGCTCAGCTGCTTGCCGCGGCCGACGAAGGCCTTCACGCGGCGGAAACAGACCTTCTCGAATTCCTCCTCGGCGTCATCCCCCGCGGTGACGTTGACACCGGCGATGACATAGGGCTCGGGGTGGGCTTCGGAAGGCTGGTAATTCTCGCGGTAATAAGCCGTGGCAGTTTCCAGATGCTGCGGAGCAAAGTGCGAGGCGAAAGCATAAGGCAGGCCGAATTTGGCGGCGAGCGAGGCGCCGAAGAGCGAGGAACCCAGGATGTAGATCGGCACGTTGGTGCCGTGGCCAGGGATGGCCTGCACACCGGGGACGAGTGATTTCCCGGAAAGGTAGCCCTGCAGCTCCTTGACGTCCTCGGGGAAGCGCTCGGCGGCGTTTCTATCGCGGCGCAGGGCGCGGCCCAAGGTCTTCATGTCGGTGCCGGGGGCGCGGCCCAGGCCTAAGTCGATGCGGCCGGGGTAGAGCTCCGCGAGGGTGCCGAATTGTTCAGCGATAACATAAGGCGCGTGGTTCGGCAGCATGATGCCGCCGGAGCCGAGGCGAATGCGCTCGGTCTTCGCGCCGATGTGGGCGATGAGCACTGCCGGGGCGGAGGAGGAAATGGAGGGCATGTTGTGGTGTTCGGTGTACCACATGCGTTCAAAGCCTAAGGCCTCCGCCTGTTGCGCTAGTTCGACCGACCTAGCCATGGACTGAGAAGGGGTCTCCCCCTCATAAATGGTGCAGAAATCGAGGATGGATAGGGCGGCGCGGGGCGTCATGAACTACTCACTTTTCTTCGACGAGGATGTAGATACAACGTCGATGATAACGCCGATGGCAAATGCGAGGAGCGTAGGAACCACCCAGCCCAAGCCAACGTCCTGACCAGGGGAGAAGCTGAGCGGGGCGCCGAAGGAAGTGGCGGCGGACCACAGTACGGAAACCCACAGTGCCAGGCGGAAGCCCCAGTAGAAGGTGACCCACCTTTTGACCGCCGGCTGCAGAAGCGTCAGCGCGATCAACGAGATAGCCGGCGGGTACAAGAACACGATGAAGGGAACCGCGATGGCAAGCACCGTGTCCAGGCCCTGGAAGGCGAAGGCGATGGACAGCGCGGTAAACAAGCAGGCCCAGAAGTGGTAGTTGGTCTTCGGCACGAGCAGAGCGAAGAACTCCGAGGTGGCGGAAATCAGGCCCACGGCGGTGGTCATGCAGGCCAAGATGACGATGGCGGAGAAGACGGCCTGGCCAACGTTGCCCATGGTGAGGTTGGAGGCGTCGGCAAGCAAGGCGGCGCCGGAATCATAGGAGGCGCCATTCGGCATGGTTTGGCCGATCCACGCCAGGCCCAGGTAGATAGCGGCAAGCAGCGCACCGGCGATGACCGCGGAAGTGATGGTTCCGCGCAGCAGCGCGCGGTCGGTGGAGAAACCTTTGGAGCGCAGCGAGGTCACGATGACGATGGAGAATGCCAGGCCCGCGATGGCATCCATGGTGTTGTAGCCCTCGAAGAGTCCCGTGACGAAGGGCGCGGAGGCGTACTCCTCAGTCGGGGTGCCGGGAACGCGGGGATTCGCCACGGTAGCGAGGGTGATGAGGACCGCGAGCAGGATGACCAGCGCCGGGGTGAGGAACTTCCCCAAGGCGTCAATGATGTTGTTGGGGCGCCAGGCCAGGGCCAGTGCGATGAGGAAGAAAACGACGTTGAAGGCGCCGTTGGCAAAGGTTCCTTCCCAGCCAAGCAGCGGGGTAATCGCGGTTTCCATGGAGACCGCGCCGGTACGCGGCAAGGCGTAGAAGGCGCCGATGGCCAGGTAGGCGATGACGGAGAAGGCCACGCCGAAGATCTTGCCGCCGTGGTTTCCGATATCGCGTACGGACTGGCCGGAAATGGCCACTGCGATCACCGCTAAGACCGGCAGAGCTACGCCAGCGGCGAGGAAGCCCAAGGTGGCCGGCCAGAAGTTGGTGCCGGAGGAGACACCGACCTCCGGCGGGAAGATGAGGTTGCCTGCTCCGAAGAACATGGAGAAGAGCATGAGGGAGGCAACGATCACGATGCCGATGGGTGAACCCGACTTCGAAGCGGACTGGGCGGGGGCCCGAACGTCATTAATGGACATTTTTCTAAGGATAATGCCCATGACATGAGATGTAAATTTTAGCTAAATGCTTTCTCCAGCCGGTCGAGTGCCTCTTCCAGCAGCTCACGGGAGGTTGCAAAGTTAAGACGGGCATGATGCTCACCGCCCGTACCGAAAGTCACGCCCTCGTTGAGGGCTACCTTGGCGTGCTCGCGAACCCAGGCCGCGGGCTTCGGGTTATCCCCAATGGCGGTCTCGCTAAAGTCCAACCACAGCAGGTAGGTGGCCTGCGGGTGGGAGGTCTTCAATCCCGGCACGCGCTTGGGCAGCTCCTCCACCAGCCAGTCGCGGGTCTTCTTCAGATACTCGATTTCCTCGTCAAGGAACTCGCTGCCGTGGCGGTAGGCGGCCTCTGCTGCCAAGACGCCGAGCGTGCCGGTGCCGTCCTTGGCCACGCCGGTCAGCGAGTTCCAGCGCTCGACGTCCGCGGTGTTGGAGAAGATCACCTGCGCGCACTTTAAGCCCGCGGTGTTCCACGCCTTGGACGTGGCGGTGACGGTAATAACGCGGTCGGACAAAGCGCCGAGCGGGATGTGGCGGCCTTCGTAGACCAGCGGGGCGTGGATCTCATCGGAGAGGATGCGGGCATCGTACTTCTCCGCCAGCTCCACCAGCCCTCGCAGCCAGTCCTCATCAAAGACAATGCCCAGCGGGTTATAGGGGTGGGAGAGCAGGATGGAGCCGGCGCCGGCCTTAAAGGCGCGCTCGATATCGTCGAGCTCCAGCGAGGTTTCAATCTTCTCGCGCCCAGCGGTCTCCGGCAGTTCCAGCAGCGGCGGGTAGGAGGGAACCGGCACGGCCACCGCACCTTCGGTGAAGTACTGCACGCCTAGCAACAAGCCGCGCACCACATCCCCGATCCAGAAGACGTGTTCTGGGCGCCAGCCGTAGCGCGATTCGTAGAAATCTGCTATTGCCGCGTTGAGCTCGGAGGCCTTGGGCGCTGGGGTGTAGCCGAAGGATTCGGCGTCGACCGCCTCCTGGATGGCCTCCTTGACCGCTGGCGCGGTGAGGAAGTCTGATTCGGCGATCCACAGCGGAATGATGTCCTCATCAAAGACGGTCCACTTGCGGGTGCCGCGGGCAGAGAGTTCTTTCAGGCTAGGGAAACGCATGCGTCCCACCTTACTCGTCGGTGGCTTGGACGAATCCGTATTTTTTCAATCGTTGCCGGTCGGCGGCGGAGGCGGATTGGGTCAGGCGCAGCAGCTCAGCGTAGATTCCGCCGGACTGGGCTAGCTCCGCCGGCGAGCCGATCTCGGAGATGCGGCCGCGGTCCAGGGCGATGATGGTGTCCACGTCCGCGATGGTGGACAGGCGGTGCGCGATGATAAGCGTGGTGCGGTTCTTCATGAGCTCATCCAGGCCGGCCTGCACGGCGCGTTCGGCCTTGGTGTCCAGCGCCGAGGTTGCCTCGTCGAGGACGAGGATGGGGGCGTCCTTCAGCATGGCGCGCGCCACGGCCACGCGCTGTTTCTGCCCGCCGGAGAGCTTGAGGCCGCGCTCGCCGATGACGGTGTCGTAGCCATCAGGGAATTCCTCGATGAAGCCGTGTGCATTGGCGCGCTTGGCGACGTCCACGATCTCCTCCATCGTGGCCCCCGGCTTGCCATAAGCGATGTTTTCCCGAATGGTGCCGGAGAAGAGGTAGGACTCCTGGAAGACCACGCCAACCGAGGCGCGCAGGCGCTCCGCGGTAAGTTCCGCGGCGTCGTGACCCAGCACCGTGAGCTTTCCTTCCGTGGGCTGGTAGAGGCCCAACAGCAGGTTGACCAGGGTGGATTTGCCGCCGCCGGACTCGCCGACGAGGGCAACCTTGTGGCCTTCCTGGGCGGCGAAGGTGATATCGGCGACGACCGGCTTATCCGATTCATAGGAGAAGGACACGTCCTCGAAGGCGAAGACCGGGCCTTCCGAAGGAAGCAGCGGCTTAGCCGGGGCGAGATCGAGTTCCGGCACGTCTGAGGTTTCAGCGGCGGCGACCAGCTGCGGGTTGACGGTAGGCTCCGGGATTTCCTCCATGACCTTGAAGTAGTCCTTGGAGCCGGCGATGGCGCGCTGGCTGACATCCACGATCCAGCTCATCATGAACACCGGTTGCTTGGCCATGTTCACCAGCTGCAGGAGCATGACCATGTCACCGATGGAGAAGTGGCCTTCCAAGGTGCGCCAAAAGATCAGCCCATAGATGCCTAAGAAGATCAGCGCCATGGCTGCGCCGCGCGCGGTATCCATGGAATGCCACCAGCGCGACTGCGGTTTCGTGGTGTCCACCACCGTGCGGTAGTGCGAACCGAAGGAGGCCAGCTCACGGGCCTCGGCGACGAAGGACTTGGTCACCTTCACCTGACCGATGACCTCCGCGAAGCGTCCGTCGGCCACGTCGATGTTCTCGTTCTTGATGGCCTCATACTCTTGCCAGCGCTCCGAGGTCAGCGCTGTGAGCCACATATAGATGGGGAAGAGCACGGCCAGCAGGATGGCCAGCGGCCAGTAGTACACCGCAGTGATGACCAGCACCGCCGCGGCCTGGATGAGCATGACGAAGAAGGTATTGGAGAAGGACTGCAGGAACTGCGTGATATTCGCAATCGAGCGGTCTAAGCGCGCAATGATGGTGCCGGTGACCTGGTTGTCGTAATAACCCTGCGGCACAGAGAGCAGCTTGGCGAAGTAGCGCGTCGAAAGAATCTGGCGCAGGCGTGCGACCATGACATCGCCGATATAGCCGCCGATATTCTTCACCACATTGCCCAGCGCGTCCGCAACAAAGAGGGCGACGACCCACCACAGGATGGTGTGCAGCGGGCCGCCCGCGACGACGGTATCGGTGGCTTCGCGGAGGATGAAAGGCGTCAGCAGCGACAGAATCGCGGTGACTGATGCGGTGATTAGGACGCCAAGATAAAACGGCCACAGGGCCGAAGCGCTGCGGACGATACGGAGAATAGAGTTCATCGCCGGCCGATGTTACGCCCTTAATAGGATTATCCAACCCGTCGACTAAGGTAGGGGAGAAACCGAAGTCGTGATGGAAAAGGATCCGCGGTGAAGAAATACCTCCCCCTAGCGTGCGCCCCGCTGTGCCTGGCTGCCCTATCAGGCTGCAGCATCCTCCAGCCGCCGGACGTGGGCCCGCAGGACAACATCGTGGTCTCCAGCTCGGAGCCGCCGGCCTTTGAGGCCAAGGACGTAGACGCCCACGAGGTCACCTCGAACTTGGCGGCACCCGTTAAAGATGAGGGCCTCAACGTGGAATTTGAGCTGCAGGGCCTGTACTCCGGCGGTGGCGGAACGGTGCTGACGGTGAAGATTCACAACCTCAACGAGGTACCGATGCCTGTCGACGCTCTCCCGGAACCCACCCTCGAGCGTGCCGACGGCAACGGCGGCTGGGCCACCGTGGATTCGATTGATGTTGACCCCGCTGTCCACCCGGATGTGGCCGCGCCGGGCTTAGATCACCCGCTGGGCGCTGGTGCGTCCACCAACCTTCAATATGTCTACAACGTTGCCCCAGGCAACCTCTGGAACGCGCGCTTTAGCATTGGCAACGTGCGCTATGTAGGAGACCTCAATCTATGACGGAACTCGTCGTTCTAGCCTCGCCGGAGGGCAAGCCCGCCGGCACCGCTGACAAGGCCGCCGTACACACCGCGGATACCCCGCTGCATTTTGCCTTTTCCGCGTGGGTGGTGCGCGATGGCCAGCTGCTGCTGACCCGCCGCGCCCTGTCCAAGCTGACCTGGCCCGGCGTGTGGACCAATTCCTTCTGCGGGCACCCGGGCCCGGACGAGCCGACTGCCGACGCCGTCCTGCGCCGCGGCCGCTTTGAGCTTGGCCTGACCGGCACGCCGCGCTTGGTGTTGCCAGACTTTGCTTACCGCGCCGTGGATTCTTCCGGCGTGGTGGAGAATGAAATCTGCCCGGTCTACCTCTTCCAGACCGAAGACGATCCGGCCCCCAATCCGGAGGAGGTCGACTCCTTCGCGTGGGCCCCAGTGCGCGATGTGCTCGCCGCGGTCGACGCCACGCCTTTCGCCTTTAGCCCGTGGATGGTGGAGGAGTTGACCCACGAGCCGCTGCGCGCGGCCCTGTTGGGCTAGCGATTCTGAATGCGGGGCGGTGGAGCCCCGCGCCCGGATCAGAGCAGGCTGCCATCCTGGGCGAAGGCCGCCGAGATGTAATCCAAGCTGGCATAGGCCACGCGGTTTTCGCCGTTATCCAGGTTGTATTCCCAGATAGCGTGCTCGGGGCGGTAGGCCTCGAAGCCGGGCTCGCCGGTGCGGACGACATCCCGCAACCACTGCGCGAGCGGTGATTCGCCGAAGAGCGGAGGCAGCTCCTCGCAGTGCAGGGCTGGGCCCGAGGAACGGGTGAACTCCACCATCCACGTCTTCCCCGGTGCCTTCTCCGCCACCTCTGCCGCCCAGCGACGGATGATGGCATCGCCCACCATCCGCCCCATCGGGCGCTCCTTGTCCATGTGCTGCGCCACCTGATACCAGGGTGTGAAACCGTTGCGGGGGAAGCCGAAGCGCGGCGCCGCATAGCGCAGGATGAGGCCGCGGAAAGGGGAGCGGTCAATCTTCTGCGTGGCCGGGATGTTGTAGAACTCGTCGCGGGTGCTGCCGAGGATGAGGGGGACGTCGGCAAGCTGCCCACACTCCAGTGGCGTGGGGCCCAGCGCCATATCGAGGCTGTACTTCTTGCGGAACTTAGCGTAACCAGCCGCGAGCTCCTCCTGGCTCATCGCCGCAAGCGAGGAGCGCGTGATGGGCTTCTTCATCGCCTGGCGCAGCGTGGCCTGGCGTTCCTCGAAGGTCTCCCGCGGGAAGCCCGGGGAGAGCGCTATTGCCCGGCGAAAGGCCCCGCGGTAGTGGTCCCGCCGACACAGCCACAGCACGGCGTTGGCCCCGGCGGACTGCCCCAGGATGGTGACATTGGTGGGATCCCCACCGAAGGCCTCGATATTGCGCTGGATCCATTCCAAGCCCAGCTGCAGGTCCTCGATGGCGCGGTAGCGGTCGGGTTCATCATCACGGAAACGGGCAAGCCCCGGCAGGCCCACTCGGTATCCCAGTTGCACGTGGACGATGCCCGCCTGCGCGGTCGGTGTTCCCTCTGCCCGGGGATCCTCGTGGGAGCCGTGCTCGTAGCGGCCGCCGTGGATATAGACCAACGTGGGCGCTAGTGACGAGGCGCGGCTGCCGGGCGCAGGAGCGGTGATGGTAAGCGCGACCTTCTCCGGGTGCGGTGTGCGTGCGTCTTGGTCACGGGGTGGGGCGGGTTCGGGATTCTCGAAATCCCCCGGGATATGGGAGTACTCGATGGAGTGGAAATGGGCCACGTCCTCATCGAGGTAGCCGGTGATGGTGCCCGCGGGGCAGGTGACGTCGAAAGGTGCACTGCTCATGGTGAACAGGCTACCCTGAGGGCATGGAATGGCTCGTGCAGGCGCCAGTGTGGGCGCAGATGGCGGTGCTCGCCGTCACCGCAGTGCCGGCCGCGACCGTCATGGGGTGGGTGCTGATGTGGGCAATCGACCGGGTGAATGCGTGGCTAGTGCCCGCGACTAGGATGAAGAAACATGACTCCCGATGATCACCGCGAAGGCCTGTGGGACCCCGAGCGCTCACAGCCTTCTCACCGCAAGCGCGCACTACCCAAATCCCGAGTGAGCATGACCCTCTGGTTGATGATCGCGCTCATCGTCGTGGTGGCCATCGTCGGTGTCGTCCTTTAAAAGGGCGACGCTTTAGCGTTCGGCCCCTGGCCTCTTGGCAGCCTGGGCGAGGCGCTGGTAGAGCTCCTGCTTCGGTAGATCCTCCAGGAGCACCGGCTTACCGGCGGTATCGCACAGCGGGATGCACCAGTTGGGGTACTGGTCTTTCGTCGTGCCCGGCTGGTTCTGCGCGCGCACGTCACCAACCATGTCCACCACGTTGGTGACCGTCAGCGCCGAGGGAGTTCCCGCAACATAACGGTGCAGGGCGACGAGCACGTCCTCCTCGCTCTCGCGGTTTTCCAACATGCCATAGGCCTGCAGGTTATCCTTGACCTTTTCTTGCCAGGCGCGGTCCTCTGCCTCTTCTTCCGCGACGGGGCGGGTGAGCAGGCCCAAGCGGGCGCGCAGCTCGATGTGGTCGCCGCGTAGGAAGGCGAGCGTCGGCGGCAGATCGTGCGTGCCCACCGAGGACATCGCCATGTGGCGGTACTGATCCTGCGGGCGCGGGGTGGGGCCGTCCTCCGCGTGCTCAAACCAGATGATCGTGGTGCCTAGCACGCCCATATCGCGCAAAGCGTTTTGGACCCACGGCTCCAGGGTGCCCAGGTCCTCGCCCACGAGGACCGCGCCGGCACGCTCAGCCTCGAGCGCGAGGATACCGAGCATGGCTTCCCAGTCATAGGTCACGTAGGTGCCGTTGAGCGGGGTGGATTGGCGCGGGATCCAGTACAGGCGGAACAGGCCCAGGACATGGTCGACGCGCAGGCCACCAGCATTGCCCAGCATCGTGCGCAGCAAATCGCGCCATGGCTCGTAGCCGGCTTCCGCCAGGCGGACCGGGTGCCACGGTGGCTGGGACCAGTCCTGGCCTTGCTGGTTATAGTCATCCGGCGGGGCGCCCACCGAGCATTGCGGGGCGAGGTATTCCGCCAGGTTCACGGCATCGGCACCAGCGGGGTGGATGCCTACGGCCATATCGGTGATGAGGCCGATGCTCATGCCGGCATCGAGCGCGCGGCGCTGGGCGGCATCCAGCTGCTCATCGCAGAGGAATTGCAGCCAGGAATAGAACTCGGCCACGTCGTTGACGTCGAGGCTCAACGCGTGGCGGCGTCCGCTGTGGCGCGAGAGCTCAGTCTCTGCACACCACAGCGCGAAGTTGCGCAGGCCGCGGCCCTCGCGGCGCTGGTACTCGCTGAAGGCGGTGCGGCGCTCCGGGGTCATCCCCTTGCTGAAGAGCTCCTGCAGGACCTGCAGCTTGGCTTCGAAGATGGAATCACGATCAATCTCTTCTGCAGACCGGTTGCGCTCGCGGAACTCGGCGGCGAGCTCGGCGACGTCTTCCTGAAGCTCCGGGCTGAGCTGTTTCAGCTCCGGAATATCCTCGATACGGATATAAATCGGGTTGATGAAACGCCGCGTGGTGGGCAGATAGGGCGAATCCTCCACTGGCGGGATCGGCTCGCCCGCGTGCAGCGGGTTAATAAGGAGGAAGTCATAATCGGGCGCCAAGGTCTCCGCCAGCTCGGCGAGGTCTCCAAAATCGCCCATTCCCCAGGACTTTTCCGAGCGCACCGAATACAGCTGCGCCATCGCGCCCGCCGCCGGGCGGTCGAGGTAGCGATCCGCCGTACTCAGATGATTCGGCACCACGATGAGCGGGCACTCGTGCTCGCCGATGCCGGGGGAGGACAAGCGCAGCTTGTGGAAACCTAAGGGCAGGTCCCCGGGGACGTGGAAGCTGGCCTCGCCCCACATGGTGCCGGCGACGTCGGCAGCCGGGGCGTCGTTCGGGTCCTGGTAGGTCGGCCGCGTCTCGCCGTTTTCTAGCTCGATGGTGACGGTGACGGGGTCGCCGTCGTGGACGTGGACGGCGAAGGACTTTTCGGCGCCTTCGCGGGCCACCACGCAGGGCGGCAGCGGGCGGGAGGCGCGTTCGAGGTAGTCCTCGAACAGGGCTTGGGTTAGCTCGTCATCGTCCGGACGCTCGGAGATAGAGACGCCGAGTGCGCGCAGCGTATAGGTAATTGTCTCCTCGCTGACGTACACGGGCTGTCCGTTCTGGGCGGTGTACTCGCAGGCCACGCCGTGGCGTTGGGCAAGTTCTTGAAGCAGATCACGGGTAGTCACATCACCCAATTGTGCCACGCCCTCCCCGCGCGCGGGAGAAATCCGGTTGGTAGAGTGGGCTGGAATTTAATTTTTGTGGGAAAGGACACAACTGTGACTTTGAATGAAGCGCACACGAAGGCGGAGTTCGAGATCAAGGACGGCGAAACCTGCCTTACCGCCATGATGGCTACGGCGCACGCCCGCCCACATGGCGTGCTATTTACCCGCCCAGCGAACTATGAGTGGGTCAACGTGACCGCCAAAGAGTTCGTGGAAGAGGTCTACGCGGTGGCCAAGGGGCTCATCGCCTTCGGCGTGGAGCAGGGCGACCGCGTGGCTCTTATTTCTACCACCCGCTACGAGTGGTCCCTGCTGGACTACGCCATCTGGGCGGCCGGTGCTATCTCCGTTCCGGTATACCCCTCTTCGTCGATGTCCCAGGTCCAGTGGATTATTGAGGATTCCGGTGCCATCCTCGCCATCACGGAGACCCGCGAGCACTCCGAGCTGGTCAAGCACCTGAAGCTGCAGGAGGATGGCACCCCGCAGCTGCACGGCTCGCCTTCCCAGCTGCGCCGCGTGCTAGAGATTAACTCTTCCGCCATCGATACGCTGAAGTTCGAGGGCCGCGATGTCAGTGACGATACCGTCGACCAGCGCATCGAAGCCACGAGCACCGATGACGTCGCCTCGCTGGTCTACACCTCCGGTACTACCGGACGCCCCAAGGGCTGCATGCTGACCCACCGCAACTGGCTCGCGGAAGCCCGCGGCCTGCTGACCAACCCCATTGGTGCCATCGCCGTGCCGGGTTCCCACGTCCTGACCTTCCTGCCCTTGGCCCACGTCTTTAGCCGCGCTGTGTCGTTGGCAGTCACCATCGGCGGTGCTTCCCAGAACCACTGGTCCGATTTCAGCACCATCACCATCGAATTCGCGCGCTCCCGTCCAAACCTAATCCTGGGCGTGCCGCGCGTCTTTGAGAAGGTGCGCAACGGTGCTTCCGCCAAGGCCCACGCTTCCTCTGCATTTAAGGGTGCCGTCTTCGACCGCGCCGAGAAGGTCGCTATTGAGTACTCGAAGGCATTGGATACTCCGGAAGGTCCCAACCGCGTGCTCAAGGCCAAGCGCAAGGCCTATGACAAGCTGGTCTACTCCGCCATCCGCCAGGCCATGGGCGGTGAGGTCAAGTACTGCATCTCTGGTGGTTCGGCTATCTCGCAGGACCTGTTGCATTGGTACCGCGGCATCGGCGTGACCATCTATGAGGGCTATGGCCTGACGGAGACTGCCGCGGCCGCCGCCGTGGACTTCGTGGATCAGTCCATCGGCACCGTCGGCCCGCCGCTGGGTGGGACGACGCTGCGCATTAACGAGGACGGCGAGATCCTGATCAAGGGCGATATCGTCTTTAAGGGCTACTGGCAGAACGAGGAAGCCACCGAGAACTCCCTGCAGGACGGCTGGTACAACACCGGCGACCTGGGTGAGATCGATGAGGATGGCAAGCTCGTCATCACCGGCCGTAAGAAGGACCTCATCGTCACCGCTGGCGGCAAGAATGTCTCGCCTGGCCCGATGGAAGATATCCTGCGCTCCCACCCGCTGATTTCCCAGGCCATGGTGGTCGGCGATGGCAAGCCTTTCATCGGCGTGCTGCTCACCCTGGATGAGGACGCGCTGAAGCGGTGGAAGGCCGATCACAACATTTCCGCGACCAAGGGCATGCGTGAGGTGGCTGCCGATCCGGCACTGCGCGCGGACATCCAGGACGCTATCAACCAGGTCAACGCCACCGTCTCCCACGCGGAGGGCATCAAGAAGTTCGTCATCCTCGACCAGGACCTCACCGAGGAAAGCAACGAGCTCACCCCGACCCTGAAGGTCAAGCGCTATGTCGTGGCGCAGCGCTACGCCGCGGATATCGAGCGTCTCTACACCGGCAAGAAATAAGGCTGGATGGAGTCTGTGAATTCCTTCGGAGTGTCGCGCAGACCCACGGGAGAATCTCTAATAGAGTCAGCGGGGTCAGAAAAACTCTAAACCTCAACTAGAGGTTCTCGCGGAAAGGGCAGCCTATGCACAAGATCGCAGCCGAGCTGCGCCACCGTGAGCTGACCCAAGAAATCTATAACATCGGCGACGAAGTCGTTGACTACATCGAGCACCTCATCGAGGCCATCGAGGACTGGGACGATGAACTCGCCCTCGACTGCCTGGCCGAGCTGGGGGATATCGTCGAAGACGCCCGCGTGGATTCCGGGCGTTGTGTCGGCGAGCTCATCGGCCTGCGCCACGCGTTGGTCTCCGGGCTGAAGTCCGGCACCATCTCCGCTGCTTCCTCCGGTGACAATGATGTCGAGGAACCGAAGCAGCTCACTGCCCGCGCGCTCGCTGAAGGCCTGCCCATCTCCGGCCCGCCCGTCGTGGTCTCGGAGCTGGCAGAAACGCTGCGCGGGCGCACCGCCACGGTGGCCGCCTACTTGCGTGAGTTGGTCGAGTACGTGCTGGCGCAAACCGACGCCGTGGCCCGCAACCTCGATGTGGTTTCCCTGCCGAACCTGTACAAGCGCGCGGGTGAATCTTCACTCATCGCCGTGCAGGCCTGGCGCCACACCGTCGTGGAAGCACACCCCGCTTACGTGCGCACCATGCGCGGGCATAACCCGCCGCCCTTCCTAGAGGAGCGCGCGCGTATCGACGCCGTCGTCGCCCGCGTCCGTGCCAAGCGCCAGAAGAAGGCCGCCACGACCGCATAGTCGCCGCATCACAGACTTCCTTGTTGCCAACACACAAGGATTACCTAAGAAGAGCGCCGCCGAGATTCCCTCTCTCGGCGGCGCTCTTCGTTGCTATCGTGGCACGAATAACTTTGCGTGTCACGCCTAGTGTTGGGTGCCACCGCCTAGCTTCGCGTGTCACGCTTAGCTTCGTGTGCCACCGTCTATCTTCGTGAGCCACGCTTAGCGCGTACGCGCTAAGCCCCCGGGTTCTTGGCGGCCGGCGCGGCCTGGTCCAGCTGCTCCGTAATCTGCGGCCACAGCTGGCCCATGATGTCATCCCAGGTGAGGATCCACACCGTCTTGTCCTTGGTGGGCTTGCCCACGACCACGAGCTGCTCATTGCGTGCGCGCATCTGGTCCAGCGTCTTCTGCACAGTGGAGGAGGAGCCCACCGCCAGTGCGGGGCGGGAGAAGTCCAGCACCGGGGTGTCCGGGTCCGCGAGCAGGGTATCGCGCACGTGGACGATGCGTGGGATGCGCGAGGTACGCGGGTAGACCAGCACGCGCATGATGGACTTGCGCACCACGAGCTCGTGGAGCTCGGCCACGGTGGCATCGGAGGAAAGCGGCAGGATTTCCGAACCATGCTCGCGGGCCAACTGGGCCGCGGTGGAGGCTTCCAGTTCGATGACGCCGGTGATCTGGTTAGCGGAGTCGTCGTCAAGCGTGCCCGTCAGGCGCGAGTGCTCGACCAGATGGCGCAGGGTCTCCGCGTCATAGCCGGCGGCACCAGCGCGGTCGACGGGCTCCTCGCCGGTCATCTTCACCAGCTTGTTCGCCATCTTGTTGATCCAGATCAGCAGCGGGCGGAAGAGCCAGATGAAGCCGCGGGCGGGCACCGCGATGAGCTGCAGTGCGGTCTCCGGGTGGGCGATGGCCCAGGACTTCGGCGCCATCTCACCGATGACCAGATGCAGGAAGGTCACAACGAAAAGGGCCAACAGGAAGGAGATGACGTCAGCAACGCCCAGCGGCAGGCCGAGGGCCTCCAGCGGTCTCATCAACAGGTGATGGACCCAGGGTTTGGTCACGGCACCCAGGACGAAGGTTGCGGCGGTAATGCCTAGCTGTGCGCCGGCCAGCATGATGGTCAGCTCATTGAGCGAGCGTAGGCCCGCGCGCGAGGCCGCCGAGGATTCCGCGGTCTCCTCTAGGCGGTTGCGGCGCGCGCCCATGAGGGAAAACTCGATGACCACGAAGAAGCCGGACGCAGCAATGATGAGAATGGTGATGAGGAGGTTAAACCACCAGGTATCAGTCATAGGTCATCCTCTCCTTCCGGGAATTCCTCCACCAGCTCTAGGGCTAGGACGGAGGGCACGTGGCGGTCGATTTCCTCGACGCGCACGTTGAGTGTGCGGGTGGGGGCTTCGTCGCCGTCGACCCAGTCTTCCGGCTCGGCCTCCAGCTCGATGGAGAGTTCTTCGCCTTCTTCCGGCAGCGTGCCGGAATGAGCGATGAGCAGGCCGGCGACGGTTTCGAAATCCCCCTCCGGCAGGTCGTGGCCGATGGCGCGCTCGACCTCGTCGATAGGGGTATCACCGTCGACGATCCAGTGGGTGTCGTCCTGCTCGGTGATTTCCTCGGTCTCTTCGAGGTCGTGCTCGTCGGTGACATCGCCGAGGATTTCCTCGGCCAAGTCCTCCATGGTCACGATGCCCACGAAACCGCCGTATTCGTCGATGACGCAGGCGAGTTTCTCGTCGGCGTCGCGAAGCTCTGTGACGACGTCGGGAAGCGGCATGAGCTCCGGCACCACCACGGGTGTCTTCATGATTTCGCGAGCCGGGGTGGCCAGGGGTAGTTCGCTGCCCAGCACGTCGTAGAGGTGCACCACGCCGATGGGATTGTGCTCATCGTCGATGATGGGGTAGCGGGTGTGGTTCTCCGACATCATCTCGCGCACCTCACCGATGGTGGTCTCGGGCTCAATGACATCCACGCGCGAGCGCGGAATCATGGCGTGTTCCACATCGTGCTCAGGGAAGTCGAGGAGACGGTCGAGCACCAGATAGGTGTCCTCATCCAAGTCACCGGCCTCGTGGGAGGCATCCACGATGGACTCCAGGTCATCGGTGGTGGCAGAAGAATCGACATCCTCCACCGGCTCGATGCCGAAAACCTTGAGCAGGGCATTGGAGGAGTACTCGAAGAAGTGGATGAGCCAGCCGAAGATCTTGAGGTACCACATTGTGGATGCGGACAACCACAGCGCTGACTTCATGGGCGCTGCGATGGTGTAGTTCTTCGGGAAGAGCTCGGCGAAGAGCATCGTGAGAACCGTCGACACCGCCAGAGCGGTCACCGTGCCGATGGCAACGGAGACGCCCGTGGGCACGCCCACGCCGCCCAGCAGCTGGCCCAGGCCTTGGCCCACGAGGGGCTCGGCCACATAACCGATGAGCAGGCCGGTAATCGTGATACCCAGCTGCGCGCCGGAGAGCATGAAGGAGGTCTTTTGGGTGATCTTTAAGGCGCGCTCCGCGGGCTTATCCCCAGTCGCTGCGCGCTGGCGCAGCTGCGTGCGGTCCACCGACATGAAGGCGAATTCCTGCGCCACGAAGTAGGCGTTGGCCACGATAATGAGAGCGATGACGGCGAAACCCGCCACAATCATCAGGATGGCAGATAACACGGCTTACCCCACCGCCTTAAGGAGGCGGCGGGGACATCGACTCGGAGGTTCCACTTAAAAGAGGCCTTTCTTCACTATCAGGGGATGCAAATCTGCTCTACAGACTACCGCTTCAACGGTTCTGTCGGTTACTTTGTTCCCCATGGATCCCTTTGGTCTCTACATTCACGTTCCTTTCTGCGCTTCGCGCTGCGGCTACTGCGACTTCAACACCTATACGCCGGGTGAACTGGGAGGGGATCTGACCAGCGATTATCTGGTTGCTCTGGAGAAAGAGCTGGAGATGGCGGCAGTACAGGTGGACCGCGAAGCCGAGACGGTTTTTATTGGTGGCGGCACGCCGAGCTTGTTGGGTGCTGAGGGCTTGGGCCGTGTCTTATCGAAGGTTCGCGATACCTTCGGCCTCGCCCCGGGCGCGGAGGTCACCACGGAATCCAACCCGGAATCCACCTCGCCGGAGTACTTCGCCGGGCTTCTCGACGCCGGCTTCACCCGCCTCTCCCTGGGCATGCAATCCGCCTCGCCGGGGGTGCTCGCCGTGTTGGAGCGAGCCCACACGCCGGGCCGCGCTTTTGATGCGGCGCGCGAAGCCATCGCTGCAGGCTTCGAGCACGTCAATCTGGACATGATTTATGGCACGCCGACAGAAGAAGATGCCGACGTTGCTCTGACCTTGGAGCGTGCCCTGGAGACCGGGGTGGATCACATCAGTGCCTATTCGCTCATCGTGGAGGATGGCACGCGTATGGCCCGCAAGGTGTCCAAGGGCCTGCTGCCCGCGCCGGATGAGGACGTGCTGGCGCGGCGCTATGAGATGATCTCCTCCACGCTGGAGGCCGAGGGTTTCGAGTGGTATGAGGTCTCCAACTGGGCCAAGCCCGGCGGGGAGTGTCAGCACAACCGCATTTACTGGGTGGACGGCAACTGGTGGGGTGCGGGCCCGGGCGCGCATTCGCACTTAGGCAACGAGCGCTTCTATAACGTGAAGAACCCGCGGACCTACATCAAGGCGGTAGGCGAGGGCGAGTTGCCCATCAAGGAGCGCGAGCAGCTCACGGAGGCTGACCGTCATACCGAGCGCATCATGCTGGGACTGCGCCTGCGCGAGGGCATGCCTGCGTCCTGGCTCGCGCCGGCGGCGGAGCCCGTGGCCGCGCGGTCCATCGAGCGCGGCCTGCTCGAGCGCGCCGGTGACCGCCTTCGCGTGACCAAGGCAGGCCGCCTGCTCGCGGATGGCATTATTACGGACCTCCTCGTCGCTGAAGACACCGCCCAAAACACCGCCCGCTAGCGGCTTGCCCCGCCGGCGGGCCGACCTCCGAGTCCGCATCAGCTGGCTCATTAGCGGCCGTACCCTGATCGTGGCCTGCCCTGCCTTCTGCACATGGTTCCAGTGGAAAGGCTCCGGTCGGAAGGTTCGTTTGGGGGTAAACAAACCTTCCTTAGGCTGCTAGAAGGTTCGTTTGGGGGCAGGTAAACCGTATGACCTGAGCCATCTGAGTAGAACCATCTGTGTGATGCAACCGCGAAGCCGCGAAGAAGTGGCCAAGCCTTGGCCTTTCGATACCGAGGAGACATAGTGACTTAAAGTTAGCCCCGCTGGGAATTTGTTAGTTTTTCTCCTTTCGTCGGAAAGTTTGCTAGCGGCGTTAGTCAGTGTTAGTTTCTTTCTCCACGTCGAGAAACCTGTTAGTCGCTCTCGATATTGCTAGTATTAGTGGCATGGATGATGCCTTAAACCCCTACACTCCTGGCTCGGGCATCGCGCCGACAGTTCTTACTGGGCGCGAGAGAGACCTTCATGCGTTTGACAATCTTGTCAAACGCGTCCAGAACGGATTGCTTGGCCGTCCAATGCTGCTCGTTGGCTTGCGTGGAGTGGGTAAGACGGTGCTGCTCAACCAGTTAAAAAGGAAGGCTGACCAGGCGGACTGGTTGACAATCAAGTTTGAGGCTTCGCAAGGGGCACGTGGACGAGAAGGAGCACGCCGTGCTCTAGCACAAGGTTTAGCCAAGGCCTCTTTGCGTTACCGAACGAAAGCCAAGGTATCTGAGGGTTTTAACTTTATTGCTGCGGCCGTAAAATCCTTTTCACTCTCGGTAGGACAAAGCATTATTGACCTTGGAGTTGAAGTAGGAGACATTCCTCCGGCAACAGGAAACCTTGAGCTTGATCTGCACGATGTGATCGAGGCCATCACTACGACGCTCCTTAAGGAGGATAAAGCTTTAGGAATCTTCATCGACGAAATGCAAGACCTCGATGAAGAGCTGCTCGAAGCGCTCATTTCTGCACAACATGAAGCAGGGCAGCTGGGCTTGCCTTTTTACATTATTGGTGCTGGGCTTCCGAGTCTGCCAGGGATTCTGGCGGAGTCCCGCTCTTATGCAGAGCGAATGTTCGAGGTGCACCAAATTGGCAGGCTCGAAATGTATGCCGCACTTGCCGCCTTCCGTGAACCTGCGCGGACACAGAATGTGGAATTTGACGATGAAGCAGTTGAATATCTAGCAAATGTATCGGGGCAGTATCCGTATTTCATCCAGGAATTTGGTGCACAAATGTGGCGCACTGCGCGAACTTCACCTATGGATTCCGATGCAGCTCGACGCGCAGCGCGGCTTGGAATTGAGCAGTTGGACCGCGGGTTTTTCCAAGCCAGGTGGGATCGCGCTACTCCAGCCGAGCGGGACTACTTGACCGCGATGGCGAAGGTTGGCGGAGTGGAAATCTCGAGCAAGGACATCGCGGACATCTTAGGTAAAGACACGAAGAAATTGGGTCCTGTGCGAGCCAAGCTCATTAGTAAAGGGTTGATCTATGCTCCAGAACACGGCAGGGTGAGCTACACTGTGCCAAATTTTGACGACTTCATCGCCCGCCAGAACGGATAGCCTTAAAGACATGTCCAGCTCCACCGATGCCCGCCGCCAAGAGGTCCTGCGCGCCATCGTCGCGGACTACATTGCCTCGCAATCGCCCGTCGGCTCCAAGGCCCTGCTCGAGCGCTACCAGCTGGGCGTGTCCTCGGCGACGATTCGCAATGACATGGCCGTGCTCGAAGCCGAAGGCCTCATTGCCCAAGAACACGCCAGCTCCGGACGCGTGCCCACGCAGAAGGGCTACCGCCAGTTCGTCGATACGCTGCACGACGTCAAGCCGCTTTCCAAGGCCGAGCGCCGCGCCATGCTCACCTTCCTTGAAGGCGGGGTGGATTTGGAGGACGTGCTGCGCCGTTCGGTCCAGCTGCTGGCCCAGGTGACTAAGCAGGCGGCCGTAGTCCAGCTGCCGAACCTCAAGGTCTCCCGCGTGAAGCACTGCGAGGTCGTCGCACTTTCACCGGTGCGCCTGCTCTTGGTGCTCATTACGGATAATGGGCGCGTCGATCAGCGCAATGTGGAGCTCGATGACGTCATCGACCCCGAACAGACCCACCGCCTGCGCGACATCCTCAACACCGCCCTAGAGGGCAAGACGCTTACGGAAGCCTCGGTGGAGCTGGCCGCGCTTGTCGACGACTCCCCAGCCGATATCCGCCCCCACCTCCTCAAGGCGGCGACGACGCTGATTGAGACCCTCGTGGAGCAGCCCTCCGATCGCCTGATCATGGCGGGTACGTCCAACCTCACCCGCGTGGCCCTGACCGAGGGCTTGCCTTCTATCATCGAGGCTCTTGAAGAACAGGTCGTGGTGCTGAAATTGCTGGCCCGCGTGCCGGACTTGGGCAATGTTTCAGTCTCCATCGGCGAGGAAAATGAAGCCGACGAGCTGCGCCAAACCTCTGTCGTGGCCACGCGCTATGGTTTTGGCACCGGCTCGGAGGCGGCAGCACTCGGCGGGCTCGGTGTGGTGGGGCCGACGTATATGGATTACTCGGGAACAATCTCCAAGGTCTCTGCCGTTGCACGCTATGTGAGTGAAATTTTGGCGGGCGAGTAAGCTGGCCCGTCGGATTAGATTTAGCATCAACGAGATATAGAAGGATGACAGTACGTGGCTCGTGACTACTACGGCATTCTTGGTGTAGAAAAGTCGGCGTCCGACGCCGAGATTAAGAAGGCCTACCGCAAGCTGGCGCGCAAGTACCACCCGGACGTTAATCCGGGCGATGACGAGGCCGCGGAGAAGTTCCGCGAGGCTTCCCTTGCACAGGAGGTTCTGCTGGATCCACAGAAGCGCCGGGTTGTGGACATGGGTGGTGACCCCATGGAGGAGCGCGCGGCCCAGGGCGGCGGCTTTGGTGGTTTCGGTGGCGGCGGCCTCGGGGATATCTTCGCCGAGTTCTTCGGTGGGGGAGCGGCCTCCCGCGGCCCGCGTTCCCGCGTGCAGCCGGGCGATGATGCGCTCCTGCGCACCACCATTACTCTTGAGGAGGCCTATAGCGGCGTTAAGCAGCAGGTTAAGGTTGATACCGCTGTGGTGTGTGACCGCTGTGAGGGCTCCGGTTCTGAGTCCAAGTCCAAGCCGGTGACCTGTGATCACTGTGGCGGCATGGGCCAGATCCAAGAGGTCCAGCGCAGCATGCTGGGCAACATGATGACCACCCGCGATTGCCCGAAGTGCTATGGCTTCGGCGAAGTTGTCACCGATCCTTGTGGCCACTGCGGTGGCGATGGCCGGGTGCGCAAGCGTCGCGATATTACGGTGAATATCCCCGCCGGCATTGGTGATGGCATGCGCATCCGCATGGCTTCCCAGGGCGAGGTTGGCCACGGCGGCGGTCCCGCCGGTGACCTGTACGTGGAGGTGCACACCGAGCCGCACCCGGTCTTCGAGCGCAACGCCGATGACCTGCACCTGACCGTGCGCGTGCCCATGGTGGATGCCGCGCTGGGCTCTTCCTGCACCGTCGAGCAGCTCGATGGCGAAGAGCTCACCATCGATATCGCGCCGGGCACCCAGCCGGGTGAGTCCATCACCCTCCAGGGCAAGGGCATGCCGCGCCTGCGCACCGACGGCTTTGGCAACCTGCACGCCCACGTGGATGTGGTAATCCCGACGGACCTGGATAAGAAGACCCGCGAGGCCCTCGAAAAGGTCCGGGCTGCCGGCCACGGCGGCACCGAGGTGCACCGCGTCGGTGACAACCAGGGCGAATCCCTCTTTACCCGCCTCCGAGGCAAGTTCCGCCGCTAATGTCTCTGCCCGTCTTCCTCCACCCGGACCTGTCCCTCGCCGAGGTCGGCCAGCCCGTGGGCCTCGATGGCGCGGAGGGCCGCCACGCGGTCACCGTCAAGCGCATGGGGCCAGGGGAGCACCTGGTCCTGATCGATGGGTCCGGGCGCCGCGCCACCGCCACCATCACCGATACGCAGGGCAAGGACACGCTGGCCGCGCTTGTCGACGACCTCGTAATCCTCCCCGAGCCCTCCCCACGGGTGGTCGTGGTCCAGGCCATCCCGAAATCGGAGCGCGCCGAGTTGGCCGTCGACCTGGCCACCCAGGCCGGGGCGGATGAGATCATCGCTTGGCAGGCGGATCGCTGCGTGTCCAAGTGGGATGCCAAGAAGGCCCCGAAGGCTTTGAGCAAGTGGGAATCTGCGGCCGTGGCGGCGGCGAAGCAATCGCGTCGTGCGCGCGTACCTGCCGTGCGCGGCCCGCTGACCACGCGCCAGCTGTGCCAGGAGATTTCCGGCGCCCGCGCCCTGGTGCTCCACGAGGAAGCCGAGGTGCGGCTCAAGGACCTTACAGACCTTGACGCCGCCGAGACCATCTACCTGCTGGTGGGCCCGGAGGGCGGCATCGGCGCGGAGGAGCTAGCCCGCTTGCAGGACGCCGGTGCGGCGGCGATCAAGTTGGGGCCGGAGGTGTTGCGGACGGCGTCGGCAAGCATGGTGGCCTTGGCCAGCATCGGCACCCTGACCGCGCGCTGGTAGCCTTTTGAGCGTGCCTATTATCACCACCAAGTTTGATCTCGATTCCGCCTACCTCGCCACGGTGCTCGGTCCGGCGGACGATAACCTGCGCGTTTTGGGCAACCTCGTGGGCGTGGACCTCTTCGCTCGCGGCACCACAGTCACCGCCGCCGGCCCGGATTATGAGGTAGCCCGCGCACGCAAGGTCCTGGAAGAGCTCGAGGCGATCGCCCGCCGCGGCCATCCGGTGAGTACGGACACCGTCAAGCACACCCTGGACCTTGTCACGGTGGATGCCCCGGCGTCTGTGTCCGAGACGCTCGCGGCGGATATCGTTTCGCGCCGCGGCAAGGCCGTGCGCCCGAAGACGGTGGGGCAATCGCGCTATGTGCAGGCGATTGATGAGAACACGATTGTCTTTGGCATTGGTCCGGCCGGTACTGGTAAGACCTACCTGGCGGTGGCCAAGGCCGTGCAGGCCCTGCGCGCCAAGCAGGTCAGTCGCATTATTCTGACCCGCCCGGCCGTGGAAGCGGGGGAGAAGCTGGGCTTTTTGCCTGGCACTTTGAACGACAAGATTGACCCCTACCTGCGCCCGCTGTACGACGCTTTGCGGGACATGATTGACCCGGAGATGATTCCGAAGCTTATGGAGGCCGGCATCATTGAGGTCGCCCCCTTGGCCTATATGCGCGGCCGCACGCTCAACGATGCCTTCGTCATCCTCGACGAGGCCCAAAACACCACCCCGGCGCAGATGAAGATGTTCCTGACTCGCTTGGGCTTTGGCTCGACCATCGTGGTGACCGGCGATATTTCCCAGGTGGACTTGCCCGGTGGCCAGGTCTCCGGTCTGCGCCTAGTGCGCCGCATTCTCAAGGGCGTGCCGGATATTCACTTCGCGGAACTGGGCTCTGGTGATGTGGTGCGCCACCAGCTGGTCGGGCGCATTGTCGAGGCCTACGATAACTTTGCTGAGCAGGAGGAGAAGAAATGAGCATCGAGTTTATTAACGAGTCCGGTTATGACGGCGTGAACGAGGAGATGCTGATCGACGTCTGCTCCTACGCCCTCGGCTGCCTCGACGTTAACCCGGATGCCGAGTGCACGATTACCGCTGTGGATCTGGATACCATCGCGGACTTGCACGTGCGCTGGATGGACCTGGAAGGCCCGACGGACGTGATGAGCTTCCCCATGGATGAGCTCACCCCGGGTGCTAGCGCTGGCCGCCCCGATGCGGTGGAGGCCGGCCCCGCCATGCTGGGGGATATCGTGCTCTGCCCGGAGTTTGCCCAGCGCCAGGCCACAGCCGCCGGCCACTCTCTGGGCCACGAGCTGGCTTTGCTGACCGTGCATGGTTGCCTGCACCTGCTGGGCTATGACCACACTACTGCGGCGGAGGAAAAGGAAATGTTCGGCCTGCAGAATGAGCTGTTGGCGGACTGGTACGAGGACTTGGCAGCACGCGGCGTGAGCTACCAGCCTAAGCCTTCCGGCCCGAAGGCCTTCCCGGATGCCGCTGAGCGCGCCGAGCTGGACAAGGAAGTCCCCGGCGGCGGCATTTAATCCGGATGTGGGTGGGCCCACCGCCTGTCTCTGTTGCGGACAAACACAGGCAGTACGTTTGCTTAAATGGGGCTAATCGTTGAGGTGACTGGTGGGGCGTAGCACAATAGAGGACTATGAACATCCTCTCCATCCAGTCCCACGTCACCTTCGGCCACGTGGGCAATTCCGCAGCAGTCTTTCCCCTTCAGCGCGCTGGCCATGAGGTATGGCCTATCCACACGGTGAACTTCTCCAACCACACCGGTTATGGCGATTGGGGCGGGCCGATGATCCCGGCGGAAGAGGTCACGGCGATTGTGGACGGCATCGAGAAGCGCGGCGCTTTCCCACGCATTGATGCGATCTTGTCTGGCTACCAGGGCGGCCCGGACATCGCCGGCGCCATTGTGGATGCCGTGAACCGCATCAAGGCGGTCAACCCGAGTGCCCTCTACGCCTGCGACCCGGTGATGGGAAACGCCAAGTCCGGCTGCTTCGTCTCCGACGAAATCCCGCCGCTGCTGCGCGATAAGGTCGTTCCGGTCGCGGACATCATCACTCCGAATCAATTCGAACTGGGCTACCTAACCGACTCCGAGGTGGGCACCTTGGAGCAGACCCTCGCCGCAGTGAAGCGCGCGCAGGAAATCGGCCCGAAGACCGTGCTGGTGACCTCGGTGCAGCGCCCGGAAACCGGCGAGGACGAGATTGAGATGCTCGCCGTTGATGGCGAGCGCGCCTTCCTGGTTACCACCCCCAAGCTGCCGTTCAAGCGCAACGGTTCGGGCGATGTCACCGCCTCGCTTTTCACTGGCCACTATGTGGAAACGCATGATGCGAAGGAAGCGCTCAAGCGCACGGCTTCCTCGGTCTTCGACTTGCTGCAGAACACCTACGAGGCGGATTCCCAGGAGCTGCTGCTCATCGAGTCGCAGGACGCTTTCGCTCACCCGCAGCTGCAATTCCAGGTCGAGGAGCTCTAGCCTCTAATCCGCGACATTGCTTCCAGTCAAACGGTTCTACTCAGATGGTTCGGGTCAGAAGGTTCTCTTGGGAGCAAACAAACCTTCTGGAGGTCGCTAGATGGTTCGTTTGGGGGCAAAGAAACTTTATGACCAGAACCGTCTGACTCGAACCATCTGCAGGCCAGATAAACCCCGCGCGAGCACAGAAGGTCCCTCTAGTCTGGTCCCTTCGCACACTAAAGGGACCTTTCAGTACGCGAAAACCGTCACCAGATGGTCCCTTTGCACAGAGAAGGGACCAGAGTAGAAGGACCAAACTACAAGGACCATCTGCCAGCACATCAGCAAGAAGCTCTAGGGGCCGCACGTCGAGAGTCAGAGCCGAGCGATACAACAAGAACGGGACTCGGCAGCTCGTGCGTTATGATATTAGGCAATATGAGCACTGATTTCGATGCCGCCTTCGCCGACCTGCCAGCCGAGGGCGAAGCTAACGCCGCCGACTATTCGCAATACACCGACACACCTGAGGGCTTCCGCTCCGGTTTCGTGTCTTTCGTCGGCCGCCCCAATACCGGCAAGTCCACCCTGACCAACGCGCTGGTGGGGCAGAAGATCGCCATCACGGCTGACCAGCCCGAGACCACCCGCCACCCCATCCGCGGCCTGGTCCACCGCGAGGATGCGCAAATCGTCCTCGTCGACACGCCCGGTCTGCACCGACCGCGCACTCTGCTCGGCGAGCGCCTCAACGAAGTCGTCAAAGACACGTACGCGGACGTCGACGTCATCGGCCTGACCATCCCCGCGGATGAGAAAATCGGCCCCGGCGATCGTTGGATCCTGGAGAACGTCCGCAAGGTCGCGCCGAAGACTCCCATCATCGGCATCGTCACCAAGCTGGATAAGGCTTCCAAGGACCAAGTCGGCGCCCAGCTTGTAGCCCTTCACGAGCTGCTCTCCGAGGAGAACCCCGATGCCGTGGTCATCCCAGTTTCCGCCACCGAGCGCGTGCAGCTGGATGAGCTGACCCAGGTCATCGTGGACCACCTGCCCGAAGGCCCCAAGTTCTACCCCGATGACCACATCACGGACGAAGACCAATCCAAGCGCATCGCCGAGCTGATCCGCGAGTCTGCGCTGTCCGGCTTGAAGTACGAGCTTCCGCACTCGGTCGCCGTCGAAGTCGATGAGATTCTGCCCAGCCAGGAGCGCCCCGACGTCCTCAACGTCCACGCCATCCTCTACCTAGAGCGCCCCGGTCAGAAGCGCATCATCGAGGGCAAGGATGGCCGCCGCTTCCGCCGCATCGTGGGCACCGCCCGCAAGGAAATCATCCAACTGCTTGGCCACAACGTCTACCTTGACCTGCGCATTAAGGTGCTCAAGAACTGGCAGTCGGATCCGAAGGCGCTGGGCCGCCTGGGCTTTTAAAGTGCGGGAGAACTTCCGCGACCGCGCCCTCGTCATCCGCACCTATGATTTCGGCGAGGCGGATCGCATCATCGTGCTCTTGACCCGCCACCACGGCCTCGTACGCGGGGTGGCCAAGGGCGTTCGCCGCGCCAAATCGCGCTTCGGCTCGCGCCTACAGCTCTTCGTCAACCTCGACGTGCAGCTTTATCCGGGCCGCAACCTCTACACCATTTCCCAGGCCGATACCGTGGATTACTTCGGCGCGCGCATCATCGAGGACTACGAGCGCTACACCTCCGCGTGTGCCGCCCTCGAATCCGCCGAGCGCCTCGCTGCCGCCGATGCCCCCGGCGACCCCTACCTTTATGAGGCCTGCGTCGATGTCCTCGACAAGCTTCAGCACGGCGATCCGCTCATGCTTCTCGACGCCTTCCTCCTCAAAGCCATGTCCCACGCCGGCTGGGCACCCAGCCTTTTCGATTGCGCCCAGTGCCAAAGGCCCGGCCCCCACCACGCCTTTCACCCAGCCGTGGGCGGAGCCGCTTGCCACCAATGCCGCCCACCAGGCGCCGCCGAGGTAGACCCGGAAACCCTGCACCACATGTGGCTCATCACCCACGACCACCCCAGCCAGCCGACCAATGCCCAAGCCCAAGAGGCTCACCGCCTCACCCGCGCGCACCTGCAATGGCATCTTGAGCGAAGCGTTGGCGCGTTGGGGATCATGGAACAGTAGACTGTAACCCGTGATTACGCCTGACCCGAACCGAGTTCTTCATCCGCCCGCTATCCCGCAGGAGTTCCTGCCGCGCCATATCGCGCTGGTCATGGACGGCAACGGCCGCTGGGCGGAGGAGCGCGGTATGAAGCGCACCGAAGGTCACCGTCGCGGGGAGGCAGTGCTTCTCGACGTCGTCGATGCCTGCCTCGCCCTCGGTGTTCCTTACCTTTCCGCCTATGCCTTCTCCACCGAGAATTGGCGCCGCAGCGCGGAGGAAGTCCGCTTCCTCATGGGCTTTAACCGCGACGTGCTGCGCCGCCAGCGACACTGGCTCAACGAGAGGGGAGTGCGCGTGGTGTGGGCCGGCCGCCGCCCGCGCCTGTGGCGCTCGGTGATCAAGGAGCTTGAAGCAGCCGAGGAGCTCACCAAGGACAACACCAAGATGACCCTGGTGATGTGCGTGAATTACGGTGGGCGCGCCGAGCTTGTCGACGGCATCCGGGAGCTCGCCGAGCAAGTCTCCCGCGGCGAGCTCGACCCGCGCTCCATCAATGAGAAGATGGTGAGCTCGGTGATGTATGACCCGGATATGCCGGACGTGGATCTGTTCCTGCGCCCCTCCGGCGAAAAGCGCACCTCTAACTTCCTGCTCTGGCAATCGGCCTACGCAGAGATGATTTACCAGGACAAGCTCTTCCCAGATTTCACTCCGGAAGACCTGTTCGCCGCGGTGGAGGAGTACGCGCGGCGCGACCGCCGCTTCGGCGGCGTCAAGTAGCCCGCGGGCCTCAGGCGCGGCACTCGGCGCAGATGCCGAAGATTTCGGCATCGTGCCCGGTGAGCTCGAAGTCATGCTCCTTGGCTACCGAGGAGGCCCACTCTTCAATCGGGCCGCCGTCAATTTCCTCGGTGCGGCCGCACTTGGTGCACACCAAGTGATGGTGGTGCGCATCGCTTTCGCAGTGGCGGTAGAGGGTTTCGCCGGAAGGCATGTGCAGCGCATCGACAGCTTCAATCTCCGAAAGCGATTGGAGAGTGCGGTAGACGGTGGTGAGGCCGACTTTCTGGTCGCCGTCGAGAAGCGCCTGGTGAATGTCCTTGGCAGAGACGAACTTGTCGAGACTACGTAGGACCTCAACGACGGCGGTGCGCTGGCGTGTATTGCGAGCGCCGAGTTTGGGAATACTGTCGTGGATGGCCATGTGGCTTAGTTTATCAACACACTTCCATTAAGAGGTGGCCAGTGAGGCGTCGCGAAGCAAAGGCAGCACCTTAGGAGCCACCAAAGAGTAACGGACTTCGCGGCCGGTGCGCTCGCTGTCGACGATGTTCGCGCGCTTCAAAACCCGCAGGTGCTGACTGATAAGCGGCTGCGATTTGCCGGTCGCGGACACTAGTTCGTGGACGTAATGATCGCGCTCAGCCAGGCGCTGGATAATGTCCATGCGCAACGGTGAATCCAAAGCGCTAATGACGGAGGCAGCTGCCGCCAGATCAAAGGAAAGGGTGTCAGTCTGGGTGTTGGTCACGCCGTTCACCTTCAGTCATTTCTATCGGTGGAGAGTTAAAAAGAGAGCTATCGGCACTATAGCTGAAGAATGCGGAAATGTGTATAAAATGCACCACACTTCTGGGGTCACGGCACGCGGCGGTGAGGGGCACGCTAGACTAGGCCGCACTGTATAAAGACTGTCCCCTACCAGAGGAGTCCCATTAGCTATGGCATCCGTCATTGATACCGTCGTCAGCCTGTGTAAGCGCCGCGGCTTGGTCTACCAGGCAGGTGAAATTTATGGCGGTTCCCGCTCTGCGTGGGACTATGGCCCGCTTGGCGTCGAGCTCAAAGAGAACATCAAGCGCCAGTGGTGGCGCCACATGGTGCAGTCCCGCGATGACGTCGTGGGTGTCGATACTTCTGTGATCCAGCCGCGTCAGGTGTGGGTGTCCTCCGGTCACGTCGAGGTCTTCACCGACCCGCTGGTGGAGTCCAAGCACACCGGTAAGCGCTATCGCGCAGACCACCTGATTGAGGCCTACGAGGAAAAGCACGGCCACGAGCCGGCAAACGGCCTAGCGGACATTAATGATCCGGAGACCGGCCAGCCGGGTGACTGGACCGAGCCGAAGGCCTTCTCTGGTCTTCTCAAGACCTTCCTGGGCCCGGTTGATGATGAGCAGGGTCTGCACTACCTGCGCCCGGAGACCGCGCAGGGCATCTTCGTGAACTTCAAGAACGTGATGACTTCGGCGCGTATGAAGCCGCCGTTCGGTATCGCCAACATTGGTAAGTCCTTCCGCAACGAGATCACCCCGGGTAACTTCATCTTCCGCACCCGCGAGTTTGAGCAGATGGAGATGGAGTTCTTCGTCAAGCCGGGCGAGGATGAAGAGTGGCACCAGTACTGGATCGATGACCGCTTCAACTGGTACATCGACCTCGGTATCAAGAAGGAGAACCTGCGCCTCTACGAGCACCCGCAGGAGAAGCTCTCCCACTACTCCAAGCGCACCGTGGACGTGGAATACGCCTATAACTTCAAGGGCTCCAAGTGGGGCGAGCTGGAAGGCGTGGCCAACCGTACGGACTACGACCTTTCCGTGCACACCAAGGGCTCGGGCGAGGACCTGTCCTACTTTGACCAGGAGGCCGGCGAGCGCTGGACCCCGTACGTCATCGAGCCGGCTGCCGGCCTGGGTCGCGCCATGATGGCCTTCCTTATCGACGCCTACGACGAAGAGGAAGCCCCGAACGCCAAGGGCGGCACCGATAAGCGCGTGGTGCTGCGACTGGACCGCCGTCTGGCTCCGGTCAAGGTGGCCGTGCTGCCGCTGTCGAAGAAGGAAGAGCTGTCCACCCCGGCCCGCGAGCTGGCCAACAAGCTGCGCGCCAACTGGAACGTGGAGTTCGATGTGTCTGGTGCTATCGGCCGCCGCTACCGCCGCCAGGATGAGATTGGTACTCCGTTCTGCGTGACCTATGACTTCGACACCCTCGAGGACAACGCGGTCACCGTGCGTGAGCGTGACTCCATGGAGCAGGAGCGCGTCAAGCTCGACGAGCTTGAGGCTTACCTGGCCGCTCGCCTGGTTGGCTGCTAATGCACTACACCAGCTGGGACCGCAGTGACCGCCAGAACCCGGTCCTCCTCGTGGGGGAGGGGCCGGCGTCGTTGGGCATGTTCCAGGAACGCTCGGCAGATGTGGAAGGCGAGCACTGGCGCTTAGGCCTCGATGACCTGGGCGCGTCGGTGACCTTGGAAGATGACCGCGTCTACCGCCTGGCGGGCAACCCCAAGCGCGATAAGCGTTTGGAGGCCTCGCTGGATGGGCGCACCTTTGCCTTCATCAATGAGGCGGGTGGCGACTGGATTGTGGAGGACCACGAGGGGCTGAAAATCGCCCAGTTCTCCTCCAAGAACTCTGGTGTGCGCAAGGCCATTCTCGAATTTGAGGGCGAGGACAGCGATGATTCCGATGACCTCAGCCACTCGGAGATTGCGGCTTTAAGCTGGTTTACGCGCGTCATTTTGGAGGCCCGGACGCAGAAGACCGCGGTCCCGATTATCGCGACGCTGCTGCTGATGACCATCGTCGCCATCATCGCGGTGCTTCTCTGATGCAGCGCTGGGTGTGGCGCGATGAGGCGCTGGTGGATGGCGCGGGCGAGGTCATCGCCCGCGTGAGCCCGACGGGCCTGCTGCTGCCCGAGACGGGCATTACCATCGCCTTCGAACACACCCCGGGCGCTCGCCGCTTTACTGTGCGCGGGGCCGACTTTTCCGCGGAGCAGGCAAGCTTTACGGTGAATAAGCTGCGCGCGGTCTGTCAGGACCGCGAGTACCTGCTCGAGCGCACGAACCCCTTCCGCCGCGAGCGCCGCATCCTCGCTCTCTCAGACTCCGCCACGTCGGCCGAGGTCGCCCGCACCACCCCGCGCGGCCGCGGTTTCGAAGTCGCGGTGGGCGAGCTTCCCCTCACCGACGCCGTCTTCACCAGCTACTGTTGCCTGCTTCTCGACGGACCCGCCCGCCCCCTTCGCACCTAGCCCACCTTCCGCGCTTTTGCCCATTTGCGCGCCTGACCCAGTTTTCCGCTCACCCACAGACGGTCCTTCTAGTTTGGTCCCTCTACTCTGGTCCCTTATGTGTGCAAAGGGACCATGTGGCGCAGGTTTTCGTCTGATAGATGGTCCCTTTACTGGGCAAAGAGACCAGAAGAAAGGCACCAAACTAAAGGGACCTTCCGCGATATAACCTGCACCGACATGTGAGAAGTGGAGTTTGTCCTCGAAGAGGAGCTCTCCTAACGTGCTTGCTCGGCTTGGTATGCCAGTAGAGGGTTCAAGTTAGATGGTTGCAGTCATAAGGTTTGTTTGCCCCCAAACGAACCATCTAGCTCGGTGCAGAAGGTTTACTTGCCCCCAGGTAAACCGTTTGACTGCAACCTTTTGAGAGAAGCCTTTTGACTAGAACCATCTGCATGACTGGCTTGCACCTACTATGTATTTGCACCAACCCCGTATCTGAGCATCTGCATGGCCGACTATCGAGTCGGCGTCCAGTTGCCAGATGCCAAATGCGGGGAAGGGGAGAGGGCGGCTAGAAGGAGCCGCCGCGGAAGCCGCCTCCACCGCCGCCGCCCGAGAAGCCACCGCCGCCGAATCCGCCGCCACCGGAGAAGCCACCGCCGAAGCCACCGCCGTGGTGGCCGCGGGAGCTGCCGCCGCCGAGAATCTGGCCGATAACCATGCCGGTCAAGATGTTGCCCGCGGCATCGGTGGCCTGGCGGCGCTGCTCCTGGCGGCGGTAAGCCTCCAGGTCTTCCTTCGCGCGATTGAGCGAGGTCTGCGCGGCAGAAGCGGCATCGCGGGAGTAGTTGAGCGCCGCGCGTAAGTCCTTGGAGGCAGAGTTCTGGGCTTGGGCGAAGAGGCGGGTGGCATCGGCAAGGGCGACGCGCGCATCGGGGCCGACCACGCGACCACGCGAGGACAGCAAATCCTCTGCGGCCTGGATGGCGGACTCGGCAGCAGCAATCTGCTGGCGGTAAAGCGCGATTTGGCGCTCGCGGGTGGCGTTGGTCTCGCGCACGGTATCGAGCTGCTCATCCAGCTTGCTATCCAGAGCCGTCAGTGCGGTGTACTGGCCCAGCGGGTCTGCCTTTCCGTGCTGACGAGCCGCGCTGAGCGCCTCACGAGCCTCCGCGAGTAGTGACTCCAGTGCGGACCAATCCGCCGGGGAGCCCTGGGCCTTGCCGCGCTGCTCGAGGTGCTGTGCTTCAGCAATTTCTTCCTCAACCTCATCGATGAGCGCCGGCAGGTTATCGCGTGCCGCCGTGATCGAATTCTCCGCATTCTCCACTGCGTTGAGCAGGCGGTCGGAGACCTCCAGCGCGTGCTCGGCATCGCGGATATAACCCACCAAGGGGCCTTGCTGTCCGGCCGGCTGGGACTGCAGCTCCCGGCCGCGCGACAGCAGCTTCTCGGCCTCGGTGAGCGAGACCTCCGCCATCTCCGGGTTATCCGCAATCGAGGACAATACCTCCTCGGAATAGGAGCCCCGGAGCGTGGACAGCGTCGTGCGCGCTTGCGGCAGGCGCCCGCGCAGGTCCACCGTGCGCTGAGTCAGCTCATCCAGCTTGGAGCTGGCGTTAATGAGCAAGTCACGCATCTTGGCAAAGTCCGCCGCCTGCTCATCCAGCGCATCATCGGCCTGCCCACAGGAGGAGATGATTTCCACCAGCATCTGGCGGCGCTCCGCCGTCGATTCCGGCAGGTTGTCCTGCAGCTTCTGCTGCAGCTGGAAAGCCTTCTGCAAGGTGAGCGTGGAGTGGTTCATCGCGCGCGTGAACGGGCGGATGCGCTCGGGGCCGAACTCGGCCACCGCAATATCCAGCTCCTCCTTGCCGCGGCGGATCGACTCATCCGTGGAGACCAATTCCTCCTGCGCGAGCTTCTCCAACGTGGACATATCCAAGCGGTCGAGCTGTGCGGTATTACCTGGCTCAATCTGGCGCGCGGACTCCAAGGTGGCTGCGGCGTCCTTCTTGGTCTTGCGGCGGCTCGCCACCGCGGCGCCACCGCCGGCCAAAGCCAGCGCACCAGCGCCGCCGGCCAGCCACCAACCGCCCGACCCATCGGAGTCAGAAGAACTGGATGAACCAGCTGAGCCAGAAGAAGAACCGGAAGCGGCAGCGTCGACAAGCGCGAGCGCGGAGGGGCCGTACTGGTGACCGTCGGCAAGCTTGGCATAAGCCGCCTCATACATCACGTCTAGACGCCCGCGCGGCCACTCATTACCCGTTTGCACGCCCACGGTGGAATCATCCACGCCCACCACATAGGCCGCGGAGTTCGGGCCCTTAGACTTCACAATGCTGTCCGCATAGCTCTCCGCGCCCTCCGGCAGCGAGGAGGCAAAGACCACGAAAATCACCACGTGGTGCTCCTGCTGCAGTGCGCTAATCTTGTCCTCCAACTCGGCCTTTTCCGAATCCGAGAGCACCCCCGCCTCATCCGTCACCTTATCCGTGAGCGAGGCCGCCTCCGGCGCGGCAAGAACGAAATCCGCAGCCATAGCGGGGCTAGCAGTGGCCAACCCCAACACAAGAGCAGCAAGGGCGGCGCGACCAAAACGAGCAGCAGTAGTCATGCGCACCACGATACCTTCCCACTCAGCGCTAGAGTGGTCAGGCAGTGAAGTACGTTATTGTCCTCGGCGCCGCGCAGTACGACGGGCGCCCTTCCCGCATCCTTCGCGGCCGCGTGCGCTATGCCGCCGAGTACGCCGCCGCGCACGACCTGCCCATCATCACCGTCGGCGGGAAGCTGCCCGGCGATAGGTTCACCGAAGCCGGGGTGGCACGGGCCTTGCTTGACGACGATCCCCTGCACGTCACCGCCCTCGAAGAAGGCCTGGACACCCGCAGCGAGCTGGCCGCTGCGCGCGAAAAGCTTGGTGTGAGCGAGGCCGTCATCATCACCGACCCGCTCCACCGTCTGCGCACCTTCCTCATCGCCCGCCAAGAAGGCATCCGCGCCACCGTGCTGGGCACGCCCTATTATCCTTCGCCGCGTTTCTCCATCCCGTGGTGGCGCTACCTAGCCCACGAGACCGGCGGCCTGGCCTACCTGGGCCTGCGCACCCTGCTGGGGGAGAAGCGCACCGAAGGCGTGCGTGCGGCCTTCTACCGCATCGAACGCATTATTCGCCCCAACCAGGCCCTGCGCCACCGCGTCATTGGCGCGAGGCAGACCCAGGAAGACCAGAACTCCGCCTAAACTTAAAACCCGTGAGCTATTCCTATCGCGCAGAAGACGTCGCCCGCCTGGCCTCCGAGTCACCGAAAGGCTCGGCCCTGCTCAAAACCGAGGAACACCGCGGCGCCTTCTCCCGGGACCGCGCCCGCGTTTTGCACTCCGCGGCCCTGCGCCGCCTGGCGGATAAGACCCAGGTGGTGGGCCCGCGCGATGGCGATACCCCGCGCACTCGGCTCACGCACTCCCTGGAGGTCAGCCAGATTGCCCGCAGCATCGGCGCCGGCCTAGGCCTGGACCCGGACCTGTGCGATATGGCCGGCCTTACCCATGACATCGGCCACCCGCCCTACGGCCACAACGGCGAGAATGCGCTTAACGAGGTTGCCCTCGGCGGCTTCGAGGGCAACGCCCAGACCCTGCGCATCCTGACCAAGCTGGAACCCAAGGTGGTCCTGGATACCCCGGCGGGCCCGCGCAGCTATGGCCTTAACCTCACCCGCGCCTCCCTGGATGCCGCCTGCAAATACCCCTGGACCAAGACCAACCCGGATGGCACGACCAACCGCAAATACGGCGCCTACGACGAAGACATAGACGTCCTAGAGTGGCTGCGCCAAGGCCACTCCGACCAGCGCAAGTCCATGGAAGCTCAGGTCATGGACTGGTCGGATGACATCGCCTATTCCGTCCACGACGTCGAAGACGGCATCATCTCCCGCCGCATCTCGCTGGGCGTGCTGTGGGATCTGGTGGAGCTGGCCAACCTCGCGGACAAGGGCGCCAAGGCCTTCGGCGGTACCGCCGACGAACTCCTTGAGGCCGCCGACCGCCTGCGCCAGCTGGATGTCATCAATGCCATCGGCAACTTCGACTACTCCCTGCGCTCCTATGCCAACCTGAAGAAGATGACCTCCGAGCTCGTCGGCCGCTATGTGGGTGCTACCGTCTCCGCCACGCGCGCGGCTAACGCCGGCCCCCTCGGCCGCATGCACGGCGACCTCGCCGTCCCACCGGGTGCGGTGGCGGAGGTAACCCTGCTCAAGACCATCGCCGTGCTCTACGTCATGGATGAGCCCGCCCACCTGGCCCGCCAGGACCGCCAGCGCGAGCGCATCTACCGCGTCTACGACTACCTGGTGGCCGGCGCGCCGGGCTCGCTCGATGCCACCTTCGCCCTGTGGTGGAAGCAGGCTGAGACCGATCTGGAGCGTGACCGCGCAATCATCGACCAGATCGCCTCCATGACGGAATCCCGCCTGGAGCGCCTGGCGCAGCGCAGCGCTGATCTCTTCGGCTTCCTCAGTTAGACAGCGCCCAGCCAGCACCAAGCCCAGCAGGGCAGTGCCCCACGCAACGGCGCGGCACAACACGAGATGCCTGTCACCCGATAGTTGAACACCATTCACTTGGGCGTTACACAGCTGACAACTCTTCTTAAAACCGGCCACCTAACCTCAGGCAGGTCCGCCTGCCGCCAGGCCGCCCTTGATGCCTGCCCGCAGCGGAAGTCTCTTCATTTGCGTTAACTGTCAAGGAATTTTTGTGTCTCAAAAGAAGTCTCAGAAAAAGCTGCATAAAGCCGCTCTCATTGCCTCTATCAGCCTCGTAGGCTCCAGCCTCGTCACACCCGCCATCGCCTCCGCCCAGGACCTGCCCCAGGCAGACATCCTGGATCTCTCCCTTGAGAACGGGACCATCAGCAACTCCGCCTCCGATGCCGAACCGCTGAACATCGGCGCGCCCACCGTGGAGCAAGACAGCGTGCTTGAGCGCCCCGTGGCCCACTTCGATGGCCGCAAGGATGCCGTCGGCTTCGACATCGGGGACAAGTTTGACCAGATCAAGGACGGCTTCACCGTCGAATGCGTCTTCCGCTACGACGGGGAGTTCGACGGCAACGAAAAGAGCCTCTGCGCCAACAAGGAAGCCGGCGGCTGGGCCATGGTCATCTACGGCGACCAGCTCACCTTCACCGTCAACGGCAGCGATGGCTACAAGAAAGCCCAGCAGCAGGTTGAGCCGGGCCAGTGGTACCACGCGGTCGGCGTCTATGACGGAAACAAGAGCGAGCTCTACGTCAACGGCGCCAAGGTGGCTGAGAACACCGAGATCAACGGCGAGGTGACCAAGCCCAAGTCCAACTCCACCGCCGTGATGATCGGCGCGGATTCCGGCCGGGATAACGCCGCCCAGTTCTACTCCGATGCCGTGGTCAGCGAGGCCCGCATCTTCTCCGATCCGCTGGGGGAAGAAGAGATTTCCGCCCTCTATGAGGACTCCAACCTGAGCACCGACAAGAAGGCGGAGATCACCGGCTCCACCCCGAGTGCTGGCCAGCACCTGACGGGCCCGGTGACTTTCGACGTCCAGTTCAACGACGACGCCCTCATCTCCCGCGAGCTCACCTACACCCTGGACGGCGAGGAGATCGAGCCGGGGCAGGAAATCGGCGCCGGCCTCAAAGAAGGAAACCACTCCATCCAGGCCGAGGGCCGCGATGTCTTTGGCAACCCCATCTCCCAGGCGATTGATTTCACCTCCGGCAACCTCCCGGGTGCCGCCGGAACCGACTCCGAGCCGAGCGGCGAGGGCGTGACCATTTCTGCTCGCGCCGACAACCCGAGCGGTGGGGAAGTGGAGACCACCTTCACCGAAGCCGATGTGGCGGTAGCGGAGAAGGGCTTCCAGGGCACCTTCACGGATATCCCGGAAAGCCTGGACTTCGAGTACGAGGACGGTGAGGACTTCGACAAGGCCCTCAACCCGGATAACGAGGATGCCCAAGAGACCAGCTCCACGGAGGACATGCCCTTCCAGCGCTTTGACCTCAAGGTCAAGGACGCAGAGAAGAAGGCCCACGACATCGCCTGGTCCGGCACCGTGGATCCCAAGCGCTCGGTGCGCCTCATGGCCTGGAACACCAAGAGCAACACCTGGGAGAAACTAGCGGAAACCCGCGGCGCAGCCGACGCCGAAGTAAGCCTCAGCGCGGAAGTCAACCAGGACTTCGTCGATGGCGGAAGCATCCACACCATGCTGGTGGGCTATGACGTCTTTGCCGATGACCTCAACGAGCCCGTCAACGAGCAATTCGCCGATACCAGCGACTATGACTTCTCCATCGCCCACCACACCGATACCCAGTACCTCTCCGAAGGCGCGGTAGAAAAGGCCACCGCCGAGGAGCGCAAGAAGTGGGAAGAAAGCTACACCGCTGCCACCCAGTGGATTGCCGATAACGCCGACGAGCGCAAGATCGCCTACTCCGCGCACACCGGCGACATCATCGAAAACTGGATTGGCAAGGACAATGACCGCCCCAATGCCAAGAAGGAATTCGAGGTAGCCTCCAATGCCCAGAAGATTCTGGAGGACGCCGGCGTGGTCAACGGCGTGCTGCCCGGCAACCACGACAACCAAAGCGGCGCGGATGTCGGCGCCGACAACCTCTACAACGAGTACTTCGGTCCGGAGCGCTACGAGGCTCAGCAGGGCAAGGGCAAGTGGGCTGAGCAGGATGCCTCCTACCACCCCTATGCTGAGGGCGATAACGACAATCACTATGACTTGTTCTCCACCAACGGCATGGACTTCATCGCCCTGCATCTGGGCTATGACGTCACTGAGGAGGAAGCAGCCTGGGCCGATAAGGTGCTCAAGCAGTACTCCGACCGCAACGCCATCCTGCTGACCCACGCCTACCTCAAGCCTTCCGCGAGCCCGGATGGCCGCGGCTCGGACTTCTCCCACGATGGCGTGATGGTCTACGAGAACGTCATCCAGAAGAACCCCAACGTTGCCCTGGTTCTGGCCGGCCACGAGCACGGCGTATCCATTGTCACCCGCAAGGACGTTGGCCACACCAACAACCACGTGGTGGAGCTTCTCGCGGACTACCAGTTCTACGAGGTCGGCTCCGATGAGCTGGGCCTGACAGAGATCGGCGAGTACGACGGCGATACCGGCCTGCGCTTTGGCTCCAGCTACCTGCGCCTCCTGCAATTCGATCTGAAGAATTCGGAGATGATCGTGGATACGTATTCGCCGCTTCTCGACGACCACAATGCCACCGAGTACGACGACCGCCAGCGCTACAACGGCCACGAGGATGAGTTCCGCGTTCCGATCCAGTTCCAGACCCGCAAGACTAGCTTTGCGACGAACTCCATGCTCGCCCTGACCGATACCGGCAAGGAGATTGGCAAAGACACCGCCAAGTCCGGCTGGCCCGCCAGCGTGACCTACAAGGACGTCAAGGCTGGCGAAGCCTATGGCTGGTACGCCACCTCCGCCGATGCTTCTTCCAAGGAGGGCACCAAGCCTGGCATCGTGCGCCAGTTCGGCGTCTTCACCGCCCAGGAGCAGCAGCTGGAGCCGGATAACAAAGCCCCTGAGCTCACCGTCCCCAGCAACAAGCTCACCATCACCAAGGGCGCTGAAGCCAACCTGCTTGAGGGCGTGACCGCCAAGGACGATAAGGACGGTGACCTCACCGACAAAGTGAAGGTCGTGGGCAACATCGACACCGCCAAGCCGGGCGTGTACTCCGTCACCTACGCCGTCGCGGACTCCGCCGGCAACCAGGCCTTGGCCTCCCGCGTCGTGGAAGTCACCGCCGGCAACCAAGGCGACAACACCGACAACGGTGACAGCAGCAGCGACAGCGGCAACAGCTCCAGCAGCTCGAGCGACAACTCGAGCCGAGGTACGGGCAGCGTCCTCCCCGCCATCCTCGGCGCCCTCTTCGGTGCCGCAGGCGCCACCGCCGTCATCGCCGGCCTGCTGAACTACCTTGCACCTGAGGTCCGCGACACCATCAAGCGCGCCCTCGGCCTCTAAGGCCTAAGGCCCGGGCGGGCCACCACCCACCGGGCCTTCACCTCATTAGCGCACTAGCGCGACACCCTGGTCCTCCAGCACCATGCTGATAGGGGCCAGGTCTTCTTCAACCATGTCGAAGTCCGCAGCGATAATCGCCACGATATGCTGCTCGCGGAGGAAGTCCGCCAGGGCATCAAGGTTGCGCGGGGCGCCGGAGGTGCAGCTGCGCAGTCGGCCGAGCGCGCCATAGAAGTCCTCGCGCGTGCGGATGGGTTCAGTAATGAGAATGCGTTGCATGCCTTAGTCCTCCGCGTCCGGGATACTGCAGAAGCTTTCGTAGTGGTCATCGGTGTAGTACCAGACATCCGGGTCGGTCTCACTGCCGCCACCGGTAACAATGCGCTTGGCCCCGCGGTGCCCAATCCCCGGCGTTTCCACGGTGTATTCGCGGTAGTAGTTCTTCGCCTGCTGCGGCAGTACGCCCTCATAGTTTCCGAAACGAACGTTGTCATTATCCGGATAGTCATAGGGCCCGCCGGCCAGGATGTCCTCGGCGGTCTCGTGGGCTTCCTCCGGCAGGGAATCCATGGCGCAGGTGGGCAGGCCTGACTCGCCCTGCTTTGCGGCGTCCCCCTTAGCCCCATCGTTGCCGCCGGACGCACCAGCAGCAGAAGACGGCGCTGCCTTCTGGTCCGCACCATCGCTGGAGCTACCAAGGTCAATGCCGAAGTAGCCCGCGACGAGGACTAGAACCGCACCACCGATGATGGCCGGCAGCGATCTTTTGGAGGGGGAGGATTGGGACATGGCCCCATCATTGCAGCTATAAGGCCTGAAACAGAAATCCAGACCAGGCCATTTTTCAATCCCCACCGCGGGGTCTTTGCGGATGTGGGACTAGGCGGCCTGGCCCCACCCAGCCGTGGGTACCTGTGTGTCCTATAGGCGGGGTAGTCTGTACGCATGGCACGAGGCAGAATTCCGGACAGCGACATCCAAGCTATCCGTGAACGCGCGCCTATTGATGAAATCGTGGGCGAGTACGTTCAGCTCAAACCCGCTGGTTATGACTCTTTGAAGGGCTTGAGCCCTTTCAAGGATGAGAAGACCCCGTCTTTCCACGTGCGCCCGCAGCGCGGCTATTATCACTGCTTCTCCACCGGCAAGGGCGGGGATGTCTTCAGCTTCCTCATGGAGATGGAGCAGGTCTCCTTCCCGGAGGCTGTTGAGGCCGTAGCCCAGAAGATTGGCTACCACATCAACTACCAAGGCGGCTCCACCGGTGCGCGCGATGAAAAGCCCGGCACCCGCCGCCGCCTTATCGCCGCGAACAAGGCCGCGCACGAGTTCTACCGCCAGCAGCTAGAAACACCGCAGGCCGCCGCCGGACGCGAATTCCTCCTGGACCGCGGTTTTTCCAAGGAAATCATCTACGAGTTTGAGTGCGGCTATGCCCCGGAGGGCTGGGATACCGCCACCAAGCACCTGCTGCGCATGGGCTTTTCCTTTGAGGAGCTCGACGCCGCGGGCATTTCCAAGATGGGCAAGCGTGGTCCCATCGACCGCTTCCACAGGCGCCTGTTGTGGCCCATCAAGGACCTATCCGGCAACGTCATCGGCTTTGGCGCGCGCAAGCTTTTCGACGATGACAAGCTGGGCAAGTACATGAACACGCCCGAAACCATGCTCTATCACAAGTCCAAGGTGCTCTTCGGCCTGGATTTGGCCAAGCGCAATATCGCGGAGCAGCACCAGGCCGTGGTGGTGGAGGGCTATACGGACGTCATGGCCATGTACGCCGCGGGCGTGAAGACCGCCGTGGCCTCCTGTGGCACCGCCTTCGGCGCGGACCACCTGCAGGTGCTGCGTCGCCTGATGTTGGATGATTCCTACTTCCACGGCGAGCTCATCTACACTTTCGACGGTGACGAGGCCGGCCAGAAGGCCGCCATGCGCGCCTTCGAGGGCGAGCAAAAGTTCACCGGCCAGTCCTTCGTGTCCGTTGCCCCGGACGGCATGGATCCCTGCGATCTGCGCCTTGAGCGCGGTGACGCCGCCGTGCGTGATTTAGTGGCGGACCGCATCCCCATGTTTGAGTTCGTCATTCGTTCTGTCATCTCAGACTTCAGCATCGACTCGGCCGAAGGCCGCCTCCAAGCCCTGCGCCGTGCAGTGCCCGTGGTGGCGCAGATTCGCGATGAGCCTCTGCAGCGCGAGTACGCCCGCCGCCTTGCCGGCTGGGTGGGCTGGCCAGACCCGGAGGAAGTACTCCACCAAGTACGCCAAGAGGCCCGCAAACCGAAGAAGGAGCAGCGCCCGCGCTTTGCCTCCCTGGAGCAGACCTCCTCTGCACCCGCGCAGTCCAATGCCCCCGTCATGCACATCCCCGGCCCCCGCGAGCCACACCTGTGGCCGCAGCGTGAGGCCCTCAAGCTGGCCCTGCAGTACCCGCAGATCGCCGGCAGTTACTTCGACGGGATTACGGAGGATGCCTACTCGAACGAGGCCTACCGCACCATCCGCCGCGCCATCTCCACCCTCGGTGGTGTCACCGCAGGTGCCGAACAACCCGGCGTGGAATGGCTAGCCGCCGTGGCGGGTGAGATGCCGGACCTCATGGCCCGCAACTTCGTCTCTGAGCTCGCCGTGGAACCCATCAAGCTAGGGGAGACCGGCAACCCCGACACCGATCTTGAGGCCTACGCTGATTCCGTGCTCTCCCGCCTCCAGGAAGCCCGCGTGGGCGACCAAGTAGCCCAACTCAAGGCCCAACTAGGCCGCATGCGCCCTTCCGACGATGAAGAGTCCTACAACTCACTCTTTGCAGACCTCGTCGCCCTCGAGCAAGCCCGCCGCGAGCTCAACGACCGCGCTTTTCGCGGCGTGCGCTAACCGGCGCGTTAATCTTCGTCCGGCTCGTAAATCCGATCCGCCGGCATGTCATCCGTGGCACCTCTGGTGCCACGCTTGCCGCGGCGCCCCTTGTTGTAATCCTTAAGCTCACGCATGCGCGGTTCCGGGTCCAATCGGTTGGCCACAGCCTTGCGTGCGGAACGCACTGCGGCCTTGGTGGCGGGGGAGTTGACGGCCTTCTCGTAGGCACCTTTAATTTGGTGATAGCGCTTGCGCCCAGCCTTGGTTCCAAAGACGTATCCGGCGGCAGCACCCACAACAAATTGGATCATTGGAAACTAGTCATCCCCTTAACTTCAAGCCGGCGCAAGAGCCAGCGTTTGCGTACAACGTACGGGAAACGTGCAATTCTCATGAACAGCCTACCTGCCTTAGCAGTCTTGGGCAGGTGGCGGTGGGGCAGCGGAGCCACCAGTAGCGAGGAATAGATATAGGGAATAGATATGACGTGAACTCTTCCCATAAGGCATTCGCTTCAGTTAACTTAATACCTGTGAAGACTTCTAAGCATACGTATGCAGCATCGGCAGCCGTGGCGATGTCAGCGCTGCTCACCGCCAGTGTAGCGGCAGCTGAGCCCCGTGCCACCGGGCTTGAAGAGCCGCGCGAAGTCACCGTGAGCGAGGACTAGCGCTCACCTTCTCGAGACCGAGCCATGTGCACGAAGCATAAGCGCTGTAGACTCTCATGGAGATTCTCTCCCGGTAAAAACGAAGGAAGTCAATGTCTAAGCCAAAGATTATGACCGTGTACGGAACCCGCCCTGAGGCCATCAAGGTAGCACCGGTCATCAAGGCACTGGAGAAGGACGAGCGTTTTGAATCCGTAGCCGTCTCCACTGGCCAGCACAAGGAAATGCTGGAGCAGGTCAACACCATGTTCGGTATTGAACCAAAGCTGGACCTTCACCTCATGAAGCCCGGTCAGGGCCTCAATGAGATTGTCTCCCGTGCGCTCATGGGGCTCGATGAGATCATTGATGCGGAGCAGCCTGATGTCATTATTTCCCAGGGAGATACCTCGACTGCAATGACTGCAGCACTTGCTGGTTTCCATCGCGGCGTAAAAATCGTCCACCTCGAAGCGGGTTTGCGCACCGGCGACATTCACTCTCCGTTCCCGGAGGAAGCTAACCGTAAGCTGATTGGTCAAGTAGCTGAGCTACACCTTGCTCCGACGGCAGGCTCGATGGAAAACCTGCGCCGCGAGAACGTGCGCTCCAAGGACATTGCGGTCACTGGTAACACCGTTATTGACGCTCTTCTGGAGGCAGCCAGCTGGGATACCGCGTTTGAGGATCCTGCTCTGCAAGCAGTGGCTGAATCCGACAAGCGTCTGGTTGTGGTCACCACCCACCGCCGCGAGAACCTTGAAGCGATGAAGGAAATCGGCGGCGCGGTCAAGGACCTTGCAGAAAGTTATTCGGACATCAACTTTGTCCTGCCGCTGCACCTGAACCCGAAGGTCCGTGACGCTGTGCTTCCGGAAGTCGAGTCTTTGCCCAATGTTCTCATTACGGATCCACTTCCGTACGACCAGTTCACCAAGCTGCTTGACCGTGCAACCATCATCCTGACTGATTCCGGCGGCGTCCAGGAGGAAGCACCGGCTCTGGGGAAGCCGGTCCTAGTCATGCGCCAGAACACTGAGCGCCCTGAAGCTGTTGTTGCCGGCACTGTGAAGCTTGTGGGCACCAACCGTAGTCTCATCGTTGCGGAAGCCAAGCTTCTGCTCGATGATGACGCCGCGTACACCTCTATGGCCAACGCTGTTAACCCCTATGGCGACGGCAAGGCTGCCGAGCGTGCCGTTGCCGCTATTGCTGAGCTCCTCGGCGTAGGGGAGCGTCTGCCGGACTTTGACCCAGGTATTGAGCTATAGCGAAATGAGGTGAATGGGTAGGTGCCAATTTCTAGTTGCCCTGCCCATTCATGCGGTTCCACGTAAGGTAAAGCCATGGAACCACGCGACATTAAATGCACTAATTCTCAACGCACCACAGTTTCTCAAGTCTTGGCTGACGCGATGTCCGTCGGCCAACTCAGTGTCGCTGAATTTGAGGAACGCTCCTCTGCATGCGCCGATGCGACGACGCGCGGCGAGTTAATCGACCTCGTTTCCGATCTCCTTGAGGATCCCGGAAGAGTACTCTTTGGCAGCCAAGAGGCCGCCTCAAAGAGCTCTTACGCGATGAACACTGTGGATGGGGAGCTTGCTACGACTGTTGACCGCGCACTAGCTCAAGTCGAACCCTCCGTGAGTGGTGCTCAGAGCCTTTCCTTGGGCATTTTCGGTGGCACCACGGTTCGAAGTACTCCGATTGCTGCTCGCCACACCACAATGGGCATTTTTGGTGGTACAGATGTCGACCTACGCGGTGCTGCACTTCGAGAACACGTAACCACCATCCAAGCGATTGGAGTCTTTGGTGGTGTCGACGTATGGATTCCCGAGGGCTTCCGTGTTCGCGTTAGTGGCATCGGCCTTTTTGGTGGTCACGATATCAAGGTAGACCGTGGTGCTATTGATCCGGCCGACCTACCTGCTAGCGCTCCAGAGGTTGTCGTCAACTGCTTTAGCCTTTTTGGAGGGGTAGACGTGCACGTTGTTAAGCGTTAGGTCGGTGACGGGGATTAAAACGGCACGACATTTCCACGACGATAGTCACCAAAATCCGGATAAGATCCTAGATGAAAAGCAAAAAGCCGCTTGGAATGCAAGCGGCTGTTTCGCTCCTCCAACTGGGCTCGAACCAGTGACCCTTCGATTAACAGTCGAATGCTCTGCCAACTGAGCTATGGAGGAATATATGTATGCTGCTGAGCAAATCGCTTTGCTCTGTGCAACGAGAAGTAACTATATATGGAGGGTGCTTAGAATGGCAAATCCGCAGGGAGAGCTGGATTTCTTGAGGGGAAACTATACGTTTGAATCTTGCCCTTCGTACTTGTCCTGAAGGGGATAGGTTCATCACTTGATAGTGCGGTGTGTATTATTTCAAGACAGGCATTGCTCGACCTAGAGGGGCGGACAGATGAAGGTTCTAGTTCTTTCACAGTTCTGGCATCCCGAAAATGGGGTTCCCCAGCGAAGGTGGACCTGGTTAAGCGGGTTATTTGCTCAAAAAGGCGTTGAAGTTGTTGTTATTGCACCGCCACCCCACTATCGCCGGAATGTTTCTTTTAAAGAAGCATTGAAATCGTTCCGTATTGCCTCTGCGCCGGAATCAGGGGTTGCAGGGGAAAAGATTTACAGAAGTCCATTTATTCCTTCAGGTGAATCGTTGATTGCGAGAGCACTATCTCAGGCCTTTATCGCTAAGGGGGCTTTACTTGCAGCTGCCATCCGATGGGCGGGAATCCGCAAGGTTGATGCGGTAGTAGGGACTGTCCCGGCGCTGCCAACTGCGGTGGTTTCTTTTCTAATTGCTCGGGTCGCAGGGGTTCCCTATGTCATAGATTTACGCGATGCATGGCCAGATTTGATGAGGGAATACGGTAGCTGGAACCGTGCATTGGAGACGCAGCCAACACATCATAAGAGGCTAAAGCCAAAACTTTTGCAGGCATTGAGCTATGTAGTGCAGCAAGGTCTGAATGCCTTACTGGCTCGTGCGGATGCGATAATAGTAACTTCGGATGACCTGGGTAAGCAGCTATCCGCTGAAGTTAAGCGAAGTCATTGCCAAAAGATCGTTACACTCCGTAACGTGTTTCCTGCGAGTCTGTCAATGCTGGCTGCCCGAAATCCCTTAGTGGATCGCCCCCTTCGTGTCCTCTATGCTGGAACTCTCGGACGGGCTCAGAACCTAAAAAATGTTATTGACGCTGTAAGAACTGCTGAACAACGAGGAGTTCCGATTGAGCTTGCGTTTGTGGGGGGAGGCGCGGCCGTCGATGCTTTGAGGGAATACGCTGACATGAAGGATGTCGATGCAACCTTCTATCATGTTCGCTCTGCTTCTGAGGTCGTTAGCTTCTATGATTGGGCTGATACTGCGCTAGTGCATTTAACCGACTGGGAACCCTTAAATAGAGCAGTTCCCTCCAAAACATACGAATTGATGTCCGCAGGTGTCCACATTACTGGGGTGGTGGCGGGTGAGACTGCCAAAATTATCCGTGAGTTGAATGCGGGCGATGTTGTTCCTCCGGAACGGCCTCTAGAGCTCGCTGAATTGTTTGCTGAGTTATATGCGTGTCCAGATCGTTTGCTGGTATCGGATGAAGGGCGGCTGTGGGTCAATCGAGAGCGAGAGGTGGTAGTCCAAAAAAGGATGGATGAGCTAATCGATTGGATTGGAAAAGTTAATTGATGAGGGGATTGCGTTGGATTAACTATCTGTCGGTATTTGTATCTTTTTCGGTCAAGAAGGCACTTATCGAACCGAAGAGATTTTTCCTTTTGGTGTCCCAACGATTCATGGGATATCAAGTGATTGGCACTGTGAAAGCGTGGACTGAAGCTGTCGAAGGCAGGAACCGTGAGGAAGATACCCCGAGTAGACGTGAACGCCTAGACTTCTTTCTTTATGTTGGTGATTATGATCGTGCTTTAGCCGAATTTAAAAAAATGCCATTAATTAAGCGTTGTATAAACTTTCCGAAAAAGATTCTTGCCAAGATCAAAGAAAATCAGTTTTATGGTGCGATTTATAAAGGGCGAGAAGCAACAGGCTTGGGAGGGAGCACCAACATTTTGTATTACGTTAACAACTCCCTTCCGTATACACAATCGGGATACACTATCCGCACTGCGGCCTTGACGAAAACTGTTCGGGAAAAAGTTGATTCCATTAGTACGGTAACGCGGTTGGGCTACCCATTGATTATAGGAAAGATTCCCTCGCCAGCTAAGGAACCGAGCGGACTGAATACCTTAATTCCACGGGTAATGCCGTTTCGTGAAGATCGCAGATACCGATTGGCAAAGAAGCTACTAATGCGTGTTTGTGCTGAAAGGGGTATCGACCTAATCCAGACTACTTCAGATTTCAAAAATGCCTCGTTAGTTTCTGATGTAGCTCATGATCTGGGGATTCCATGGATATACGAGATCCGAGGAGAGCCTCACAATACATGGCTTTCTAAGTTCCCAGTAAAAATAGCGACAGAAGCAGAGAAGTCTTTCCATTATCGGCACTCTGAGCAGAAAGAAATTGAAGCTGCGGTGAAGGCGAGTGCGGTCATAGTGTTAAGTGAGCTGACTAAAAACAAGCTAGTGCGGGCTGGTATCTCTGAAGATAAGATAGTCACAATTCCGAATGCAATTGATTCTGGAATGCAGATCGATCGAAAAGATGCGCTAAACATACGAACTCAGATGGGGCTGCGGGGCAAAAAAGTCGTGGGGACGGTAAGTTCTCTAGTGTCATATGAGGGGTTAGATACACTAATCCGCGCCTTACCAAACTTGGATGAGCGAATAGAAGTGGTTTTTGTAGGAGATGGAGAAGACCGCGGGAGGCTCGCTGCATTAGCAGCTTCATTAGAACTAGAGAACCGAGTTCACTTCGTAGGTAAACAGCCAAGCTCTGAGATTCAAAGCTGGTACTCTATCTTTGATGTGTTTGTAGTCCCGAGAATTGATTCACGAGTTACCCGATACGTTACGCCGATAAAGCCTTTAAATGCTTTGGCGGTCGGTGTTCCTCTAGTGTGTTCCGATTTGCCGGCTTTGAGAGCGGTTACAGGTGGATATGCTAAATTTGTCCCGCCGCAGTCTCCCACGGATCTGGCGGAAGCTATCACTGAAGTCATTGAGTCACCTGAGAAAATATTAGCGGAAAAGGAATGGTTGGATTCTATGACGTGGGAGGCTAACGGGAGAAAACTAGCTAGACTATATCGAAGTTTACTGAATTGAACGTAGGTCGGAATCATGTCGAAAGTTATTGATGCTTGGAATAGTGCTGACTTTGAGGGCGTAAGTGAGCAAAAACTTACCCGGTTTAAGCGGAAGGATATTCGAGCGGCAATTAGAGAGTCGCGATACGCGGTAAAGCTGTTGCAGCGTGTTGGACAAGCACCGCGCCCTGTGGGGCTGGGCGAGGTGGGAGAAAATGAAAGAGTTAGGGCAGTTACAATTCTCCACTCCAGCTTGCCTAATCACACTGGTGGCTACACGGGGCGCGCACAGGGGCTGCTCAAAGGGTTGATGCTCAATGACATGATCGTCCGCGCGTACACTCGGCCTGGATTCTATACTGAAAGGGTTGATTCTAAAGCTAGCTTTCCTTATCCACTCGATGAGGTCGACGGGGTTGAGTATCGACATTTGCCTGCGGAATCTCCCCGCAAGAATGGCGAGTATGAATACATGTACAAGGCTATCGATTGGTATCGGGAAGTCTTCTTGGTTGAGCGCCCGAATCTGGTGCATGTCCGGTCCACCTATTTGATCGCTTTACCGGCTTTGATTGCAGCTCATGAATTGGGAATACCTGTTTTGTATGAGGTGTCAGGTCTTTGGGAATTGGTTTTTGAGGGGCGCGGGGAACTCGGGAGGGCACGGCGAATTGAGAGGATGGAAGACACTACATGCCGATTTGCAGACCGAGTCGTTACGATGAATAGTTCGATGGCGAGTCTCCTTGATAGTCGAAGCGAACATGGCTTGGATATTGGATTGATTCCTAATGCGGTAGATGTCTCTCGTTTTTCTCATCTGACGCCGCTAGAGGAGAAGGAGTTCTTTGCCTATGACGTGGGCTACGTGGGCTCCTTGGTCGACTATGAGGGACTTGCGACTTTGATTCGTGCGATTGCTTTGGGCAAGCAAAAAGGGCGAGCGATTAGGGCGAAGATTGTTGGAAAAGGGGTCGAATTAGACAAGCTGAGGGATCTCGCTGAAACATTGAGCGTTGAGGACCTTGTAGAGTTACCTGGGCCGGTAGCTGCTCACGAAGCTGTCGACGTGTTCGAGGATGTCAACGTGATTGTCCTACCTCGGGTATCAACGCCAGCAACTGAGTATGTGACTCCTCTTAAACCGTTTGAAGCAATGGCCGCTGGGAGACCTCTACTTGTGTCTTCGGTTTCCGCGTTGTCAGAAGTGTCGCGCGGTGGTGATGCGGCCCTCGTATTTAACCAGGGGGATTCGGAAGACTTATTGGAGAAGCTCATTGATTTGTTGGAGGATCGCGAAAAACAGCTTTCGCTGAGTCGATACGCCAAGGAAGTAGTCGCGACAGAGCATAATTGGGAATACGTTGCGGCTGAAATGGCCGAGGAATTTAAAAAGCTGGCGCTCCCATTTGGGCACTTGCCCTTTCTGACCTTCGCAGGAAAAGTCCAGCACCACGGCTCCATAGTGTACCCATCCCATGTATAGGACAAATTCATGAAGAGAATTACCCGTCGTCAACAACTATTGGTATTGCTGCTTTTGCTTGCAATTGTTTGTGGAGTTTTTGGAGTCTGGCTGGATACGCTGGTTCCGATGTATCTAGAACTTGTGTTGGTTTTGCTGGGGTTATTCATTGTATTGCGGTCCGGGGAGAGGGGGCAGTATAAAAGTTTCAGAAAAACAGAGAAGTTGCAAAAGCAGCTAACGGTTCGACTAGACAACCTCGATGCGAGATTGGGGGGCATAGGAGCCGAACTGTCGAAATCCGAGAATGTGCCGACTGTAGAACCCAATGGCAACGTGAAGGTCGATGAAGTGTTTCCCCTATTCGAGGACCTCATTGATAAAATGAATGAACAGGCCCAAGGGGATAGTCAGATAACTTTGTCGCAACAAGTTTCTGTTAGAAAAGTTATTAATTGGCTTCGGCCTACGTTGCTCCTAACGACAGATGCATGGCTAAGGCCATTGGAGGAGGAGACTAAGGTCAACACTGCGCATTGGGTGAGGCCTGATCCTTCTTTTAAGCTTCCCGATGAGGTTAAACTGGCTGTGGTGGACTCTGAATCTTTTCTAGCAGGCCGTGGTTCATTGATGGTGTCAAATCATTTGGGAACCTGTGCGTTGGTGATAATCGAATCCCCGAACACCGAGAAAATTGAATCTATAGCAGGATTTGCTGAGATTGCGCCGGTAGGAATGATGCACGGTGTGCGTCTTTTTTATCCTTCTTCGGCACTGGAACCTGCAAAATATTCAAAACTCGTTAAGTATATTTAAGGACTTCAATGAACATCCTTGAGCTTGCCCAACTTGAAAAAGCATCGGAATCTGAGTTGTATGATGCTGACCGCGAGGAATTCCGTTTTATAGTGGCGGTTGGCGAGTGTCTAGTGCCGGTATTGGTGCAGCCGACTGCTAAGTATGAAGACACTCTTTTAGTGACATATAACGGGGCTATTCAGCGGACCAAAGCCCCGGACGGCATTGTCTTTCAGCGGTCGTCGTGGCTAGATGAGTTTGAATCGCCTGTCATCCAGATCGCCGATCCCACAATGGTTAAGCATAAACGGTTGCAAATTGGCTGGGGGCAGTACTCAAAGAATGATTGGTCCATTGCCGCGATGGTTAAAGTCATTGACGCAGTCCGAGCGCGTTTTGGGCTTGCAGGTCCTGCTAGGACTCTTCACTATGGGAGTTCTGCAGGCGGATTCCAGGCGATTTGTTGTGCTACTTTCGATCGCGGCAGCAAGGCCCTTGTAAATAACCCACAACTTGACTGGTCCTATTACAACGAACGTTTTGTAAATGCATTGCTACGGGATGTTTTTGAAGGTGGCAACATCGAAGACGTCAGGGTTTCTCAACCCTGGAGGGTTAGTGTAATTGAGTTGTTTGAGGTCGAAGGTTACATCCCGGAGACCGAGGTGATGCTGAACATCGCAAGCGCAGGCGATGTTGAACAGCAGTTAAAGCCCACCTTGGAAAAAATGACCAAGCTTGTAGCTTTAGGCAGAGTCCCTCTATTCAGCTTTGGTCTGTACCATGATGAAAACATGGGGCATAATCCACTTGCACGGCCGCACACCGTTAAGAAGATCAATTCGAAATTGAGTAGCATGCGTGCAGTCATTGAAGAGTAAGTTCTCCTTTGCTTCCTTACAATTTTTCTTCGCACATAGTGGGTTTGCCGTGGCGGATAGCCAATAAAGTTGCTCATCTAGCCTGTTCGGTTTCTACCCGGCGTAGCTATGTCAAAGACGACTTTGAAGAGGCCATGCTTTATGACTGCGTGAGCTCGGCGATTGCGAAAGGAAGTCAGGTAGAATCACGGCTTTATAGTAAAAAGATATTCAATAGCTTTCCTAGCGTCAGATTTACTTTTTCGGGGCCAAACGTACGGGTGCCGAAATGCAACTTACCCCTGGTCTCAGCACTTAGAGCCTGTGGAGTGGTGTACGACAGGAATAGGCTCCGACCAAAGGGCTCAGACGGCGACCAGACTAGTGCTATATCTGTCGGTGCATGGCAGATGGTTAAACAATGCTCTAGTGCTCTCTCTTACCGCGAGCGTATTCTCGATGTTATAGTTCCCGTCTACAATAACGGCATATTTCTAATAACTAAATGCCTTCCTAGTCTTGCCGCGAACGCTATCTGGGAACAGATGAGAGTGATCGTTGTGGACGATGCCTCTGATGATCCGGTAACTCAAGAGATTCTGGATGAGGTTAAAGGGAGCGTCGGAAACGTTGATGTAGTTCGACTGGAGGGTCCGCCGAGCGGCTCTGCGTCGGGCCCAAGGAATGTCGGAATTGAACTTGCCAAATCGGACCTCGTCACGTTTCTTGACCCCGACAACGAAATATCAGTTGGGGGATATGACGAACTAGTTAAACAGTTTTATGGTTCGAGCGTTCCTGTGCAAATGGCTTCTGGGTATCAGTTGAAGGTTGGTGCGTCCATTGGCCTCAATGCTCGGAATGCATTGTTTCACGGGAGACTTGTTGATCGACCGAGTGCGCTTTTTACTGCAACCCAGCGCTTTCCAGTTGTATCAACACAAGCTGCGGTCATTTCTCGGGTTTTTCTTGAAGACAATAAGATTCGCTATGTTGAAGGCGCAGTCGGGCAGGACACGCTATTTGGCTGGGAGATACTGTTAAATGCGAATGCCATCCTATTCTGTCACCGGCCGTTTATCGTGTATTATTCGCAGCGAAGTGGTTCTATCACCAATGATGCTGGAGTTGACTATTTCCGGCGTGCATTGATACGGGAGAAAGCTCAGTTTGAGGTTCTGAGACAAGCAGGCATTTTGTCTATCTACAGAAAGAATCAACTTCCTCGTATGATGGATGAAATCTATAAACCAAAGTTAGACAATTTGGATGGGCCTGGCCGTGATGTCGCTGAAGGGTATGTTCAGGAAATATGTGGTTTGTATGCCCTCTAAATATGGGTACCGACCTGCTCCTTTCTAAGTGTCTTTCGGATCTGTCTGAATGTTAGAATCGAATCAATTTGTCATTTGACTCATTTGAAATGACGAATTTGTACAGTAAATAAGGAGACCCATGGCTGATCAGCAAGAGGCTGACGCGATCCGCTCCCTCCAGCAAGCAATGCCGAAGAATCGCCGAACTGTCCTGGTTGCAGACGAGGAACTGATTTCAACGAACAAACGAGCGTCTTTAGCGAAGTATTTGGCAGATACATGGCGTTACAGGCACTTTATCTTCGAGCATGCAAGATTCAAAGCAGCTGGAGACAATGATGACATGTTTCTGGGGAAGCTTTGGAATATTCTCGAACCTTTGCTTCGTATTGCTATGTATGGGGTGATGTTCGGTGTAGTTCTTCAGACGTCGCGGGGCATTGAAAATTTCGTAGGCTTCTTGGTCATTGGCTTAATGTATTTTTCGATGATGTCACGTGGACTCGGCAGTGGATCTGGGCTCGTGCAGCGATCAAAGGCAATGATGCGAACCTTTCGGTTCCCGAGAGTCTCCCTGGTGGTTGGAGAAGCCATTAAGGGGTTTATTAGCAATATAATACCAGGGGCATTGGCTGTTCTTGCCGCCTTGGCTTTTCAGTGGGGCGATCCTCTCTCATGGTCGGTCGTCTTGATTGTTCCGATCTATTTTTTGATCCATCTGTTTTCATTCGGGCTATTGCTGATATCAGCTCGAGTAACTGCATTCGTTCCAGATGCTAAGAAGATTGTCTTCTTCGTAAATCGAGCTTGGTTCTACGTCTCAGGTGTGTTCTTCTCAGTTGAGCGCTACGCCCGTGTGCCTGAAATGCAGGAAATTATGCAGGCTAACCCTGCCTACCGGTTTCTGGAAGCCGCTCGAAGCGTTGTTATGTATAACCAGATACCAAGTTTGTCGGAATGGCTAATCCTGGTGCTCTGGGCGACCGGTGCTTCTGCCGTTGGTTTTATCTTCTTTTGGAGGGCTGAGGACCGTTATGTACACGTTAGATAATCCCAGCGTGCTTGTTCGCGAGGCGTCCAGATTTTATCGAGCTGACAATAAACGCAGTGTATTTCGGAGACCAAAGCTTTCCGATGAACGTGAGGGTGACTATGTTCGGGCACTAAGCTGTGTGTCAATGTACGCCGAGAAGGGTGAATGCATTGGTATCTTGGGGAGAAACGGATCTGGAAAATCAACCCTGATGAGGCTGATCGCAGGAAATGAGGCGCCTGATGAAGGTCAGGTGCTTACTTCCGCAACTCCGACTTTGCTCAATGTTTCCGCAGCGCTGCAACCAAGACTTCCAGGCAGGACTAACATAAGATTAGGACTATTGGCACAAGGGGTCTCTCCCGAAAAGATCGATGAACTTACAGAGGAGATAATTGACTTCGCGGAGATAGGAAAAGCGGTTGAACGTCCGATGAAAACCTATTCGTCGGGAATGGGAGCCCGGTTGAAGTTTGCGATTTCCACTGCAGTTCAACGTGATTTACTGCTGATTGACGAGGCTTTGGGGACAGGTGATGCCTCATTTACAGAGCGTGCACAAGAACGCATGACTGGTTTTCTAAGTAATGCAGGGACGATCTTCTTGGTATCTCATGCGATGGCATCAATTAAAAGCATGTGTTCTAGAGTGATTTGGCTTCATGATGGAGAGATAATCGCTGACGGTGACGTCGAGCCCATCACCTTGTTATATAACAAGTGGACCGCTCGGGCAGCAAGGAAAAACTTTGAGTCTGCGGAAAGCTTGATTCTCGGAGTGAAATCAACCTACAAAAAGCCTTCGATACTACTGGATTCTCAAGTTAGTAAGTTATTAAATTAATCCCTTGGGGATTCTCGCGAATCCCCAAGGCGTTCCATTGGACCTTTAAGTCAGCCTGTTGATTTGGCTCAATGGTGTGTTGGAGTAGCCTGGCTTTTGGGGCAATAGCAAACTTGTAGTATAGGGGCTTATTCTGCTACGCGAAACTCTCGAGTCGATGAAATCTCCAGTGGCTGGGATGAGTCAAAATCAATGGGCGTCTCAGTCCACTCTGTTAATTTCAACAAACTGACGTTACTCCAGGCTAGACCGTTCTCGCGCATCGACCGAACCCCGAGATCAACACTATCTCCGTATCGCAGACTGTCTACGGCTACGGTGCAGGGGTCATTACGCTTACCAATCGGCAGGCGGTAAACGTCATTGTCGTTAATCCGGATGAAAATAACAACATTGTTGGCATCTCGGCCAATGTTGTAGTGATTGTGGAAAGTTAACCTAAGTGAACCAGTCTGTGCTGAAAAACGTTTCCTAAAGAATCGTTCCCCGCCTTTGTGTAGATTCTCTGGTTTCAATTGGATAATGTCTGGAGGAGTTTGTTCATACCTTTCATAAGGCTCATCCTCCGCTGTCCGGCTGAAAACAGCTTCAACGTCAACAAAGTTGGTTTTGGCAATGGAGAAATCTTTGTCGTTGATTGGGAACTGCGTAAGTGTCGGGCATGCTTTCTGAATGAAAGATTTCGCGAAAACCGCGTTCTTGCGGTCGTAGAACGGTAGAGATTGCGCCGTTTCGAATAACTTCCGGATCGCAATCGGGTTGATCGGCAGAAAGGCTGAAGCCTGGCAATTGATCGCTTCCGACTGAAAACGGCCAGCTCGGAGTTCTTGATATAAAATGTTGGCGACTGGGAATCCATGCTCCAATACGGTTTTCATGTTGTAGCGTTCCCAAAGCTCATAGGCGAGTTCAGTTGTGAGTTTCTCATCGTCTGATTTGCTCGAATACCCTCCGAGGGCAGAAACAATCCGCGTGAATGTCTCGAATGAGGTTGTAGGTTTCGCTGCAGGCGAATAGTAGTCTCTAAAGGCCTCAAGCGCAGTGCCGACGAAGCAAATGGAGGGGTGTGTGCCGAGGGTATTCTCGTACAGGCCTTGGAAATTTAAAGCATGTTTTCCCACAGTATTGCGTTGTAGGGTCGCTTTATCTTCTGCAGAAAGAGGATAGGCTTTAACATCTTCCATCGGCAGAATAACGTGTTCTTTCTTAAACGTTTCCGCTATTAATCTGGATACTCGGATATCAAGTTTGTACGAACGCTTAGTATTTCCATCCTCTTCTGAGGGAGGTTCAGTACTTCCATAAGTTACGAATGAGAAATCAATCCCTGAGGCTAATGCTGCAGAAGCACATACTCTGGTATCCATACCTGCAGTCAGAGCACAATATACCTTGTAGTCGAGACTTCCCCAGTGCTGGACCGAGCGCTTGGCTAAAGCGATAGCTTGCTCAACCGCCGTGTTTATCGAGGAAAACTCGTCAATGGATGTATATGGGTGCGGATAGAATCGGTTGAGTTCTTTGGTCTCAAACTCAAAGCAAAAATTTGGCGGCAGTGCAGCAATTCGGGTGTCTTCAGTCTGATCCCACAGCTTGTGCTGTCCAAGTGAAACCAGTTCTTTGGTAATGCCCGTGCGGGCGTTGAGTTCCTCATTGATTAAAGGTAGATGTGAGCCAAATAGTAGGGCTTCTTCCCGCGCAATGTAAACAGGTTGGCTCGCTAGGGTGTCATTGTAGAGTGTGGTCTTTTCATCCTTGACGATAAGTGCCGCCCAGCGGCCGACTACATAATCGAGAAAAGAATGAAAAGCATGCCACCCTTTTGAAAGCTCTTGTCGAGCTCTCTCTATGAAAGGAAGCTCAATCGATGTGTCACCGACGAAGGCCGCATGACCAAACCAAAGCAGTTTTAAGTTATCGTCTTGAACAAGCTGTGTTGGTTCATCGGGCTGGATGTAAACTTCTATGCCGTCCCAAGCTTCAAACCGCCTGAAATTGCTTTGGATTAGCTCTTGGTTCTCGATCGGCTTGTTGCTTACTAAAAAGCCGAAAGGATAAGGCCTGATGGTCATGGGGTGTCTTCCTTCAGATTTATGCTAAGGCTACCTGCTACCAGATACCTTTGGTGTCGATTACCTTCTTAGCCTTTAGTTTCTCGGCTTCGAATTCCTTGAACTGAATGTGGTCAACCAACATCAAAACTACATCAGCCGAATCTACAGCTTTGTCCAATTCCTTTAGCTCGACGTTCTGGAATCCAGACAGCCTGTCAGGAAGTTGGGTGATGTTGGGCTCTACTACGCTAATCTGAATATCCTTAAATCGGTTTGCGAGTTCGCATGCGATATTTAGCGCAGGCGATTCGCGGAGGTCATCGATATCAGGTTTAAAAGCGAGGCCCAAAACTGCTAGCTTCTTGCCCTCCGGTTCTCCTAGTGCTTCAACGACTTTGTTGATAACCCAGTTGGGTTTGTCATCGTTGATATTTCTCGCGGTCTTAATAAGCTTGGAGTTCTCCGGATCGGTGGACACGATGAACCAAGGGTCTACTGCGATGCAGTGACCACCCACACCAGGGCCTGGTTGGAGAATATTCACTCGCGGGTGGTGGTTAGCGAGTTCGATAAGTTCCCAAACATCGATGCCAAGCCTATCGGCGATCAGAGAGAGCTCATTAGCGAATGCGATATTGACGTCGCGGAAAGAGTTCTCTGTCAATTTGGCCATTTCTGCTGTCACGTCATTGGTAGGCAGCAACTCGCCTTCACAGAAACTTGCATAGATCTCTGTGGCACGGCGGGTGGCTTCGCTCGTTTGACCACCGATAATACGGTCATTGGTTCGCAGCTCAGTCATTGCGTTGCCCGGAAGGATGCGCTCTGGACAATGCGCAAAGTAGATGGTTTTGTCATCGGCAGGAGCGTCATCGCTATCAGCTTTTAGATCGGGCCTCAACTCGAGGATTCGCTTTGCCATCTTTTGAGTAGTCAGCGGGGGAGATGTGGATTCGAGCACAATTAGTTCGTTGCCTTCAAGCTGGGGCGCGATTGCTTCAGCAGCTGAGTAGATGAACTTCATATCAACATCATGTCCCTCGGTGAATGGGGTAGGGACAGCGATGATGTACGCGTCAGCTTTAGTTTGTTCAGTACTGGCGGTGAAACGACCGGACTCAACAGCCTTCTTAAGCTCGTCTTCCAGGCCGGGTTCAACGATCGTAACTTCGCCCCTGTTGATTTTGTCGACGTTAATTGCATTTACATCGACTCCAGTTACTTGAAGGCCTGAATTTGCCATTACTACTGCGGTGGGCAGGCCAATATAGCCAAGCCCTACGAATGCTACGTGCGGAGTTGAGCTCATTTCATCCTCTACTCGTTGTCGGTTTTGGTCGTGCTCTAGCATACTTCCCCTTGGCTTCCTTGCGGATGTAGGCATCCCCTTTTCGAGATGTTCTTCGCTAGGTGTTCTTCGCTAGGTGCTGACTGATAGGCGGAAGCCGCTCTTGTTTAGTGCTCCGCCTGTCTTTGTGGATCGGATGCGATTCGTGCGCTCATACATCGGTAGTGATGTAGGAAGAGGGCGGTGGTGGAGTCGAAGAGAAGGATTAGGCGGAGGGGGCGTCGGTAAGCATGGGCAGGGCTTGGGAAGCCTAAGTGCTATCCATGATAGGCATCCGAGTAGCGTTACCAAGGAGGGGTTGGCGTCGTGGCTGATGTAACCTAGGAGCTGCCAAGTTATGCACGGGAATCTCACGAGCACATTCTTTGAGGAACTCTAGTCTCGTCAGAATCTCGCTGGGGGCGACGGGGTCGGCAAGCTCCTGCACAACCGGTTAATCGTCTGGGATGAAGCCAGCCGTCGGACAACACGACCCTGCGGAAAACTATGAAGCCCTCATGGGTCTTCGCCATGGCGGTCGACGCGGCAATTGGTTGGGGTGCCTATATCTTGCCCCTTCGACTGGATGCAGAAGGCCGGCTTGGCCGGCACGGTCATCGGCTTTGTCGTTGGTGGCCTGGTGATTGCCGCTATTGGTTTGATTTACGGCTTTACTATTCGTGCGCTGCCGCTGACCGGTGGTGGGGGCGCTGACGCTGGGGTACTCGTGCGTTGTCGCGTTGAATGCGTCGGCGGTCACGCTCGTCTTCCGTGTCACGTTCCCTGAAATGGTTATGCGGGGCGCGCTTTCTGGCCAGTTTCAGTGCTTTGCCGTTGTGATCATGATTGTGGCGGTGGTGGTCATTTTGGCGTCGATGGTGATTTATTACGTCGCCAAGCGCCCGGAGCTTGCACCAGCTTTCCCTGTCGACGTTGCGCCGGCGGCAGCGGTGGCGACCATCATCGCTTTTGCCCGTGGGCCTACGTGGGCTTTGATTCCATTCCGCAACTGGCGGGGGAGTTTAGTTTCAGGCCGAAGAAAGCGCTTGGCCTTCTGATGTGGGGAATCATTGCGGCGACGTTGATCTACTTGGCGATGATGCTCGCAACCTCTATCGCTGTGGGAACGGACCTGACCCCTGTTTGGTAGACACCTGATATCCAGCCCAGTTGGGTTGGGAAGAAAGGTAATCTACCACCATGCCTAGGTACTCCGAACAGTTCAAACGTGATGCTGTGGCCCTCTACGAAAACAATGAGGACCTCTCACTTCACGCGGCTTCAGCAGAGCTTGGAGTCAATCGCTCCTCACTTTATTCCTGGATCAAGCAGTACGGCACCGGCAAGCGTGCCCGCACGAAGACCATGCGTGACAAGGCCCAGGCGACGACTGATTCTGAGCGGATCCGCCAGCTAGAAAAAGAAGTCTCTAAGCTGCGCGAAGAACGCGACATCCTGCGCAAGGCCGCGAAATATTTTGCCGAAGAGACACGCTGGTAATCCGCTTCCAGTTTGTCTATGACCACCGAACCGAATACTCGGCTCACACGGATGTGCCACGTGTTAAAGCTCAATCGCTCCTCGTTCTACAAATGGGTCAACACCCGCCAAGAACGCAGGTTAAAGACGTGTTCCGATGCCCTTATTGGTGCGAGAATCAAGACCATCTTCGATAATGAGCACGGGCTTTATGGTGCTAAACGCATTGCTGCAAGCCTCAACGACGATACGGGCTTTCCTCCGACCAATCACAAGAAGGTCGCACGCATCATGAAATCCATGGGGCTAAAAGGCTTTAGCAAACGGCGTCGATGTATCACCACCAGGCGCAAGCCTGGCCGTCGAGTCATGCCAGACTTAGTAGGCCGCAGATTCACCGCTGACAGGCCGAACCACGTCTACGTAGGCGATATCACCTACCTGCCGTGTAAGGGCGGCAAGAACATGTACCTGGCCACGGTCATCGACGTCTACTCGCGCAAACTCGTCGGCCATGCACTCGCCGATCACATGCGGGTATCACTGGTTATCGAAGCTTTATCTCATGCAAGGAAAGTCCGTGGAAGCCTTAAAGGGGCAATTTTCCATTCCGATCACGGCAGTGTGTACACCTCACAAGCATTTAGAGAGCACTGCGCTGTACTTGGTGTTCGCCAATCCATGGGAGCGGTGGGAACGAGTGCCGATAATGCCCTGGCAGAATCATTTAACGCCACCCTAAAGCGTGAAGTTCTGCGTGATCGGAAAGTCTTTGACAATCCCATCATCTGTCGCCAAGAAGTCTTTCGATGGTGCATGCGCTACAACACGCGCAGACGACACTCCTGGTGCAATCTTCTAGCCCCCGATGCCTTCGAAGCACTCACATCAGCTACACTGACCCAAGCAGCATAGCTAACCCCCGACGTGTCTACCTTCCGGGGTCAGGCCCACCTTATTGCAGTTTTCGATGCAAACTCGAAATCCAGAGGAACCTGGTGTGGTCGCAAATATTGAAATGTTTCAGTGATGAAATTTTTTGTCCGACTGCGTAACTCTGCGGAGTCCAATCTCGATTTAAGTGGTGTTCACATACCGTTCTCTTTCAAGGACTTGCGATGAAAACTGCTCTCAAAGTTGTTGGTGCACTGGTGGTATTGGGAATGATCGGATCCGCGTGCGAGGACAACACGGATGAGACAGCGCCTGTGACGACGACTTCTACTGAGTTGACCACTAACACGACTGTGACTTCGACCAAAGCAGTTGAGTCCACGGTCACTAAGACCGAAGCAGCGGCGCCCACGACTGAACAGGCGGACAGCGTTGCACTTTCTGATATAGATTCACTGCCGGCAGGCGTCGCGGAAAGCGACCCCGTTGTGCAGCAACAGGGCTTTGCGGCACTGCCGCAGCAACAACAAGTACAGTCGACGTCCACGTTTTACAAGAACTGTGCCGCAGCGCGAGCAGCGGGCGCGGCGCCGATCTATTCCGGGCAGCCTGGGTACGGCTCGCACCTGGATCGTGACGGTGATGGTGTCGGGTGTGAGAAATAGAATTTCCTCATTGCCTGCCTGAAGCCAATCGGTCATCTGTTCGCCGGGAAAGAGGAGGTGTCCTTAGGCGATAAGGCGACGCAACATGCGCCGGATGGGAGAGATGGTACAAGTTTTAGCCGCTGTTTCGCTCTGCAGCGCGAATCGCCAACTTTGGCGCACGGATGGTGGCGGAGTCGCCTGAACTTAAAGGGTAGTGAGGCGCGAATCGGAATGAATCCGCGGCCCGTGAGCTTGGAGCGGGTTGATGCTGATCGAATCCGTTTGAGGCTGGCGGACAGTACGCGGAGACGGCTGGAGCAACGCTGCGATGGGGGTGCCGCGACTGCATCGACGCTAGGCATGGACGCGCGCCGGGTTGATACGGGGTTGACCTTGGTCGTGCTCCGTGGCCTCGGTGTCTAGTGCGATGTAGGCTTGGCGCACCCGTATGGAGTGGGCGGGGTTCGGGGGATGAAGCTCTCAAAAATTTATGCAGTTGGAGCTATGTGGCAATGTGCAGGTTGTTCCAAGGCGGATACCTAAGTTGATATAAAGTGCTTATTCTTAAAACTTGCTATGGCTGGCGTGGATGTGCGTGGGAAGGCAAGCGTTCTACGCGCGACGATTCGTGTACATGTGTCTTATTCCTCTAGCGTTTTAAGTAAGGGGTCGGTGTAAACATGCCTGGGATGCGTTGCTGGGAATTATCCAGGTCCAGGAGGACCCCGCAGTCATGACCATCGCGCGCGCAACGACCCCCCCGTCCATTTCCTGCCGGCCAATATGGTTGGCGAGGTCGGCATCCGTGATGCGGTGGGGAGGGTCGTCTAGGTGGACGCGCAGGAACTCGACGAGGAGCTGTTGGCGGTGCTGGGGACCCGGAGTTGCTCGCGCAGCCTAATGATCGTCGGTGGTTGCGGGCGGTCTCATCGGGGCGTTTCCGCGGGGACCGGCGTTAGCGGGACTCGGTGGCGCCGGTGATGAGCGTGAACGTCACGGTGCCGGTACGTTCGAGTCTGGTGTCGTGGAACCACTCGCGCAGACGTGCCAGTGTCTGGGTGCTGGAGGCACGGCGGTAGTTCGTACGGCGGGTGGTGCGTGGGCTGGCATCGGTGCGGGGTGTCATGGTCGTATCCTTTCTGCGTGGAGGCGAGCTGAATGTGGTCGGGCCCTGGGGGCTTGCGGGTGCCACGTGGTGTGACAATGCTTAATGTAGGTGAGCGTTCGCTCGCCGGAAATGATCACTGCGAGCGGGTGGGGCTGGTCGTTGACGGGGGTGTGTGACCTGGATTTTTGCCGCGTGTGGTGCGCTAACTGCGGGTGTAGTGACCTTGACGGGTTCCGTGAAACGCTCAAGAATGGGCGCATGGAACGCGAAAGTCGACATAAAGTGATCATGCGCGCGATCGATCGGCCGGGGGAAACGCGCATCCGGAACCTGGCGGAGCTCACTGGAGTGGCGGCGGTAACGATCCGCAGGGACCTTGCTGAGTTGGAAGAGTTGGGGTTGCTCGTGCGCACGCATGGTGGGGCGCGCCGGGTCGAGCGGCGCGGGACGCCTAAGCCTTTCCGGGTACGGCAGGCAGAAGACCCGGAGGCGAAGGCGGCGATTGCGCGGGCGGCATCGGAGTTAATTGGCGATGACGACGCGGTCATTTTTGACAACGGCACGACGGCGCAAGCCATTGCGCAGCGGCTGGCTGGTCGGCCCATTACGGCGATGTGTCTGAGCCTGCATTCCGCGGCGGCGCTCGGGGTGAAGCCGGGAGCGAATATCTTTGTGCCGGGTGGGGAGGTCGAACCGGACACGCTGGCGTTGTCCAGCGTCGCGGTGGCGAGCGCCTTGCGGGAATTTCGCGCAGACGTGGTGGTGCTGGGGTCGTGTTCGACGTCGCTGGAACACGGGCTGGCGACGACGACGTATGACGATGCGGAGAATAAACGCGCCGCGATGCGCGCGGCCACGCGACGTATCTTGGCCGTGGCGCCGCGCAAGCTCAATCACGTCTCGACGTTTCGATTTGGTGATATCGAGGATCTGCATCAGCTGGTCACGACCACGGACGCGCCAGCGGAGATCCTCGCGCAGATTCGCGAGCTGGGCGTGCACGTGATTACGGTGCCGGCGGGTAAGTAGGGCGTAGTAGTGGGAGCCTTCCGCGTCCTCGAGGTCGGTGCCGATCTTGTGTAGGTACATGCGCCGGCGCAGGGGGATGGCGGGGCGGGCGGTCATGGCGAGGCTGCCCAGGAGGAAGAAGACGGTTCCTACCTTGGTGAGGCTGAACAGGAAGAGGATGGAACTTGCGATAAAGACCACGGAAAATGGCGATATCGACGGCGATGGAGGCCGTCTCAAAGCGGTTGCGGATAACGAATTCATTGTGGCGGCCAAGCGAGACTTTGAGGTCGGGGTCGCGGGCCTCAGTAGTGGACATTGGGCTGTGTCGGGGATGAGTTTGGACCGATTCTTGTTGATGGAGAAAATCTCAACATGAAAGATTGTCATTATGCCTAGCGCTTATTCCGAGCAGTTCAAGCAGCAGTGCGTAGACACCGTGCTGGTGTTGGGCAAGTCCCGCGCCGAAGTCGCCGCAGAGTACGAGGTATCCGCCTCTGCGCTGGGCCGCTGGGTCGCCAAGGCCCAGGGCACCGAAGGCACCGGATCCGGCTCGCACATGCGCAAAGCAGATCCCGCCTCACAAGACCCGACCGAGCTGGCCAAACGGGTCCGCGAACTGGAGATTGAAAACGAGTTTTTAAAAAGCGGCCGCCCTCTTCGCCAGGGACCACTAGAAGGCGACATCTTTAAAGTCATCGAGCATTTCGACGAAGAAGGCGCGGGGAAACCACGCTACACGGTAACGATGATGGCCAGGGGCCTGGGAGTTACCCGGGTCGGCTACTACGTCTGGAAGCATCGCCGTAGTCGCCCCTATGCCGGCGCCAGTCCCCGCGGCAAACGCCACAGGCTCTTTCGGGCTTATCACCGAGATTTTCGCCTCGCATAATGGCTTTGCTGGAGCACGCACAATCCACGCAGAACTACGCAAACAAGGCATTGATCTGAAGCTTGTATGGCGTGCGTAAAGCCATGGAAGAGCTGGGACTTACTGCGAAATACCGGCGAGCATTCAAGCGTACGACTATTGCGGATCCTAACGCTAAAGTGCGCGGTGACCTGGTTAAACGGCAGTTTAATCCGCCAGTTCCCACCACTGGGCTATGCGGGGATATTACCTATCTTCGCATCAGCCAGGGCTGGATGTATCTAGCGACGGTCATTGATCCCCGCCGGCGGCGCCCCAGGCACGACGCTTCCGCTCTCGCCGACCGAAAAGAGAGTGCAATAGCACAGACAGCACGTAAGAACCTCAAGACTTAAGTGCCGTGGCCCGTCCGATTTAGCGCCCTGCCCCGGACATGAGTTACCGCGATATGCAACAGCCGGAGTGGCCGGTAGCGCCACCCCACCCTCTTGAAACGGGATGCTTGCTTTCGGGGCCAAACCCCGGTAAGCTTACAGACGAGTGGCGGCGTTGCAACACACGTTTCGCGCTAATTCCGGTGGCCAAATTGCTTTAAGCGATTTGGCCACTGAGCATATCACGAGGACGCTCATGCTTATTGCTTATCTCGACGAATTTGGACACCAAGGCCCCTACATCCGCCACGATCATCCGAAATTCAACACCCATCCTTGTTTTGGCTACGCAGGATACATTTTGCCTGCTGAGAACGTCCGCAAGATGGGCGGCTATTTCAAATATATTAAGGAAAATCTCCTCGCTTGGGAGCTGTCGCAATCAGAAGTTCCTGCAGATCGGTGGGAAAAGAAGGGTTCCGCGCTTCTCACGTCCAATAATTTTCGAAACTATGAGGACGAGATAGTGCCGGCTCTGCGCCGCATCTATGGCAAACTCGGACAGCTCGAGGGACAACTCTTCTTTTACGGACAGCAGAAGCCGGTCGGTCCCGTAAGTGAAACCCACGAGACGTCGCAGGACCGGGAAAGCCACTGCTTGATCCAAGCAATCAACCGACTAGGAACGATTGCTCACGATCGTAACGAGAAGATGCTTGTCATCATGGACGCAACAGATACGGATAACCGCGAACGCGCCGTTGCGACTTTGGGCGCCACGATTTACACGCGTAACAATTCGACAAACAAAAGCATTATCGAAGTACCCCTCCAAACTGAGAGCCATCTCTACAACACTGTGCAGCTCGCGGATTGGACGTGTGCTCTACTCGGACGATTGACGGATTATCATTTCGCTGAGTATTCAGACTTTTCGTGGGCCGTCGATGTCGGCCGCGACATTTTCAATCGTGCTAAGCCAACGGAAAATTCAATCATCTGGTCAAACGCCACATCGATGCATTCTCGTTGTTTTCCCAATGGGCTCGTCGTGGCACAACGCTTTTGGGAAAAGGAGCAGCGCAAACAAGCCCGAGACGCCAGAAAAAAGGAAAAGAACTCCCAGATGTTTCAACGGCTCATCGACGCTGGCTCTGACGAGCTCAAAGCCAAGCTGGAACAAATTCGCCATGGCTCACCCGATACCAGCGACGATAGAAAACCATAGGGTGACCACAGTTTCGTGGTAGCGGGTCTTTGGCAAGAACCCTAGGCAACGATTGGTTCAACCCGTCCACTCCCTTTTCCAGCAATTCGCTAGACATATCCCTGGCGATGGACTCCAAGTCCAATAAGTCACTAGGCATGTGACCTAAGTCAGGTTTCATGAGTGCAAGTGACACGTGGCCGGTGGCTCTGGTCTACGGTTGTTTGGAGCGGTGCTGAGGCGATGAGGCATCGGCAAGCGAGAGCGGAAGAGCCGTGTCCGGGGTGCCGGTGACGGGGGTAATGTCGAAGCCTTCGTTTTTGATGACGCGTTGGCGGCGTTTGAACATTTTGGCCAGGGGAGGGCAGTTGTAGTCGTTGAAGTCGTGGACGGTGGCGGCGGTGTTGGTCGCGCCGCGTGTGACGCGGCCGATGCGCTGGATGATGTTGCCTTTGAAAGAGATGGGGGAGGCGAGGACGAGGGCGTCGAGGGTGGGAAGATCAAAGCCCTCGCCGGCGACTTTGTCCATGGCGACGAGGACGAAGTGTTCTGAGGCGTCGAGTTGGGCGTGGAGGTCGTGGCGCTCGGCGGGAGTGAGGCCGCCGGTGAGGGAGAAGACGTCGGTGTTGGGGAGTTGGTTGCGGAGTTCCTCCGTGAGCGCGGCGACGTGGGCGCGGCGGTTGGACAGGACGAGGACGTTGTGGCCAGCCTGCGCTGTGGCGGCGGTGACGGTAAGGATTTGGGTGTTGCGGTCGGCATCGGCAGCAAGGGCGTTGTAGATCTCCGTCATGTCGACGCGGCCGAGGATCTCGTGGGTGAATTCGGTGAGGTGTGGGTGGTACTCGCGCCGGGTGGTGTGCTGGGGCGCGATGGTGTGGCGGATGGGTCCGAGCAGCATGGTGATGAGGGGATCGAGGCCATCGGAGCGGTAGGGCGTGGCGGTAAGCCCAGTCCAGTAGCGGATGTTGAGCTCGCTGAGCGCGGCGGTGAGGCCAGGCGCGGCTACGCCGTGACATTCGTCGACGATGACTTGGCCGTACTGCTCAAGGAAGGAGGCGTCCGTGTCCTTGCGGCCGATAGCGGTGGCACTGATGATGTCCACGACGTGCGTAGGCTTGGCTTTCGTGCCGGGTGTGGCGTCGAGGAAGCGTGTGAGGCGATCGTGCCACTGAGCGGCGAGTTCTCTCGTCCGTACGATGACGGCGGTGGGGACGCGGCGCTGAGCGATGAGCGCGCAGGCAATGACGGTCTTGCCGGTGCCGGGCGGGGCGACGAGGACGCCGGTGTGGTGGGCCGTGATGTCGTTGAGGGCTTTCTTTTGCGGAGGAGTGAGCTCGCCGGTGAAGGTGGCGTCAATCTTCTGCGGTTTGGGCGTGTGGCCGCGCCGGGTGACGGTGTAGCCAGCTTCTTTGAGAATGTCGATGGCGGGCTCGAGGAGGCCACGGTCGAGGCGGAGTTCGTGCTTGCCGTGTGGGCTGGCGTCTTCTTGATAGCGGACGATGACGCGGGGCTTGCCCCATGTGGAAAAGCGCTGATTCTGGAGTTTGTAGAACTCGGGGTTGGGGAATACACCAAGGTGGCGCAAGGCGTTTAGCGTCGTGGTGTCGAGGTTGGCGGTGGCGATGTGGACGAGGGAGTCGTGGGTGACGGAGACTTTTGTGTCCGCGCTGCTCTTGGCTTTGTTAGTCTTGGCGACTTGCTTGAGCTGGTGTTTGCGGGGTGGGGAGGGCAGTTGCTCGGGGTCGTTGTCGGAGTAGAGGCCGTCGCGGATCTTCTGGAGTTGCTGCTGCGTGGCGAGGCGGGTGCGGGAAAGCACGGCGAATTGATCGTCGAAGGGATGGAAATCGTCGTCGACGAAGACGGTCGTGCCGTTCTGGCGATGGTTGCCCTGCAGCGGGAGGGCGATGAGGTTGCCCAGCTGGGCCTGGCCGCGCGCGTTGACGGGCAGCCGATCTTGGGCAGGGAAGAAGCGGTCGTAGCTCGAGAACTTCACGGGACGCGGCGAGCTCGCAAGCAGTCCGAGGCCCACCTGGCGGGTGAGCTGCGCGGGAACCGCGGTCTCAAAGAAGATCCAGACGTGGGCGCCGGTGCCGGAGCGAGAGAGCTCGATGAGCGGATCGAGTCCGTGGGCTCGACATTGTTCGGCGTAGGCGAGGGCGTCTTGTTGGAAGTCGCCGTCGTCGAAGTCACAGGCGAGGAGATAGCAGGTGTCATCGGGAAGCAAGGGGTAGAGTCCGGCGAAGAACTCGGTGCGGGTGAGGTGCTTGGTGATGACCGACGCGTCGAGTGGGCGGAGGTTCTCCGGTGATGGGTCGTCCTTGAACTTCGCGTGACGCGTGGCGGGGAACCAGGCCTTCTTCTGGCCGTCCTTGCTTGTCCATGCGAAGGCATGGATGTCCTCGCGACCGCGAAAGCGCGACATGTAGAGAGCCATTTTATCGGTCGTGGGGGAGTCTTTTGTTACTTCGCCTGGCACCCGAGTGCGGGCGGCTGGTGTTGGTGAAACAGAGACGTCGGGTAGAGATTCCGTGGGCTGCGCAAGGTTGATTGGTGCATCAGGAATTGCGTGCTGCTCAAGGAGTTTCTCGATGGAAGAAACACCGGCGAGGGCGAGGAGGGCACGTTCCAGCCCTTCGACGCGGAGGCGTAGTGCGTCGAGTTCGGTGTTGTTTGGGCTGGAGGTCTGGGGTGAGCGGGACGCGGTCATGATGAGGTGAGAATAACAAGAAATGGTGTCGATGTGAGCTTGTTTCTGGCTATGGAGAAGGCGTTTAGTCGAAGTAGCGTACGTGCGGCTCGATTCGCGGGCATAGGTTTCCAGATGGTCCATACAGGAGCTGCCGTGAGGGCGTGGGAGGGCTCGTCTTTCAGTGACTTCGGCATTGGAATGGGGCGCGCTTTAACGTTTACGAAGATAATCGCTGTGTGAGAGTGCCTAGTGAAAGGTCGGCAAAAGTGGGGGCAGTGGAAAGAGTGCTGCGCAGCTGTGAGCTGAGGCCGAGATTGGAATGAACGTTGGGGGCGGATTGCGGTGAGGCTACAGGGGTGAATTCCTGGCGGACCTGGGTGCGTAACGGGGATTCAAAGGCAGGCGCTCATGTCGAGTGGGCCGTTTAAACTTAATCATCACAATTCACGATCTTTGGAATTAGAAGAGGAGCGTTACATGGACGATGAACTGTGCCGCTTGAATGAGCCGGGTGCCCGAGTACATGAGGCGCCTCGCTATCAATCTGAATACGAGCAGTTGTGCGAAAACGATGAAGCTGCGGCTGATTTGTATGATGAGCTTCTCGATCGAGCGGTTCAACATGGCCTTCCGGTTGCTGACAATGCGGAGACTGGTCGTGGACGTGGGAGCTATCGTTGTCCGGTGGGGGAAAGAACACTGCGTCGTTGGCGTGCAGCAGGTCGGCAAATCCCGTGGTGCGGAGAAATTCGTTTTCAAGGAAGCTCTTTCAACGAAGAAGACGGAATTCTCTGGCGATCCTATTTCCATGATTTGAATGATGCCGAAACCAGTGAGCCGACCGATGATGTCTTGTTCTCCAGCCTGCGTGGGAAAACGGTGCGCAAGAAGAGAGCGAAACGCGGCGAGCACGATCCCTACATCAAGGGTGCGATTGATGAGGCGCGGCGCTGGACTCGCGACCATAAGCAATTTCGTCTTAGGTACCTGCGCGAAAGCTAATCTATACTCAGACTAAAAGCTATGTGGGGACCGAAGGTTATGTAGATGGAGAGGTGGTGTCCCATGAGAAGTCGAAACTCGCTCGGGCGGGTCAATGCCCGTGCTCAACTTAAACTGGTTGATGACTTGCGAGCAATTCGCCAAGACAGCGGTCGAACCATCGACGAGGTGGCGGCCGCGCTCGGAGTAGACAGCGAAGTAATTGTTGCTTTTGAGCAAGGCGAATCGAATTTTACGATGTCCACTCTTCGTCGGTATGCCAAGGCTGTCGGGGCTGAGCTCTCCATGTCGGCCTGGAGTCACAGCTTCCAAGAAGATGAACCGTCCGCGGCGCGTTCTTCCTCGTCCCCGAGTACGACCCATTTTGAGATGAGGGTTATCGCTACTGGGGATCCGTTTACATCGGTGTTCTCTTCGCGCCGCGGACCATCTTTTAGCACGACAGCAAGGAGCAAGGTGCATGGGTGAGGGGACGGAGCTGATTATCTCCGAATCATATTCCGTAGCGAAAGTCAGCGCTGAAGCAAAAAACTTCAGCAACGATGGGGAAGAGATTCCCATCAACGTAACGATGACTTTCGGAGTACATCTCGCAGACGATGCACTTGGACTCGAGGTCTGCGTGAATCGTACTGGAGATGACGCGGACATCATTGCTGCGGTACGGGGCGTTTATATGCTTTCTGAACCAGCGACGCAGGAGCAGCAATTGGAAATTCTGTCGTCGTGGGCAGGACCGCGCACTCTGGCTGCGACGCAGCTGAAGCTCAACGAATTGGCGGCCTCAATCGATCGCGCTGTTGTGCCTTTCCCCAAAGACATGGAGAGTGCTTTCGCACCTGAAGCATTTGCCGAATTTTTCGGTTAATGCGGTCCTCGTGCGGGACTGGTTTAATGACCGGCGGTGGTTGCGCGCGGTGTAGCTGCGGCGCTGGGGGATACGCTGAGGGGGAGTGAGGGGACATCGGCAAGCGGGGGCCTAGTAGTAGGAGCCTTCCTCGTCCGCGTCTTCGCGGTCGGCGCCGATTCTTTGCAGGTACATGCGGCGGCGCAGGCGGATGGCGGGGCGGGCGGCCATGGCGAGGCGGCCTAGGAGGAAGAAGACGGTGTCTATCTTGGTGAGGCTGAACAAGAAGAGCACGGAGCCGATGATGAAGACGACGGAGATGGCGATGTCAACAGCGATGGAGGCGGTTGCAAAGCGGTTGCGGATAACGGATTCGTTGTGGCGGCTAAGCGAGACCTTGAGGTCGGGGTCGCGGTCCTGAGTAGTAGACATTTTTTCCAGTGTGCCACGGGCTGGGAGGTGGGGGAGTCGATGGTCGCGCGCCGGGTTAGGGATAGGTGATATGTGAAGGCAGTTGGCCCCGGCTGTAGGGCTGTGCCAGAACCCGGCAAGGGGAGCACCGCATGACAACCAAGTTTCTGACTCCGCCGAATATGGTGGGCGACGTTGGATTCCGCGACGCCGTGGGCCGGGTGGTCTACGTGGACGCGGAGGAGCTCGACGCGGAGCTGCTCGAGGTGCTGAGGGATCCGGCGCGGCTCGCGGAATGTAATGACGCGCGGCAGTCTGAACAGTTTCTTTTAGTCCCGTTGAGTCTCGCCTAATCGTGTGATGTCTAGTGATTTCTTGGACTCGGAGTCCAGTTAGTTTTTGACTCGGAGTCCAGGAAGTTTATGGACAGGATGTCTAACGCTCTAGAGCTTGCGTGAGATTCTCCCGAGCATATGGGCGTTAGCTTGTAGGTCTTTTGAGAGCTGCTTCTTGAAGTCAAATTCATTATTAATGGTTGAAGTCTCGGTCCTGAAATCTAGGCACAAAGCGCCGTGCGCGTTGAGTTCGTATTCTTCCGAGTATTGGTTTCCGAGCTCGTCTTTATATTCCAGAACAACGAACTGCACTGCAGGAACACCTTCGGCAGAATCGACCATTTCCTGGTTCTCGATAAGCTTTCCCTTTGGCTGTATCCAATAAGCAACGTCGACCTGATAGCCGGGCACCCACGTGGAAAATACTCTTTCGGCAAACACGGTATTTACCCGTTGAACTGCAGACCTTCGATGACCTCGTGCCGTATCGAATAATTTTTCTGGGTCTACAGTAGGCAATACCGGTCTGAATTTGACGCGAACGTCTTTGGCGACTGACTTTCCCCGGTTTGACACCATAAAGCGAAGTGTCTCCTCCGCGTAATCTGGTGGAAGGATTTCCGCCATCATCATGGGACGGTTCGCGTTTATATTGATCTGTCGATTGAGTTTTAGCGAGCGACGCGCGATCCAAAGGGATATCGCCGCGATAAGGGCAAGAAGAGCATTGATGAGAACGCCAACTCGGTCTGCGGTCCACCAGCTTAAGCAATCTGAGAGGATATCCATCCGGCAATTCTATCTTCTTCAATTCGGCTTCAGAGCGCGTAGAACTGCAGTTAGAATTGCCCTTATGGTTAACTCTTTACCCGAGTCAAATGTTCCAGATGTCCGCGACTATCTCTTTGTGGATCGTCAACGCGTTGGTAGTTTGTTGGCTCAATTTGCTGATGGGTTGCCGGAGTCTGAGACTCAATCAAAATCGAGGTCGAAGCGCCTAAGCGCAAACTTGGCGAAGATTTTTAGCGGGCAGTCGGAAGTGGGACAAAGCGAAGCGCAAACTCTCGCACTTGCGGATCTGCATGTATCCCAGTTGGAGGAAGCAGCGCAAGCTCTCGATATGTTGGCCGATATTTCGGATTTGATGGCTAACCGAAAGAAATGGCTGAGGGGAAAAGTTCGATCTCGACTTCAGCCCGGAATGCTGCTTCGTGTAACTGCAATGACTCAAATATCCGACATCGCGACGATCCTGGAGCTTATGTCCAAGTTGGACCAGAACTTTGGGAGTGGCTCTGAAAACGCTTTTGAAGCAATGCTGGATCAGATCCGATCGCTTTACGGCGAATCTATTACCGTTTCAATTTGGCCGAATGGCGACGATGCGAATGATGGAATGTTTGTTGGTGAGCTCCCATATGATCTTGGATTCGGCCCGACTCGTCGAGAGCTTATATTAAGCCAAGTTGGTCCTGGTCCTGCAGAACTTACAACTTTGATGCAAATATCTGCTGTTCCAACTGAAAAGGACAAAAATCACGCCTTAGGCACCTGGATTTCCGAGTTGGCCTCGATGGCAACAAAAGCTGTCGAGAATGATCAGCTTGACCGGCGCGTACTGGACAAAACGATCGCGAGCCTTGGCTTAGTTTTGGCACACTCTGGCTTTGTTGCTGCTCCAAAATGGCCTGCGATAAGTGTCTTGCCTCTCGCGATATACCGTAACGTAATGCCGACTCCTCAGCTAGATGTGTGATGTCTAGCGACTTCTTGGTGCTAGACAAGCACTGTCCGGTGTACCCCAAGGTGGGCTAGGGGACGGCTGGTGTCTGATCGCACTTCTGTCTTTGACGACGAATTGGCACCCAAAGCGCTGGGTACGCGCTGTTTGCGGGGTTGAAGTGTGGGTTGGTCAGGGCGTCGGCAAGCTAGGCGGCGGCAGGGAACCGATGGTGAGCAGGATGGAGGCGGGTGTGTCTGCGTGGTGCGGTTGATGTGGAGCTCGGAGACGATTAAGGAATGATGGCTCAGGGTCGCAAGGCTTCAAGCATCACAATTGGCCGGTCTTATTCATTGTCCTTGGTTGGGGTGCTTGTACGTGTCTACAAGTTGGTTTCGTCTCCGGCCTTACCCCAGCAGACGCTTGTAGCGTCTTATTACAAACCGCACCAAGCAGCCACGGGAGGCCTATTCTATGGATGGCGATATTACTGAGCTGCTCTTATACGCCGGGTTAGTGCTTGTCATGGTGCTCTACTGGGCCTACTACATTAGGCACGTGCGGAGGCAACCCAGATCGGAAAAGTGGTACGACGATGTCGACTTTGTAGGCGCAGAAAGTGATGGGGTCCTTTTCATTTATCCTTACTGCTCGCTCATTATGGGCACTGCCGGCGCCATGGGGTTGGTCGCAAGTGCCAACCCTCCCGAGTTTGTCTACATGGTGCTGAAGGTTCCGTTCGCGGCAGCTTTCGTTATCGGAGTCATTGGATTTACGGGCGCGGTCGGGGTCTCGCTTCCTTGGCCTTTTGTTCCGCGGTGGGTCGTCGATATCCGCAAAGCAAAGCGTGCCCGAAGGCGTGAGCGCAGACAAGCCAGAAAAAGAGAAAAGGAAGAATAGCTACTGCAGGAAGAGGCCATTTTGTGCAGCGTTCGCGGGGGTGGCAGTGTCACGCTGCTGCGAGCGTTGCATGAATCACCGCATTCACATGAGCAAACGGAATCCGCTCCTGCTCAATGCGCAGCCGGCCCGCAGTGAAGAGAAGGCGATAGGCACGCTGCTCTTCGGTGGTGAGGTGGGTAAGCGTGGCGGAGCCGTCGCCGGGGTCGGGGACGGCGAGGTGCTGGAATGCGGTGACGGTGGCGGGGTCCATGAGCAGTGATGTGGTGTGGGGGAAGTGGGCGCGCACGGCGTTGAGGATGGCAAAGCCGGCGGCGTCAAGATCGCCCCAGTAGGTGATGTCGGTGCGGTGGAGCCAGTCCAGTGCCTGGAGTTGGTGGGCGGCGGTGCCGGAGCCGAGGAGGGCGATGGTGGTTGGGGAGGCGTCGGCAAGCGTGGGCAGGGCCAGGAAGGTTTGTTTGTTCTCCACGATGAGTACCCGGGGTGGTGCGTCGGGGAATAGCTTGACGGCGTCGGCGAGAGGGATTTCGATCTCGGAGAGTGCTGGGGCGTGGTTGAGGTAGCGCAGGCGCAGGCGGGCATCACTGCGGCGCAGGCCCAAGTCCGTGATGCCGAAGGGGGCAAGGAGTGTCAACAGCAGGCGGCGGTGGTTACCAATCCACTTGCCGTCCACGCCTTCGACCGGCACGGCGCGCTCCCACTCACCGGAGTGGGGGTTGGCGCGCAGCCAGGTCAAACACGGTCCAAGGCAGCGTAGATCGTAGGCGCTTAAATCCTTCCATTGGTTGTAGGAGCGGTGGACGGTATGTGCGAACTCCGGGGTGTCCGGGAAGATGGCGGCGATGTCCTGGGCGCGCTGGAGGGCCCGGTTGTAGTCAGGCATCAGGCCCGCGGCGGCCGCGATGCGCGCGGCGCCGGTGAGTATTGCGCGTGTGGGAACGTCGTTGGTGCCAAGGCCCGCGCGCGACCAGTTGCGGGATTCATAGATGACCTCTTCCTGGTGCGGCCAGCGCTGCCAGGCGCGGATGAAGTCCTTCGTGGCTGTGATATCGTGGGCGGCGGACGTAGCTGTTGGCGGGTGCAGCGGCCAGTCAAGGTTGAGCGCAGCGGGCTCGGCGAGTGCTTCGGCGAAGTGGTTGCGCAGGTACTTGGCGGCATGCGCCTGCAGGTCTTTAGGAGTCCGCATCGTCGGAGTCCTTGGGGTCGGGTTGTTGGGGGTCGTGGGTGGTGGAGGCGTCGATAAGCTTGTAGCCCGAGCGTGCCTGCGGGCGGCCGTCGATGGTGGGCTCGTCGTAGTTGACAACGATGGTGCCGTCCACGTAGGGCGAGAGAGTCTGGATGAGCTTGAAAGGCGTGGCCAGAATCATGTGGAAACCAAAAGACGTAAAGACGGACATGGCCGTGCGGGTAAAAGTGGGATCGGCGCGGTCAAAGGCCTCATCCAGAATGATGGAACCATAGGTGGGCACGTCTTGGTCCGGCTCCGCCAGCCGGAAGCGCAGGGCCGCAGCCAAGCAGAAGAAGACGAGCTTTTGTGCTTGGCCGCCAGACAGCGAGGCGGAATCCTGATAGGTATTGGCTGTCGTTCCGTCGGGGTACAACTCACGGCCGATAAAGCTCACGTGCCGGCGGGTATCGAGCACCACGTTGCGCCAGCGGAGATCCTCTGGCTGGCTCGAGCCCAAGCGGCTCAAGATCTTGTCCAACGCGTGGTAGCGCGCAAGGGCGGCCTCTGAATCATCGGAGCCGATTTCGCCCAAGCTGTGGGAGGTGGCGGCATCAAGATCCCGCTGGAATTCTTGGACCACCTGGCCGCGGGCGTCCTTGACGTCGATGCGCAGGGTGCGCTCACCATTGAAGGGCGAGCGCTCCAGGGATTTGTTGATGTACTCCATGCGCATCTCAATATCGCTGCGGGCGCGGCGCAGATCCGTAGCCAGGTGGGAGAGGTTGCGCACCGTCTGGCCGTTGAGCAGCTCGAGGAAGCGGGCGCGGAAATCAGCCAGGCGGTCTGCCCGGAGGAACTTGAGCTTCTCAATGCCCTCGCCGGCGAAGCTGGCCTGCGGCTCCAAGTCGGCGGCCTCCGCCGGCCACTGGGATAGGTAGGCGTGCAGGACGGAGACAATCTTGTCGTTGGCCTCCTCGATGCGGCGCGCTGCCGTGCGGGAGGTCTGTTGCAAACTGGCCTGGACTTCATCGCGGCGGGCATCGATGTCATCGATTGTGAGACTGCGTTTGCCCTTGTGCAGGGCCTCAACGACAGCCGTCTCAATTTCCTTGTCCGCGATCTCCGGCACGGGGCCGATGCCGCGGCGGCGAGTAGTGGAGCGCTCGAGCTCGCCCTCGACGTTGCCAAGGTGCTTCTGCGCTTCGTTGAGTTTTGTACGGGCGGCGTTGAGCTTCTGCTTGGCCTGTGTATGCGCGGCAGCCAGCGCCTGGGCTTCCGGAGAGGAAGCCAGTGAGTCAAACTGCTCTTGTAGATCACGCCTGCGGGCCTCGGCGGAGGCGGTGTCGATGTCCTGGAATGAGGTATCCAGCACCTGCTGGGCTTTATCGCGCTGGGAGCGCAGGATGTCCATCTTCCGGTTAAGGTCCTGGACCTGCTTGGCCGTAGCGCGGGCGGTGGCCTTGGCTTCGGTGAGATGGGAGCGCAGCAGTTCAATCTTGGCGGTGTTGGTGGAACCCACCCGGTACCAGGCGGTGCCGTTAAAGCGCGTGCGGTCATCCTTGATGAAGCGCGTTGAGCCGTCCTTGTCCTTGGGGCGGCTTTCCAGGCCATCGCGGGTAATGGCCGGGGCCTTGGTGACCTTCTCCAATTCCGCTACCGAGTCCACGCATTCGTAGTTGAAGCGGCGCGAAATGTGGTGGCGTACCCAGCTCGCCATGGCGTGGTCTTGAAACTCGAGTTTGTGGATGAGCTGCCGAGGGCTGCGTGCCGCTGCCGGCGCTGGGGCAAACTCCGGGATGGTGCGGTATTCCAAGCGCGTGCCCACGTTGCGGGAATTGACCCACTGGTTGATGGCCTCCCGCGCGGCTTCGGGCACGAGCAGGGTGGCGGCGAAATTGTGCAGTAGCTTCTGGATTACTGGCTCCCATTCGCTCTGGTGCGGGCTGATATCGATGAGCTCTCCGGCGAAGGGGAGCTCGGACTCGGCATAGCCGGTATCGCGGGCCAGTTGCGAGCGCAGCTCCACCAAGGACTTATCGATGTTGGTTCTCCGCGAGCTGAAGGAGCGCAGCTCGCTGTCCAGCGTGGAGCAGGCGGTGGCGGCGTCGCGGGCGGCCACGCCGGCCTCCTGTTGTTGGTTGATGAGGTCTTCGAAATCGGCCTCGAAGTCCGCGATGCGGATCTTCGCGTTGGCCTGTAGTTGGGCGAAGCCATGCGGGCTGAGCTCGTAGTGATCAGTCCACTGGCCTGCCGCTGCACTGAGGCGCTGGAACTCCTTCGTGCGGTGCTCAATCTCCTTTTCGGCGGTTTCTATCTTGGCCCTTAGGGCATCGAGCTCACCCGAGCTGAGCTGGGAGACGGCCACTGCGGCGAGGCGCTCTGCGTCATCGAGGTGAGCAACATCGGCCTCAAGGGATGCGGCCTGAGACTGGGCTTCAGCCAACTGCGCTGACAGGGCCCTAATGCGAACGTCCAGTTCTTCTGCCACCAAGCGGGCGCGTACAGCTGGCAGCGCCTCAGCCATGGCCTCCGCTTGTGCTTTGTCCGCCTCCGCGCCTGTGCGCTGGGAATGCAGCTGGGGCAGGGGAGCGAGCGTATCAATCTGGGCCTTGACGTCTTCGACCCGCAGATAGGCTTGGCGCAGATCCTCAAATTGCTCGACGGCCTCATCCGCTTTCTCAAAGGTAGCCGGACCGTCCAGCATGTAGTCCCTAAAGAGCTGGTCCAGGCTGGAGAGGGACTTCGCGGATTGCGTGCGGTGGAGAAGCAGTTGGCCCTCCACATTCTTGATGCCTAAGCGTTTGCGGAAGCGGTCTGCAAACGTGGTGTAGGTCGGCGTGAAGGACGCGCCGGGGCCTTTGTACATTGCCTTAATCTTGCGGGTGTCCAGGCTGCGGGTAAGCAAAGGGCTGAGCTTGTCGATGTCCTCGTCGCCCGGCACCAGCCCATACAACTTCTTGATCTGGCCTACTGAGTTCTCACCGCCGTTGAGGCGGAAGATAGCGATGAGGGTGTGCTGCTTGCCCGCGCCGTTATCGTAGGTCAGCGCCACGACCGAGTTGGTGGCGCCCTCCCGCAAGTACTCGGGGGCGATCTCACCGGTCTGCGTGTTCTCCCGCTGCCGCCACGCGCCGCGCACATAGGAGACAAGGTTGCGCCCGTTGTGCCGCCCGAGGTCCTGTTGTGACGCCGCGTTGAATTTCACGTGACTTTGCGGAACTAGCACTGCAGACATGGCATCGAGCAACGTGGACTTGCCGGAACCCGAGCCGCCTGTAATGAGGAAACCCTTGCGGGCTACGGGGATGGAGAAGTAGCCGTGGAAAGTACCCCAGTTAATCAGCTGGATACGGCTGATGCGGAATTGTCCGGGGTAGTAGGTGGTGTTCTTAGTCATCGGAGGCATCCTCCTGCAATTGCATCTGCTCTGGTTCCTGCTCATCCTGGTCTTCCGCCTGCGCCAGGCGGGCGTATTCATCCCGAATGGCGGAGACCGTGGAGGCGTCGAAAAGCTGGCGCAGCACCGGGGAAACCTCAAAGCGGCCCTCGGTCTCGGTGGCGCTGATGAGGGAATAGTCATTCTGTATGCGTTTCATTGCCGCGTTGAAGCGCTTGGTGAAGCCGGCCTCGTCGCGGTTATCCACCGCACGGACATAGCCGATGCTCTCCCGGAGATCCTCCACGTCCACGATGACGCGCTCGCCGGGCAGGGTGAGGCCCAGCTCCTGGCGCAGGTTCAACAAGATGGCGGTATCGATGTGCTTAAGCTTGTCCGTGCGCAGCACCTGCGGGATGCTCAAGCTGTCTTCCTCCACCATGCGGGTGAATGCGAAGCCTTCGGTCTCATCCACGACGAGCTCCAGGAACACCTCGTGCAACCGGGCGCGTAGATTCTCTTCGTCGGAGATAATCGCGGCCCACAACACTGGCTCCTTTTGCGCGCGAATAAGCGGGCCCTGCAACAGCTGCACCAGCGCGCGCCGCGAATGGTAGGTCAGCGTTCCTTTATCGTGTTCCCACAGCGGCGGCTCGTGCGCGGCGTCGACGCGGGGATTGTTGGCGGCGGTCACTGTAGCTCCTTAACGGTGGTGTGATCGAAATACATGGTGGGGATCTGGGCGCAACGCACGGTACCGTCTTCCTCAGTCCACGTGACTGTCTCGTGTCCTTCTTTCAGCGAGGGCAGCGGGTGGGAATCCGCTATGTGCACCAAACCCACGACACTGGCCAAACCTTGCGTCGGGGGATGGGCCTGCAGCACCTGGCCAATAGTGCAGGGGCCGGACTTGGCGACGGCCATGCGTACCGCCTCGTGCAATTCCTCAAAGTCGATTTCTGATTCGCGCACGAGCTCATAAAGCGCCTGCGGGTCTTCCGTGCCGGGGTGGTAGGCCACTGGTGTCTCCTCCACGACTTCCCGCCCGGGGTTGGCCAGGCGGATGCGGGAGACCGAATGAATCGACATGCCGATGCGCTGCAGCGGTGTGTCCATCCGGTGAAAGGCCTTCAGCTCGGAGTTCTGCGCGGCATCAATGGCCATACCGCGGGCCTCTCGCAGCAGCTCAATCATGCGCCGGTCCTCCGCGAATTGCTCGGAGGAGACGTAGTTGCGCAAACTGCGCGCCAGCCCGGTCATGGTCTGGTTGACCTCGAAGCTGGTTTCCTCCATGTCGCGGAAGAGGCTGCGCAGCCGCTGCCTCCTGTCCGGGGCGAGCTGCTGCCCGGGTTCGCTTTCCAGAACTTCCTTGATCCATTGGTCCAACCAGGCGTTGCGCTCCCTATCCATCAGGAGGGAGTAGAAGCCGCGGAAGCTGCGTCCGGCCTCCGATTCTGCAATGTGGTCCACGCCGTTGAAGATTTCCTCCAGCACCTCGCCGCGGTAGCCCTCCGGATCTAAGAGCTGTCGGCGCAGCTGGTGGTTGAGGGCCTCGAGCTCATGGCGAACCCGGGCGAAATCACTCGGCACGGCCATGGCCATGTTCAGTACGTCTTGGACACGCTCTTCCGTCTCTGCGGCGGTGAGGCTTTCAAACTGCCCGAGGTGTGCCTTCTCAATCTCGCGGTCAATGCGGTCACGTTCTGCTTCCAAGCTGGCCACGCGGCTAGCGATGTCCTCGTTGGTATCCCGCGCCAGCCTTTGCAGCGCCGAGCTGATCGATTCCACCCGTGAGGCCGTCACCGCGGTCACCGGTGCTTCCCAGCGCTCAATGGCTTCGAGTGCCGAGAGCGCATCTTCACTGGGCTCGAGCGTTTCACCGTGGGAGCTCTTGCCGGACTTTCTGATTAACCAGCCGGCTTTGACCCAGTCATTGCAGTAGTTCTGTGGCGTGCGGGGCATGGAAAACTCGCTGGCCAAAACCTCGAAATCGGTGACCATGAGCTCGTATACCTCTGCTGCTGGGCGCGCCCGGGTGCCGCGCGGGAAGTACTCCGCAATCAACGCCAGAATCACGGGCGCGTTGTCCGCAGCCAGGAGCCGGATTGCGGCGGAATCGCGCATCAGGCGCCGGAGGGAGAGGGCGCGTGCTTCAACAGACATGTCTTGATTCTGACAGGTGTGCCGGACATGCGCAGTCAAGACTGGTTCAAATATTCGAAGCCCTCTTCCTGGTGCATGTCCTACAGAGAATAAGTTGAAATAATTACGCCCATGGAGGCGGGGTCAGAAGTGAAGCTTTAGGCTGCGTCAACCTGGTCGTCTTGTACCTCAACGCGGCCCATGAAATACCGTGAATGCGACTTTTTCAAGGATTCCAGGGAAGGCGCTGAAATATGGGCGATCTCGATATCAGGATCGTCGATCGCTGCTTCGCGGCGGAGGCGTTCCTTAAGCGCTTGAGCCGAGTCCGAGAATTGTTTGATGAAAGACTCGCCTGAGCGACGTTTGTAAATGATTATAAATTCAGACACTGTGCTGCTCCGATTTATCTGCCGGTCCGACAAGAATTTCAGTTGTACTCAGCCCCTAATCTAGTAGCAATGAGTCAACCATGGGACCGCTCTAACCGTTGTTGCGAGTGAATCCCTACTCTTCATCGGTATCGCGAGTGACTTGGCCAACCTGTTGAATGACAACGCCTTGGAAGCTGACTGGGGTGGCTAGCGCAAGAGGGTGCGGTGCGATTAACCTGGAGGGGAGTTTCACATATAAGTGAATGTCATTTCAGGTGTAAGTGTCATGCTGGGAAAGGGGCGCTGATGACTTCCTCTACGCCTATCAACGATCGGCTCATGATCGAAGAAACTACTCTCGAAGAATTGAAGTCACTGCAGTCTCTCGAGACAGCGAGCATTCGCGTGGCAGATGAGCACGGGCGCCCGGTCCCGTTGTCGAGTGATGTTCAACGATTGATTTCTCAGGTCTTGACGTCCGTTGCGCAGCGAGGGGAAGTTACAATCTCTCGCATTCCTGAGGAGCTCACCAGCACGGTAGCCGCCGAGTTGTTAGGCGTTTCGCGCCCAACGCTCATGAAATGGGCAAGGGAAGGAAAGATAGCTACCCACAAGCGCGGAACGCATACGCGGTTTAAGCGTGAGGATGTACTGCAGCTGAAGCGCCAACGCGCTGAGGAACGCGTGAAGGCATTCCAGGAATGGCGTGCATTTGAGGAGGAGAATGCGCATTTGTTCTGAGGGGAGTCGTTGTTAAGCGCCCGCCCCTTTCATGCACCGTCCGTGACAAGCTCCCGCAGCGCAGTCAGCGCCTCCCGGGAGGCGGTGCCGTAGCGCTCGCGCAGGAAGCGGTGGGTGGCGTCGGGGTTGTCCAGTGATATGGATGTGTTGCTGAGGTTGTGCAGTTCTGATTCGCCGGCGGCGGTCTTCTCCACGGACCAGAAGCTTTCCGGGCGCAGGCCTAGCTCGCCGGCGCGTTCGAGGGCGCTGAAGGTGTGGGAAGCAAAGATGAGCTGCGCGCCGTTGACGTTGATGCTTGGCTCGCGGAAGGCCTGGATGATGAAGTCGAGGAGTGCTGGGCGCAGGGCGGAATCTAGTTCATCGGCCACCAGGATCCCGCCGCGGCGCAGGGTATCGAGCACCAGGGGAGCGGTGGCCATCCAGTTCTGCGTGCCGCCGGATTCATCAGTCAGCTTCAGCGAGTAGTAGGAGTCACCAACTTTGTGCTCCACGATGATGGCGTGCAGCAGGGATTCAATCTCCGCATCGGAGTAAGCGCTGAACTCGTCGGGGCGGCGGAGCCGTGCGTTGCTGCGGCTGAGTGCGTTAATGACCGGGCGCATCTGGCGGAAGACGTGCTCCGGGATGTGGTCCTGGTTCAGCCGCACGGAGTGGATTCCCGAATCGGCCGCGCGCAGCAGCGCGGCAGCCTCATGCAGGTGCAGCTTGCCAGTCCGGATGAGGGTGGTGATGCGTGAGGACGTGCTGATGGAAGAGTGCCCGTGCGGCAGGTAGGCCACGTCGTGCACCAGGGCACGGGCCAGCGGTGCGAGGACCGGGTGGCCATCGCGCAGGCCGGCGGAGAGGATCAGCTCGGTGTCCGTAACGGGGCCGAGCTTGGCTACATCCCCCGTATCCATAAAGGAACGCGTCCATTGCACCTCCTCACCGCGGGTCCGCACGAAGCAGGGGCTCCACCTCGTCGATGGCACGCGGCTGAGCCATTCGGCGTGCACACCGGTGAAACTCCACTGGAATCCATAGAGGTAGCGCACGCCATCGAGCTCAAAATCCAGCTCGAAGGTGCTGGGCAGGCGCTGCGTGCGAGGATCCAGGCGGTACGGGGCGTGGGGGAGCTGGTTGGGTGGGGCGTCGGCAAGCCAGGTGGTGGCGGAGGATTCGATGGCGAGCAGAGCGAAGGCGAGGGCATTGAGGACGCTGCTCTTTCCCGACGCCGTGGGGCCGATGAGTACGGTGGTGGGCTCGCTGACCTGTGCCCATCCTTCCTCCGGCGCGGTGGAGTGCTGCCAATGGTGGTACAGCGAAAGCGTCTGCGTGGCGCGGATGCTGCGGAAGTTGGACACGCTAAAGGAAAGGAGCCTCATGGTCGCAAGATTACAAGCTCACGATATAAATCGGTCCAAGGTTCGGGCGCTCAAGATTCGTTTTCCTGTGTTTTACTCCAGCGAACGCTGGTAGCGTTTTAGTACACGCTGCAAAAGTAACTACAGGAGGTCACGTCTTATGGGCGGGGATAGTACTGAGCTGCTCGTATGTTTCGGGTTAGTGATTGTCATGGCCCTTTATTGGACCTACTACATCCGGGGCGTGCGAAAAACTCCCAGATCAGAAAGATGGTATGACACAGCCGATTCGGAAGGCGCCGAAAGTGATGGCGTGCTCTTCATTTATCCTTATGGCACGCTAATTATGGGCGCTGCCGGTGCCACAGGGCTAGTCGCAAATATGGGCCTCCCAGAGCCGGTCGAAACGGTGCTGTTTATCCCTCTCATTGCTGCTTTCATCATTGGGGCGATTGGGTTTACAGGCGCGTTCGGGATTCCGCTTCCATGGCCATTTGTTCCGCGTTGGGTCGTGGACATCCGCAAAGCAAAGCGCGCTCGGAGGCGCGAGCGCAGGCAAGCTAGGAAAATGAAAAAGAAGGACTAAGCCTGGCAACTTACCCAGCGTCCTAGAGCCCAGCCCGGCCAAAGTGAGCAGAAGCGTGCCATGGCTTCGTCGTGGCGGTGGAAAGACCGGAAGATCGCTGCTGAAGGTCAGACAGCGATTTCAGGGGCCTAAATTGCCGTTTTCCGGGCCTGCCGATTAATGTTGCTGGGAGCGGATTCGCTGTTTGTATTGTGTGCTGGTTGAGTACTGGTGCTCTCATCAGGCAGGGAATACGCGGGGCTATAGCTCAGTCGGTTAGAGCTACGGACTCATAATCCGTTGGTCCCGGGTTCGAGCCCCGGTGGCCCCACTTTTGCTTCGCACCCGATACGATGACCACCATGAGCGTTGTCGAGATGGACCCATTGATCGAGTCGCTGTACTACTGGTCCGACATCATTGGTGTCCTCCTCATGGGCATGATCGGCGGAACCATGGCCCGCCAGCGTGGCTATGACATCGTGGGTTTCTTCTTCATCGCGATGTTCTCCTCCCTCGGCGGCGGCATGATCCGTGACGTGCTCATCAACCGCGGCACCGTCGCCGCGATGAGCCAGCCGGAGTACCTCTATCTGGCTTTTACTGGTGCCATCATCGCCCGCTTCGTCTACTTCAAAGGCAAGACGTGGGACTACGTGCAATCCCATGGGGATGCGGTGGTCTCGGCGCTGTGGGCGTCGACAGGCGCGCTCAAGGCCATTGCCTATGGCCTGCCGTTGATTCCCTGCATCATGATGGGCGTGTTCACGGCCACGGGCGGATCCATGATTCGTGATATCGCCATGGGCCGTGAGCCCGCCGTCTTCGGGGATAACACCCCCACCGTGATCCCCGCGGTGGCTTGTGCCCTGGTGGTGCTGGGTGCGGACTCCGCCGGATACTTGGCCTGGGGAGTCATTCTGGGCCCCGTCGTCTCTTTCGTGATGACGATGCTGGGTATTTGGGCCGGATGGCGCGTGCCCGCCCGCCAGGAGTGGGCGCCGGTCAATGACACCGCGGCCTACGTCATGGTAATGGCGCGCAAGGCGGAGAGTAAGGGCAGGGCCGTGGGGCGTCGCCTAGAGCCCACCAAACTCCGCTCCTGGCGCCACAACCAAATGGAGAAGGCGCTGCAGCGCCGTATTGAGCGCGAAGTGCGCGCCGGAAAGCGCCGCGCGGAAGCGGCTATCGACGCCAACGAGTTCCTTGATTCCTTCAATGAGGAAGTGGCGGAGATGTCAGAGATGATGGAGCCAGCCACCGCGGAGGCGGAAACCCCCGATTTCGGCGTGGATTTAAGCGGTGACTCCTATGAAACCCCGAGCGCCGATGAGCCCTCACCGCGCGAGCTTCTGGACCGCATTTTGGCCGATGACCAGCTCACCGATGAACTGGTGGAAAGGCTCATGCGCCGCTATGAAAAGAGGGATGAATAGAGCCTCTAAAGTATGGGTGAAAGTGAGGTGATGAACGCGTGACGTCGAGGCGTTCTTTTCTGGGCCTGCTGGGGATGCTAGCGGTGTCGGGGGCAGTGGCACCCACGGTGGTGGGCTGTACCTCGGAGCCTGGCAGCGTTGATACCTCAGGCTTAGACCTCATCACCACTGATATTTCAGAGCCGCAACGCACCCTCATTCCGGCTGATTCCAACGATGTGCCGGGGCAGACCATCATCAACCTGGTGTATTCCGGATTGGTGTATCTGGATGAAGATGGTGATACCCACTATGACATGGCGGAATCCATCACGCAGGTCGATGACACCACCTATGACGTGGTGATCCGTGAGGACGCAATATTCTCCGATGGCTCCAACGTCACCGCTAAGGACTTCGTCGATACGTGGAATACCGCGGTAAGCCAGTCGCTGCTCTCGGCGCACCAATTTGAGCCGATTCTGGGATTCCATGAGGGCCAGAAAACCATGCGCGGTCTGACGGTCACGGGGCAGGAGTCCTTCCGCATTGAACTCTCACGCCCAACGGCGGGATTCCTGGAGAGGCTGGGCTATTCGGCCTTCTTCCCCATGCGTTCCGAAGACAAAGACAAGTTGAGCGAGCGCGGAATGGAGCCCATCGGCAGCGGGCCCTACATGCTGGCCTCCTGGGAGCGCGAGAAGGCAGTGACCCTCGTGCCGAACCCGCGCTATACAGGCCCGCGCAAGCCGCACAATGAGGGAATCAAGTTCGTTGTCTACTCCTCGGAGGAGCAGGCTTATAAGGATCTCGTCGAAGGCCGTCTGGATGTGCTCACGCGCATCCCGTCGGAGAGACTCGGCAGCTTCGAAAAGGAACTGGGGGAGCGTGCGCTGACTACGCCAGGTGGCTCCATCATGGAAATCACCATCCCTGCCAATGACGCGAATTTCCGCGGTGAGGCGGGGCGCCTGCGCCGCCGTGCCTTGTCCATGGCGGTGGACCGAGAAGAAATTGCTCGGGAAGTCTTCCACGACAGGGTGCTTCCTGCCACCAGCTTCGTCGCGCCGCTCTTTGGCTCCACCCCACCCGCCCCGGAGGGAGCCGACGTGCTGACCTACCAGCCGGAGGAGGCCCGCGAGTTGTGGGAAGAAGCAGAAAAGCTGGACCCCTTCGAGGGCACATTCAGCATTGGCTATAACGCCGATGGCGGCCACAAGACGTGGATTGACGCGGTGGCGAAACAGTTGAGGGATACCCTCGGTATTCCCGCGGAGGGCCAAGAGTTCGCGACTTTGAAGGAGCTACGCAAAGAGGTTACTGCCCGCCACATCACCGGGGCCTTCCGCACGATCTGGCAGGCGGAGTTCCCGGAGGAATCGACCTTCTTGGTTCCCTTGTATGCCTCTTTTTCCTCAGAAAACGAGTCCGGCTTCAGCAGCCGCGAATACGATAAGCTGCTGGAAAAGGCTGGCCAAGTACAAGACCACGAGGAAGCCCAGAAGTACTACACCGAAGCGCAGAGCTTGCTGCTAGAGAAGATGCCGGCCATCCCGCTGTGGACGACGAAGGCTTATACCGCCTACAGCGCAGACATCGTCCCCGCCGGCTTCACGTGGAAGCCCACCCCGAACTACTATCTCATCCACCGCGCTTAAAGCTCCAAGGGTTCTGTCAGGCTGACAGAGTAACCTCGGCGGAATGCTGAAGTACTACATGTTCACCATATGGCAGGCCATCGTAGACCATGGCTTGCCGCTGTTGGGAATGCTTCTGTTGGGCATTCTCATCCCGCGTATCGGCCGGCTGGCTGTGCGGGTTATTGAGTCCCGTCTGGATGAGAATCAAGAATCCACCAAAGCGCGCCTAGCTCTCGCTGGGGCGTTGGTGTACGTGGCGCAGGCGGTGGCGTACTTCCTGCTTGTGCTGGCTGCGCTGTCCAACCTTGGGGTGCCGCCCCTTGGGGCGGCGATTCCGGCTACCGTTGTCTCGGCCGCCGTTGGTTTCGGTGCGCAGTCCATCATCGGTGATTTCCTCGCAGGCTTCTTCATCCTGTCGGAAAAGCAGTTCGGTGTGGGTGACTACGTCAGCTTCGACGGCGTGACGGGCGTGGAAGGCACCGTTGTATCGCTGACTCTGCGTACGACGACGGTGCGCACGCCCACCGGCGAAGTCGTCATGGTGCCCAATGGTTCTGCGGGCGTGGTCACGAACTTCTCCCAAGAGTGGTCCCGTGCGGTGGTGGATATCGCCATCCCGGTCCATGAGGGCGATTCTTTGCCGGAAATCACCGAGCAGGTGGAGAAGATTTCCCAGCACGCCCTCGATGCCCCGGAAATCCGCGCGGATGTAGCTGGCGAGCTCGACGTCCTACCCGCTACCGGGCTTACCGCACCCACTGCGGCTGGTCAGCCCTGGCAGGTACAGTATCGCGTCTTGGTGCAGGTGAACCCCGCCCGCCAGTGGGCGGTGGAGCGCGCTATCCGCTCAGCCCTGCTGTCCTCCTTCTGGGATCTATATAAGCTGCCCACCGCGGAGGGCTTGCCGGGCGATGCCCCGCAGGTGCTTGACGACGCCCCTGATGCCGACCCCCTTGATGCCAGCACCCCCACCACCGTCATGCCGGCGGCAGGTACTGATTCGTCCTCGCAGCACAGCGCGACGTCGGATAGCGCGGCTGAGGCGCAGACGGAGGTCATCGCTACGGAAGCTGTGGCGGATGCCGCCGAGGAGCCGGAGGAGAGCATGCATGATGGCCCCGGCCGCCCGGCGTTCTCGGATGAATCCGAGGATGAGGAAGAAGATGATTACAAGGGCGGCATCTGGCGCGCGGACAAGCCGGAGAACAAATGGCAGTATTTCTGGACACTCGGCGGGCGCGTGCGCGCCTCCACCACGGGGCTCATCGCTGGACTCGGCGTGGTGGGCCTGCTGCTGCTCTCCTCCGCTAATCCGGATGGGGTGGATGCCGGGTGGCTTTCGCCTTCGCGCTGGATGGGGGACTCAGAAGCAGCTTCCGAGTCCGCGGAACCGTCTGAGCCATCGGTTGCGCCGAACACCACGCCGCAGGATGAGCTGGTTACTGATTCCACGGGCCAGGAACCGACGGATGCAGGTCAGCCGGCGACGCCGACTGATAGCGCCCCGGACAGCGAGGCCACGTATGTCCCGGCGGATCCGCAAGCCCCGGCAACGCAGACCCCAGCGGAGCAATACTCCGAAACAGCTGCGCCGACAGCTAACGAGCAGCCCACCGTGAACGCCACGGAGGGGGCCGCGGAACCTTCCACCGTGATGTAGGTCCTGTAAAGCCCGGCAGAGTTGGGAGAGCGTCGCCGAGAGCCAGCACACAGTGCAGCTCTCAGAGGCAGCGCTGAGGGGGTGCTGCCGGGAACGCGTTGAGAGGGCGCATAAGAGATTTGAGTGATAGGGAAGTGCAGCGGCGCAATGCGCTACATCTTGTGTATCGCCATGGCGGGGGCATCCGTTAACGAAGTGAGTGTTGGGGGCACTCCAGTTCCATCTCGATGCGCAATTTCCTGCGGGGAAGAACCACGGGCTATAACTTATCTTTATGACTAAGTTCTCTCGTGCGGTTCTCGCCGCCTCTGTCTCTGTTTCTCTTTGTTTATCCGCTGTTGTTCCTGCTCAAGCGGAGTCTACTGTCCAGGGAGTCGAGGTTCCTTCTGTTGACTCCTCCGCCGCTGATGCTGGTGCCGATCTCTCTTCCGAGCAGGATGCTGCATCCTCCATCGAGGACGCTGAATCCTCTGACCAGAGCTCTGCTTCTTCCAGCGAGGAAGATGATGCTGAGTTCCAGCAGTCCTCTCAGGGGGAAAAGATTGCTCTTGGCGTGGGCATTTCCGCAGCCATCCTCGCGGCACTTGCTGGCGGTGTCTACTGGGCCGTGCAGCAGCGCATCATCCCGAATCCGCTTCCGGGTCTAATTCCTTCGCCGCCGGCACCTGCTCCGGCTCCCGCACCAGCTCCGCAACCTGCTCCTGCTCCGGCACCTGCTCCGGCTCCCGCACCAGCTCCCGCTCCGAAGCCTGCGTCCAAGCCCGCTCCCGCCCCGGCACCGCAGCCGGCTCCGGCATCCTTCACTCGTTGTGCGGATGTGTGGAACGCGCTGGGCCGCCCGATCTATGCGGGTGAGCCGGGTTTCCGCTCCAAGTTCGACCGCGATGGTGACGGCGTAGGCTGCGAGCGCGATCCTCGTTAAGCTGGAGCGCATGAGCGCTTTTTCTTCTCTTGAGTCCTGGCCAGTCGATACCGTTGCTGCCGCCCTGTTGCACCGCGGCGAGGTGGTAGAGCAGCTGGGGGATACCTCCCGCCGCTTCCCAGTGGCCTCTGTGACCAAGTTGGTGGCCGCCTATGGGGTGATGGTGGCCGTCGAAGAAGGGGCAGTGGAGCTGGATCAGCCTGCAGGCCCTGAAGGCTCCACGCTGCGCCATCTTTTAGCCCATGCCTCGGGCGTGGGCTTTGATACGCGTGAGCAACAAAAACCCGTCGGCGAGCGCCGCATCTACTCCTCGGCAGGCTATGAATGGGCCGCCGAGGAAGTGGAGAAGGCCACCGAGATTCCCTTCTCCGAGTACCTTGCTGAAGGCGTGTGCGCCCCGCTGGGGATGCGGGCCACTACCTTGGAAGGCTCGGCCGGGCACGGTTTGGTCTCCAGCGTGGAGGACCTCGCCGCCTTTGCTGCTGAGGTCTATTCGCCCAGCCTGCTTGATCCTTCGACGGTGGAGGAAATGCGCAGCGTTCAGTTCCCTGGACTACGCGGCATCGTTCCCGGCTATGGCAGCTTCAAAGACTGTACGTGGGGGCTGGGCTTTGAAATCCATGGCGAGAAGCAGCAGTGGATGGGTGGCTTGCCGGCCGATACTGTGGGCCACTTCGGCATGAGCGGAACCTACCTGTGGGTGGCAGGTGACTGGGCCATGGTGGCGCTCACGGACCGTGACTTTGGTGAGTGGTGCAAGCCGCTGTGGGCTGAGAGCAACACGGCCATCTGGGAGGAGTGCCAGGCGCGCTAGGTGCGGTTGCGTGAAGGCATTGACTGTCGTCGCAACGCCCAAAGGAGCGTTGCGACGGGGGTAGTGGGAGGGCTGTGGCGACAACGCGCGCGTGGTGCGCGCGTTAACTAATGGGGTTTAAGTGATTTCTGGGGCGAATTTCGAGGCAGAAGTCTCAAGTCTTTGTTGAGGCTGTGGGGGCTTAAGTGCAGGTTGAGGGTTGTTGTGGCCCAAGTGGCGGGGGAAAATTGTGGGCACACAACGACGCACCGCGTGGCCACATACCGCGGCCACACTAGGCGGTGTTCGCGCCTCGGCGCGAGTGACGTGGTGAAGACAAGTTCGTAGGGGAAGACGAAGCTCGTCTTGCGTCGGCGTATGCCGGCGTGCCATCACTCGCACGTCAAAGGAGTTTAAGGAGTGAATCAACGCGTTCACCCGCAGCTGGCCGGTGCCGCCGCGCCGGCCGCTTCAGTTAACCCACTTGGTAGCCCGGCGGATACGTGGCCTAACCGTGCCTGCGGTGAGGTCTGCACAGTCGTGCTGGAGATCTCAGGCATGCCGCGCAGCCTGCGCCCTGCCATTGAGCGCGCCATGGCGCGCTGTATTCGCAGCGAAAGCGAATTCATCGTCCCCGGCGATGACCCGCTGACTGCTCAGTGGTGCACCCGCTGGCGCCGCGACTCAGTATGGGATCCGATGAGCGGCCGCGCTACCGGGAGCGCGGCCGCCGACAACGCTGGTTGCGCTGGAATCGGCTGCCAGCAAGTGCTCACCGGAACGCCCAGCGAATTGGAAGCGCTGGGCCGCGCGGTGGAGATGCTGGCGGGGGAGTATGGTTTCCGGGGCGTCGTCAAGCGCGCGGTCTAAGCCCTAGTCCACGAAGGGATCGAAGATGCGCTCCGGCAGGTCCGCCACGGAGTCAATGATGCGTGTCGGGCGGAAAGGATAGCGCTCGATGATGCGGTCATCGCTGATACCTGAGCGCACCAGGATGCTGCGCATGCCGGCCTCCAGACCGGACTTGACGTCGGTATCCATGCGGTCACCGATCATGACGGTGTTCTCCGAGTGCGCGCCGATGTTGTTCAACGCACTGCGCATCATGACCGGGTTGGGCTTGCCCACGTAGTAGGGCTCGCGGTTGGTCGCCGCAGTAATAAGTGCCGCGACAGCACCCGTGGCCGGCAGTACGCCCTGCGGGGCGGGGCCCGTGACGTCGGGGTTGGTGGCGATGAAGCGCGCGCCGTTGCGGATGAGATTGATCGCCGTGGTGATGGCTTCAAAAGAATAAGTGCGGGTCTCACCCAAGACCACGAAGTCCGCGTCGCGGTCATTGAGAATCCAGCCGGCCTCGTGCAGGGCGGTGGTCAGGCCAGACTCACCCACGACGTAGGCCGTGGACAGGCCCGCCTGGTTGGACAGGAAGGCTGCGGTGGCCGTCGCGGAGGTCCAGATGCGCTCCGCTGGGATGTCCAGGCCGGTGTTCTTAAGACGAGCTGACAGGTCCCGTGGGGTGGACATCGAGTTATTAGTCAGAACCATGTACTCGATGTTGTTATCCTTCAGCGCTTGGATGAATGTATCCGCGCCGGGAATCATCTCCCCTTCCTTGATGAGGACGCCGTCCATGTCTGAAAGATAAGAAATCACGAGTGTTCCTCCAAGTACTCAGCAAGTTCGCCCACCGTGGTCACGGAGAGCATGGTTTCTTCATTAAGGCGGACCCCACAGGCTTCCTCGAGGCGCACGGCTAGTTCGATGCGCTCGAGTGATTCAACCCCCAGGTCCTCCAATGTCGCTTCGCGCTCCAGGCCTTCTTCCACGCCGGTCACCTTCGTGATGAGGCGGGTGAGCTCGCTATATGCGTCCCCGGCGGGTGCAGAATCCTTTTCTTCTGCCGGTGTGGAGCCGAAGCGGGCTTGGAGTTGCGCTGAAAGGTCATTAGCCATGGGGCCCAGTCTAGTATTGAAATGTCATGGTTATTCGAGCACGTTCCTCCGCCATCGCCCGCAGCTGGTCGCGCCGGGCCCGCCCCCGCATGCGCGCCGTCGAGCGCACCGTCCACAACGATCTGCATGATCTCACCACTGAACCGGGGCTGACCGGGGTGAGCAACTCGGGCTTCGTAGATAACGACGGCGTGCGCGTGGCCTGGTATGAGGTGGGCCCTGAGGACGCGGAGGTCACCGCGGTTTTCATCCACGGCTACTGCCTGTCGGCTGAGAGCTTCTACTCCCAGGTCAACGACGTGCGCCGCAACTATCCAACGGTGCGCTGCCTGCTTGTCGATGTCCGCGGCCACGGCCAATCCACCCACGTCGCCCCCGCGCAGTGCACGGTGCGGAGCGCGGCCGATGACGTGCTGGCCGTCATTGCCGAGCGCGCCGCCGAGGGGCCTTTGGTGCTGCTTGGGCATTCCATGGGCGGGATGATCGCGCTGAATTTATTGCGCTGCGCCCCGCGGGATGTCTTTGAGCGCGTCGAGGGAATGGCGTTGGTGGCCACCTCGATGCAGCGTTTTGCCGCTGCGGGGGTGGCTCGCCTCTTGGAATCGAAGACGTTGGGCATGGTCTACCACGCTTGTCTGAAGCTGCCGAACCGGCTCAACCGCGTGCGCTTCGAGGCAGCGGCACTCATCGCCCCGGCGTTTGCGGCGCTATTGCAGGGCTTCCCGCAGATGGACAAGCTGCAATTCCACGTGGCTATGTTGCTGGATACCCCGATGTCGAGCTACGCGGGCTTCTTCGATGACTTGGTGGAGCACTCCGAATTTGGCGCAACGGCCCGGCTGCGCAGCGTGCCGGGGGAAATCGTGGTGGGCCAGCATGACATCGTGACCCCGCGCCGCCAATCGGAGGTGATTGCCCGCCACTGGCCGGACTCCACGCTGACCGTCATCGACGGAGCCGGCCACATGGTCATCCTGGAAGAGCCCAGCGAGGTCTCCAAGGCTTTGGGCCGGGTCCTCGATCGCGTGCTCGGCGGCAACTAAGCCGAGCGATAATGCCGGCTAAGTCCTTTGTCGACAGCGACAGGGCCTTTTGCAGGCGGTGGCTGGGCCTCCTGTGGTGGTTGAACTGCCCGTTCTGCCAAAGTTATTGCCTCTGATTCAAGATCTGGCCAGAACTTTGGCAACAACGACAGTTGCCGCCCCTCGGTTTAGGTAAGAAGAATGCCCCTCCTGCCCGAGGTGGGGCAGAAGGGGCTGGAGGGCTTGGGGCTTTGAAGCTCTAAGCCTTATTCCTCATCAGACTTAGTCCTCATCGGAGGACGTGGAGGTGGTGGCCGTCGGGTCATCGAGCTTCAGCTCGCGAGCCGCCTTCTCCACGGTGCTGCGCTCCACCTTGCCCTCGCGGGCCAGGCCCTCGAGGACGCCGACGACGATGGACTCTGCGTCAATGTTGAAGTAGCGGCGAGCACCCTCGCGGGTATCGGAGAAGCCGAAGCCATCTGCGCCCAAGACGATGTAGTCGCCCGGGACGTAGGGGCGAATCTGCTCCTGCAGGTCCGTAGCGAAGTCGGAGACACCAACGAACGGTCCCTCGAAGCCCTTGAGCTGGGAGGTGGCGAAAGCCTCGGTCGGCTCCGTGCCCTTGCGCAGTGCCTCTTGGTTGCGGGCGGCGCCGTCGCGAGCCAGCTTGACCCAAGACGTGACGGAGAACAGCGAAGCCTTGACATCGAAGTCCTCAGCCAGGATCTCCTGGGCGCGCAGGGCCTCGTACATGCCCACACCGGAGGCCAGGATGTTGGCTGGGATGGAGCCGGACTCGGCGGTGTTGTAGTGGTAGATGCCCTTGTGCAGGCCCTCGACGTCGAGGTTCTCCGGCTCAGCAGGCTGCTTGACCGGCTCGTTGTACACGGTGATGTAGTACATGATCGGCTCGTTGTCCTCGCCGTACATGCGCTCAATACCGCGCGGAACCAGGTGAGCGATCTCGTAGCCGAAGGCCGGGTCGTAGACCTCCACGGCCGGGTTGGTCGACGCCAAGATCGGGGAGTGGCCGTCCATGTGCTGCAGGCCCTCACCGGTCAGGGTGGTGCGGCCGGCGGTCGCACCGATGATGAAGCCGCGGCCCAGCTGGTCGGCGGCAGCCCAGAAGGCATCGCCGGTGCGCTGGAAACCGAACATCGAATAGAAGATGTACAGCGGAATCATCGCCTCGCCCTGGGTGGCGTAGGAGGTAGCAGCCGCGGTGAAGGAGGCTGCGGCACCGGCCTCGGAAATGCCCTCGTGCAGAATCTGGCCGTCGGTGGCCTCGCGGTAGGAGAGCATGAGGTCGTGGTCCACCGGAACGTAGTTCTGGCCACGCGGGTTCCAGATCTTGAGAGTCGGGAACCAAGAGTCCATACCGAAGGTGCGGGCCTCATCCGGAATGATCGGCACGACGCGCTTGCCCAGCTCCTTGTCGCGCATGAGCTCCTTGAAGGTACGCACCAGCGCCATGGTGGTGGCGACGTCCTGCTTGCCGGACCCCTTGCGGACCGAGCGCAGCTTGGACAGATCCGGGGTGGTCAGCGTCTCGAAGTTCTCACGACGCTCCGGCAGGAAGCCGCCCAGCTCTTTACGACGCTCCAGCATGTACTTGATCTCCGGAGCATCCTTGCCCGGGTGGTAGTACGGCGGCAGGTACGGATCGGCCTCGAGCTGCTCGTCGCTGATCGGGATGCCCTGCTTATCGCGGAAGAGCTTGAGATCCTCCAGCGTCAGCTTCTTCATCTGGTGGGTAGCGTTGCGGCCCTCGAAGTTGTGGCCCAGGCCGTAGCCCTTAATGGTGTGGGCCAGGATGACCGTCGGGCGGCCGGTGCCAGCGTAGCTCAACGCCTTGTCGTATGCGGCGTAGATCTTGCGGTAGTCGTGGCCACCGCGGCGCAGTGCCCAAATCTCATCATCGGACATGTCTTCCACCAGCTTGAGCGTGCGCTCATCGCGGCCGAAGAAGTGCTCGCGCACGTAGGCGCCGTCGTTAGCCTTGAAGGTCTGGTAGTCACCATCAGACGTGGTGTTCATGATGTTGACCAGGGCGCCGTCCTTGTCGGCTTCCAGCAGCTTGTCCCAGCCGCGGCCCCAGACAATCTTGATGACGGACCAGCCGGCACCGCGGAAGAAGGACTCCAGCTCCTGAATGATCTGGGTGTTACCGCGCACCGGACCATCGAGACGCTGCAGGTTACAGTTCACCACGAAGGTCAGGTTATCCAGCTCATAGAGGGAAGCCATCTGCAGCAGACCACGGGACTCCGGCTCATCCATCTCGCCGTCGCCGAGGAAGGCCCAGACATGCTGCTTGGAGGTGTCCTTGATGCCGCGGGTTTCCAGGTACTTATTGAAGCGTGCCTGGTAGATGGCGTTGATGGGGCCCAGGCCCATGGACACGGTGGGGAACTCCCAGAAGTCCGGCATCAGGCGTGGGTGCGGGTAGGACGGCAGACCATTGCCCTCGCCGCGGGAGTGCTCCTGGCGGAAGCCGTCGAGGTCTTCCTCGCTCAGGCGGCCCTCCATGAAGGCGCGGGCGTAGACACCCGGGGAAGCGTGACCCTGGAAGAAGACCTGGTCACCACCGGAGGGATCATCCTTGCCCTTGAAGAAGTGGTTCAGACCCACCTCATAGAGCGGGGCAGCACCCGCGTAGGTGGAGATGTGGCCACCGACGCCGATGCCCGGGCGCTGTGCGCGGTGCACCATGATGGCCGCGTTCCAGCGGATCCAGCGGCGGTAGCGCTTCTCCAACTCCTCATCGCCTGGGAACTCTGGCTCCAGGGAGGTAGGGATGGTGTTAACAAAATCCGAGGACGTCAGCGACGGCAACGGCACGCGCTTGGCGGTAGCGCGCTCAAGAAGGCGCAGCATGAGGTAGCGGGCGCGCTCCGGATCGGAAGAATCTAGAAGACCGTCGAGGGAGTCCATCCACTCGCGGGTCTCCTCGGGGTCGGAGTCATGCAGGTATGCTGCCACGCCATCGCGAACGATGGGAAAGTTGGAGTCGCCGTTGTGGGCGTCCAAGTCGGCCATTAAATCCTCCTGGGTCGTAGTACACAGATCTTGCTCTAGGATACGCGCCCCTTTCGCGGTGGGTCACTCGGAGGCCCCCACGGGTGGTTTTATGGGGGAAAATGTCCACCTCTGGGGAGGAACGGGGGAGGTTTGACGCGAAAAAGTGCACCGTAGACGTTAAAATACTCTGCATGACATCAACTACTTCATCGGAAGGAACTCAACGAGTGACGGGATTCGCAGCCAAGCTCGGCATCGAGGAGGGCCAGATTGCCCTAGAACTTGGTTGGGACGAAGACTGTGACTCCACGATTTCTGAGTCCATCGAGGACGTGTTGGGGGAGGACTTCCTCGAGGAAGAGACCGACGAGTTGTGCGACCTTGTGCTGCTGTGGTGGCGCGCGGAGGACGGCGACTTGGTCGATGGGCTGGTGGATGCCACCCGTCCCTTGGGCGATTCCGGCCGCATCTGGCTGCTGACCCCGGGTGCTGGAAAGCCAGGCAACCTGGAGCCGGGTGAGATCTCCGAATCCGCACAGCTGGCCGGCCTCGTACAGACCAAGGCCGAGCGCCTCGGCGAGTGGCAGGGTTCCTGCCTCGTGGCCCGCGGCTACACCAAGAAGCCCTAAGAAATAATCGCAGGATGTACCTGCTCAGGCGGTATTTGCAGCGGCGAATCACACCCCGATTTGTTGCTGCGGGTGCCCATGGGCTAATCTTGTTCGAGCACACCAAGTGCACTGCGGCTTTAGCTCAGCTGGAAGAGCAACTGGTTTACACCCAGTAGGTCGGGGGTTCGATCCCCTCAGGCCGCACCAGGTCAGACCCCCTTTCTGAGAAATCAGAGAGGGGGTCTTGCGCATAGCACGACAGCTCCACGACGAGCCGATGGAGCGGCCGGCGGAGCTGGTGGTGCTAGTAGCGCTCCTGACCGCGCTCACGGATCTTCTCGTAGAAGTCCGGCTTGGCGGAGCCATAGCGCGAGCGGGAGCGGCGCGAAGGCTGCGTGGTAGCTGCAGGCGTCGACGTCGGGGCCGTAGGCTCCGTAGCATCAGGGTGCTTGTCGGAGGTCTCTTCGTGGTCAGGCTCAAAGGCCTCAGTGTCTGCGCCCGTCTCGGGGGAGCCGGCGCCGGTGCCAATAGCTGCCGCAGTCGCCTCCGCCATCAGGGCTTCCTCCTCGCGGGCGCGGCGGCGCTCCCGAATCTCTGACCACACGAAGTAGGCAAAGCCCAGTGGCGCCATCACGCCGAAGGCAATCCATTGGTATCCGTAGGAGAGGTGATTGCCGCGGTCCAATTTCGGCACCGGCAGCGCATTCAGCTCACCCGGCTGATCGGGGGAGAGTTGGAGGTAGTCGTGGGCGAGGGGGACGTCGACAAGCTCTGCTATCTGCTCCGTATTGATGGAGTAGACCTGTGTGTAACCCTGCTCCTCAATGGGGGCGGAAGTGTGCTCGCGCTCGTTGTAGCGCGCCATGCCCACGATGGTGACTTTGTCGTTGGGGGCCGGATCGATGTGGGGGACAGAGTTGCCCTCATCCGTAGGCACCCAGCCGCGGTTGACCAGAAAGGTCTCACCGGATTCGGTTTCGAAGGGGACCAGTGACTGGAAGCCCGGGGCGGACTCCACTGGGCGCAGGCGCAGGAGAACCTCATCCTCCGGGAGGTAGTGGCCGGTCATCTCCGCGCGTTCCCACTCCTTGTGCAAGGAGCCATCCTCAGAAAAGACCTCGGTGACCGGCTGGGGGTCGGCCTCATAGGCTTCCTCAATGAGGTGGTTGCGCTCCACAATCTGGTCGTCTTTATTCAGCTGCCATGGTGCCAGCACCGTGAAAGAGAAATAGGAAAAGGCGACGACGAAGATGAGAAAGAGCACCCACCCAGGCTTGAGGAATGTCTTGAGCATGATGATCAGTCTAGTAGCCGCAAAAAATTATCTAGCCGTGGTTCGTCTTTATCCACTCGAGCAGCCCCGGAACGGCGGCATCAATCTCCTCGCGGGTGCGGGCGAAATCCTCCTCCGTGCCGTAGAAAGGATCCTCCACACTGGCATTTTCCGGGGAGTTTGGATCGAAGCTGCGCATGAGGCGCACCTTCTCCTGTGGGATGCCGCGATCCAAAAGGGCATCGCGGTGGCCGGTGTCCATGGCCACGAAGAGGTCTGCGTCCATGTGCTCTTCGCCCAGTTGGGCAGCCTGGTGGCCGGCGCCATCGTGGCCGCCGCGGCGCAGCTCTGCCACGGCGCGCTCATCCGCGCCCTGGCCCACGTGCCAGCCACCGAGGCCACAGGAGTCCACGCGGGCGAGGAGATCGAGCATGTCGGTCTCCATGGCATCGCGGGTAATGATTTCCGCCATGGGTGAGCGGCAAATGTTGCCCGTGCACACGAAGACGATGTGGAGCTGGTTGTCGTTCTCCGGAGGCGTCATGCAAAGTCTCCTTAAGCTAGAGGGGTGCGCTGGCGAACGAAAGCTAGGATATAGCAGCGACGCGACTGACGTGAAACCTCAAGCCAACAAGGAGCAAACGAGATGGCAGAACGAACGACCGTTGGCGAGATCCGCCGCGTAATCCACGAGGCCTACCCGCCGCAGCTGGCCGAGCCCTGGGACGCCGTTGGCCTGGTGTGCGGTGACCCCGCGGACGAGGTGAATACCGTGGCCTTTGCCTTGGACTGCACCCAAGAGGTGGCAGACAAGGCCGTGGAGCTCGGCGCGCAGATGCTCGTGGTGCATCACCCGCTGCTTCTGCGCGGGGTGACTTCGGTGGCCGCGGATACCCCGAAGGGAAAGGTCATTCACACTCTTATCCGTAACGGTGTGGCCCTGTTGGCCGCGCACACCAACGCGGATAAAGCCCGCCCGGGTGTCAACGACAAGCTGGCTGAGCTCGTAGGGATCAAGCCCGGCCGCCCCATCGTCCCGGTGGAGCCCTATGAGAATCTCGATGAGGCCTTGGGGCTAGGGCGCGTGGGCGAGCTGGAGGGGCCGGTGACTCTTCGCGAATTCACCCAGCGCGTGGCCGATGCCCTTCCGGAAACTGAATGGGGAGTGCGCGCGGCCGGTGACCCGGAGCGCCTCATTAAGCGTGTAGCCGTCTCCAGCGGCTCGGGTGATTCCTTCCTGGACCAGGTCGCAGAACTCGGCGTGGATGTCTACGTCACCTCCGATTTGCGCCACCACCCAGTGGACGAGCACCTGCGCGCCGCGCACCTGGCTAATCCTGAAGGCCCAGCCGTGGTGGATACCGCTCACTGGGCCAGCGAATTTCCCTGGACCACCCAGGCGCGCGATATTGTGGAGGGCGCATTGCGCGTGAACACCGAGATCATCGATGTCCGCACCGACCCATGGACGATTTCTGCGCATAAGGAGAACTAAATGAAACTGCCACAGGACCTGCAGACCATCCTGCTGGAGCTGGCCACCCTCGAGCGCTCCCAGGCGCTTGGTGGAACCCCCGCCATCCCGGAGCAAGAGGAATACGAGAAGGCTCAGGCCGCACACGCCCGGCTTGTCGACGCCTCCGGCTCCGCCCAGCTCGCCGTCGACGATATGGAGATGGAGATCCTGCGCATCCAGGCTGATGAGCGCAAGCTGCGCCAGCGCGAGCGCGATGACAAGGCACAGCTTGGCGCCGCGACCGACCCGGAGACCCGCAAGGACTTGGAACACGATCTCTATGCGGCTAAGTCCCGCATCGCGGATCTCATGAGCGAGCTGCAGGAAGCCCACAACGAAATTCACGCCCTGCGTGCCAACCTGGATGTCTACGGCGCGAAGGTCTCCGATTCCGAGCGCAAGCTCGAAGCGCTCAAGCGCGCGGCCGAAGCCGCCCAGGAGGCCGTGGCGAACCGACCGGATCCGCAGGTGCGCATTGGCGAGCTGCGCGAGCAGCTGCCCGCGGACATCGTGGCGGAGTACGAGACCGTGCGCGAAGAAAACGGTGTGGGTGCGGCGGCCTTTACTGGTCGCGCTTGCGGTGGCTGCTTCATCGTGTTGCCACCGGCCGAGCAGAACGCGGTGCGCAATGCTGCGGCCGACGAGCTTCCGCAGTGCAGCGACTGCGGCTCCTACCTGGTACGCCCGGCCTCATGAAGCTAGTCATCTTCGCTGACGGCGGCTCCCGCGGCAACCCCGGGATCGCCGGTTCTGGCACTGCAGTCTACAACGAGGACCGCTCGCAGCTGCTTAGGGAAATCGCCTACGTCGTGGGGCAGAAGTCCACCAATAACGTGGCCGAATACCACGGCCTGCTGCGCGGCCTTGAGGCAGCGGTGGAACTGGGCGCGGACGAGGTGGAGTTCTACATGGACTCCAAGCTCGTGGTGGAGCAGATGAACGGGCGCTGGAAGATCAAGCACCCGGACATGCAGAAGCTGGCCATCGAGGCGCGCCGCCTGCTGGATCAGATTCCTAGCTTCAGCCTCGAGTGGGTCCCGCGCGCGAAGAACTCCGTGGCCGATGCGCTTTCCAACGTGGCGATGGACGCCGCCGCAAAGGGCGATCCCGCGGGCATCCTCGACATGGGTTCCGGCGACGGCGCTGAGGCCGACGCTGCGGATAGTCAGGATGCCAGCGGGGAGGTCGGGGGGACGTCGGCAAGCACGGCGTCCTCCACCGCGGCCGACTGGCGCTCCGAGTGTGGCCCGGCCACCCGCTTCATCCTGCTGCGCCACGGTCAGACGGCGATGTCCGCCGCCAAGCAGTACTCCGGGCGCGCAAACCCTGAGCTGACCGAGCTGGGCAAGAAGCAAGCGCTCGCCGCCGCCCAAGCCTTGGCCGATACCCACATCGATGCCGTGGTGTGCTCGCCGCTGCGCCGCTGCCAGCAGACGGCCGCGGCCGTGGTTAAGGGCAGGGACCTGCGCGTGGAAACCGTCGAGGACCTCATTGAGGTGGATTTCGGGCGCTGGGAAGGCAAGACCTTCGCCGAAGCCGATGCCGCTGACCCCGAGCTCCACGCGCGCTGGCTGAAGGATACGTCCGTGGCCTGCCCGGGCGGGGAGTCCCTCCGCGCGGTGCACCGCCGCGTGAGTGCTGCGCGCCGCGAGCTGCAGCAGCGCTTTGAAGGGCAGACCGTCCTTGTGGTCTCTCACGTCAACCCCATCAAGTCCTTCGTGCGCCAGGCTCTCGATTCCGGCCCGCAGACTCCCAACCACCTTTTCCTGGAGCTGGCTTCTGTGAGTGAGGTCGAATTCTTCGACGGCGGCAGCACCCTGCACCGTTTCAACGATGTGGGGCATCTGGGCGCGCTGCGATAAACTAACAGGCGCGAATGAGCCGACCGGGCAAACGCGTTCCGTCGAACCGGCCCCTTTATGGGACTAGGCGCGGGCCGAGGAAAGTCCGGACTCCACAGAGCACGGTGGTTGCTAACAGCAACCCGGGGTGACCCGCGGGAAAGTGCAACAGAGAGTAGACCGCCGCGTGCCCTCGATTGCGCTTCGGCGCAGCGTGGGAAGCGGTAAGGGTGAAAGGGTGCGGTAAGAGCGCACCAGCACCGTCAGCGATGGCGGTGGCTGGGTAAACCCCACTGGGAGCAAGGCATCACGGCCCGCCACGTTAGCGGGCCCGATCAGGCGTTAGTAGGTTGCTCGCCGAAGCCTGAAGGTAGCTGCTTGAGCCAACTGGCAACGGTTGGCCTGGATGGATGTTTGTCACCGCGCCTCGTGCGCGGCACAGAATCCGGCTTATAGGTTGGCTCATTCGCGCCCATACTTTTATTTTTTGGAACAATGGGGCGGCATGAAACTATATGCCGCGCCCTTGGACTTTCGGCCCATCGCTGAGGAGTTTTCCGTTCCGACCGACTTCCCAGAGGAGGTCACCGCCCAGGCCGCCACTGCGCAGGACCGCTATGCCGAGCAGCGCCGCGACGCCCGGGACATCCCGCTGGTGACCATCGACCCGGCCGGCTCAAAGGACCTGGACCAGGCCGTCTTCATTGAGGCGCGCGATGGCGGCTACCGCGTGCTCTATGCCATCGCTGATGTTGCAGCTTTCATCGAACCGGGCTCCGCGCTGGAGACTGAGTCCCTTAAGCGTGGCCAGACCATCTACCTGCCCGATGAGCCGGCGCGGCTGCACCCAGCGGAGCTGTCTGAGGATAGGGCCTCGCTGCTTGCCGACGTCGACCGCCCCGCGGTCCTCTGGACCTTCAACCTCGACACCGCGGGTGAGGTGGAGGACTTCTCGGTGGAGCGCGCACTCGTGCGCAGCCGCGCCCGGCTGGACTATGACCAGGCCCATAAGGACTTGGAGAATGGCACTTTGCATTCCTCGATCGCCTTGCTGCCGGAGGTAGGAAAGCTACGACAGGCCTCCTCGCTGCGGCGTGAGGCGATTAACCTGCGACTTCCTTCGCAGCGCGTAACCGAAAGCAGCGATGGGAAAAAGGGGCACTACGAGCTCGTGATGGAGCCGCGCCACGAGGTGATGGACTATAACTCGGAGATTTCGCTGCTTACCGGAATGTGCGCGGGGCGGTTGATGGAAGAGCATGGAGTTGGTTTCCTGCGCACCTTATCGGCGGCCACACCGGAGGCCGAGGCCACCTTCCGCTCGGAAGCAGAGGCGCTGGGTTTTGACCTGGGGGAGAGCAGCATCTCAGAGTTTCTGCATTCCGTGGACGCGGATTCGCCGCGCGGGATGGCGGTGATGCGCGAGGCCCAGCGATTGCTGCGTGGTGCTGACTACGTGTGGCTGGAGGATGGCCAGGCGGACGTGCACGCGGGAATCGGCGGCTACTATGCGCACGTGACGGCCCCGCTGCGGCGTCTTGTCGACCGCTTCGCCACGGAGGTCTGCTTAGCACTCAGCGGTGGCTATGAGGTGCCGCAGTGGGTGTGCGAGCGCGCCGGGGATGTCATGTCCACGATGCGCTCGACATCGCAGCTGGCCTCCCATGTGGATAAGGCGTGTTTGAACCTCACGGAGGCGACGGTCCTGGCGCCGTGGGTTGGCACCAACTTTGAAGCTGTCGTGGTTGATGGTGGAATCAAGCGTGAGAAAGCACGGCTCTTCGTGTTAGACCCACCGGTGATTGGTCAGGCCGTAGGCCACCCAGAGACCGGCAAGGAGACGATGGTGTCCTTGGTGAAGGCCGACGTTGAAGAGCGCGATGTGCTCTTTGCGTGGCCGGCGGATTAATCCTCGGTGATTGCAGGGCTTCCGGCAGAAAGCGGGATGACCAGCAGGCCGTCCTCCGCTAAGTCGGCCGCGAAGTTGGTGGCCTTAGCGCTCGGCACGTAGGCGATGACCGCGGAGGAAGTGCCGGCGTGAGCAGAGCGTGAAGCGACGGCACCGCGGGCAGTGGCCAGCTGCGCGAGTTTCTCCGCGGAGTTGAAACCATAGACGGTGGCCAAGGCAGACTGCGACTGCGTGAGCAGTGGGAAAAGCTCGGTGCCGCGGCGAGAGCGCAAAGCACGAGCAATGCCTTCGGCGCGCTCAGTTTCCTCCGAGTAGAAGGTCAGCCATGCCGTGGCTTGGGCGATGGTCGGCTGGTTCTCGGTGCCGTGCACCTTGTGGACCGCGGCCAGCCACTCAAGGACGCGCTGGGGAGCATCCGGCAACAAACGCAGCGACGGCGTGCCGAAAGCGCGGCAGGCGGCGTCAATGAAACGCTCGCGGGCGCGAATCTCTGTCACGGCCTCAGCAGAATCAGCGTCCCCGGGCACGGCCAAGGCGAAAGCTGCAATGTCCTTGTTGATCATGTGAGGCGCCTGGGTCACGGAGCCGTCGGCGTAGTCGATGATGGTGATGGACTCACCTGCGCCGCGCAGGGCAGCGGAGTGGCGAGCGCGCAGCGCAGGGAATCGCGCGAAGGTGCCAACCGCTTGGGAGCACACCTCTGCGATACGGGCGCGCAGTGGGGCATCATGCAGATCGTCAGCGGTGCCGAGTAATGCCAAAGCTGTGGCGATATCGATGGCCGCGGCGGCGCCGAGGCCGGTCGAATCGGGGATGTCATTGACCACGGTGATGTCGGCGCCAGCGGTCTCGCGGGTAAGAAGCTGGCGGTTGATCATGGTGTAGATGATGCCGCCGAGGCGCGCGGCGATGGCACCTTCGGGTGCTGGGGGTTCAATGGTCTGGCCTTCGGAATCGACGCTGGGCTGCTGCTGCGCGGCAAGGGCAGAAACCTGTTCGAGGGAGATCTGGTCTTCAACTGTTTCGCCGTTGGTGTGCTGGAGGCGAACCTTGACGAGTCCGTCGCTGCGGGGGCTGACAGCTGCTGCCGCGCGGATATTGGCAAGCCCCATGATGGCGATGCCGCCGTAGTGGTCGATGTGCTCGCCGATGAGTGCCCAAGTGGCGGGGGCGCTGGCGACATGTGCTGATTCAGCGCCCACGTTTTCGCGGTGTGCGGCGCGAACGCGGTCGACGGCCGGGGTCGAAGGGGCAGTCCACAGGGGCATCGGGAAGGTTCTCCTTTGCTGGTGGCGATATCCTGCCAAAGAAGTAGCAGCAGGACTAAGTGACCTATCTATTCTAACGGGCGTGGGCCGCAGGCGGTCTGTAGTGTGGGGTGCACTGAATGAGAGCTTAAAAGAATGGAGAAGATTATGGCTGAAGCCGACAACAAGTGGTTCTATGACCCGTCAACCGGTGAAGTATCCCAGGGCAAGGTGTCCGGCTGGGAGAACCGCATGGGACCTTATGATTCCCGCGAGGAGGCTGAGCGCGCCATCGAAATCGCGCAAGCTCGCACCGCTGCGGCTGATGCTGAGGACGCCGCCGAGGACGATTACTAAGCACCACACTGCGCAGTCCTAACAGGCCAATGTTGAAGCCTGCTTGAGAAGTCCGCTAATAGCAACGGCCCACACCACCGCATAGGCGTGAAGGTGTGGGCCGCTTCTGATCGCTGCCTTGCAACACGGGAAGGCTAGCGGAGCAAAGCCAGCCGGCTAGCTCAGCTTCTTGCGCAGCGGCTTGAAGGCGGACTTGATGGCCTTGAAGCTATCCGAGTATGCGTCGAGTGCTTCCAATCCGATGACGCGCTCACGCTGGTAGAGGAGGCCATAGCCGAAGGTGTCCTCACCACGGCGGCGTGCGGTTTCTGCCAACTCGAGCAACTTATCGCGGGAGGTCACCGAATCCTGGAAGTCTCCTAAGACAGATTGCATCTGCTTGCAGGCCTTGTAGAGGTTCTTCGTCTTCAGGTTGGTGGCGGACCCAGCAGCCTCTGCGGCATAGCGCAGCTTCTTCGCTGCCTTGCGCATATCGTGGAAGTATTCCTCACGCTCATGTAGCGTCAGCTCGGTGTTATCCCAGTTGGAGACAGCCTTCTTGTGGCGCTTGACCAGCTTGTCATAAGCCTGCTTGAGGTGAAGGGCCATCACCGTGTCGAGATCGCGGGGTTCGTCTCCCTCATCAGGCTTGGCGTGCTTCGGCTCGTAGTCCTGTGCTGCCTCGTGGTCCTCCGCGGGCTCAGCGGATTCTGAAGCGACGACCGCAGAGTCTTCCGCTATGTCGTCTTCGGAAGTGCCGTCTGCGCCAGCGGCCGTTTCCTCCCCGGCAACCGGCGGGTTGGAGAGGAAAGCATCCAGTGCATCGAGAAGTGCTAAGTATTGGTCGGAATCGAGCGCAGCGATGACTCGGCGATGCGCGCGGCGGTAGGCGCGGCCCATGTCGTGAGCAATGTGCTCACGGGTAGCTTCATCGAGAACATCAGAGTCCTCGGATGCGAGCAGATTCTGCCAGCGTTCTTCCACAACCTCGGCATCCCGGGCAACGCCCAGCATGGCCGCAAGTTCCTTGAGATCTGACTCAATGCGCTCAATCTCAGGGCCCACCACAATGCCGTGGAAGGTCTGCAAGTGGCTGCGCAATTCACGGGTAGCCACACGCATTTGGTGCACCGAATCCCACTCATCCCGGCGAACACGCGGATCGAACTCGACGAGCTTGTCCCGATTAGCCTTCAACGCTTCCACGACTGCCGCCGCGGGTGAGCCCGGCTCCACATTGGACGCCGCTAGGGCCGGAGGAAGCTCGACGTTGTTGATGGAGTCTCCCAATGCAGACTTCAGCTTGGACGGCGAGGAGGAAACCCGAGCCCCAGAACCGATCAGTAGGGAAGTGGCGTGCCGCAGCAGTTTGTTGCCCGCTTTGCTTCCCGGCAGGTCCCCGGCGAGCTCTACCTCCCATTCGCGCCACGTGCTCTGGGAGCCACCCGGCAGGAAGGAGAAAGCGGTGACATGGTCATCGCAGAACTCAGCAACTGGCTGCTCGTCTGCGTCAACGAGCAGCAACTCGGTGCGGTTGTTATCCACCTGTGCGATCGGCTCAAGAAGCTGGTTACGCACTACCGAGCGGACCTGGTGGAGCAACTCGTCCGGAACCTCGTATTTGCCGTCGATGGGCTCACCGAGTTCCGCCCGGATCTCAGTGCGACCTTCCGCACCGGGAATCTTGATGTGCCAGCCATCATCATTTCCGCCGGTGCGACGTCGCAGCGTGATCTTCGCGTGGGTAAGGCGGAGATCCTCGGTGTCGTAGTAAATCGCGGACAACGAGTGGTGGTGGGTTTCTGCAACGCGGGAAACCTCGTCGAGCTGGGTGAGATCCGGCATTGGGGTGGCCTCATCCACGGCGAACTTGGCTTCGATTTCAAGGAACGTCTTTGGAGACATGTACACACCTTCGTCGGGGAGCGAATATATGAAAAGGAGGCAACAAACCTCTGTACCGCCTTCTAGGTTACCTGGCTAGTAACGCAAATGTGCCTGCCATTTATCCTCCTTAGCGGGTGAGCTGGCGGCGTCCGTTAAGCCCCGAGGAATCACCTCCCAAGTGGGATTTTTCTGCAGCTGATGCGCCGGCGGATACTCCTGCGTGGCTTCTCACCGCCAGGGACACGGTGCGCGCATTGGGGAAGATTCGATCAGTCACTGCTTCGGCGTTGCGGCGGCGTTCTTCGACTGCCGATAGTGATTGCTGCGCCAAGGTCACTTCGTCTTGCCGAGTGCTGGGTCCGTTTGATGCCAAACCGGTCCCTTCTACGTCGTGCGAGTCCAACTTTGTGTTTGCTTCCTCCAATAACTCGCCGATACGAGTGGCATAAGAAAGGATGAAGCTTCGGCGGAAGGACGCCACATTGCCAAGCTGACGCGCGCTCTTGGCGTGCTCGCCGTGATGCATGTGCCATTCACATTGCCGTAGGAGTGAAGCGAAAAGATCAGTGACGTGGCGAACGTCCTCTTCAGCGCCAATGACGGTGACAATCCCTTTGGGGTGTAGCCGGAGGGCGGTGCATCCGTTCCGATCCGCAATGACGCTGAGCAGAGTGGTTTTGTGGTTGATATAGGGTGCGTTGATATGGATTCGCGTGGATACCACTGTGTCCGGTGAATTGGTGGGCGTCCCTTCGAGTCGGTGTCGCTGTTGCAGGCTCTGCGCTTTGGCGATGAGCGCGCTGGCTTCCTCTTCGTAGGGAGTGGATTCTGCTTTTCGCAGAAGATGAGAGATTTTGTCGCGGATTCTATTCTCCTTGCTGCTGCGGGACGTCCCAGAGTTGTTTCTTTGAGCTGCCAGCACATCAACATCCCGAAGGGGCGGTAGTAAAGTGATTGCTTCAATAAGCCGCATGAGGTCATCGGTAGACATGGTCATCGAGGCAGGCGGGGTGAAGCTCAACCATTCCTTGCGCAGCGCAGTGGAACTAATCTGTGCGGGAACATGAGGGGCGGCGCGATAAATGAGAGGGTGGCAAAAACTACCCACGACATGGAGCAGGTCCTTAGGCGACCATCCTTGCCGGGCTGCCTGGCTAATGAGCTCGATTCCTCGCTGGCTCAGGGTTGCGTGGTGTGTGTTCATGGCTGTTCCTAATCTGTTTGTATGGGTACATCTGTTCGGTTGTGTGGCCATTCAAGCACGTGATGCCGACAGGGGTCAGAGGAGTCGAAAAAATTTGCCCCCGAGATACTCTTGCCAACTGGGCTAATAAATGTCGGTGCGGGGGCAATAGAAGAAACTCACTCCGTGGCTTCGGCGCACGGCGGTAGGGTTTAAAGCATGAACAGCCAACACGAATTCGTCCTTCGTACAGTTGAAGAACGCGATATCCGCTTCATTCGCCTCTGGTTCACTGACATCTTGGGGGCGCTGAAATCGGTGGTAATGAGCCCCTCAGAGTTGGAATCCGCCTTCGAGGAAGGTGTTGGCTTCGACGGCTCTTCAGTGGAAGGGTTCTCCCGCATTTCGGAGGCTGACACCATCGCGATGCCGGACCCTTCAACCTTCCAGATCATGCCCTTTGACAAGGAAGAACCCGAGCTGCTCTCGGCGCGCATGTTCTGTGACATTACCCAGCCCGATGGGCAACCTTCGTTGGTGGACCCGCGCCACATTCTGCGCCGTCAGGTCACCGAGGCGGCCAATGAAGGATTCACGTGCAAGGCTTCTCCCGAGATTGAGTTTTATCTCCTTGAGGACGCGCGCGATATCAACAAGCTTGTTGCCACCGATAACGGCGGCTATTTCGACCAAGCCACGCATGATAACGCCCCGAGCTTCCGGCGCCGGTCGATGTACGCGTTGGAATCCATGGGCATCGCCACGGAGTTCAGCCACCATGAAACCTCACCTGGCCAGCAGGAGATCGACCTGCGTCATGCTGACGTGTTGTCCATGGCGGACCACATCATGACCTTCCGCTACCTCATTAAAGAGGTGGCCTCCCAGCAGGGCGTGCATGCCACATTCATGCCCAAGCCTTTCGAGGACCGCTCAGGCTCGGGCATGCATACCCACTTGAGCCTTTTCGAGGGAGATTCCAACGCTTTCCACGACCCCGATGATGAGATTTCGCTGTCTAGCACGGGGCGGCAGTTCATCGCCGGCATTCTCGAGCACGCAGTGGAGATGACGGCGATCACCAACCAGTGGACCAACTCTTATAAGCGCCTGATGTTTGGCAGCGAGGCCCCAGGGTCAGTGACGTGGGGAATTTCTAACCGCTCTGCGCTGGTGAGAGTTCCCACTTACCGCCTTTCCAAGGAAATGTCGCGCCGAGTTGAAATCCGCTCGCTGGATTCAGCGATGAACCCCTACCTGGGATACGCGGTGCTCCTTGCCGCTGGTTTGCGCGGAATCAGGGAAGGCTATGAGCTAGGAGACCCGGCTGAGGACGACGTCCACCAGCTGACCCGCCGCGAACGCCGTGCGATGGGGTACAAGGATCTGCCGAGCAGCCTAGACCAAGCCCTCCGAGAATTCGAGCGCTCCGAGTTTATGGCGGAGGTCCTCGGTGAACATGTCTTTGAGTACTTCCTGCGCTCAAAGTGGGATGAATGGCATGAATACCAGCAGCAGATCACCGCATTCGAATTGCGCAACAACCTGAATTTCTAGGAGAAGTATGCGTCCAGCATCAGTACCGTCCCCAGCTACTCTTGGTCTGACCCGGCCAACTGCTGCGGAGGATCTATCCCGCCTCGGGTGGGATAATCCTGAGTCCCTAGAACTGCTGTGGACACTGGCCGGAGCAGGCGATCCCGATATGGCCCTCAACACGTTGATGAGGATCGTCGAGGGAGCGCCTGAGATTGGCCCGGCGATGCGCGAGGACGAGACATTCCGGGTGCGGCTCATCGCCCTACTGGGCGGCTCCTCGGCGTTCGGTGATCACCTCGCCGCGAACCCAGAAACCTGGCACGAGCTGCAGCGGGCGCTGCCGACTCCTACCGAAATGCTGCACACGCTGCTCACAAGGGTCGGGGCGGAACCTGCGACATACGTTGAGCAACCAGACCAGCCTGACACCGCGAGCCCCGACCTGACCTCTCCCGGCACCTACCGGGCAGCACCGGGGGACCATAAAGCATCACTCAAAGTGGCCTACCGGACGCTGATGATGCGCATTGCCGCCCACGATCTCGCAGGTACATTTCACTCGCGCAAGGGGCAGTCACGCCCACAACCGCGAGTAGGTTTCCGGGAGGTCACCAGGCTGACGACGGCCCTCGCAGATGCCGCCTTGACGGCAGCACTCGCCGGTGCGGTCCGGGTGGTCTATGGGGATGAGCCACTCGATGCGCAGCTGGCCGTCATCGCGATGGGTAAGTGTGGCGCGGGCGAATTGAACTACATCTCCGACGTGGATGTGATCTTCGTGGGCTCCGAGGCGACACCACGGATCACCCGCCTAGCGTCGGAATTCAACCGGATTGGCTCGGCCTGCTTCTTCGAGGTTGACGCCAACCTGCGCCCGGAAGGAAAGTCTGGTGCGCTAGTCCGAACTCTTGATTCGCACGTGGCTTATTACAAGCGGTGGGCAGAAACCTGGGAGTTCCAAGCGCTGTTGAAGGCACGGCCGCAAACCGGCTATCTGCCCTTGGGCACGGACTACCTGGAACAGATCGGGCCGATGGTGTGGACTGCCTCGCAGCGGGAGTCCTTCGTGGAAGACGTTCAAGCTATGCGTCGCCGTGTACTGGATAATGTCCCCGAGGAGATGCGCCTTAGAGAGCTCAAGCTGGGGGAGGGCGGCCTGCGTGACGTGGAGTTCGCCGTCCAGTTGCTGCAGTTGGTGCATGGGCGCTCGGATGATTCCTTGCGCACGCTCGCCACGGTTGATGCACTGGCAGCGCTCGTGCGCGCCGGGTATGTCGGACGTGAAGACGGCACCCAGCTCATCGAGGCCTACGAGTTTCTGCGTTTGCTTGAGCACCGCCTCCAGCTGGAGCGCTTCCGCCGTACACACACCCTGCCGGAGAAAGATGACAACAAGGCGCTCACGTGGCTAGCCATCAACTCAGGCTTCCACCCGCAGGGGCATCAGTCAGCAGCGGACCAGATGAATACCCAGCTGCGGAAGGTTCGCCTGCTTATCTCAGAGCTCCACTCGCGCTTGTTTTACCGCCCGCTGCTCAATTCCGTGGCCTCGATGTCGGCGGATGAACTCAAGCTCTCCCGCGAAGCCGCGCTATTGCAGTTGGCAGCACTGGGCTATCGCCACCCAGACCGTGCTTTCGAGCACCTCACCTCCCTGGCAGCGGGGCAGTCGCGCAAGGCACGCATCCAGGCCATCCTGCTGCCGACGCTGATGGAGTGGCTCTCTAATACCGCTGACCCCGACATGGGCCTGCTGAATTACCGCAAGCTTTCTGAGGCAGCTTATGACCGGACGTGGTTCTTGCGCATGCTTCGTGACGAAGGCGTTGTCGGCCAACGCCTCATGAAGATTCTGGGCACCTCGCCCTTCACATCGGAGCTCATTATTCGCGCCCCAGACGTCGTCAAGCAGCTCTCCGACGGCGCGGCAGGGCCCAAACTGCTGGAGACCAAGCCCGAGCAAGTGTCTTCCGCCTTGATTAATTCCACCAAGCGCCACGCGAACCCAGACAAGGCAGTGTCGGTAGCCAGATCCCTTCGCCGCGCAGAGCTGGCGCGGATTGCCGCTGCTGATTTGTTGGGCTTCTTGCCGGTTCAACAAGTGTGTTTTGAACTGTCCACCATCTGGAACGCTGTGTTGGAAGCCGCGCTGCGCGCCGAGGTCAGGGCTTGGAGGCTGAGTCACGAGGATGCCGAGCCACCAGCCCGCATCGCCGTGATTGGCATGGGGCGGCTCGGTGGCATGGAGCTGGGCTTTGGTTCAGATGCCGATGTCATCGTGGTGGCGGAGCCAACAGGTGATAATGCCGAAGAAGAAGCTCTGCCGTGGGCCATCGGCATCATTGAGAAACTGCGCCGCCGTCTGGCAAAGCCTTCCGGGGATCCGCCCTTGGACGTGGACTTGGGCTTGCGGCCAGAGGGTCGCTCGGGAGCGGTCGTGCGCTCGATCGAATCCTATGAGCGCTATTACTCGCGGTGGGGCGAGCCCTGGGAGATGCAGGCTTTGCTCCGCGCTGCCTTCGTGGCTGGAGATGAGGAAGTCGGTACACGTTTCCTCACCATGGTGGATGCCTTCCGCTATCCGCCGAAGGGCGTGAGTGAGAAGACGATTCGTGATATCCGCCGAATGAAGGCGCGCGTTGATAATGAGCGCCTTCCGCGCGGCGCTGACCGCAATACCCACACCAAGCTGGGGCGCGGCGGGCTCACGGATATCGAATGGACCGTTCAGCTGCTCCAGATGATGCACGCGCACGAGGTTCCAGCGTTGCATGACCCGTCCACGCTGCGAGTGCTCGATGCCCTCGAGGACAATGAGGTTATCCCTGTCGAACAAGTACAGGAGTTGCGGGAGGCCTGGCTCTTGGCCACCGATGCCCGCAATGCGCTGGTGCTGGTGCGCGGCAAACGCGTGGACCAGCTACCGGCACCGGGCCCGCAGCTGGCGCAGGTGGCCGGCGCGGCTGGGTGGGAACCCGAGCGCAATCAGCAATTCCTGGAGCATTACCTCAAGGTGACCCGGCACGCGCGGAAGATTGTGGATGAGGTGTTCTGGGGTGAGGCGGAGTCTTTCGAGCATGACTAGCAGAAGGCAGTTGCTCCGCCCCTGATCCGCACCCTGAGCTCACCCGGATCTTTCCCTGACTTTGGAGCAAGCCCCTGTTCTATCAGGTGATCAGCCGATAGCCTTAGGTTGCAGTAAACAGTCATAATCCCCGCGCCGCTCAAAGGAGCACACCATGAGCCTCAACCTGTCCCTCGACCTCAACGATGCCACTCTTGCTGATCTCGACGCCTTCCTCTCCGCCGCCCGCGCTGCTGGGTGCGACCCCGCCGCCGCGCTGAGCGTGGAGGGGACGGTGATGCGGTTGGACGTCGACAAGCCGCGCGTTGTCCCTACTGAGCCGAAGACTGAGGCCCCGCGCCGCAACAGCCTGGATCGTTCCGTGGCGGAGTCCACCATCCGCTCCATCATCGATGCACTGTCCGAGCGCCTCGATTCGCCGCACCCGGCGCATGGCAATTCCTTTGGAACCTTTGGCCCCCGCGCGGATTAAGCCGCGAATGTGAGAGAAGTCTAAAATTGTGGCCGTGAAGTCCAAGCAGATTATCGTCGTATGGGTCCTCGTGGTGGTGGCAGTCATCACCGCCGTCGGCGCGGGCTGGTGGGCTACGGAGCGGCACCAGGTGCCGGAGGGGGCATTGACGGTGGAGCAGGTGGTCGACGGTGGCGTCCCACAGGATCCGTCGGTAGGTGCCGAGCTTGACCCGGCTGAAAAGGATCGCATTGTCTCGCTGGCGGAAGCACTGGGGATCCCATCGGAGTCAGTGCCGCGCGGACTCTTGTCGGTGGCGTCGGATAGGTACCGCTCCCGTCAGACGCTTGAGGCGGATCTGGAGAAGGCCGTCGAGGCAGGCGCCATCACGAAGGATGATGCGAAGGGAGTGCTCGCCGCCTTTGATGCCGGTGTCGTCGCCCCAGTGGATGGCCCGATTTTTGTGGAGTCCACCCCAGCCGAATAAGCCTGGTGAACACCACCGGTTGAGCTTGTTGCCACGGAGCCCACAGGGACTGGCAGGTGATGCGCAGTCAATGAGGATTTGCCTTGCAGCCGCAGCTCTTAAGCTCACACGCACAGATAACGAAACGATAAAGGTTGGTGCGTTGAGGTGGAGAAACGACGAAAATTACGCGAGCTGCTCAGGACCGCAGTGGGGGTGAGCATCGCCGTTCTTGTCCCCATCGGCGGTGGGCTCGGTGTCTTTGAAGTGGCCAATGGGCTGTCCCTTGAGGCGCCGTTGAGTGCCTTGGCCTTTCAGTAGTCCCGCCCTTACTAACTCACCTGGACGATTCTGGCGTGCGGTCCTTCTTCCTCGCCTCGGCTGCGCAGGATGTGGGTGACGAGAACACCCACGATGCCAATGCACCACACGCCAAAGACTGCCCAGGCGGCGAGCCGGAAATCATGGAAGGGATAGTCCGGTCCATTGCCCAAGTGATCGAGAACCATGCCAATGAGCTGGGCGCCGATGACTGTGGCGATGAAGCCGCCCATGTTTCCCAGACCCGTCGCCGTCGCGACGACGCGGCGATCCAGGTTTTCACGAACAATGTCGAATCCATAATTTGCCACCGGTGTGCACAGGGCCACCACGCTGATGAGGATGATCAGTGAGAGATAGCTGCCGCCGAAGAGGAAAAACAGGACCCACACCGCGCAGTGGAAAGCCACAAACCCCAAGGCCAGCCAGGGGCGGAAACCCCTGGATCTAGACGATAACCTGCCGTGCAGTGGGCCAATCAGCACCATGAAAACGCTAAACCACGTCAGGATCCAGCCGGCGCTAGTCTTAGAAAAATCCATGCCCGCGGTCATCAGGGGCACGCCCCACAGCATGACAAACACGTTGGTGGCTCCCAGACCAATCCAGTGAATGAAGAATGCCTGCCAGGCTACGGGGGAACGGAAAACGGTGGATAATAGCGCGGCAGTGCTCTCCGGCTTCGCGTTCGGTTTTTCCTTCGGCTTGGGCACGATGCCGAGTGATTCAGGGGAATCCGCAACCGCCACCGCGGCCGCGACGGCGATGAGAATGCCCACCGCACCCAAGGTAACGAAGGCCATGGTCCATCCGCCCCAGCCCAACAGCATGGCAAAAGGCAGGGCGGATATGAACTGGCCTAGCTGCCCCAGCGAGGAGGTGACCTGGGTGAACATGGGGGTGCGGTGCAGCGGGAACCAATAGGGCAGGATGCGCATCACCGACAAGAAAGCGGTGGCATCACCTGCTCCGATGAGCAGACGGGCGGCAATGGCTACCCAATAATTGCTGGTGAAACCGAGGAGCACCTGGCCCGCGCCCATGATGATGGAGCCGATGACGAGCAAGCGCCGCGGGCCGAACTTATCAATGAGCATGCCGGTAGGGATCTGCGCCAGTGAATAAATGCCCAGTTGTACAGAGGTGAAAACAGCAATGCGCGAGGCATCGACGTCGAAGCGGTCGATGGCCTCGAGCCCCGCTACGCCAAATGATGTGCGGCCGGTAATTGCCACGATGTAGACCAACACCGCAGCTACCCACACGGAGAGAGCCTTAGTGGTAATTACATTGCGAGGATGAGGAACCGACATGGCTGATACTTTACGCGGCACCAACTAAGATGCAGGGGGTGAAGTACATTTCGACCCGCGATACCGACCGCCATCCCGCCTCCTTTACGGATATCCTTCTGGGAGGCTTGGCCCCCGATGGCGGCCTCTACCTGCCGGAAACTTACCCCCGCATCGATGACGCCACCCTGACTCACTGGCGCCAGACCTTGGCGGAGGGCGGCTACGCGGCCTTGGCCGCGGACGTGCTCAAGCTCTTCGTGGATGATATTCCCGCAGAAGACCTCGAAGGAATTGCCCAGCGCGCCTATACCTACCCCAAGTTTGATCACGAGGAGATTGTCCCCGTCAGCGAGCTGGGGGAGGGGCTCTACATTGGCCACCTCTCTGAGGGGCCGACGGCCGCCTTCAAGGACATGGCCATGCAGATGTTGGGCGAGCTCTTCGAATACGAGCTGGCCCGCCGCGGCGAAACCCTCAATATTCTGGGCGCTACCTCTGGCGATACCGGTTCCTCGGCGGAGTACGCCATGCGCGGGCGCAAGGGCATCCGTGTCTTCATGCTGACCCCGGCCGGGCGCATGACGCCCTTCCAGCAGGCCCAGATGTTCGGCCTGGATGATCCGAATATCTGCAATATCGCCCTCGACGGCGTCTTTGATGATTGCCAGGACGTGGTCAAGGCTGTTTCGGCCGACGCTAATTTCAAGGCAGAGAACCGCATCGGCGCGGTCAACTCCATTAACTGGGCTCGCCTCATGGCGCAGGTGGTCTACTACATCAATTGCTACCTCAAGATCACCACGGAAAACACGGAGAGGGTCTCCTTCAGCGTCCCGACTGGCAACTTTGGGGATATCTGCGCCGGCCACATCGCCCGCCAGATGGGCCTGCCCATCGACAAACTCATCGTCGCGACCAATGAAAACGACGTGCTCGATGAGTTCTTCCGCACCGGCAGCTACCGCCCGCGTTCCTCGGAGCAGACGTACAAAACCTCCTCGCCGTCGATGGATATTTCCCGCGCCTCCAACTTTGAGCGCTTCGCTTTTGATCTGCTGGGCCGCGATGCCGCACAGATTAAGGAGCTTTTCGGGACAAAGGTGAAGGAAGGCGGGTTTAACGTCGACAAGCAGGCACTTGACGCCGCCCACGCGGAGTACGGTTTCTTGTCCGGTTCCTCCACCCACGCGGACCGCCTCGCCACCATTAAGGATGTCCACGAGCGCTACGACGTGCTGGTGGATCCGCACACGGCCGACGGCATCAAGGTCGCCCGCGCGGTACAGGAAGAGTATGGGGTCGATACCCCCATCATCTGTCTGGAGACCGCCCTGCCGGTGAAGTTTGCGGAGACCATCAAGGAAGCCATTGGCAGCGAGCCGGAGGTGCCGGAGCGTTTCGCCGAAATCCTTGAAGCCGAGCGTCACGTCACCGACCTGCCAAACGATGCCGCGGCGGTGAAGGATTACATCACGCAGTACATCAAGAGCACGGAGGTTTAAGCCCATGGCACAGGAACAGTTCTCGGGCCCGGAGTATTTCACCGAATTTGACCCAGAAAAGTTCATCCGTGACATGAAGCAGGTCGCGGAGATGGAGAAGGAAAATAAGGAGAATAAGGCGGACTCGGGTGAGGCTGCACCAGAAGAGGATGCCTAGGTTTCTCCTGCTTGGGGTACTCAACACAGCAGCTCTGGCGGCGGCTGGGTGCACGGTGCACACGGGCGTTGAACCCGTTCCCGAGGCCGCCTCACATCCGTTCGAGAACACCACGATTGAGCCGCCCCCGCCGCAAACACACACTCCGGGTGCGTCTCCGGTGCCGCCGGGGGCAGCATTGGATATCTCTAGCATGCAGCCCGTTCCCGGCGAAGCCTTCGACTTCAACCTCTGCACGGTGGCGTGGAGCTTTGTGCTTGACGACGGCCGCACCATCGCCGTTACCGCCTCCCACTGCGGTGAGCCCGGGGATACGGTGTGGGCGGGTGCCGCGGACGGGGAATTTATATACCCGGCCGAGCCCGTTGGCAGCATCATCTACTCCGACCTCAGCGCACCGGACACGCACCAGCTTGATTTCGCCTTGGTGGAGATAACGCGGCAGGCGGAGTTTTATGTTCCGCAGGACATGCCCACCAGCGTGGTCGCGGCCGAGCAGGAGGAACTTCCCGATGAGGTGTGCAAGCTGGGGCGCATCACCGGTGAGACCTGCGGCCCGCTCACACACGGAGAGGGACACGGGAAACTCCAGTTTGGTGAGCGCACTGTGGATACTATCTCTGCGCGCGCCCACGTCTGCTCCACACATGGTGATTCCGGCGCACCGGTCTTTGGCGCGCCGGGCAGCCCCTATGAAGGCGTGATTGTGGGAGTTCTGTCCGGTACGACGGAAGCGGCCGCGGGTAGTGAGAGTTGTGCTCACGGTTCGGAGGCAGAGATGTCTTTTACTCCCGCCTCTGACATTGAAGCGCTCCTGCCGGAGATTCTGGCGCAGCTCTAAGACGCTAAGATAAAGCCCATGCCAACTCCTGATTATATTGTGTCCCTGCGTGAGAAAATCGGCCACGAGCAGCTCTTTTTGCCCGGCGTGACCGCGGTTATTGTGCGGGCCGTGCCTACCGGCTCCGCGATTTGGGAGCTGCCATCGGTCCTGCTTGCTCAGCGTGCCGATACTGGTGCGTGGGGTCCTATCTCCGGTATCTGTGAGCCAGGTGAGGAGATTACGGCGACCGCACTGCGTGAAGTTAAAGAAGAGATTGGTCTTGACGGGCGCATCGAAGCGCTTCTTGGGGTGGGGCAGGTGGGCCCCGTGGTCTACCCCAATGGGGACAAATGCATGTTCATGGATACCGCCATTCGCGTTTCCGTGCCGGATGATGCGGAGCCGGTGGTCTCCGACGAAGAAAACCTTGACGCGCAGTGGTTCTCCGTGGCGCAGATGCCGACGTCCGTCAGCGCCCGCCACCGCATGATCATCGGGGATGCAGTGGCGCAGATGAAGCACCCGCAGGGCTTCCGCCCGCGGATGGGCTACGTTAAGCGCACTTAAACCCCAGCGCAGTGCCGTTTTCTGAGGAGCTTTTCTGAGGGTTTAGAGTGTTGGAGTTGCCGTAAAATATCATCAGAAACGCATGATATGGGTTGATGCTGCCGGTGATGCTCGATAGCTTCGGGGCCATGATTTCACGCACACTGAAGAAAGTAACCACTGCAACCGCGTTCGTCGCCCTCGCCGGCAGCGTCCTGGGTGCCGGTACCGCCGGTGCGCAAGAGATGTCCTCCGTCGACTCTGTGAAGACCAGCCAGATTCAGGAGCTGAGCTCGCGTCTGTTCGGTGACTCCTTCTCCTCCTCGGAGGATTCGGAAGCACCGGAAGGTTCTGGCTTGATTGAGAAGTACGAAGACGTTGACGGCCTGCAGGATAAGCTGCCGGCCGATGAGGCCCAGAAGGTTCTCAACGGGACCTTCACTGCAAAGAAGAACCCGGAGATCTCCGTGACCTTCAACGAGGATGGAACGCTGAACTTCAACGATGGCTGCAACTCCGGTGGCGGCAGCTACAAGCTGGATCAGACCGATGCCATCGTGGTGGAGAACCTGAACTCCACGATGCGTGTCTGCGCCCCGGATGAGATGGCTGATGCCGATGCGCTCAACGCCATCCTCTCCGCCAAGCCAGTTGTCTTCCCCGTAGAGGGCAACACCTTTGCGCTGGGCAGCCAGGGCCAGGTCATTCAGTTTGAGAAGGCCGAGAACTAAGGCTTCCTAAGCGTCCAGATTTTCGCGTGGCGGGGCTAGTCCGAGACTGGGCTGGCCCCGCTTCGCTGTGCGCGTCGGCCTTCGATGAGCCAGCTTATGAAGCGGCAGGAACAGGCAGACCAGTGCGCGATGAGGAGTACCGGGATGCTGAGCGCGATGACGTCGAGAAGCTCCGAGCCATTCACCAGCGCTACCTGGTGCCCGCCCATGCTGACCGTCCCCGGCGGGAAGGTGCACGCCCACCAGGCAGGAGAGTAATCCACCCAGCGCGCAACGTTGGGGTAGAAGGTGACCATGGCATAGAGCGCGAGGGGAATGGCGATCACCATGGCGGTGAGCCCGTAGTAGACAGAGAAAGTGCCGGGGTGGAGGATCTGCATCGCGGTGGTGGATTGGCCCACCACGCCCAGTGGAACCCAGGCCGTTGCGGAGTTGGCACCGGTGAGATTGACTTTGCCGTGCCAAGCGGCCCAATACACACGGATAAAAATGGGGACCGCAGTAGAGATCGACATGACAAAGAGCACTGTGCCCATGACGTGGTAGGCCTCCCCGTAGTCCAAGGCGAGGAAGCCGGCCACGGAGGAGGAAATCATGGGGCCGACCAGCGGTAGGCCCCAGGTAAAGCGTGGCTGGCCGTCGAAGCGGGTGAGCTGAATAGCCCAGGTGATGACGGTGACTGGGCCGCCTATCCAGAAGCCGACTAGGCGGAAGGTTCCGATATCCGTCAACCCGGACAGTGCTGCGCCGAGTGCCAGGATGCCGATGAAGTACATCGACCATTCAGCCATTGAGGTTCGCGCAAAGCTGGGCTGGCGGTATGCCGCGAAACCCACCGTGAGCACGAGGAGGATGACGCAGGCCAGCGCTGCGAAAACAGCGGAGGCTGTAAGCATGCCTTCCTCAACGAGTAGCCGGGAGACGATGGAGGTACCCATGAGGCTGCCGCCCCACGCGGGGCCGGGCGGTGGCAAGTGGCGGAATTTGTCAGTCACAGCTGGCATGGTAGCTGTAGTGCCCGCCTACTGTCCCGTTGCTGTGCTGAACTTTGCGGAACCGGCACGCCTGTGTGATGGGCAACCCGCACCTAGTTTTTGCTCGTTTCAACGATTTTGCTCTCAGTGCCACGGAACCTTGGTGGGGCTACAGGTTTACATTAGGTCCTACAGGCGCAGCTGAGCGTTGAGCCTGTATAACCGGCATGTACCACGTCACAGCGGCTGCCAGGATGGCTATTGAGCAAGCACTCCATACGAGAAACTCATCAGGGGTAAACCACCAGGCGGCCACGGCGAGTGCGCCGAGTGCGAACCACAAGACAGGGATGAAGGGGCTAGGTGCCTCCGCCCACGGTTCTTGGGGAAACCGGCTACGTGCTTCAGTTCGGATGCGCCGGGGAGTTTTTCGGGAAAGCGCCCAAACGCAGCCGACAACAAACGCCAGTCCTGCACCGGCGATGAGTAGATCCCCTTTCACGCCGCCGAACATAAACACACCGACGGCGAACGCTAAAGCCGCGCGTTCGGACAGCGTCGGGGGGAACTTTTGGGTCGGATCTACGTCTGGGTAAATGCTCCTGAAGATATCTGTGTGGGGGTGGCTGTGCATGCTGTTTTCTCCCGTTTGGTTGATGTGTTGACAAATCTGTTAATTTAGGCCAGAATTACCTAACCAAGGTAAGCCTAACCTATAGCCCTATCTGGATGAAACAAGGTTCTCAACATGATTCGCAATCTCTGGCGCTCAGCATGCGGTGTGGTGCTCGCAGCTCCCCTTGCTCTCGGCGCCGTTCCATTTTTGAACAGCGCCCCGGTAGCTCACGCAGAGACTTCCTGTACGTGGAACTGGGGGATCAAGCAATCCTTCCGAAGCTACATCAAAGGCAATATCGCCCGCGGCGGCTGGGGAGCCAGCGGTATCGGCTTTAGCGGTGATGAAAAAGGCAACGGTGCTTTTGTGTTCCAAGCAAGTGCGCCCACGTCCTCTGGCGGTACAGTCACCATCCCGTTCCAAGGCACGCTGAACTTCACAGGACATGACGGGGTTCTCGACATGACAATGTCGGACTTCAAGGTCATTGCTTCCGGTGACCAAGCAAAAGTGACGGTTGACTACGTTTCTTATGAACTGAACCGAAGCAACTACACCCGCGGGGCCCAGATTCAAGGCGACGATGAGGTCATCGCCATCATTAATCTGCAGGAGCCTGTCAAAGACAACGGCTCGGCAGTGAACCTGGCAGGAACCACGTCCCTTAGTGCCGGGGGAGTCAAGCTTTTCACGGGCTTCTATGAGCAGGGTGAAAAACTCGATCCTTCCTCAGGCACCATTGCGTTGGATGGATCCTGCTCTGGTTCTGGCGGCTCAGGCGGCAATGGATCTGGCTCGAAACGGAAGCTGAACTCTATTACCGGCACCTTTACGGGCTTCAACAAGGAAGCCATGGCTATTTTGTCCGAAACCAATGACACCATGAACGGTATCACCACGTTTATGGGCAATACACAGTCCTTCTTGGACGAGTTGGACTCATTCAAGAAGCGGGGCAACACTACCTCGGGGGCTTCCGGGGCGTCGGCTAGCACGTCGTCTGGAACCTCCACCTCTGGTAGCACGACTACTTCGGACTTAAGCGGCAACGGCCTTCCAGAAACAGCGGCAGCTGGCAGCGGAAACAGTGGTGGAGCATCAACGGCTAGCGGGTCGAACTCCGGCGCTACGGGTGCGACGGGCTCGGTTGCAGCAGCGTCTGGAGCATCCGGTGCAGCCAACGAAACGTGCCAAGCCACCGGTGTTACCCAAGCGACGGCGCAATGGGGAGTGAAGAAATCATTCCAGTCCTATATCACCGGCTCCATTGCGCAAGGAAAATGGCAGCTCTCGGGCGTCGGCTATAGCAACGGTCGATTCCAGTTTTCCGGGAACTCCGGCGCAGTCAAGGACGATACAGGTGCTGTGCGGTACGGCGGAAACATCCAGTTCACCGGCCACCACGGCAAGCTCGACCTCAATATTGCGAACCTAGAAATCTCCTTCAACGGTAAAACCGGAAAACTAATCGGCGATGTGCGCTCCTCCAACATGGAAGGCGAGAAGAAGGACTTCGGACGCACCGCCATCGCCGACCTGAATTTCACGTCTCTGGATGTGGGAACAGATGCCGTATCGGGCGAAGCAACAGTATCCCTGACTGACGTTGGCTCCAAGGCCTTTGCCGAATTTTACGAGCCTGGAACCCAGCTGGATCCGTTAAGTTTCAACGCCAGCCTGGGCGGAAACGCCGATTGCAACGACACTGTTGGCGGCACTAGTGGTGGCAGCTCGTCCAGTGCGGGAGACAGTGCCGGCTCCGGGTCGAAGGGCAGTGGCGGTGTCAACTCCGAAGCAGTAGACAACGCGCTGGCCAGTGATTCGTCGCAGGGCTACGAAGATGGTTCAAAGAAATTCCAGATCAAGTCCGCGAGCTCCGCGAACGGCACCACCGATGACCCAGTTACCTACCTCCTCCTGTTCATCGCCGGGCTCATTATCGCCGGAGGCTCCACCAGCCGCCTCATTATGAACAACTCCTAGAAAGATCACCGTGAAACTTCTCCTACGTTTCCTTATCCCGCTTCTGTGCATCGTGGGATTGACTGCCTGTGGCGTGCAAGGAAGCTATACAGACCAGCTACCGGACCCGCAGGACCTTTCCGACCCGCGCTCCTTCGAAGGCGTTACTGAGGTCAGTGACTTCGCCGATATCGAGCCCGTAAGCACTAAAGTCCAGCCCGCACTTCCGGTGGAACTTACTGACGCTGATGGTTATGACGTCACCGTCACGGATGTCTCGCGGATTCTGGCGCTGGATATTTATGGGACCTATACCAAAACGCTGAGCGGCTTGGGGCTTGCGGACAACATCGTTGGCCGCACCGTCTCTTCCACTGAACCGAATCTGGCGGATCGTCCCGTCGTGACTGAAGGCGGCCACAATATCAATGTTGAAGCAGTCCTGGAGCTTAATCCGACGCTCGTTATTGTGGACCACTCCATTGGACCCCGTGATGCGATCGATCAGATCCGTGAAGCAGGTGTGACAACTGTGGTCATGGAACCGCAGCGGACCATTGACTCGGTGGGCGAAGACATCATCACGCTGGGTGAAACCGTCGGGCTTCCGGACGAGGCCCGCAAGTTATCAGAGCGCTCCATCAAGGAAATTGATGAGTCGAAGGAAGCCATTAAGACCATTGCCCCCGAGGAGCCAATGCGTATGGCCTTCCTCTACGCCCGTGGAAACGGCGGCGTGTTCTTCATCATGGGGGAGGGGACCGGCGCCCAGGACCTCATCGAAGGAATTGGAGGAGTCGATCTCGCTGCGGAGAACAACCTTTCTTATGCCGAACCTGCTAACGCAGAAGCGCTGGCCCGCATCAACCCAGAGGTGATCATCATGATGACCGATGGTTTGAAATCCACAGGCGGAGTCGACGGCCTACTGGAACGTCCTGGTGTGGCGCAGACCATTGCTGGTCAAAAGCAGCGCATCGTCACCATTCCTGACGGCCAGTCCCTGGCCTTCGGCCCCATGACCGGCCAGACACTGGTCAAACTCGCAAAGGCTGTATATGACCCAGACAATGCATAGCGACGTCTTCACACGACGCCGCACTCAGCGGATATCGGTATTCATATCCTTAGCGGTGCTTGCTGTTCTAGCGGGACTCATCTCGATCGTCCTCGGACAGTACTACATTGCACTTTCTGATCTGTTCCCGATTCTGGCTTTGGGGCCGGGGCAAGAGTCCCTCACAGCCAGCGTGGTATGGAATATTCGCCTGCCGCGCTTGGTCTTGGGGCTCTTCGTAGGCGCCGCTCTAGGCGTTGCGGGCACGTTGATGCAGGCCATCTTTGCCAATCCTCTGGCGGAGCCATCCATCATCGGAGTGACCTCCGGTGCAGGTGTTGGGGCGGCTGTAGCGATCGTCTTCAACCTCACCTTCGTGGGAACTTTCACTGTGCCAGCGCTGGCTTTCTTGAGCGCACTTTTAGTTACCTTCATCATCTACCAACTTGCACGCCATAACGGTCGCGTCACGGTGGTTCACCTGATCCTCACGGGCATCGCCATTAATGCAGTGTGCAATGCAATCATTTCCTTCATGGTGTACCTGGCACCGACTGCCAACCGGGAAGCCATCATTTTTTGGCAGATGGGTTCCTTCAACGGCTCGCAGTGGAAGCACGTATGGGTTGTTCTTCCCATCGTCCTTATCGGTATAGCAGTAGCCCTGCGTTTGGGCAGGCAACTTGACATTCTCGCGCTGGGTGAACGCGCTGCTGTGCACACTGGCGTAGATGTGTCTGTGTTGCGCATTGTGGCAATTGTGGCGTCCGCAGTGCTTACCGCAGCAGCTGTGTCCTTCGCCGGCCTCATCGGCTTTGTTGGGCTCATCGTTCCCCACTTGTTACGCAGCATCGTAGGACCGCAAAATCACATCCTCATTCCTGCATCCGCCCTAGGTGGCGCGGTGCTCATCGGCTTTGCGGATGTGGCAGCACGAACCTTGATTCCCTTCGCGGACCTCCCAATCGGTATCTTTACCGCCTTAGTTGGCGGACCGACCTTCTTCATCCTGTTGCGCCGCATGATGCGAAAGGGGGTGCACTGATGCTGAACGTGGACAACCTCACCGTCCAAGTCGACGGGGTTACCCTCGTGGACAGCGTGACCTTTAATGCCCGGCCAGGCGAGGTCACCGGACTAATTGGCCCGAATGGTGCCGGGAAGTCAACAGTCCTTGGCGCGATCGCGGGTGATATCGACTTCTCCGGTGAAATCAGTGTCGGCGGTTTGTCGCCGAAGACCTCGCCCCGTGAGCTCGCACGCAAGCGTGCGGTGATGCTTCAGGATGTCGCGGTGTCCTTTGAATTTCTGGTACGCGATGTTGTCGCGATGGGCCGCCGCCCTTGGCACGGAACGCCCCACGCCCAACTCGACGAGCAGTTTATCGAAGCCGCCCTTGAAATAGCTGGAGTCGCTCATCTCTCCGGACGCGATATCAGCACGCTTTCAGGTGGTGAACGTGCGCGGGTGGCCTTTGCCCGTGTTCTTGCACAAAATACTCCAATAATCCTGCTGGATGAACCGACAGCGGCCCTCGATATCCGCCACCAAGAACAGTTACTGGGTTCTGTGAAAGCCCTAGCCCGCGAGGCAGGAGTAACCGCACTCGTGGTGCTCCATGACCTGAACGCGGCAGCCGCATATTGCGATCACATCGTGTGCGTCTCATGCGGGGGGATCGCAGCTCAAGGGCGCGTGGCGGAGGTTTTCACCGGTCCCATCTTGTCAGAGGTGTACGGCTGGCCGATCTCCGTCAACGGGCTGCAGGTACAACCACAGCGTGCCACGCCCACAATCAATTCACTTTTCTCGCATCAACTGGAGGACTTCCATGTTTAAAAAAATCCTGGTGACCGCTATCGCAGCGACGGCGATTACTGTGCCGCAGGCAACCGCGGCAGAAGCAGAATCATGCACCATCGAATCCGGCACTATCAACTGGGGTGTTAAGCACTCCTGGCGTTCCTACATTAAGGGGCGAATCGCTAAGGGCGACTGGGAGACGACCGGAACGGTGAAGGAGGACGGCGATCCGACGGGCAGCGATTTCACCTTCGGCTTCGAAGTCGATCCCGCGACGTCCACAGTCTCTGTGGACGAGGCCGGCAATGTCACTGCATCGAAGATCAAGGCCAAGGACTCTTCGATTACTTTCACTGGCCACCACGGAGCGCTGTACTCCAAGATGATTAACCCATTCGTGGAAACTAATGGGGACAAAGCCCAGCTCGGCTCCGGCTACGAGGCTTATTTTGTTGAGGGCAAGCACATGACGGAGTACACCCCTGAGGACCGCGTTGAAGCAAACAAGCGTACTGGTGAAGGGGCGTTCGGTCACGGTAAGGCACAGTGGAGCAAGGACGGCGATACTCTCACGCTTAATGCTTCCGACGTGATGTACGAGCGTCAGCCCGGAACAAATGATTCTGGTGACGTCGAGGGCGTTGACTTCTTGTTCATGGGTATGTACAGCGCCGACTACAACCCGGAGGTGGATAGTGCGCAGCTGACCCTCAAGCTCGCCCCAGGCTGTGGACAGAAGAAGGAAGAAGAAAAGGATCCTTCGGAGGGCGAGAAGCCGCAGAACCCGTCGGACGGCGAGAAGCCGAAGCCGCAGAACCCGTCGAAAGATAAGAACCTTAGCTCGGGTGAGAACTCCTCTTCTATCTCGAAGGTCTCCAACTTCTGGAACTACTTCCTAGGCATTGCGACTGTTGGCAGCATGATCGCAATTCTGTGGCAAGCATTTGTTAAGTCCGGTGCTTTTGACAGTGCGCGTGTCTTCTTTCAGCGATAAACCCTAAGACACACCGCTGACAGTTCAAGAACGACGTAACGGGTGTGGGGTGCCGATGAGAATTGGTGCCGCACACCCACGTCGGCTTAATCCCCTTAATTTTTGATTTTGAGTTTTTCTAACCTCAACTGATTTGTAGTTTTCTAAATAACACCGTGGAGAAGAACAGTGACTACCACTCTCAATAAATCTTTGTCCGTTGCGTTGCGTGAGGCGACTGCGCGTGCGCATGAGCATGCGGAGAATTCGGCATTCATGCAGCGCCTGTTGTCAGGGGAGCTCAATAAGTCAGCCGTGGCTGATTTGGCCGGCCAACTGTGGTTTGTATATGGAGCTCTCGAGAACGCCGTTCGCAGCGTGGCGACTACTCCCATTGCCGGCGCGGTAGCGGATCCACGGCTGGAACGTCGTCAAGCACTGGAAGCAGATTTGAAAGTGCTCGTCGGCGAAAACTGGCGTGAGGAGATTCGCATTCTTCCAGCGACGAGGTCCTATAGCGCGCGCTTAGAAGAAATTGTGGGCAAGCCAGTAGAAGTGGTAGCCCATCACTACGTGCGCTATCTCGGTGATATTTCCGGTGGGCAGGTGATTGCAGCGCGTTTGGGAGCCCATTACGGAGTTCCTCCTGAGGCACTGAACTTCTATGACTTCACTTCGATTGGAAAAATCCCGCCTTATCGTACGGGATACCGCGAGCGCGTGGATAGCCTGGAGCTAAACGTTGAACAGCGTGAAGCTATGCTCTCGGAGGCAGAGCGGGCTTTCAACTTTAATTCGGGTATCTTTGCTGAATTAGGGCGCCTCTATTAGCCGGCGGAACACTCGCCTGCGTGGCCGGTAGCCCCTGTAGTTAGTTTCAGAAGCTGCGCCATTGGGCTCTCGCGCGCCGGGCTCAACATGACACAACCCACGGAATCCGTGAAGGAAACCGTGGGTTGTGTCTTGTCGGAGGGTGCTAAAAGAAGGGGTCAGATACCCACATATCCTTTAACAGTCGTAGTACATCTCAAACTCCTGCGGAGTCGGGCGCAGACGAACCGGCGCAATCTCGTTCTCACGCTTGTAGTTGATGTAGGTCTCGATGAGATCCTCGGAGAAGACATCGCCCTCGGTGAGGAACTCGTTGTCCTCCTCAAGTGCCGCGATGGACGCCTCCAGGGAGGTCGGTGCCTGCGGGATGGACGCAGCCTCTGCCGGCGGCAGCTCGTAGAGGTCCTTATCCACCGGAGCGTGCGGCTCAATGCGGTTCTTAATGCCGTCGAGGCCCGCCATCATCATGGCAGCGAAGCCGAAGTAGGGGTTGCCGGACGGGTCCGGAGCACGGAACTCGATGCGCTTGGCCTTCGGGTTGGAACCGGTAATCGGGATACGGATAGCAGCCGAGCGGTTGCGCTGCGAGTACACCAGGTTAATCGGGGCCTCAAAGCCCGGGACCAGACGGTGGTAGGAGTTCAGAGTCGCGTTCGTAAACGCCAGAACAGCCGGTGCGTGGGCCAGGATGCCGCCGATGTAGTAGCGAGCCATGTCGGACAGGCCGGCGTAGCCAGCCTCATCATGGAAGAGCGGCTTGCCGTCCTGCCACAGGGACATGTGGGCGTGCATACCGGAACCATTATCGCCGGCCAGCGGCTTCGGCATGAAGGTTACGGACTTACCGAACTGCTCAGCGGTGTTCTTGATGATGTACTTGAAGGTCTGAATATCATCAGCCGCGTGCAGCAGGGAGTTGAAGCGGTAGTTGATCTCGTTCTGGCCGCTGCCCACCTCGTGGTGGAAGCGCTCGATAACAAAGCCTGCCTTCTGCAGCTGCTCCACCATGGCATCGCGGACCTCGCCGTGCTTGTCGACGGGTGCCGTAGGGAAGTAGCCACCCTTCACACGAGTCTTGAAACCGGTGTTCGGAGTGCCATCGAAGTTGGTCTCAGAACCGCGGTTCCACCACCCCTCATCGGTATCAACCTCGTAGAAGCCGTTGTGGACATCCGTGCCGTAGCGAACCGAATCGAAGATATAGAACTCAGCCTCGGCGCCGAAGTTACAGGTATCCGCGATGCCGGTGGAAGCGAGGTACTCCTCAGCCTTGCGCGCGATGTTGCGCGGGTCGCGGCTGAAAGGCTCCAGGGTGAAGGGGTCGTGGACGAAGAACTTGATGTTCAGAGTCTTCGCGGTGCGGAAAGGATCCACGAAGGCGGTCTTCGGATCTGGCAGCAGCGTCATATCGGACTCATCGATGGTGGTGAATCCGCGGATGGAAGAACCATCAAAAGCGAGGCCTTCGGCGGCTGCGTCTTCAGTAAATTCCTCGGCCGGAATAGAGAAGTGGTGCTCAGTGCCGGGGACGTCCGTAAACCGGATGTCAACGAACTTGACGTCCTCTTCCTTGATGAATGCGATGACGTCCTGGATTGTCTCAAAGGACACGGTGGTCTCCTGTTGGTTGACGTTTAGTACTCCCGACTAGTTTACAGGTATTGGCTTCGTTACCGGGGTGTCTGGGGCACCTGGAGGTAAATTTTCTGCTTCGCGGAGCCGACAGCTAGATTGGTGAGCATGGCAGATAATAACGACGGCTTCGAGCACGGGCAGTGGCCTGGGCAAACAATGGGCTTGCCCAAGGAGGGCTCAGGTGCCCTGGCTTCTGTAATGCGGCGCACTCTTGGCGTGCTCATTGACTGGCTCTTGGCGATGCTCATTGCCAACCTTCTTGAGCTCTTTACGGATTCGCTCGGCGGCCCAGCTTTCTTGGGCTATGCAGTGTGGGTAGTTATGGGCATCGTGTGCGGATGGCTCTTCGCCCGCACCCCGGGAATGGCCGTGCTGGGCATGGGCGTGGCGCGCCTCGACAAGCCGGGCACTTCTGTCGGCTTGTGGCGGGCGGCGGTCCGCACGCTGCTGACTGCTGTGCTCTTCCCCGCAGCGATGGTCGATGCCGACGGCCGCGGCCTCCACGATCGCGCCACCGGCACGGCCGTTATCATGGCCTAAAGCTTGGTCAGCGCTAGCCGGTCGTATCCACCACAGATGCCCCACAAATGGTTCCCCTGAAAAGGTTTGTTTGGGGGCAAACAAACCTTCTTCATAACGCTAGATGGTTTACTTGGGGTCAAGTAAACCATCTGAGTAGAACCATCTGACGAAACCTGGTCACGAAGGCTAGGACGGTCCTAAAGCAACGAAGAATCGCAAGGTAAAGAAGGGGTCCCTTCCGAGAATCTCGGAAGGGACCCCTTCTTGTGTGGAACAAGATGGCTTATTTGCCGCCCTTGCGCTCCTGCATGCGGCGCATGCGGCGGTTCATGCCCGCCATGTTCTGAGCCTGGCGGGGCATTGGGCCCTTTGGCAGGCCCGGAGTAGTGCCCGGGAGATCATCCATGGCCTCGATGCGGCGAATGTTCTCGTAGGTTTCGTTCTTGTTGTAGTTGCGCGGCAGCTTCATAATGTGGCTGCGCAGCTTGGACACCGGCACCTCATCCTCACCGCTGCCCACGAAGACCTCGTAAACCGGCACACCGCCAGCCAGGCGGTCAACGCGTTTCTTCAAACGGTTAAGAGTAGGGGCAACGCGCTTGCGGTCACCCTCAACGACGAAAATGACGCCGGAGTTACCAATCACGCGGTGAACCAGATCCTGCTGGCGCGTCGCAGCCACGCCCGGCTTGACCTTCCACACCACACCAACGGTGTTGCGTAGCTGCTGCTCCAAAGCCCAACCGGCGACACCAGGCTGGTCTTCCACCTTCTTGTACATATCGCGCTCAAGGCGGCGGGTGAACAGGAACATGGCGAGCATCGCGCCAAGACCCAAGCCAATGATGAGCATGAACCACTGGCCGTTGAAGAGCATGCCGATAAGGAAGAAGAGCAAGCCCATGCCCAAGAACGCAGCCAGCATGATGGGGATGAGAGCCTTGTCCTGCTTGCGCTGCATGTTGAACGCTTGCCACATCTGTGACCAGTTCTGCTTGCGCTGGGCGCGCTTGGCCGCCCGCTCTTGCTTCTTCGCGTCCTTGAGCGACGCCTTATCGTCCTTAGCCATGTCTCCTACTTTAAGGGCAAGGGGAATAAAAAGAGAAACGCGTTAGCGGATGGTAGCGGCAACAGAGTTGGATTGTGCGGGGGTCTTAGCCATGCGCGTGGTGACCGGAGTTTCCTCGGAGGGGCCGTACTTCTCCAGCAGGGTGGAAGCCTCCTGGGCGGTAGCGCCCTGGGAAGTCTCCGCCAGGTGCTTCAGGTTCTCCGGAAGCTCGAGGCCGCGTGCCTCCATGGCCTGCACGTAGAGGCGGCCAGCGCGGTAGGAGGAGCGGACCAGCGGGCCAGACATGACGCCACCGAAGCCCAGCTCCTTGGCCAGCTTGGAGTGCTCCACGAATTCCTCCGGGCGCACCCAGCGCTCGATCGGGTGGAAGCGCGGGCCGGGGCGCAGGTACTGGGTGATCGTGATGATGTCGCAGCCTGCCGAGCGCAGGTCGCGCAGTGCTTCCTCGATCTCCTCGGCGGTTTCGCCCATGCCCAGGATGAGGTTGGACTTGGTGATCAGGCCAAAGTCGTGGGCCTGGCGGATGACGTCGAGGGAACGCTCATAGCGGAAGGCCGGGCGGATGCGCTTGAAGATGCGCGGCACCGTCTCCAGGTTGTGAGCAAAGACCTCGGGGCGGGCCTCAAAGACCTCCTGGAGCAGGTCCGGCTTACCGGAAAAGTCCGGGGTGAGGTTTTCCACGCCGGTATTGGGGTTAAGCTCATGAATCTTGCGCACCACCTCGGCGTAGAGCCAGGCGCCCTCATCAGGAAGATCATCGCGGGTAACACCCGTGATGGTGGTGTAGTTGAGATCCATTTCCTGGATATTCTCTGCCACACGACGCGGCTCGTCGCGGTCCAGTTCCGCTGGCTTACCGGTAGCGATATCGCAGAAATCACAGCGGCGAGTGCACTTGTCACCGCCGATGAGGAAGGTAGCCTCACGCGATTCCCAGCACTCGTGAATATTGGGGCAGCCAGCCTCTTGGCACACGGTGTGTAGGGAAGCACCAGTCACGCGAGATTTCATGTCCTCGTACCCAGGGCCGGTGCGAACCTGGTTGCGGATCCAGCGCGGCTTCTGTTCGATGGGAGACTCCGCATTCTTCTTCTCAATGCGGAGCATCTTGCGTCCTTCAGGCTTAACAGTCACGGAACCTCACTTTAGGTGTTGAACTAGCTCTTTCTAATACAAGCCCTACGAGTGGCGGCTTTATTCCACCGAGGGTAGCCGCTATTTTTCTTGCGCGGCTTTGCGGGCTTGGCGGGCCTTCTCATTGGCCACTTTGATGGGATCAGGTGCCGAGGCAAAGGTGTGGTCGGCCACTGTTAGTTCGCCGGAGAGGGCTTTGAGGAGGGCGTCGAGAAGCGGCGCTTCCGCCTCCTCCATGGTCACCTCACGGCCGAGCTCAAGCGATAGCGTGGACACGTCCGCATCGTCGATGCCGCAGGCCACGATGTGCTCGTAGTATTCCAGCGTATTGGTGCAGTTGAGCGCCAGACCGTGCATGGTCACTCCGCGGGTCACGCGAATGCCCAGGGCGCCTAGCTTACGGTCGCGCTTCGGGGCGGCTGGGTCGGCAGCCTGGGTGGTGGAAGGAACCCATACGCCAGAGCGTCCATCGATGCGCCCAGCGGTGCTCACACCGAGTTCGCGGACGGCTTGGATGATGGCCTCCTCAAGGCGGCGGACGTAATCGACAACGTCTACCGGCTCGGCCAGCTTGATAATGGGGTAGACCACCAACTGGCCCTCGCCGTGCCAGGTGATGCGCCCGCCACGGTCTACATCAATGACCGGTAGGCCATTATCAGGCATATCCTCCGGCTGCGTGCGCTTGCCGGCGGTGTAGACGTTGGGGTGCTCCACCACGAGGATGACATCCCCCTGCGTGCCCGCCGCCCGCGCCGCGGCGATCTCGGCTTGCAGATCCCAGGCCTCTTGGTAGCCCATGCGGCCTAAGCGGCGGATCTCCAGTGGTTCGTCGGAAGCGCGGATGGAGCGATCAACGGGAAAGAAAGGTTCGCGGGGAGCAGTCATGAACCCAATCCTAAACCCCGCGAGAAATCAGCCCGAAAGGGGCTGAGTCTGCGCTGCTCAAGCGATGTTTTAGTCAACGCCGTTGGCGGAGGCGTATTCGTCGGCGGTCATCAGCTCGCCGGCCTCGGTGACCTCGACCTCGAAGAGCCAGCCTTCACCGAAGGGATCGTTGTTGATGACTGCGTAGTCATCGTGCACGCCCTCATTGACGGCGGTCACGGTGCCGGTGACCGGGGAGTAGAGGTCAGACACGGACTTGGTGGACTCGACCTCGCCGCAGGTCTCGCCGTGCTCGACGGTATCGCCCACGGCAGGCAGCTCAGCGAAGACGACCTCCCCCAGGCGGTCGGTGGCCACGGAGGTGATGCCGATACGGACGGTAGAACCAACGACGGAGTCAGCGGTGGCGTTAATCCACTCGTGGTCCTCGGAGTAGGAGAAATCGGAAGGAAGATTAGCCATGAGAAGGGGTGTCCTTTCGGTAGTTGACTTCAGTAGTGGAGTTTACTTATCGCGCTTGTAGAAGGGCAGCGCGGAGACTTCGAAGGGGTAGCGCTTGCCGCGGATATCCACCTCGACGGCCGCACCCGGCTCGAGTCCAGCGGCGGTATCGATGAGCGCGAGTGCTACCGGGTGCCCCAGGGTGGGGGAGGGCTGACCAGATGTCACCGTGCCCACCTTGTTCTCACCCACGTAGACCTCGGAGCCGGCACGGGCGGCGCGGCGCTGGGAGGAGACAAGTCCGGTGATAACGGCCTGCGGGCCCTCCTCAGCGCGCTGGCGCAGCACCTCAGCGCCTACGAAGTCCTGCTCCTTCTTGGCAAAGGCGCGGGACATTCCGGCCTCCACTGGGGTGATATCGCGGGTGAGCTCGTTGCCGTAGAGCGGCATGCCAGCCTCCAAGCGCAGGGAGTCGCGCGCTGCCAAGCCACAGGGCTTGATGCCGTATTCCTCGCCGGCCTTGAGCAGCTCTTCCCACAGCTCCGGGGCATCGGAGTTGTAGACGATGAGCTCGAAGCCGTCCTCGCCGGTGTAGCCGGTGCGGCAGATGAACGCATACTTACGGGCCACCTTGCCGGTCATCGCGGCGTAGTAGGGCAGGTCCATCACGGCCTGCTGCTTGGTGTCCTCCACCAACGGGACGAGGATCTCCAGCGCCTTCGGGCCCTGGACGGCAATCATGGCCACGTCGCGGGACTCGTTCTTCAGGTCCACGTCGAAGCCCTCGGCGCGCTCGTTGAGTGCATCCCACACGGTGTCGGCGTTGCCAGCATTGGGCACGACGAGGAACTTGGTCTCCTCCAAGCGGTAGGTGATGAGGTCATCGATGATGCCGCCATCCTCCGCGCAGATCATGGAGTACTTCGCCTTGCCCTCCTTGAGGGTGGTGAGGTTGGAAATGAAGCAGTAGGACAAGAACTCAGCGGCGTCTGGGCCGTTGACCCAGATTTCACCCATGTGGGACAGATCGAAGAGGCCCGCGGCATTACGCACCGCGCGGTGCTCCTCAAGCTCGTTGTCATACTTCAGCGGCATCTCCCACGGCCCGAAGGGGGTGAAAGTAGCGCCGAGTTTCTCGTGCTCAGCATGCAGCGGGGAGTGCAGGTAGTCAGTCATTGATTAAACCTCCTGGTTCTCGTCGGAGTAGTCAAAGGCCTCTGGCGGCGGGCAGGTGCACACCAGGTTGCGGTCACCATAAGCCTCGTCGATGCGGCGCACCGGCGGGAAGTACTTATTAGCGCGCAGGGAGGTCACCGGGTAGGCGGCCTGCTGGCGGCTAAAGGCAAAGTTCCACTCGTCGGCGGCGACGGATTCGGCGTTGAACGGTGCGTGGTGGATGACGGAGTCCTCGTAGGCCACTTTGCCGTCGATGATTTCCTGGATTTCGGCGCGGATGGAGCGCATAGCCTCGATGAAGCGGTCCAGCTCACCCAGGTCCTCGGACTCGGTGGGCTCCACCATGAGGGTGCCGGCCACCGGGAAGGACAGGGTCGGCGCGTGGAAGCCGTAGTCCACGAGGCGCTTGGCCACATCAGCAGCGGTGACGCCGGAGGCGTCGGTCAGCTCGCGCAGGTCAAAGATGCATTCGTGCGCTACCAGGCCGGCATTACCCGTGTAGAGAACCGGGAAGGAATCCTTCAGGTTCTGCGCCAGGTAGTTCGCGCCGAGGATGGCGTGGCTCGTCGTCTCCGTGAGTCCTTGCGCGCCCACCATGGCCAGGTAAGACCAGGAAATCGGCAGCACACCAGCGGAACCGTAGCGCGATGCGGTGGACGGCACGCCGGTGCCTTCCGCGGCCGGCTGCGCGGGGTCCAGCTGGGGGTTGTTGGCATCCGTCGGCAGGAAGGGCACCAAGTGCTTGGCGACGCCCACCGGGCCCACACCCGGGCCACCTCCGCCGTGCGGGATGGTGAAGGTCTTGTGCAGGTTGAGGTGGGAGACATCGCCACCGAAGACGCCCGGGCGGGCCCAACCGGCCAGCGCGTTCATGTTCGCGCCGTCGATATAGACCTGGCCGCCGGCTGCGTGGACCTTGTCGCAGACCTCGCGCACCTCGGGGTCGAAGACACCGTGGGTGGAGGGGTAGGTAATCATGATGCCGGCGACGTGCTCGCCGTGCTGCTCGAGCTTGGCGTCGAGGTCGGCGACGTCGATCGAGCCATCGTCCGCGGTCTTGACCACGACAACGCGCAGGTTGGCCAGGGTCGCCGACGCCGCGTTGGTGCCGTGCGCTGAGGCCGGAATGAGGATGACATCGCGGCCATGATCGCCGTTGGCAACGTGGTAGCGACGAATGGCCAGCAGGCCGGCCAACTCACCCTGGGAACCGGCGTTGGGCTGGATGGAAACCTGGGCGTAGCCGGTGATTTCGGCGAGCCAGGACTCGAGCTCGTCGATCAGCGCGCGCCAACCAGCGGTGGTCTCCTCCGGGGCATAGGGGTGGATGCCCGCGAACTCCGGCCAGGAGATGGGCTCCATGGCGGAGGTGGGGTTGAGCTTCATCGTGCACGAGCCCAGCGGGATCATGGTGCGGTCGAGCGCCAAGTCCTTATCCGCCAGGGTGCGCAGGTAGCGCAGCATCTGGGTCTCGGAGTGAAGCGAATTGAAGATCTCGTGCTGCAGCGGCTCCTCGGAGCGCTGGACAGAGGACGGAATCTCGAAGGAGCCAGACGAGGCTGGCTCGGACGCAGTGAAGTCTGTGGCGCCGAAGGCGGTGGCAAGGGTGTTGACATCCTCGCTGGTAGCGGACTCGCCGAAGGAGACCGAGACCTTGTCCGTGCCGATGGCGCGCACCAGGTAGCCCTTCTCCTGCAGCTGGGCCTTGACGGCGGCGGCATCCACGCCGGTAACGGTCACGGTGTCGAAGAAGTCTCGGGAGACAATCTCCTTGCCTGCGCCGGTGACTGCCGCAGCGAAAGCAGAAGCGCGGTCATGCGCGCGCTGCGCAATCTCCTTCAGCCCCTTCGGACCGTGGTAGACGGCGTACATGGAGGCGACATTGGCCAAGAGGGCCTGTGCAGTACAGATATTGGAGGTGGCGCGCTCGCGGCGGATGTGCTGCTCGCGGGTCTGCAGGGCCAGACGGTAGGCGGGGCGGCCGGCGGCGTCCTTGGACACGCCCACGATGCGGCCCGGAAGCTGGCGCTTGAGCTTATCCGTGACGGACATGAAGGCTGCGTGCGGGCCGCCGAAGAAGAGCGGGACGCCGAAGCGCTGCGAGGAGCCGAGGACGACGTCTGCGCCCATTGAACCAGGCGCTTCCAGAAGGAGCAGCGACAGCGGGTCGGCCACAACGGCGGCCAGGGCGCCGCGGGTGTGCAGCTCCTCGATGGCAGCGCGCGGGTCGACGATATCGCCCTCCGTTCCGGTGTAGGCCAGAACTGCGCCGACGAGGTCTTCGCCGACGATGCCATCGCGGACATCAGCAATCTCGACCTCCAGCTCGATGGCGCGGGCGCGCTCGGCGGCCACGGCCAGAACCTGCGGGTGCAGGCGCGAATCCAACAGCACGCGGCGGCCCTTCTTCACCGCACGCGCCATCAGGCCGACGGCCTCGGCGGTGGCAGAGGCTTCGTCGAGAAGCGAGGCGTTCGCGATGGGAAGGCCGGTCAGGGACTCAATCATGGTCTGGAAGTTCAGCAGTGCCTCGAGGCGGCCCTGCGAAATTTCCGGCTGGTAGGGCGTGTAGGCGGTGTACCAGCCGGCATCCTCCAGCAGCCCGCGGCGAATGACCGCTGGGGTGAGGGTATCGGAGTAACCCTGGCCGTAGAAGGACTTCAGCACGACATTCTGGGAGGCGTACTCGCGCAGCTTCGCCTGCGCATCATCTTCGCTCAAAGCCTCCGGGAGGTTGAGCGCCTCGGCGGCGCGGATGGAGGTCGGCAGGGCAGCATCGACAAGCGCGTCCACGCTGTCATAGCCCACTGCCTTGAGCATCGTCTCACGCTCGGCTGCATCGGGGCCGAGGTGACGAGAGGTGAAATCCATATGGTGAATCTCCTTCGTGGCGATAGTTTTGTGTGACCTAAACTGCCCCAAGTATAAAGCGTATGCCATGACATTAACCCCGGTTACCCCTTAAAGCGGAGGCGCAGCGTCACGGCAGTCAACGCCGCGATAGAGAGTCCAATGATGAAGGCGGTGGAATAGCCTGTGACAGGGCCCAAAAGCGAGAGAATGAAGGGGGCAAAGAACCCCAGATAGGTCAGCGAATAAAACACCCCCGTTGCTGCACCAAGCTCCGCCGGGTGCGCGATGGCTTGGGTTTCCGCGAGACCGCTGAGCATGCCAATTCCATAGGAGCTGCCCATGGTGATGGCCGCGAGGGGCAGAAGGAAAACTGCCCAGTTATGTTCCGCCGCGGCGAGGATGCCGAGGCACAGGGCCATGCCTATGGCGGCCAGTACCATGCCGTGAAAAGCAGTCACGCGGATGCGACCCGCTAGCTGTTGAATGATTACGCCGCTGCCCATGGTGAGGAGCGCGCAGAGCCCGGCGATGAGAATGGGGTGGCGCAAGTGCTCGCTGAGCTGTGAGGGCAGGAAGACGAAGGCGGTGGTGGCGGAGCCGAAGACCCATGGTGCGTAGGCCACAACCGGTAGGTAGCGGGGGGTAATCAAGCTTGTCGGTATGAAGGTGCGCCGCTGTGACAGCGACTGTTTGCTCTGATCTTCGGGCACCGTCCACACGAGCGGGACCACGACGAGGGCTAGGCCGATGTGCAAAAGATAAGGCAGGACGGTGGGCCAGGGGAGGAATTCCGCGGTGATACCGGCAACGCCAGGCGCTGATGCGAAGCCGGCTGACAGTGCGATAGAGGAACGCTTCGCACCAACGCTGAGGTGGGTGCTGAGCTCCTTAATCCACGCAGCGCCGGAAGACATGGCCAGGCCCACCGCAGCCCCGGCACACAGGCGGCCGAGCAACAAGGGGAGGAAGGCACCGCCTGCGCCGCCGAGGAAGACCAGTGAGCCAGCAGTGGTGATGAGGACGGCTGGGCGCATGATGGCTCGGCGTCCCAACGAATCCGAGAGTGGGCCGCCAATGAAGAGAGCCACCATGATGCCGAGGGCATAGATGCCGAAGAGGAAGGTCGTCTGTAGAACCCCTAGTTCGGTGGTGACTTGGTAGACCACGACCATCGGGGCGAAGAGATTAGCGCCGCAGGCGACGAGGAACATGCCTAAAGCGACGCGGAACCACTTCTGAGAAACCATGCAGCACAGTCTAGTGTACTGAATCACAGTGGGGTGGGGAAATGGAGCGGGGATGGCACGCGGAAGGCGCCTATCTGCCAAAGTTATTGAAACCGCCGGCGGGATCTGCGGAGATCTTCGTCAGATAGGCAGGGGTGCTGGCATTAGAGCGCTTGTCGCCGGGCTGCTCTGGGGCGCTGTGCGGCGTAGGAGGAGAGAAACAGCAGGCACAACGACGAAGCTCCCCTGCCGCAGTGGCGGGGGAGCATACCTAGGCCTTAGTTCTAGGGCTTAGAGGTCAAGGTCGGCTTCGAAATCTGCGGTTTCGAGGCGGTCCTTGATGGTCGTGATGAAGCGACCAGCGTCGGCACCGTCGACCACCTGATGGTCGTAGGTGAACGGCAGGTAGCACATCTGGCGGATGGCAATCGCGTCCTGGCCGTCCTCGGTCACGACGACCGCGCGCTTGGTGATAGCGGCGGTGCCCAGGATGCCGGCCTGCGGCGGAACCAGAATCGGGGTATCCAGCAGGGCGCCCTCGGAGCCGATGTTGGTCACGGTGAAGGTTGCACCGGTCAGATCATTCGGCTTGAGCTTGTTGTTGCGTGCCTTGTCTGCCAGCTCGGCGATCTTCTGGGCAATCTCCGGCAGCGTCAGTTCCTGGGCCTTGTGGATGACCGGGGTCAGCAGGCCACGCGGAGTATCCACGGCGATGGCCACGTTGACGTCAGCGTGGTAGGTCATCTCCTTGGTCTCCGGGTTGTAGGACGCGTTGACGTTCGGGTGGGAGACCAGTGCCTCAACGGTGGCCTTCACAATGAACGGCAGGAAGGAGAGGTTGGCCTCGTACTTATCAATGAACGCCTGCTTGGACTGCTTGCGCATATCCCAGATGGCGGTCATATCGACTTCCTGGACGTGGGTCAGCTGAGCGGAAATCTGGAGGGCCTCAACCATCTTGGACGCCGTGATCTCGCGGATACGGTTGACCTTCTGGGTGGTGCCGATGAGCTCCTGCTTCTCCGGATCCACGGACTTGGTGGACCAGCGAGCACGCGGGTTGCTGGAGGATGCGCTAGCAGAGGAAGCCGGTGCCTCGCCCTCGCCAGCCGCGGCCAGGACGTCCTGCTTGCGGATGCGGCCGCCGACGCCAGTGCCAGAGACGGTGGAGAGGTCAACGCCGTGCTTCTCAGCCAGCTTGCGCACCAGCGGGGTGACGTACGGGACGTTATCGCCGTTGTTGACCTTGGTGGAAGTCTCAGAAGTCTTCGGCTCGGAGGACTGGGAAGCAGCAGGCTTCTTCTCTTCTGCCTTAGGCTCTTCCTTCTTCTCCTCAGCCTTGGGCTCTTCCTTCTTTTCCTCTGCCTTTTCTTCCTTGGCGGCGGGCTTCTCGGAGGCTGCGGCGGAGCCGTCGCCTACGCGGGCGATGACGGCGCCGACGTCGACGGTGTCGTCTTCCTCGGCGAGGATTTCAACGAGGGTGCCGGCGACCGGGGAGGGGATTTCGGTGTCGACCTTGTCGGTGGAGACCTCGAGGAGTGGTTCGTCGACCTCGACGGTGTCGCCGACGGACTTCAGCCACTGGGTGATGGTGCCTTCGGTGACGGACTCACCGAGCTCCGGCATCTCTACGTCGGTGGCGTCACCAGAAGCAGCCGGAGCCTCAGACTCAGCGTCCTCAGCAGGCTTGTCCGGGGTCTCAGCAGCTTTCTCGGAGGAATCCTCGGACTCCTCAGCAGCCGGTGCAGACTCGCCCTCATCACCGATGATGGCGATGACTGCGCCCACGTCTACGGTGTCATCTTCCTCAGCCTTGATTTCGAGGATGGTGCCGGCGACCGGGGAGGGGATTTCGGTGTCGACCTTGTCGGTGGAGACCTCGAGCAATGGCTCGTCGACCTCGACGGTGTCGCCGACGGACTTCAGCCACTGGGTAATCGTGCCTTCGGTTACAGATTCGCCCAGTTCGGGCATCACAACAGAGTGTGCCATAAGTGTTAAGACTCCTCGAAAGTTGGAATTAGTGAAACGCTAGTGATTGATTCTACAGCGTGTTTATAAAAGCTGCGCATGGGTGGGGTGAATTGGGGCAACCTCCGCAGGAAGTGGCTGAAGGCGGGCTCCGGTAGGCTAAAGAGCCATGTTCAACCCGTTCCGCCGCAATAGCTCTAAGTCCCAACTGCGCCCACCCCGCGCACCGGGGGAGACCATTCGGGCAGAAGACGCTCAGGAGCTCCAAGCTTGGGCACAGGGGCGGGCTTATATTGAGGCATTTGTGGAGCCGGAGACCGTGGTCAACGAGATGTCGGTCGTCGTGGTTGATGAAAGCGGGGCCTTCATCCGCCGCCGCATTGGTGGACCCAAAGGTATTGACGCGGTGGCCAAGCTTCTGCGCTGCGATGTCTATGACGTCGAAGAGACCGGTTACCCGCAGCGCATGCGCGAGCGCATCGAGCGAGAGCGCATTCTGCGCAAACGGGAGGAGCAGCGTGAGCGCCGCGAACGTTTTGAGCAGCGCCAGCAGCAGAACCAACAGGGGGATAGCTAAACAGCCATAACCCCTGTTGCTTATTCGCTAACGATGGTGGCGCCTGCCTTGGCTAAATCCTCCAGGGCGGCGGCGCCGCGGGCTTCGTCGACGGGCGCACAGTAGTCCGCCAGAACCCGCACGGTGAAGCCTTCCTTAAGGGCGTCGGCAGCCGTTGCGCGCACGCAGTGATCGGTGGCAATGCCAACGATGTCCACGGCGGTGACGTTGTGCTCCCGCAACCAGTCCGCCAGGGAAACTCCATTGGCCGCGCCTTCGAAGCCCGAGTAGGCGGCGGTGTATTCGCCCTTCTTGAAGTAAGCCTGGGCGGGCGCGATGGCCTCGTGCATGGCGGCGCCGAAAGAATCAGCCACGCAGTGTGTAGGCCAGGTATCGACAAAGTCGGGGTTCTCAGCGAAGTGGGAGCCTGGATCGATATGCCAATCCTGTGTGGCTACGACCGTCTCATAGGAGGCTTGGAGTGCGCCGATGCGCTCAGCAACTTCGTTGCCGCGTTCGGTGCCGAGGGCTCCGCCGGGACAAAAATCATATTGGACATCGACAATGATGAGTGCAGGTGTCATACGGGGCAATTCTATACCCTGGGAAGCGATGAAAACACCGATTCCATTTTATCTACAGAAGATCCTTAATGGCGTTCACGATCACGATTCCGGTGAGGTAGCTGACTATATCCCGGAACTGGCCAGCGCAAACCCAGACCAGTTGGGCGTTGCTCTGTGCTCTGTGACAGGCCACCTCTATAGCGCCGGTGACGCGGAAAACCGCTTCACCATTCAGTCCATCTCAAAACCATTCGTCTACGCCCTCGCGCTGAGTGAGCTGGGCTTAGACGCGGTGCGTGATGTCGTCGGTCTCGAGCCCTCTGGGCAGGCTTTCAACGAGCTTTCCCTAGCCAAAGACCACCGCCCGGTAAACCCGATGATTAACGCCGGGGCCATTGTAGTCAACCAGCTCATCAACGGTGTGGACTCCAGCGTGGAGGACCGCGTGGAAAAGATTCGTTCCTTCATTTCACAACTGGCGGGGCGCGAGGTGGACGTCGACAAGCGCCTGTGTGACTCCGAACTGGAGCACGCCGAGCGTAACCTCTCCCTCGCGCACATGCTGCGCTCCTATGGCATCATTCAGGACGATGCCCACGACGCAGTGCTGTCCTATACCTCGCAGTGCGCGCTGTCGGTCGACGTGCGCGACCTCGCCGTTATGACCGCCACCTTGGCCAATGGTGGGCGCCAGCCGGTGACAGGGGAGAAGATTCTGGACGCCGATGTTTGCCGCATGACCCTGGCGGTGATGAGCTCTTGCGGCATGTACGACGGCGCTGGGCGCTGGATGACGGAGGTAGGAATCCCCGCGAAGTCAGGCGTAGCCGGCGGTCTCATCGGTACTCTGCCGGGTCAGATTGGTGTGGCGACGTTCTCTCCGCGCCTCGATGAGCAAGGTAATAGCGTGCGCGGCACCGCGATCTTCCGCGAGCTTTCCTCGGACATGGGCCTGCATCTGATGTCCACAGAGAACCGCTTCGGCGTGCACCCAGTACGCAGTGTTGATGAAGATGATGAGACGGCGATCATCCGACTGCAGGGTCATATCAACTTCACCGCCACGGAAGCCATCCTCCACGAGCTGGAGGAGCGCCAGTTCTCCGGCAAGCGCTTGGCCTTGGACTTCTCCCAGGTCTCTGGGCTGCACAAGGTGGGCCGGCGCATGCTCAAGGAAGGCCTGCGCCGGCTGCGTGAGGAAGGCAACGAGGTCGCGCTTGTCGACGATGACGGGCTCGTCACCGATCGCGCCATGTCCGACGGCACCGTCCTCCCGCTGGCGGACAAGGAGGACTACGTCATCGCCGGCGAAGAAGTGTGAGCGGCCTAAAGCCGCTCACACGAGGGGCCGAATTGACGACGCTCTGATCTAGGCTTCGGCAATCTCGCGCAGCGCTGCCACCACGGTGCGCACCGGCACACCGGTAGCGCGCTTCGGGGTGTAGCCGCGCGGAGCGGAACCGTTCCAGGAGGGGCCGGCGATATCGATGTGGGCCCACTCGATGCCCTCGCCCACGAATTGCTTGAGATAGGTGCCGGCGAATTCCATGCCGCCCTCGCGCTTAGCGTTGATGTTGCGGATGTCCGCGGCCTGGGACTTAATCTCCTCGTCGTGCTCCTCCAGCAGCGGCATGGCCCAGGCGTTCTCGCCCACCTCGCGGCCGATTTCGGCGAGACGATCGCGGAAGACCTCGGAGCCCATGATGCCGGAGGTGCGCGAACCCAGCGCCACGATCTGTGCGCCGGTGAGCGTCGCGGTCTCGATGAGATAATCCGGCTTGTCCTCGCTGGCGCGGGCGATGGCGTCCGATAGCACGAGGCGGCCCTCAGCGTCGGTGTTGAGCACCTCGGAGGTCAGGCCACCGTAGTGGGTAATGACATCGCCCGGGCGGGTGGCACCAGAGCCCGGCATGTTCTCCGCCAGCGGCAGGGTAGCGGTGATCTGAACCGGCAGCTTCAACTTGGCCGCAGCGATGATGGTGGCCGCCATCGCAGCAGAGCCGCCCATGTCAGAGATCATGTCCCACATGCCATTGCCTGGCTTCAAGGAAATACCGCCGGTATCGAAGGTGATGCCCTTGCCCACGAGAGCCACGTGCTTCTTGGCCTTCTTGGGCTTCCAGCTCAAGCGCACCAAGCGCGGTGGACGGGCCGAGCCCTTGCCCACGGCCAAGATTCCGCCGAAGCCCTGCTTCTCCAGCTGCTTTTCATCGAGAACCTCGACGTCAAGACCGGCCTCCTTGGCCTGGCCGGAGAGGAAGTCTGCGTAGGACTCCGGGTAGAGCTCGTTAGCGGGGGCATTCACTAGGTCGCGGGCGAGCAAAACAGACTCGGCCACGGTGCGGGCGGCCTCGAATTCTTCGGAAACAGACTTATCAGCCACCACGATGAAGCTGGCCGGCTGCTCCTTGTCTGTGAGCTCAGTGGAGCGGATTCCGCGGTAGGCATAGCCGCCGAGGATGAGTCCCTCAACGGCGGCCGTAACGCCGAAGTCTGCCAAGGTGGTCACGATGGTGCCCACGCCCGCAGTGCCGCGAGCGGCGCTGCCGGCGGCGCGGCGCAGAGCTTCATCGTCGAGCGCCTCAACGTCACCCAAACCCAATGCGATGACCTGAGCGGCACCTGCCTTCTGTGGGGCGGGAACCTTCACGATCTCCCCGGCCTTACCCGTCGCGCCCACCGCAGCGAGAGCCTCGTAGGTCGAGCGCAGCGCGGAGGAACCGAGCAGAGAGGTACCCGGAACCTCGAGCCCCTCCTCACCAGCAAAGGTGGCGATGAGCAGGGCGTCTGCCTGCTTGGGGGCCTTCTTGGCCAGCTCAACGGTGGGGAAAGAGCCGCGTGCGGGCAGTTCGAACGTGGAAGAAGCCACGATGTCCTCCTTGAGAAAATGACAATGGGATACTCCTCACACACTACCTGTGTCCATGACGTGGAACGCGGAGGGGCAATGTACACGAAGGCTGACTATTTCAGGCGATACTTTGCTTGGGCATTTCTGCACTTCTATAGGTGTCTGGGGAGTACGCTGTGAGGCATGTTGAATTACACCGTGACGCGAACTGATACTCCCACCTCCCCGGAACGCCTGAAGGAGATTCTGGCGAACCCGGGCTTTGGTAAGTACTTCACCGACCACATGGTGACGATTGACTGGACTGAGGACAAGGGTTGGCACGACGCGCAGGTGCGCCCTTACGCGCCGTTCAGCATGGATCCGGCCTCCACTGTCTTCCACTACGGCCAGGCCATCTTCGAGGGCATCAAGGCCTACAGCCAGCCCGACGGCAGCATCGCCACCTTCCGCCCAGAGCAGAACGCGCAGCGTCTGCAGGCCTCTGCTGAGCGCATGGCAATGCCGCAGCTGCCAGAAGAGGAGTTCATCGAATCCCTGCGCCAGCTTGTCGACGTCGACCAGACCTGGGTCCCCGAGGCCGGTGGCGAGGCAGCCCTGTACTTCCGCCCCTTCATGATCGCTACTGATGTCTCCCTGGGCGTGCACCCGGCGCATTCTTACCGCTATGTTGTCATCGCCTCCCCGGCAGGCGCGTATTTCTCCGGTGGCATCAAGCCGGTGTCCGTCTGGCTGTCCACCGACTATGTTCGCGCCGCTCCCGGCGGCACCGGTGCAGCGAAATTTGCCGGCAACTATGCGGCTTCGCTGCTCGCGCAGGCGCAGGCTGCCGAGAAGGGCTGCGACCAAGTGGTCTGGCTGGATGCCATCCAGCGCACCTACATCGAGGAAATGGGCGGCATGAACCTGGCCTTCGTCTACGGCGAAGAGGGCAACCAAACCCTGGTTACCCCAGAGCTGTCGGGATCGCTGCTTCCGGGCATTACACGTAAGTCCCTGCTGCAGGTGGCCGAAGACATGGGCTTGAAGGTTGAAGAGCGTCGCATAACCTACAAGGAGTGGGAGCAGGACGTCGCCTCCGGCGCGATGGTGGAGGCCTTTGCCTGCGGTACCGCGGCTGTTATTACCCCGGTGGGCCACGTCATGGGCAACGAGACCGACTTCCACATCAACAACGACGAGGCCGGTACTACGACGATGGCCCTGCGCGAGCGCCTCACCGGCATCCAGCGCGGTTCCGTGGAGGATACCCATGGCTGGCTGCACACGCTGGTGGAAGCGAAATAAGCACCCCGACTAGGCGAGCTCTGCGGCCAGCTGCACCAGCGGCAAGGCCGCGAGCGCGCCGAGAGGGAAACCTTCACTCAGGTTTAAATCAAGCAGTGGATTTAGCCCCAACTCCTTGAGGGCGAGGGCATGCGCAGGTTCGGGGGTCGTGCTTCCCGCGCGCAGCCAGCCCTTCACACCGGGCGCGGTGCGCTCGGCCAAGACTGCGGCGGTGGCGGCCAGGGGGCCATCGATAAGCACTGGCGTGCGCCGCGCCGTGGCCTGCGCGATGAAACCCACCAACGCTGCGAGATTCGGGGAACCGATGGTCTGCACGACCTCCCAGCCCTCTAGGTTGCGGGCGCGGAACATGGAGTCACGCACAACGCTCACGCGGGCCTTCCACTGCGCATCCGTGATACCGCTGGCGAGCGTATTCGTCCCCACGATCGCTACCGGTTCGGTGTGGGTGATCCGGCCCATAACACTGGTGGCAACGGTCTCCGTGCCAATGTCACAAGCGGACGCGATGAGCAGGTCGGCGCCGGAATCGATCTCCCTATCTGCCGTGGTCATGCCTAGGCTGACGAAGGACTCGCACTCCGCAGGGGACATGGCGGTAGTGCTGCCGCACGGTTTAGAGTTTTCGGAGTCGCTGCTGGTGCACTCGACGAAGTCGATGCCCGCCCCCGCCCGCTGCGCAGCGCTGAGGAGATTATCGCGCCACCGTTCCTCATCAGCGGGGGAGTGCTGCGTGATAGCCACGCCGTCGACAGTGCGTTCAGCGGTGGGCCGAGCGCCTTCAAAGACGACGGCCCGGGGCCGCTCAAGCGCTGTGGCCTGCGGAGAATCCTGCGCTGCCGCCAGCCATGCAGCAATCTCTGCCATGCGGTTTGGTTGAGCTGCGATTGAAGGGCGCAGCTGGGGAACCGCGGTGAATTCAGGCATGTGTCCTCCGGCCTAGACGGTGGCCCCGCGCTCCACCTGCGGACGCGGCGTGCGCCACTTGCGTGGCTGGGAGGCGCGGGAGTACGCGTAGAACCCTAGACCAAAACCGGCCTCGGTGGTGCCGGGGAACTTCAGGCGCACCGCGTTGTTGCACTTGCGCGCGAGCCAGAAGCCCTCGACAGCGAAGACTACGATGACCGCCATCGCGCCGATCGAGATGATCTGGGACAGACGCGGGTCTCGGGTGCTGACAAACATGAGCACCAGCAGCACGATGGCAAAGGGCATGACCCATTCGTTAATGAAGCGGTGGGAATCTACCCAATCGCGCACGTAGCGGCGGACATCGCCCTTATCGCGGGCGAGGAGGTAGCGCTCGTCGCCCGCGGCCATGCGTTCCTGTGCCACCTTGTTGCGCTCGCGGGACTCTTGGCGCTCCTTGCGCTTGTATTCCTTCCACTCTGCCTTAGACATGGAAGCTTTGAGTTCCTTGCGGTGCTGGTAGCGCTGCGCGTCCGACATTCCTCGGGGATCTCGCTTAACACCGCGGGCGATTTCTTGCGCATCACGCTTGGGCGTGGGGCGGCCCTTCGGCGGCGTGTAGCCCTTGCGGTGCGGTTTCTCGGCGGCGGGTTGCTCTTCCGGCGCCGGGGTGTGCTCGGCGGGGGAAGAAGTCTTGTCATCTTTTTGCCACGGAAGTTTCACGCTGTTTAGCGTACAAGGTCGCGCGGACATAACGGGAATAGGCCCGCGGGAGATGGCGTTGTGGTGAGGGAACAGGGCACCAGTGAACCACTAGTGAACTGTGAGGCATCCTTTCTTCCTCTTGTGAGAGGGGGTAGGGTGGGCTCCAGAAAAAATTCCGTAATCATAAGAGGAGAAATCATGACCGCTCCCGCGTCTGCAACCGGAGTTATCCTGACCGAGGCCGCTGCGGCCAAGGCAAAGTCCCTGCTTGATCAGGAAGGCCGCGATGATCTGTCACTGCGCATTGCTGTCCAGCCGGGCGGCTGCGCGGGCTTGCGCTACCAGCTCTACTTCGATGACCGCACCCTGGATGGTGACAAGGTGGATTCCATTGGTGGTGTCAACCTCGTCGTGGACAAGATGTCCATCCCGTATCTCACTGGCGCCAAGATCGACTTCTCCGACACCATTGAGGCCCAGGGCTTTACCATTGATAACCCCAACGCTGGCGGTTCCTGCGCTTGCGGTGACTCCTTCAATTAAAGTCACATAGACGATATGCCGAAGCCCTCGCCACACGGCGAGGGCTTCGCTTTTTTATTCTCTATCTTTATTAGAGCTTCACGGGGTAGTCGCGCTGCTCAATCTTCGGGTCGATGCGCTCTTCCACGAAGATGCCATGCCAAATCATGAAGGACAGCACCGTCCACAGGCGGCGGGAGTGATCGGAGATTCCGTCACGGTGCTCCTTGAGCATCTCCAGAACTTCCTTCTTGTTGAAGATGTCCTCGGTCTGGGACTCCGTGATCTGATCCTGGGCCCAACCGTAGAGTTCATCGCCGGCCAACCAGTGGCGCATGGGAACCGGGAAGCCCAGCTTCTTGCGGTGTAGCACGTGCGGCGGGACAATCTGCTCCATGGCCTTGCGCAGCGCGTACTTGGTGGTGCCGTGCGAAATCTTGAGGTCGTAGGGGATAGTTTCCGCGACCTTGAACACTTCCTTGTCCAGGAAAGGAACGCGCAGCTCTAGGGAGTTGGCCATGTTCATCTTGTCGGCCTTGACCAGAATATCGCCGCGCATCCACGTAAACAGGTCGAGGTGCTGCATGCGGGCTACCGGGTCGAAGTCCTGGGACTGCGTATAAATCGGCGCGGTGACCTCGCGGTGGTCCCACTCCGGCTTGGCCCAGGGGAGCACCCGCTGCAGCTGCTCGAAGTTAAAAGAACGTGCATTGCCGTAGTAGCGCTCCTCCATGGTCATCGAACCACGGTTGAGCAGGGACTTGCCCTTCATGCCTTCGGGGAGGACGTGCGAGAGCTTGCCCAAGCCACGGCGCAGCGGGGAGGGGATCTTCTCGAACGGAGCTAGCGAGAGCGGCTCCTTATAGATGGTGTAGCCGCCAAAAAGCTCATCGGCACCCTCGCCGGAGAGCACCACCTTGACGTGCTTACGGGCTTCCTGGGCCACGAAGTACAAGGGGACAAGAGAAGGATCTGCCACCGGGTTGTCCAGGTACCACATGATCTTCGGGACAGCCTCGGCATATTCCTCGGGGGAGACGATCTTGACGATGTGCTCTACGCCAATGGCGGCGGCGGACTCGGCGGCGACGTCGACCTCGGAGTATCCTTCGCGCTCGAAGCCAGTGGTGAAGGTGAGGAGATCCGGGTTGTGGCGCTTGGCCAAGGCTGCGATGGCGGTGGAGTCAATGCCGCCGGAAAGGAAGGAACCGACGGTCACATCGGCACGCATGTGCTTCTCGACGCTATCCTCCAACGCCCGGGCGATCTTGTCGAAGAGCTTCCGCTCCTCGCCTTGTTTCACGGGCTGAATGGGGAAGCGGGGCTTAAAGTAGCGCTCCGATACAACTTCTCCGCCAGGGCGAAGCGTCACGGTGCAGCCAGACTCGACGCGGCGAATATTGGCGTGGAGGGACTCTGGCTCAGGCACGTACTGCAAGTCCACGTAGTGCTCGATGGCGCGCCTATCAAGGCTGAGGTCTAGACCCAGCGAATCGGCCATCGAGAGGATGCACTTCATTTCAGAGGCAAAGACGGTGCCGGCGTCGGTGGTGGCGTAGTAGAGAGGCTTGATGCCGAACTGGTCGCGCGCGGCGAACATGGTCCGAGTTTCGGTATCCCAGATGACGAATCCGAACATGCCGCGCAGGTGCTCGACAACATCCTTACCCCAATGGTGGTATCCGACGACAATGGGCTCGCCATCGCCTTCAGTATTGAAGGTGTAGCCGGCTGCCCTGAGCTCTTCGCGCAGTTCCACGTAGTTATAAATCTCGCCATTGAAGGTGAGGGCATAACGCTCAGGGTTGTCCTCGGGGCCCCAGCGAAGAGGCTGGTTCGAGTGCTCTAGATCAATAATGGATAGACGGTTAAAGCCGAAGGCTGCATCGTCATCATGCCAGGTGCCAGCAGCATCCGGGCCGCGGTGGCGCATGCACTGGAGGGATTGTTCGAGGGCCTCCAGGTGCTGGGCGGCATTGCGATCGGCGCTCAGTAGCGCGCAGAGTCCGCACATAAACTTGCTTCTCCTTATATATCAAGCTTCATCTTTGACACACTTTACGGCCGGATCCGGAGGATCTGCGAACCCCGCGCCGCGCTCCCCGTTAGGGTGCGAACTTTCGGATGATGTACAGCTGTACGCTCTGTGAATTGGGTCATAGCGGGTAGGGGGAGGGTGGGGTAGTCGGTGTGACCTTGTGCAGGTGGGCCGGTAACATCCCGTACGTTCACTATTTATAGAGCGGGGCCAGCATCTAATCAGTCCAGCGAAAAGGTCTGAAATTCAGGCAGGATCCTCTATCCTGATTGGGTAGGAATGCTCTGTGAGTATTCGAGAAGTTTGTGTGCACAGAAAGGCAGAACACACGTGGGACAGCGTAAGCAACGCAACCTCGGCCGTAAGGCGGGCCTAGCGGGCGTCATCGCTCTGGGCGGTCTAGCTCTGGCAGGTTGTGACGTCGCAGCACCGACGGCCGTTGAGAACCTCCTAGGTATGGGTTGGCCGAAGGGCGTGACCCCTGAGGCAACCTCGATGTACAACTTCTGGATCTGGGTCTGGGTTGCTGCATGGATCATCGGTTTCATTATGTGGGGTCTGTTCCTCACCGCTATCTTCCGCTGGAATGCGAAGAAGGCTGAGAAGGCTGGCAAGGGCGAGTTCCCGAAGCAGCTGCAGTACAACGTGCCGCTGGAGATGGCTCTGACCATCATCCCGATTCTCATCATCATGGGCCTGTTCTTCTTCACGGTTCAGGCACAGCAGAAGGTGACGGCGTTGGATAAGAACCCTGAGGTTACCGTCGACGTCACGGCTTTCCAGTGGAACTGGAAGTTCGGCTACGCCGAGAACAAGGTTGATGGCGAGAACTACGATGGTGCCGATGCTGAGCGCCAGAAGCTCGCTGAGGAATCTTCCATCGATCCGGAGGGCACTGATAACCCGAACCCGATCCACGGTAAGTCCATGGGTGACATCTCTTACCTCAACTTCAACAAGATTGAGACCGTGGGTACCACCGAAGAGGTTCCGGTTCTGGTTCTGCCGGTAGACACCCCGATTGAGTTCCGCCTCGCCTCCGGCGATGTGTCCCACTCCTTCTGGGTTCCGGAGTTCCTGTTTAAGCGCGATGCCTACGCGCACCCGGAGAACAACTCCCAGGAGCGTCGCTTCCAGGTAGAGAAGATTGAGGAAAAGGGCGCCTTCGTTGGTCGCTGTGCTGAGATGTGCGGTACCTACCACGCCATGATGAACTTTGAGATTCGCGTCGTAGACCGCGCAGACTTCAACGAGTACCTCAAGTTCCGTGAGGAGAACCCGCAGGCAACCAACGCCGAGGCTCTCGAGCACATTGGTGAAGAGCCCTACGCAGTTACCACCGCTCCGTTCAACTCTCTGCGCGACACCCGCGATGCCGACAACTTTGTCGACACCGCTGAGGCGGCATAAGAAAAGGAACTGATAGAAAATGCGTGCAACATCTAAGGTCTTTTATTCCATCGCGACCTACCTCTTCGTGTCGCTCATCGTCTACGTCATTGGTGTTAACTACGTCAAGGATGATGGCTACATGTACGGCACCGAGTGGGTCGGCATCGTGGGCATGGTTCTCGCTATGCTGCTCTGCCTCATGCTGGGCGGCTACCTGCACTTCACCGATAGCCGCTCCGACATCGCGCCGGAGGATTGGGAAGAGGCGGAGACTGAAGACGCAGCCGGTATCCTTGGCTTCTTCTCTCCGAGCTCCATCTGGCCGCTGTGCATGACCGGCTCCATTGCAGTGTTGGGTCTTGGCATCATCTTCCTCTACTTCTGGATGATCATCCTGGGCGCAGTCCTGCTCGTCACCTCCGTGACTGGCCTGTCCCTGCAGTATGGCCTTCCGAAGGAAAAGCACTAAGGCTTAACCTTTTCTGCCGCGCGTTCTAGCGTCAAGACTTCTCACGCCTCCGCCACACCTCGTGGCGGAGGCTTTGTCGTTGAGAGGACTGCGTCGTAGTGCGTTGCGGAAAGTTCCCAAAAGGGAGAAAAAATTTCGATTTGGGTGGAGTGCTGGGGGCGGGTGGCTTGCCGAAAAGTGTGTAACTCTAGGTCTGTGCTTAGAATTCCAGCACGTTAACGGCCATTTTTACGGGGGTCATCCGAAAGTTGCAGTCCTGCACTTTCGCCCGCGGGGGCGGGTGTGATTTATCTCATTAGCGTTGGTCCGGCCGATTCCGGACTGCGGGCAAAACGTACCTCTTCTTGACCTGTTGCTGGCTTCACAACCGGCGTTGCCAAGTCTCACTACCTGCAGGGATGGGGCGTCGTAAAGCGCGCTAAAAAGTTCCCGACTACTTCCTGGGAGCTCTATGGTTCCTGCCTGGGGTGAAAACTGTGAAGGTCTAGGTCGTGGCCTCAAAAAAATCGGGGGGAAATGAGATGACTTATGCGGTCAGACCAGCCATACTGTTATGCGTGACGAGCGTAGTTTCTAACCAAGGTATGGCAGCACCACGTGTTGCCGCGCTGAACCGACCCAACATGGTCAGCGTCGGCACCATCGTGTTCCTGTCTCAGGAATTGATGTTCTTTGCTGGACTGTTCGCGATGTGGTTCACTTCGCGTGCGAACGGCCAGGAGGGTGACTGGGCAGAGCACACGGCGCACATCAACGTGCCCATGGGCTTCCTCATTACGAGTGTCCTGGTTCTTTCCTCCGTGACCTCTCAGTTCGGCGTGTTTGCAGCAGAAAGGGGTGACGTTTACAAGCTCCGACTCTGGTACTCGGTAACCATCGCGTTGGGTGTTGTCTTCTTGGGCATCATGGCGTTCGAGTGGACAGAGTTGATCATGGCAGGTCTCACTGTTCAGTCCAGTGTCTTTGGTTCGGTCTTCTATATCCTGACCGGGTTCCACGCGGCACACGTGACTGCGGGTCTGATCGCCTTCGGAATTATCTTGGCGCGAATTGCCCGCTCCAAGTTCACGCCTGCACAGGCCACCGCGGCAATGGCAGTGTCTTACTACTGGCACTTCGTTGACGTTGTGTGGATCGGCGTGTTCGTAGTCATCTACCTAGTTCAGTAGGCCGTAGTCGCCGGAGAATAGCCGGCCTACAGTCATTCATCTCCATGTACGAGTTATCTAAAGGAAAATGATGGATAACATCCAGCAGCCCGCCGCAGTGGAAGACACCACTGCCGCGGCTAAGAAGACCCGCCGTCGCCGCAAGGCGAAGCGCACGCTTGCTGGCGTCTTTGCACTGAGCATCGGGCTTACCGGCGCAGGTGTCTTGGCTTCCGCCCTGACCCCTGATGCGCAGGTGGCCACCGCCGCAAAGGATGACCAGGCACTCGTTCAAGAGGGCAAGGACATCTACGAAGTCGCTTGTATTACCTGCCATGGTGCGAACCTGCAGGGTATCCAGGACCGTGGTCCTTCCCTCGTTGGTATCGGCGCCGGCTCCGTGTACTTCCAGGTTCACTCCGGCCGTATGCCGATGATGTCCAACGACGCCCAGGCTGAGCGTAAGACTCCGCGCTACACCGAGCAGCAGACCCTGGCGCTTGCAGCCTACGTCGCTGCCAACGGTGGCGGTGCCGACATCGTCTACGACGAGGATGGTTCCGTTGCGCAGGAGTCCCTGCGTGGTGCTAACTACAACGGCCAGATCCAGGCAGAGGACGTAGCAAAGGGCTCCGAGCTCTTCCGCATGAACTGCGCGTCTTGCCACAACTTCACCGGTAGGGGAGGCGCCCTTTCCTCCGGTAAGTTCGCTCCGCCGCTAGACCCCGCCAACGAGCAGGAGATCTACCAGGCAATGCTGACCGGTCCGCAGAACATGCCTAAGTTCTCTGACCGTCAGCTGACCGCAGATGAGAAGAAGGACATCATCGCCTACCTCAAGTCTGCGAAGGAAACCCCGTCTCCGGCTGGCTGGTCGCTCGGCGGCCTCGGTCCGGTGGCTGAGGGCCTGGCAATGTGGATCATCGGCATTAGCCTTCTGTGCGTTGCCGCTATGTGGATTGGATCTCGCTCATGAGCAACGTAAAGAAGAATTACTCTCGTAAAGAGCTCGATGCTATGAGCAACGACGAGCTCGCAGCGCTCGGTACCGAGCTGGATGATGTCACCGTCGCATACCGCAAGGAGCGTTTCCCAGTCGAGGGCGACCCCGCTGAGAAGCGCGCTGCTGGCAATGTCACCTTCTGGCTGATCATCTCCGTGCTGATGGGTATCGCTTTCCTTGGCGTGTACCTCTTCTGGCCGTGGGAGTACAAAATGCTGGGTGAGGATGGCCTGTGGTGGCACACCCTTTACACCCCGCTGCTTGGCCTGACCTCTGGCCTGTGCATCCTGGGCCTGGGCTTTGCCATTGTCCAGTACGTCAAGAAGATTCTCCCCGAGGAGATCTCCGTTCAGCGTCGCCACGATGGTCCTTCCGAAGAGGTTGACCGTCGCACGCTGACCGCGCTGCTGAATGACTCCTGGACCACCTCGACCTTGGGTCGTCGTAAGACCATCATGGGTCTGCTCGGTGGTGCTGGCGTTCTCTTCGGCCTTACCGTCATCGCTCCGCTCGGCGGCGCTATCAACAACCCGTGGAAGAAGCGCCACGACCTGGACTACACCGGTGACGGCACCCTGTGGACCTCCGGTTGGACCATGCACGAGAAGGGCGTCAAGCTCTACCTCGCTCGCGACACCGGTACCATCGCCGAGAAGCACGAGGGTGAGTCCGGCTCTCACTACACCACCCGCGGTGTCACCCGCCTGGTGCGTGTGCGTCCGGAGGACCTCGCTGCCGGTGGTATGGAGACTGTTTTCCCGTTGGCTGCTGAGGACGTCAACGATGGTGCTGAGTACTCCGAGGATAAGGATGTCTACACCAACCACATGCACTCCATCCATGGCAACCGTAACGCCGTGATGCTCATCCGCCTGCGCAACGATGATGCCAAGAAGGCCATCGAGTGCAAGGGTCAGGAAGACTTCCACTACGGCGATTACTACGCCTACTCCAAGATTTGTACCCACATTGGTTGCCCGACCTCGTTGTACGAGGCTCAGACCAACCGCATTCTTTGCCCGTGCCACCAGTCGCAGTTCGATGCACTGCACTACGGCAAGCCGGTCTTCGGCCCGGCCGCCCGTGCGCTGCCGCAGCTGCCGATTGACGTGGACGAAGAGGGCTACCTCATTGCAAAGGGCAACTTCATCGAGCCCGTCGGACCTGCATTCTGGGAGCGTAAGTCATAATGAGTAACAAACTTGCACAGATGGGTAACAACATGGACGAGCGGTATTCCGCTGCCGGCGTCCTGCGTACCCAGCTCAACAAAGTCTTTCCCACTCACTGGTCCTTCATGCTCGGTGAGATGGCACTGTACAGCTTCATCATCTTGGTGCTGACCGGCATCTACTTGGCGCTGTTCTTCGATCCTTCCATCACGAAGGTCATCTACGACGGCGGCTACACTCCGCTGAACGGCGTCGAGATGTCCCGCGCTTATGCAACGGCGCTGGATATTTCCTTTGAGGTCCGCGGCGGCCTCTTCGTCCGCCAGATGCACCACTGGGCAGCACTCATGTTCATGATGTCCATGATTGCCCACATGCTGCGCATCTTCTTCACCGGTGCGTTCCGTCGCCCGCGTGAGGCAAACTGGATTATCGGTTGTGCGCTTATCCTGCTGGGCATGGTCGAGGGCTTCCTCGGCTACTCCCTTCCGGATGATCTGCTCTCCGGTGTTGGTCTGCGAATCATGTCCGCTATCATCCTGGGCCTGCCGATCATCGGTACCTGGCTGCACTGGGCTATCTTCGGTGGTGACTTTCCGTCCGACCTGATGCTGGACCGCTTCTACATCCTGCACGTGCTGGTTATCCCGGGCATCATCCTGGGCCTTATCGCAGCTCACCTCATCATGGTCTGGTTCCAGAAGCACACCCAATTCCCTGGACCGGGTCGCGCTGAGAACAACGTTGTTGGTGTTCGCATTATGCCGGTCTTCGCTACGAAGGCCATCGGCATGGGCATGATGGTTGCTGGCGTGCTGGCTCTCATCTCTGGTCTGATGACGATTAACGCCATCTGGAACCTTGGCCCGTACAACCCGTCCCAGGTCTCTGCTGGTTCCCAGCCGGATATCTACATGCTGTGGACTGACGGTGTTGCTCGTGTCATGCCGGCATGGGAGCTCTACATCGGCAACTACACCATTCCGTCTGCGTTCTGGGTTGCACTGCTCTGTGGCCTGATGGTCGTTCTGCTCTTCGCCTACCCCTTCATTGAGAAGAAGCTGACGGGCGACGACGCTCACCACAACCTCCTGCAGCGCCCGCGTGACGTTCCGGTTCGCTCCGCTATCGGTGCAGCTGCCATCGTCTTCTTCCTGCTGGTTACGCTGTCTGGTGGTAACGACCACGTGGCACACTTCTTCCAGATCTCGCTGAATGCGATGACCTGGGTTGGCCGTATCGGTCTGATTGTCCTGCCGCCGATTGCATATTTCATGACCTACCGCATCTGCGTTGGTCTGCAGCGCTCCGACCGCGAGGTGCTAGAGCACGGTATTGAGACCGGCGTTATCAAGCAGCTGCCGAACGGTGCCTTCATCGAGGTTCACCAACCGCTCGGCCCGGTCGATGACCACGGTCACCCGATTCCGCTTGAGTACGCTGGCGCCCAGGTTCCGAAGCAGCTTAACCAGCTTGGTCTGGCTGACTCCGAGACGCAGGGTATCTTCTCCACCGATGACCCGGCTATCGTGTCCCGCGTCAACGAGATTCGCCACGAGAACCACGCTGAGGAGACGGAGATGTTCCGTCAGCTCAACGAGGCTAACCGTCGCGATGACGAGGAGAATGACCGCATCTAGCGCCTTCACTCACTGAAACACGCTCACAGAGCCCGTATCGCCTCCTGTGTAATAGGGAGGCGGTACGGGCTTTCAGCGTTTATTGGAATGAGGTGTATTAGGTGAAGTCCCGTTAGCCTTTGACTGACCGTCCCCGAAGGGTGTTTGCGGTCTTCCGGTTGCGTCAGTTCCCTGAAGCTGTGCTCTCCGCGATGTAAGTGGGGTAGGGGCCTCTTCTGTTCGTGTGCGAGTGACGCGGATAGAGCGTGTTCTATATATAGAGCAATGAGTCTCGTCCACCCGTTGGACGGGACTCTTTCTCTTTCTTGCCCCTTATGCGGGCCTCTGATGCGTGCTAGTAGGGCTAGAAGGCCCTTAAGCCTCTTTCTATTCCTTAATCTGTTCTGTCGGAGAGACCGCTACCCTTACTTGAGTCCCCAGCGTCGATTGGTAGAGCCTCGAGGGAAGAGGCGGGGGTTATCACTGAGACAAGCGGCAAGTTTCAGAATTCATGATTCTCTTAGGTCTTGGGCGTCCTTAGTAGTTGATTTCAACCGGATTGCTAGGTCCCGTGGCTGGAATCGCTGCCTACGCTTCGTGTCGTTTGGGCCCCAAGTGTGGAGTTGGTGGTGGGTCAAATGGGGCTTTTGTTAAAGCCCATTACGGCGGTGTGACGAAGGTTACATAGCGAGTTTTGCGGAGCATTCTCGTTGACGTATTGTGTCAATGGTCTAGCGATCGTGGCGCGCCCGTGAGGCCCTAATATCGCTGCTCAGACCATGCTTCCAGCGATAGTTATGGTGCATTGGAGTGGACGAATTTTGGACTGTGTCGTTTAGGTTGCCATTTGATAACAGGACGGTAACGGAGTCGGTTTTGGGTTTCTGGCTCGACATCGCTTGTGATGGTTTCGTAACCTATTCGAGACATTGAGTTACCGACACGGTGTACACATCACCGGTGCTCAATACGAACTGAAGATTTAAGCGCCGCGTCTGGCCCCTCCTAAAAATTCGGGGGCCGAGTGGAGATGGCTCTACAGGAATGGGTCATCGTCGAACGCTAGGCCCGTCCCTTGGGTCAGAGCTTTTGCCCGCGTTGTAGAGAAGGTGACCATAAGGTTCGTCTTCTTGGCGGAGAAAGTAGGCGCGCAGGAAGATTTGGAGTTTAAATTCGTGGCTAAGCACCGTCGTCAGGGCAACCTGAACACCCGTCGCATTGCATCTACCGCTGCTATTGCAGCAACCGCAGCAGTTGTCACCCCGGCAGCCGCCAACGCCGCCGAGGTTGTTGTTCCGAACACCGACATCCGCTTCGATGTTGCCGGCCTGGAGAACGTCCCGAACATCCAGCAGCTGCCGAACGTTGACCGCTACATCCCGGCTTTCAAGGCTAACCAGGGTGGCGGCTACGCCGCTGCTGTTGAGACCCCGGCCGCCGCAGCCCCGGCCCCGGCACCGTCCCAGTCTGTTGGCGAGAAGGTGCTCGCAGCCGCTCGCTCCGCAGTTGGTTCCCCGTACGTCTACGGCGCTAATGGTCCGAGCGCCTTCGATTGCTCTGGTCTGACCTCCTGGGCTTACCAGCAGGCTGGCGTGTCCATCCCGCGTACCTCCCAGGCGCAGGCTTCCGCCGGTACCCCGGTGTCCCTCGATGCGCTGCAGCCGGGCGACATCATCGTGTACTACTCCGGTGCATCCCACGTTGGCATCTACACCGGCAATGGCACCATCATTGACGCTCTGAACTCCGGCACCCCGGTGGGCGAGCGCTCCCTGCACTACATGCCGATTCACTCCGCAGTTCGCTTCTAAGCGCACGCGGTAATCGTCCTAACCCCTTCCGCTGCTCTTGCCATGTTGATGGTGAGGGTGGGGAAGGGGTTCGGCTATTCTTGTATCCGTTATGTTTTTGCTCGACTGAGGGTATAATTCAGTCAGCTATTAACCTTCTCTAAGTTTCGGGGGTATCCATGTCGCGTCGTGGCCTTGCGTGTGCGGTCGCTGCACTTGCCTTGAGCACGGTTCCAGTCGTAGTCCTTTCGCCATCCGCTGTGTCCCAGGAGGTTTCTCCCGAGCAGCAGCAAGAAAGCGCCCCGCAAGCGCAGGATCCTGAAGACCTCTCCGGCCTCATTGAGCGTATGGCGGACGTCGCCCAGCGCGTGTCCGCCAAGGGTGAAGAGGTCAAAGGACTTGAAGATGAGCTCGCCGAGTCGGAGAAGAACATTGAAGAGCTGGACCGCAAGGCCGAGGACGCGCACCGCAGTTCCGAAGACGCTTCCGCGGCGGTAGCTGCGCAACAGGAACGCATCGATGCGCTTGCACAAAAGCGTTATCGCAGGAATGCTGCATCGACCTCGGTCTCGGCTGCTCTTAACGCCAATGATGTTGCCAGCGCGGTCGAGCGCATGGGCTACCTGGGTGCTTTGTCCAAGGCCGCGAAACGTGAAGAAGATGCGATGATAGCTGCTTCTGCCGCCGCCGATGATGCGCACCAGGAAGCTCTCGATGCTGCCGAGGAAGCCCGCCGCAAGCGTGATGAATTGCAGGAGCAGCGGGATACTGTTCTCAAGGAAAAGGCCGAGCTGGAGGAACAGCAGAAGGAACTAGAAGCCACCGTTGATGGTCTCAGCCCTGAAGCCCGGGAGGCGTGGGTCCAGCATTTCGGTGGGTCTTCCGATCTTGACCTAGCCGCGTTGGCTGATGGATCCGGCTCCGCCGCCGTCGAAGCCGCTCTCACCCGCATCGGCGCTCCCTATGGATGGGGCGCTACTGGTCCCGATACCTTCGACTGTTCGGGTCTCATGGTCTGGAGCTACCAACAGATGGGCAAGAGCATTCCGCGTACCTCGCAGGCGCAGCTTGCCGGTGGCACCCCAGTGCCGATGGATCAGCTGGAACCAGGGGACATCGTGGGTTACTATCCCGGCGTCACTCACGTGGGAATGTACATCGGTGATGGTCAAGTGGTTCACGCTTCAACCTACGGTGTACCGGTTGCCGTGGTGCCGCTTAATTCCATGCCCGTCCAGGGCGCTGTTCGATACTAGGTTATGGCGCGCATCCTCCTCGTTACCAATGACTTCCCGCCCACCATTGGCGGGATCCAGTCCTATCTTCGAGATTTTCTAGCCACCCTCAACCCGCAGGATGTTGTGGTCTTCGCCTCGACCCAAGATAGGGCCGCTGCCGCGGAGCATGACGCGACGCTGCCCTATACCGTGGTCCGCTGGCCGCGCAGCATTATGTTGCCGACGCCCACCACAGCACGTCGCATGCAGCAGCTCATTCGTGAACACGACATTGAGACAGTCTGGTTTGGCGCTGCAGCTCCGCTGGCACTTATGGCGCCGTCCGCGCGTGCGGCTGGGGCGAGCCGCATTGTCGCAACGACACACGGACATGAGGTGGGGTGGTCCATGCTTCCCGTGGCGCGGCAAGCCTTGCGCAGAATCGGTCAGAACGCCGATGTGATCACGTATATCTCTGAATACACACGCAACAGGCTCGAGCCTGCGTTCGGCAGCCGTGCCCAGTGGGTGCACCTGCCCTCAGCGGTCAACCTGGAGGATTTCACCCCGGCTACTAGGGAGGAGAAACAAGCAGCACGGGAGCACTTCGGGCTAGGCCCAGGTCCGGTCATCGTCTGCATCTCCCGACTGGTCCCGCGGAAAGGTCAAGACCAGTTGCTGCGCGCACTGCCGGAGGTGCGCGCGCGAATTCCTGATGCCCAGTTGCTCATCATCGGACGCGGTCGCTATGAGGCGACTGTGCGTGAGCTTGCGCGCCTGTACTGCCCGGACGCCGTGGTGCAGGAAGCGCGGGATACGGCGGAATTGCGTATGGCGCTCCACGCAGCCGACGTGTTTGCCATGCCGGCGCGCACCCGGGGTGGCGGCCTTGACGTCGAAGGTCTGGGAATTGTCTACCTAGAGGCACAGGCGGCGGGCCTGCCAGTAGTTGCGGGGGATTCCGGCGGTGCGCCGGAGACAGTTACGCCGGAGACGGGCATTGTCGTGCGCGGTTCCTCAGTGCCGGAGCTTGAGCAGGCGTTGTGCACGCTGCTTGGCGACATCCCCGGCGCCCACCGTATGGGGGAAGCTGGGCGTCGCCACGTGGAAGAGCATTGGACGTGGGAGATTATGGGCGCACGATTGCGTGAAGTTCTTGAATGTGATCGTGGGCAGGCCGCGGTATATCCTACTAGTCATGCTTGAACACACTCCCTTCGCTGAAGGCGGCCACGCTGGCCTCACCATCGGGTTCGATATCGGTGGAACCAACCTGCGTGCTGCGGTGATTGATCCCTCCGGAGAGATTGTGGATTCGCTGAGTGTGCCCACCGCTACGGATGCGCAAACACTCGAAGATGACATCGTGCGCTGTGTAGATACCCTGGCCGCATCCCATGACATCGAGGCCGTGGGGCTTGCTCTCGCAGGCTTCTTGGATCCCGAGTGTGAAGTCGTTCGTTTCGCACCGCATTTGCCGTGGCGTGATGCCCCAGTGCGCGAGATCCTCAGCAACCGTGTGGACGTTCCGGTTCGCCTAGAACATGATGCTAACTCGGCTGCTTGGGGGGAATGGCGCTTCGGCGCTGGGCGCGGCGCGAAGGACTGGGTCTTTTTTGCCGTGGGAACCGGCATTGGTGCCACGCTTTTTACTGACGGCACAATCTACCGAGGAGCTTTCGGTACCGCACCAGAGTTTGGGCACCTTGTTGTGTCACCGGGTGGGCGCCTGTGCTCCTGCGGCAAGCGTGGTTGCCTCGAGCGTTACGCCTCCGGCACCGCATTGCCGGATACCTGCGCGGATTTGCGCGGTGACTATGACACCGCCCTTCCCCTAAACCCCTCCGGCGAGGAGATCACTGCTGCGGCTCGGCAGGGTGATCCACTGGGCTTGGCCGTCATGGAGAACTTCGGCCAGTGGCTCGGGCGGGGGCTGTCCATGGTGGCGGATGTACTCGATCCAGAGCTGATTGTGATCGGCGGCGGGGTGTCCCAGGACGCGGATCTTTACCTGGATCGGGCGCGGGAATCTATGGCTAGCCAGATTGTCGGGGCCGGTCACAGGCCCCTGGCCCGAGTCGCAACTGCGAAGTTGGGTTCTGCGGCAGGTATGATCGGAGTCGCTGATCTCGCCCGCCAGGAGCACCGAGGTTAACACCGCACATTTTTCTTTCACCGGGCAGCACCGCCTGTTCGGCACATACAGATAGGACTATAAGCGATGCGAAACAAGTGGTACTGGGCCTTCAAGCACATCTTTTTCGGCCCGGCCCTACGAGTGTGGAACCGCCCATGGTCCGAAGGAATGGATCGCATCCCGGAGTCCGGCTCGGCTATCTTGGCCTCCTCCCACCAAGCGGTGATGGACTCTTTCTACTTCCCGCTTCTGTGCCCGCGGCAGATTACCTTCTTGGCAAAGAGCGAGTATTTCACCACCCCCGGCTTCGTCGGCCGCCTGCAAAAGTGGTTCTTTAGCTCGGTTGGGCAGGTGCCGATTGACCGCGTCAACAAGGAAGCCAGTGACGCGATGCTGGCGAGCGCGGAGCGCATTATCGGCCGCGGAGATCTTTTTGGCATCTACCCGGAGGGAACTCGCTCACCTGATGGGCGTATCTACAAGGGGCGCACCGGCATGGCGCGCATCGCGCTGACTACGGGTGAGAAGGTCATTCCCATCGCCATGATCAATACTCGGAAGGCCAACCCGATCGGTTCGTGGATTCCGCGCCCGGTTCGCGTCGGCATGCGCGTGGGAGAGCCCATCGACCCCCGAGTATGGGCCGCTGAGCGCAACCTCGACCCGCAGGATCACGCCACCGCGCGGGCCTTTACGGATTACGTGATGAAGCAACTCTCGGAGTTGACGGGCGAACCTTATGTCGACGTCTACGCCTCTGATGTCAAGGCTTCTCTGCAAGCCGGACACGGCTACCCGGAAGGGGCCGAGCCCGGTTCGGAGGCGCGGTAATCAGTGACTTCCTCCCCCAAACAGCGATTAGCTTGGCCCGATGTAGCAAAGGGGATCTCCATCCTGGGCGTCGTGCTGTTGCACATTACGCTCACGGTTCCGGAATCCAAGGACACGTGGCTGGCTGCCTTTAACGTGTGGCTGGACCCCTTGCGCTTGCCTTTGTTCTTTTTGGTGAGCGGCTTCTTCGCGCAAAAGGTGTTTCGCTTCAGCTTTGCGGAGCTTTTCACGCGCCGCCTGTGGTACTTCCTCGTGCCTTATGTGGTGTGGGTGCTCGTGGAGCAGCAGACTAAGCGCGTGGAGTATCACTGGGTATTCGGGGATCCTATTTTCGATGTTGATCAGATGGCCGCGAGCCTCCTAGTGGGGCATTCCATGGCTTGGTTCCTGCACGCGCTGATTCTGTTCAATATCTTCCTCTGGTGCGTACGCAAGCTGCCCGGGTGGGCAGCGATGGCGTTGAGCTTTACCCCGATTCTGTTCATCGCTTGGCAGGCGCAGTACACCTCGATTGCAAAAGCCATCATGTTCCTCCCAGTATTCGTTGGTGCTGCTTATTTCCGGGATGCCATTGCCGCATTCGCCGCCGCCATCGAGGCACCGTTTAGGGGAACGTGGGATCACCGTAGCTTCTGGGCATATTCCGGGATGACCGTGGCCTATGCCATCGGATTTTTCATCCGCCGCGCGTGGGATAACTACGCAGGGGAAGTCGATGTCACCTGGCTGCTACCTGGCGCGGAGGCGCTGGTGCGGGATGACGTTCACATCCTCGTCCGCATGGTAGAGCAGTTCTTCGAGGTTCCGGTTGGAATCGCGGTGGCGGTAGCGGTGTCTTATATTCCGGTCCTGTCCACTGGCCTGCGTTTTATCGGTTCGCACACGCTGCCCATCTACCTGGGGCACCCCATTGGCTTGACGGTTCTTTATAGTTACCCCATGGCGCTCCACCCGCGGGAGGTCACCCTGGCGGGTCAATGGCCACTGGAAAACACCTGGTTCTGGCTCAGCATGTGCGTGCTCTATTGCGCTGTTGCGTCCTTGGCTCTATGGGCCCTAGGCAAGGTGCCCGTCTTGGGCTGGACGCTGACCCCACCGCCGATCGGTGCCAGTCGGCGGAAGAAGGAACCTTTCTCCGCAGGCGTGAGCTTGAGCCAGCAGCTCAACGCAACGAAGAATACGACAAGCAAGAAGTAGTCATTGCCCGGAATCTGCTGCCACCACGACCACGTCAGTTCCAGTTGCTCGCCGTGGGGGACAAGCCAGTGACCGCGCGCTACCAGAACCAGCCATGTGAGGCCGGCAATGAACCAGCGGCGGCGGGCAGTCAGATACACCGCTGCCAAGCACAGCCACGTGAAGTGGTGCGACCACGAGACAGGTGAACACAGCAGCGCTGCCGACGAGGCCAGCAGCAGAAGCTCAATCTCTGAGGATGTGCGCTCCATGACCCACCACAACGTCGCCACGATGATGAGGCACCCGATAATCCAGAGGGCTGTTGTCTGCTCAGGAATGACGCGGCTGAGCACGCCCCGGAGTGATTGATTGCTCGAGTAGGCCAGCCCACCGATGCGGGAGGAATCCCGGATGGTATCGGTCCAATACACCGCGGAGCTCGCTGGGGAGGCGAGGTAGCCCACCACGCCGCAGGCAACAAAAGCCCCCACCGCCGTGGCAAGAGCGTGCCAGTCGCGGCGAACGAAAAACACGGCGAGGAAGACCGCGGGGGTGAGCTTGATAGCGATAGCTGCGCCTGTCAGAATTCCACGCCATGGGTTGCGGGGCCTCAGTATCAGGCAATCCACAATGACTGCCGCGGTCAACAGGAGGTTTACTTGACCGAAGCTGAGTGTCTCAGTAATCGGCTCCGTCAGCAAGCAGGCGCACAATGCCCACGAGGACCACCAACCGGGCCTGTGAGTGGTGCAGCTTCGAGAGAGGACGGCGTAGAGGCAGACCCAGAGCGCTGCCACCGATGCCGCAGTGAGAAGAATGGACAGTGGCCACAACGGTAGCCATGACACCATGGCGAAAAGCGCTGCGGCAAAAGGCGGGTACGTGAACGGCAGCGAAAAACCGTTGTCGAGGACATAGCTTTGGGCGTACAGATTCTCTCCGTGTAGCAGCGCGCGTCCTCCCTCACGATAAACATCGAGGTCAATGTGGTAGGAAGGCACAATGCTGCCACTGCTGAACAACGCCGCAGGCTGAATAATCCATGCCACGGAGGCCAGCCCTACTATGAACAAGGGGAGAAGGGGAGAGGAAAGGGCTTTCTTCACGCTGCTGAGTATAGGCCCCAGTGCTAAGGCGACTATAGGCGGCAGACTAGGATACGGGGCGTGCGCTACTTCTACGACACCGAATTCATTGAGGACGGATCGACCATTGAGCTGGTCTCCATCGGAATTGTCGGGGAAGACGGAAGCGAGTACTACGCGGTATCCACAGATTTCGATCCTGCGAAGGCTAATGCGTGGGTGCGGGAGAACGTCTTGGATAAATTACCAAGCCCCGCAGACCCAGTCTGGAAATCGCGCGAGACCATCCGCGAAGAGCTCTTGAAATTCTTGGGCCGGCATTCCACGCCTATCGAGCTGTGGGCTTGGGTAGGAGCCTATGACCACGTTGTTCTCGCGCAACTATGGGGAGACATGGCCAGCTTGCCCAAGGGGATGCCGCGATATACCCGGGAGCTGAAGCAGTATTGGGAGTTTGCCGGCCGCCCTAAACTACCTCCAGTGCCCAATGGCAACCATGATGCGTTGGTCGACGCCCGCCATAACCTGGCCAAGTTTCGAGTCTGCGAGCAGCATTTGCCGCTGACGAGGGGCAACCGCGTACATTAAACGTGAATTAATACCGCAGCCGAAAAGACCATTAACTAACGCGTGACAGGCCCAAGATGGTTAAATACTGGGTGTGAGTTGGACAGTAGATATTCCCAAAGAAGTGCTTCCTGATCTGCCGCCGCTGCCGGAGGGGATCAATGAGAAGTTCCAAGACGTCATTTCCCGCGAGGCAAAGCAGCAGCCGGGCTGGGATCAGCTGCAGGCTGATAACGTCCGCAAGATTCTTGAATCCGTACCGCCTATCGTCGTGGCCCCGGAGGTTGAGGATCTCAAGCGCAAGCTTGCCGACGTCGCCTTGGGCAAAGCCTTCCTTCTCCAGGGCGGCGATTGCGCGGAGACCTTCGAATCCAACACTGAGCCGCACATCCGCGGCAACATCAAGACGCTGCTACAGATGGCCGTGGTGTTGACTTACGGCGCGTCCACCCCAGTGGTGAAGCTGGGCCGTATCGCCGGCCAGTACGCGAAGCCGCGCTCCTCTGATCTGGACGCGAATGGCTTGTACAACTACCGCGGTGACATCGTCAACGGCGTGGAAGCTAACGAAGAGTCCCGCCGCCACGATCCCGCCCGCATGATCCGCGCCTACGCGAACTCCTCGGCGGCAATGAACCTGGTTCGCGCGCTGACCCACTCCGGAACCGCAGACCTGTACCGCCTCCATGAGTGGAACCGCGAATTCGTGGCCAACTCTCCGGCGGGTGCACGCTACCAGGCGCTGGCGGATGAGATTGAGAACGGCCTGGCCTTCATGAACGCCTGTGGGGTTTCGGACGAGACCCTGCGTTCGGCGGAGATTTACTGCTCCCACGAGGCCTTGCTGAAGGACTACGAGCGTTCCATGCTCCGACTGGGCACGGATCTCAACGGGGAAACCAAGCTTTATGACCTGTCCGCACACCAGCTGTGGATTGGTGAGCGTACCCGTGGTCTCGACGACTTCCACGTGGCCTTTGCTTCCATCATTGGCAACCCCGTGGGCATCAAGCTTGGCCCTGGCGTGACGCCGGAGCAGGCAGTGGAATATGCGGAGAAGCTTGACCCGAACCGTGAGCCGGGCCGCCTCACCATGATTGCCCGTATGGGCCACGATAAGGTGCGCTCCGTGCTGCCCCTGATCATCAAGGCAGTGGAGGACTCCGGCCACAAGGTTGTGTGGCAGTCCGATCCGATGCACGGCAATACCTTCACGGCATCGAACGGTTACAAGACCCGCCACTTCGACAAGATCGTCGATGAGGTCCAAGGCTTCTTCGAGGTGCACCGCGAGCTGGGCACCCACCCGGGCGGCGTGCACCTGGAGTTCACCGGTGAGGACGTCACCGAGTGCCTTGGCGGCGCTGAGGACATCACGGATGTGGATCTGCCGGGCCGCTACGAGTCCGCTGTGGACCCGCGCCTGAACACCCAGCAATCGCTGGAGCTGTCCTTCCTTATCGCTGAGATGCTGCGCAACTAGAAGTTGCGCAGGCTAATACGGTCTCCAGAGAATCGGCCATGTGCCGTATTCTCCGGAGCCAAACCACCAGGCCGCCACCGCGACGGCCAAGGTGGCGAGGCCGACGAGGACGAGGAAGCCAATGAGAGCAATCGCGCTGCGGTTGCTCAAGGGCCGTTCTTCCGGCTCTTCCTCGGCCCCGGCTGGGGGAACGGGGGCAGAAGGCTCGGGCACCGCAGGGGAGGGCGCCGGGGGCTCTACAGGCGCGGCTGGCGGGAGGAAGGCATCGTTGCGCGGCTCTGGCTCTACCCGGGTTTCCCGCGTTGGGGGCTGGGGCGCGGGGATAGCTGAGGTCGCTTCAAAGACCCGGGTATTGTCCGTGCCCGAAAAATCCGTTGGCACGGCAGCAGTACGTGCGGCAGCCGAGTTCCGCGGGATGGGGACAGTGAATTTCGGGAGCTGTAGCTCGCAGGAGACATCATCCAAGGCATCGAGGAATTCGCCGGCATCCGCGAACCTCTCGGCTGGCTGGCGTGCAGTGGCGGTGGCCACGAGGGCGTCGAAAAGCATGGGCACGCCCTCGATGCGGGAGGAGGGCGCCACCACATCCTCGTGCACGCGCGCGGTGGCGTGCGCCAGCGGGGTATCGCCGTGGAAGGGGACTGTGCCGGTTAACAATTCAAAGAGCACGATCCCTGCGGAGTACACGTCGGAAGCCGGCGTGATTTCCGCGCCAGTGACTTGCTCGGGGGAGAGGTAGCTGACGGTACCGACGATCTGGCCTGAACTATCGTGCTCCGCCTTAGCGGAGCGAACCAGACCGAAATCGCCGACCTTGACGCGATGGCTATCCGTGATCAAAACATTGTCCGGCTTGATATCTCGGTGCACGAGGCCGGCGTGGTGGACTTCGGTGAGCCCGGCCAGCATGGAGTGCATGACGCCGGCTGCGGCATGCGGCGGCATGGGACCGCGTTCCGCAAGGAGCTCGCGCAAGGTACCTCCGGTAATGAGCTCCATGATGAGATAGATGGGCAATCCATCCGCGGAAAAGTCATGCACGGCGACGAGATTGGGATGGCTCAGCTGCGCCATCGCGCGGGCTTCGCGCTCGAAGCGGGTGACGAAGACGGGATCGTCGTGATAGCGCTCATCCATCACCTTGGCGGCCACTGCGCGGCCCAAACGCATGTCCACGCAGCGATACACGGTGGACATGCCGCCGCGAGCGATCGGCTGATCGATGCGGTAGCGTCCCTCAAGAATGTCGCCCACGTTCAGCCTTGTCATGGATTCCAGTATGGCTGATCGGCGCCCCAAAGTGTGATCCGGCTACAGTTGTGTCCGTGACTAAGTCTGAGAAAAACACCGAGAATCCGCACCCAGAACTGCCGCAGCTCCTCGCCGGGGAGAAGCTGCTGACGCTGAAGGAGGTTGCTGAGAGGCTCGATCTCCCGATCACGCGCGTCTTCGATCTCCTCAATGCGCGCAAGTTCATTGTGTGGCGCAGTGCCGAGGGAGAGCGCCTCGTTCCGGAAGCGTTCTTCAACGCCAAAGGCGTCATTTCCAAGCATGTGTCCGGAGTGATTACGGTCCTCTCCGACAACGGATGGGGCGACAATGAGATTCTGGCGCACCTATTTACCGAAGATGATTCCTTGCCAGGCCGCCCCATTGACGCGCTGCACGGGCACCTAGCACGCGAGGTTATTCGGCGCGCACAGGCTTCGGCCTTTTAGAACCCTCATCGAGCTCCGGGGCCGCGGTGGTGCGTGGAACACCATCGAAAATCCACTGCGTTGCTGACCAAGCTACGACCACCATGGCGATATCCCAGAACCAGTTATAAAGCTGGTGGTTACCGTCGCCGGCAAAGGCGACGCCGATGAATATGGCCACGCCGGTGGTGAGCTTGATCAAGGGCAATGGCGGGCGGAACGTTCCCATGAGCGTAAGCACGGAGGCGTAGTACCAGGGGAGCGTCACAGAGTTGAAGACGAATGCCACCTGGTAAGCAGCGGCCGTGGCAGCGATAGCCCGGCGCACGCCCGTGCGGCCCCACCACCATACGAGGACGAGGCCGAGGAGCATGAGGATCATCGCGGCCGAGCGCAGCACGGTGAGCACACCGTTATAGGTGGTATCGGGGGAGAAGACCTGGATGAGCGGCACGAGGATGTCAGCGAGCAGGGTAGGGCCGGCTAGGGGGTTGATGACCTTGGAATTGCCGCTGATTTGTGACAACCAGCCCCACGAGCTTCCCGACGCCCACGTAATCGCCGCCACCGCCAGCGCGACCTCCAGCACGGCAAGGAAGCCGGACAGGAGGAAGACTCCGAAGCGTTTGATGGGCTTCGTCCCCTTCGGGGCCCAGTGGTGCAGCATGAGCCACACGATAAACGGTGCGGCGAAAATGGCGGTTGCCTTGAGCGAGACCGCCACGCCAACCAGGAGGAGGCTAGCATGGAACTTGTGGTGCACTGCGGCAAGCAGACTCAGCGAAACCAGTCCCACCATGATGGATTCATTATGCATGCCGCCGATGAGGTGCAAGAGCATCACCGGATTCGCTACGCCCAGCCAGAGCGCGAGGGCAGGATCACCCCCGATGCCGCGCGCCAAACGCGGAATTGACCAGGCGATGGCGGCAAAGCCGAGGACCGATATCGCCTTGTAGACGATGATGCCCGCGGCGACGTTTTCTCCTACCAGCTGGGTTACACCATTGCCCATCCACAGGTGCAATGGGCCATAAGGAGTGGTGGTGTTGCGCCAGTCGTGGGAGACCTCCAAGAGGAAGGGCCCAGGATTTACCGCCGCGCCTTCGACATAAGGGTCGAAGCCATCACGCACCATCGCGCCTTGCATGAGATAGGAATACACATCGCGAGAAGCCAGCGGTGCTGCACACAATAAAGGAGCAACCCAGCACAGCAGCATCCGGCGAATATCGGCCAGTGCGCCGTCTGGTTGTGGGTTCTTCAACTGCGGGGCAATGAAGTAGCGGCCGGCCAAAACCCATGCGGCAACCAATCCGAAAAGGCCAACCCAATAGAGGACCATGCCGATGTTGCGGCCATGGCCATAAGCTAGAAAGCCGATATTGAGCGCCTCAAGGAAGCCACCGCGGTTGCGGGTAGCGCCGCCGGAGAAAGAGGCGAGTGCCAGCACGACAGCGGCGATGATGCCCAGAGGCAGGGGATGGGGAATGCGCAGGGGCACGCGCGTGGTTGTGGGACGAGCCATGCTACATCCGGCGGGCCGTGGACTTGTGGGCCAGTTCTTCGAGAGTCTCCGTAACTTCGGGGGAGACCTGAGCATTGTGGAGGTGGTCAAGGCCCGAGCGCGTGAGATCGTTGATGCGCTGCTCGACGACATCCGGTGCACCCGAAGCCGCAATAATCTGCGCCATGCGTGCAATCTCTGAGGGATCCTCTGTCTGACCGATGAGGCGACGCAATTCCGCAGCCGCGGCGGGATCGGAAGCATCCGCGCGCTGCAGTGCCAAGGACAAAAGGACTGTGCGCTTGCCCTCGCGCAGATCATCACCGGCGGGCTTGCCGGTCACGGCGGGGTCACCGAAGACCCCCAACAAATCATCGCGCAGCTGGAAGGCAACCCCGATGTCTTGGCCGTAGCCGCGGAAAGCAGCCACGAGTTTTTCGGGGGCGCCCGCTATGGCTGCGCCCAAGTGTAGGGGGCGCTCGATGGTGTAGGCGGCGGTCTTGAAACGGTTGACGGAATCAGCCAACGTGGCGTCCTCAGAACCTTCCGCTTCGAGGCAGATATCCAGCATCTGCCCGCCGATTACCTCGCGGCGCATAGCGCGCCAAGGTGCGCGGGCGCGTGCGAGTGCCTCAGGGCTAAGTCCGGAGTCCTGGAGCATGTCTTCCGCCCAGACCAAGGCCATGTCACCCACCAGGATGGCGAGGGACTGGCCGAAGAAATCAGCATCGCCGTGGAACCCGAGCTCGCGGTGGCGGGCTGCTACGCCACGGTGAACGGTAGGGTTACCGCGCCGGGTATCGGAGGCATCCACGATGTCATCGTGGATCAGAGCGCAGGCTTGGATGAACTCTAAGGATGTAGCTGCGCGGAGCATAGCCTGTGGGGACTCTGTTCCCTCGAGTCCGCGTGCGCCGATAAAACCTGCCCACGCGTAGAGGGGGCGGATGCGCTTTCCGCCATCCAGCACGAAAGATTCCAAATAGGAAATCGCGTTGGTCACCGGAGCTCCGATGGATGCGATGGCATCACGCTGGCGGTCTAGAAAAAGCGCGAGCTCCTCGCGTACGGCTGCGGGAATTTCGTCCAAGGAAGGTATCTGCGGTGTAGTCACGCTTGCCACTTTACCTGGGCTGGTTCAGGGTTAAGGCGCCAGGTTAAGTGGTGTCGGTTGGTGCGAGCGGCACAGTAGACTGCAGGATTGCGAAGGGGCGGGAATCAGCGGGGTAATGGAGATCGCGCAGGAAATCGCCAAAGCCCATTTTGCGGTAGAGACCAAAGGCAGAGTTGGCTTCATTGGGAACTTCCGGTGTGGAGAGCAAAATATAGCGAGCGGGAAGATTCCAGGCCAAGGCTTCTGGCAAAGCGCGGCCCAGGCCGTGGCCTTGTTTCGCGGGGAGCACATGGATCTCTGCCAGCTCGAAGTAATTGTGGAGAATCTCTTCTTGCTCTGGGGTGGGGCCGCTACTGGTGGCGAGTGCACGGCGGAGCTGCTTATCCCACCAGGTATCGGGGGTGCCTAGGAAGCCGTAGGCAAAGCCGGCGATGCCATATTCATCGGTGGCCACAACGCAGGAAAACCCTGGGCGTATGAGATCTGCGCGCCACCGCGAGATGGACCCCGCGCGCACCGAGGGGTTGTAATCCATCGCCGCAATGTAGATATCTACCAAGTGCGGGAGGGCAATGGCGAACTCTTGGGGGCTTAAGCGGCGCAGCGTGTAACTCACATGTCTAATAACAACAGATTCTCGCGGTATGTGAAAGCACTCGGAAAAACTTCCATCAAACGCCGTGGTGCGAGTGTTCGAGAACAATCGAAAAAATGCTTTGAAACTATTGTTAAATTCGAACACCTGCTCTAAAATTAGAGGTGGATGTAGGAAGGTGGATTTAAGGTGAATCGCAACAACGAACAACAGCAGAAAATCAACAGCATCAACAGCACAGTCTTTATTGACAAACTGAGGAAGAAGCCCAAGGGGGAGAGGACATGGCACAGGTAATCTCAGCAACAGCGGCGGCCCGCAGCCGGAACCGTGAGGCTATGCAGCGGGTGCAGCGGGATCGTTTCGTGAGCCAAGCACTAGACCTCTTAGCGGATGCACGGAGTAGCGCGGCGGAGGGGAGCTTTGCGGATGCATTGGAAATGGCTTACCGTGCCTCGCTACGTGCAGCCGGAGCACGTGTGGCAGCGTCCACCGTGTCACGTCGCCGGCGCTTGCCTACTTCCGCCTGGGAGCAGGTGGCTCTCATTGGCCCGGCTGATGCCCAGTGGGCAGAGGAGTTTAAGGAGTACTCCCGTGTGCGCTCACGTGTGGCCTCTGGGCTAGATCCGGTTCCTGAGCCGGATTCGGTTTATCAGTACTTAGCGCTTGCCGCACGTTATGTGGATGCGACTGAGTCCGAGCTGGGCTTCGGGGCAATGGCGGCCTAAGGCTGGGGCCGGGGTCATAGGCAGTGAGGGGGGTAGTGCGGCCAAATTATGGACTGTCTTTGTGGGAACTATCTCGCTATCCTTGACGTTATAGAGGTAGTAACCCACATTCCCAGTATTACTATCTAAACCCCAACCCATTACGGAGGACGCTGTGGCCCTTTCTGAGCACGAACAGCAAGCGCTGCGTGAAATTGAACAGTCGTTGCTGGCCAATGATCCTGATTTTGGCGCGTCTGTGTCCGGTGAAACTTCTTTCGGCGGAAGCTCGGGTGCCATCACCCTCCGCGGAGTGGCCTTGATTGTTGTTGGCCTCTGCATGATGGTGGGCGGTATCGCGTTGGCTCAGCAATCTCTGTGGTTTGTCAGCCTCTCCGTCCTTGGCTTCCTCGTTATGTTCGGCTCCGGTGTCTGGATGCTGCGCGGAAAGTCTGAAGATTCTCTGGTTGCAGTCGGCGCGCAGGCCCCTGCGTGCGGGCGCGGCAAGCAATCCAAGAGGGACGGCAGCGGCGTTGGAAACCGCTTGGAAGATAATTTCCGCCGTCGCTTTGAGGAACGCTAGGCGCTAATAAAACGCTCATGGGCGTTGTACAGATAGCTGTACTCTCGCCTCGCAGCCCTCCGCGTTAATTCGCGGAGGGCTGTTTTGTTCTTTGATGTTCTTAGTCGGTCTTATCTGTCCGGGTCTGCTCTAATCCGCGGAGGAGGGCGGGGCCACAATAGCATCGGCCATTGCATAAAGAGTCTGTGTCGCGCTAGCGAGCTGCTCCGGAGATCGCTCCGCTAGCTCCGACGCGCGAAGGATGGCTGCGTTGAGCAGCGAAATGTCTACCGCGGAAACGTCGGGGCAGAACGCATCAACGATGGAGGCGAAGCCGCCATGTGAGCGCTGCACTTCTTCGTCAGCAAAAGCCTGGGGGAAGTGCTGAGCGGCGGTTATCAGATGGCCGTGGGTGCCATGAACGAAGAGCTCGAGTGTGGCGTCCACATAGGCGCGGAGGCGCTTCGTGGGCTCAGGGGGAGCCACCTTCATGGCTGCCTCGAGCTGTTCATTCCACACCTGTGTGGCCTGGATGAGAAGCTGCACCAGTAAATCGTGTTGAGAAGACACATATCGATAGACACTGGGGCGAGCAAGCCCAACCTCCGCAGCTACCTCGGCCAAGGTCGGTACCGCACCATGGTTGTGGACGATCAACCTCTCGGCAGCCTCCAGTACCGCGCGGTGCTGGACGGCGCGGTGCTCGGCTACTGTCGTTTCAGTGATCTTCGGCATGCGCGTAATTCTACGTTAAGCTGCGCATTCTTTTCCTACTCCGAGGCTGAGTTGGCGGCAGGCGTCAAGCGGCCGTCGACCATCTCATAGACCTTGTCGCAGTGCTCAAGGACTTCATAGTCGTGAGTGACCATGACACCCGCGACGTTAAAGTCGTGACATTCTTTTGCCAACAGTGCCACGATTTCTTGGGAGCGTGCGCGATCGAGGGCGGCAGTGGGCTCGTCGACAAGCAGCACCTGGGGATCGCCCACGAGCGCGCGGGCGATGCCGACGCGCTGGCGCTCACCGCCGGACAAGCTTCCTGGACGGTGCTTCGCCCGATGCTTCATACCGACCTTGTCGAGCAGCTCGGCACTGGAGTAGCGCCCAGTCTTGCCGATGACCTTGGTGGCCAGCTCGATTTGTTCCTCTGCTGTCAGAGCGGAGGGAAGGTTACCGGTGGACTGGAAGACAAAGCCGATGTGGTTGCGACGAATCTTGGCCAGTTGGGCGTCGCCTAGCGGCACGATATCTTCGTCTGCGACCAAGACCTTGCCGGAATCGGGTGTCGTCAAAGCACCCGCAACAGCGAGCAGCGTGGACTTTCCAGAGCCGGATGGGCCGACCACGGCTACGAATTCACCGGGATCGATGCTGAGGTTGACGGAATCGAGTGCCTTCACTTGCGAGTCGCCATCGGTGTAGCTGACGGTGACGTCGTGCAGTTCTAAAGCTGGGCTCATCGGTTTTCTCCTAGGGCAGCGAGGGGGTTGGTTCGGGTAACACGGACGACGGCGATGAAAGCGCCAAGCAATCCGGTGACGAAGAGGATGAGGCCGCCACTGATGACAGAGCTGAATTCGGTGGCATAAGGCATCGCGGTCTGCTCCAAGAGGCTGCCCAAGCCGACCGCCACCAGTGCGCCCGCCAGGATGGACAAGACGAGGATGACAACTGCCTGGCCGAGGCTATCGCGCAACAGGAAGCCCTTGGTCGCGCCCATCGCGCGAAGAGTGGCGATATTGCCTGCACGCTGGATGGTCCAGACGAGGAAGAAAGCGCCAGTGACGAGCGCGGCGATGACGTAGAGGAACCACGTAATCATGGATAAGGTCATCATCTCAGCGGTGTAGCCGGGGGAGGAGTCGAAGCTTTCCTTGAGGGTGCGCACGTCGAGTCCGGACTGCTCTGTGAGGGCTTCGGTGTCGGGCTTGACTGTGGTGCGGGCGACGATGACGGAGGCTTCGTCATAAGCGTCCGAGTTCACGGCTTCGCCGTGGCGCCCGCCGGCATGGATTTCCTGCCAGATATCCAGAGGCAGGTAAGCCACGTCCACGTGACCGAAGGTGCGCTGGTTATCGCTAAAACCAATGACGTTGAGCGGGATATCCAGGCGGTCAAGGGTGATCGTGTCGCCGACTTCGATGCCCTCATCCTGCAGGGTGGAGGAGGCGATGATGTCGTGCTTGGTGTTGCTGGGTTGGCCGTCGACCCGCGTGGTGTCGATGGCGGGGAGCCCAGCTGGGGCGAGGAAGGAATCGGGTTCTACTCCCAAGAGAGTCAAATCCACTGCCGTGCCCTTTTGGTTATGGGCATTGGCAATGGTCAAGCCCAGAGGGGCGGCCTGGTCTACGCCATCGAGGTGGGCGAAGGATTCGGCGGCGGAGGCATCGACTACGGAGCGGGTGAAGGCGGAGTCCTTTTGGGTGCCGTCGGCGAAGGCGACGACGTCGCTGTCCATGGCCTTCAGTCCGGAGACTCCGTCGTTGACCAAACCTGCGGTGAGGCCGGAGATGATGACGACGAGCATGGACATCAGGGCGAGGACAACGCCCATGAGGAGGAATCGGGTACGCGCGAAGAGCATCTCGCGCCAAGCTAGATACATGGTGGATCTTCCTAGTGGGTGGGAATCTGCTGGAGCACTATCCCCGCCAAACGCGGGATAGAAACATTCTGTTTCTATCATGGCAACACTATGTTTCTAAAAATGTCGGTGCGGGAAGCGGCTTTCTGGGCAGTTCCCCCAGATCTCCCACTTTCCCCCACCTGATTCGAGCGGGTTGGTGGGGCGGTGGGGCGTGGGGTGCCTGGTAGCGGGCGATACGCGTATAAACCGCAGGATTATGGGGGGTGGGGTGAGGAATCTCCCTAAAGGGGTGAAAGTTGCAGGTGTGAATAGTGGGATTAAGCGCGTGCTTAGGGGGTATGTCAAGGGCGTGCTGGGAAAACTTCCCACCGAAAAAACGCCCATCTAACTGCATGTATATCGTGACACGCGAGGATGAGGGGCGTTAAAGGTGTGGGCGGTGGGGGAAAGTGGGGTAGAGTGGGGCGCAGCGGAGGAGAGTTGTTCTCTTGTCGCGAGAGGAATCCGGAGTTTTCGAGTGACAGGAAGGTGGACCCGGGGATGTTTCTCGGCACCTACACTCCCAAGCTCGATGACAAAGGGCGGCTCACGCTTCCAGCGAAGTTTCGCGAAGAGCTGGCCGGTGGCCTCATGGTTACCAAGGGTCAGGACCATTCGCTTGCGGTATACCCGCGGGAGGAATTCGCGGCACGAGCTAGGAAAGCGGCGGCTGTGTCCCGCACCAACCCGGACGCGCGTGCGTTCATCCGTAACTTGGCAGCGAGTGCGGACGAGCAGCGCCCCGATGGGCACGGGCGTATCACGCTGTCAGCAGGCCACCGTGAGTATGCAAACCTGACAAAGGAATGCGTGGTCGTGGGGTCGGTCGACTTCCTCGAAATCTGGGACGCAGCCGCGTGGGCTGAATACCAGGCGCAAACTGAAGACGCTTACTCGGCGGCAGACGCCGATGACGTACTTGCCGGGCTGCTCTAAAGCAGCTCCGGCGCACCAAGAGTGCGTGTACGGACTCTGTCCGAGGAGGATGAGCTGGTGTACTTCCCCGACATCAGAACCCTTCCTCGGACAGGGCCCTATACGCACTCGCTTTTCTATCGAGAACATCAGACCGCAGCATTAAGCGCCTGAACGGAAAGGGGGACAGCAACTGTGGAGCACGACGGCACCATCAACTACGACGTGAGCGAGAACCACGGCCATGTCCCCGTCATGCGTGCGCGCATGGCCCAGTTGCTCGCCCCAGCTATCGAAGCGGCAGGGGAGAATGCCGTCATCGTTGACGGCACCTTGGGTGCCGGTGGCCACAGCGAATACTTTCTCACCACCTTCCCCTCCGTGCGCATCATTGGCGTGGACCGTGACTCTGCCTCTTTGAGCAGTGCTTCTCGACGTCTCAGCCCCTTCGCCGACCGTTTCGTGGGCGTCAATGCGCGTTTCGATGAGGTGGGCAGTGCCATCGCGGAGGGGGAAAGCGAGGTCTTTTCCATCGCGCGGGAGCACGGCATAGCCGGGGCGCTATTTGACCTTGGAGTGTCCTCCATGCAGCTGGATCAGGTCGATCGCGGTTTTGCATACAAGACTGACGCCCCGTTGGATATGCGCATGGACCCACGTCAGGGAATGACCGCCGCAGACATTCTCAATACTTATAGTCACGGAGACCTCGCCCGCATTCTGAAAACCTACGGCGATGAGCGTTTCGCCGGCAAAATCGCCTCCGCAGTTCTGCGGGAAAGGGAAAAGGAGCCTTTTGGCAACTCCGCGCGCTTGGTCGACTTGTTGTACGCCACCATCCCCGCAGCAACGCGCCGCACTGGTGGTCACCCAGCGAAGCGAACCTTCCAGGCGCTGCGCGTTGAGGTCAACCGCGAGCTTGAGGCTATTGAGCAGGTCATCCCTGTGATTACGGATGCCTTGTCCATTGGCGGACGCGCGGTGTTTATGAGCTACCAGTCGCTCGAAGACCGCATTGTCAAGCATGCTTTCACCAAGCTCAGCACCTCGACCACCCCAGCGGGCCTGCCCATGGATCTGCCTGGGACCGCGGCGCACTATTCCGTGGTGACTCGGGGTGCGGAAAAGGCGAGCCAGGAAGAGATCGCGGAGAACCCGCGGGCGGCTTCCGTCCGTGTACGCGCGCTCGAACGCCTTGAGGGGACGCCGTCTTTTCATGAACCGGGAGGTAGGCCATGACGCTGAGAGACCGTACCGCACAGGCAACCCACCGCCGCGACCACGAGAGGACCCACACCATGGGCGCAAGCCGCGATTTCACCACCGGAGCCGATGCCACGGGCCAGGGAACCGCGCTGCTTGAACGGGGGCGCCGTACCACCCCGCTGCCGAGCCGCACCCCGCACCGCGGCACCGTTCCTACTCGCCGCGTTGGCTCCGGCCTGCGGGGAAGCCGCCTTGGTTCGAAGCAGGTCGTGAGCAATCGTGGGCGTCGTGTAGCGCAGCCCACGCGGGTGAATGGCCTCTTCGCGCGTTTGTCCTTCATCGCCATTGCTCTGCTTATTACGGGTGTGGCCGCAGCCATGTGGTTGTCGGGCTTGTCCACCTCCCAGACCTTCAAGATTCAGGAGCTCACCGCCCAGGAATCCACGCTGGATAACCAGCTGGAAACCCTGAACCGAGACCTGGAGAATGTTCGCTCGGCCTCGGATGTCGCTCGCCGCGCCCACGAGGCCAAGATGGGTATCCCGGTCCAGCCGGGCGTTGTGGAAGTCGGTCCGGAAGGCAACATCGAGCACAAGCGCGAGGCAACCCCGGATATGGAATCGGTCATCGATGTCAACGGTGAGCCAGTCCGCCCGGGGCAGGCTTCCAGTGACCCGAACGCGACGGCCAACATGTCCGACAATCTCAACGCCCGCCCGACGCTTAGCGAGCGCAACCGCGAACGTGGAGGCGCCGCTTCCAACGACGCGCATTCGGAGGATAGCCCCGAAGGCGGCCAGCCAGGGGAGGAGAACGTTGAGCTGCCGGATATTCCGGCCCAGGCTCCCTACGCGGCGCGGGGATAGAATCCCCCTCGCGCTTCGCGCGTGCCTGCGTGGGCAGGCGGCGATAATAGGGCACAATTCGGGATGAGACTATCTCGACCCCGCGCCAAGCGTGGGGCAAGACATTCAACTGTTTACTTACCTACCCTCGCTGCAGACAGAAAGGTGACGTGTGACCCCACCACACTCCGGTGGCCGGCGCCCGAGGCGGGCTCCCGCCGCCCGTGCCACTCAGCCACGCGGTGCCTCTCACCAACCACGGCAGCGCTACGACGCCGACCGCGTCGTTCCCGCGACGCGCTCCCGGAATTCACGTACCGGCAAGCCTTTCCTGAGCCAACAAAAGACGATGCGCGAGCGCGTTCACGTCATTGCGGCGGTGTTGCTCGTCATCATGCTGGCCTGGATGGGGCGCCTCGCCTGGGTGCAGATTGTGTGGGGTCCAGACCTGGCAGCGAAGGCGGCAGCGCAGCGAACCCGCGTGTACGTCGACACCGCCGGGCGTGGTGAAATCCTTGCGCGCGATGGTCAGCGCTTGGCCTACACCATGCGTGCCCGCTCATTGACCGTTTCGCCGACTCGCCTGCGCGATGAGCTTCGTGAACAGGAAGATCAGAAGGCAACCGGCGAGGCCGAGTATGAGTCCTTAGCTCCCGACGCGAAGAATTCCTACCTAGATAACAAAGTGACCGAGCGGCTCACCGAAATGTCGAAGGGGATTCCGAGCAAGCTGAAGGATGCCGGAATCGATGCCGGCGACGTGGAGCCGGAGCAGATTATGGACAAGCTCCGCGCCGACACCCAGTATGAGGTTCTCGTGCGCAATGTCGACCCGGATGTCGCGGTAGCCATTTCCGAGGAATACCACGGCCTTGCCGCCGATGAGCAGCAGATCCGTCAGTATCCGAATGGTTCGATCGCGGAGAACGTCATCGGCAAGGTTTCCATGGACGGCCAAGGCCAGTTCGGTTTCGAAGCCTCCGGTGATACCACCCTCACAGGTATTGATGGCAGCTCCACTGAGGACGTTTCGGCCAATGGCCAGGTGATTCCTGGTAGCCTCCGCGATCAGGTACCCACCACTGACGGCAAGAATGTCACGTTGACGCTGGATCTTGACCTACAGACCTACGTGCAGCAGAAGCTGGAAAAAGCAAAGGCCAACTCGAAGGCGAAAAGCGCTGAGGCGGTCGTGCTGGATGCCGCTACCGGACAGGTCTTAGCCATGGCGAATACTGGGACGGTTGATCCGAACAAGGACATCGAAAAGCAGCTCCAGAAGGACAAGACCTTCGACAACCTGGCAGTCTCGCACCCCTTCGAGCCCGGCTCGGTGGCGAAGATCATTACTGCTGCCGCGACCATCGAAGAGGGTTTGACTGACCCGGATGAGGTTTTGCAGGTGCCCGGCTCCATCGACATGGCCGGCGTGACTGTTAATGACGCATGGCCTCACGATGTCGAGCCCTACACCACGACTGGCGTCTTCGGTAAGTCATCGAACGTGGGCACGCTGATGCTGGCGGATCGACTTGGTCAAGATAAATACGCCGACTACCTGAAGAAGTTCGGTCTTGGGCAGACCTCCGGCATCGAGCTGCCCAACGAGTCCCCAGGGCTGGTTCCCGATCGTTCGCAGTGGTCCGGCGGTACCTTCGCTAACCTGCCCATTGGCCAGGGCCAGTCATGGACTGCCCTGCAGCTGGCGTCTGTTTACCAGGCGCTCGCCAATGACGGCGAGCGCATCGAGCCGCGCATCATTGACTCGATTACCGCGCCGGACGGGACGAAGGAAGAGCTGGAGGAGCCCGAGACCACCCGCGTGGTCAGCGCCGAAACCGCACGCACCGTCGTCGACATGTTCCGAGCGGTCTTCCAGGATGATCCGCAGGGTCTGAACAACGGTACCGCTGGCAACGCCAACATCGAGGGCTATCAGCTCTCCGGCAAGACCGGTACCGCGCAGAAAGTCGATGAGGACACTGGGTCTTATTCCAATTCCAAATACTGGATCACGTTTGCGGGCATTGCGCCTGCCGACGACCCCCGCTTCGTCGTCGCCGTCATGCTCGATGAGCCGGAATCCGGTGTCAACGACGACGGCTCCGGCGGCCAATCCGCAGCCCCTGTTTTCAGCGATATCGCATCCTGGCTCCTTGACCGCGACAATATCCCGCCCTCCCCGCCAGCACCGCAACTGACCTTGCGCGCCGAGTAGTTAACTCTGCCACCGAAAAGCACATATCGAAAACCTAGAGACAGAGAAACAGAGAAGAGGAATCACCGTGACCACCAGCACCACCCTGAAGCGCCTAGCAGAGATTTCTGGGGGCACAGTGATCGGGGATGCCTCGACTAGCGTTAGCTCATGTGGACTGAACTCGGCGGCACTGCCGCCCGGTGGCCTGTTCGCGGCGCTTCCGGGCACACGAGTTCACGGCGCGCGCTTTGCCGCCGACACAGAGGCCGCAGCCATTCTCACCGACGCCGAAGGTAAGCGCATCCTCAACGACGCCGGAGAGAAGCGGCCGCTTCTTGTGGTGGAGGATATCCGCGCCATCCTCGGAGCCGTGTCCGCGGAGATTTATAGTCACCCCACGCAGAAACTCACCATCCTCGGGGTGACGGGTACCTCAGGCAAAACCACCACGAGTTACCTCCTCGAAGCAGGCCTCTTGCACGCGGGCTATTCGGTGGGTCTCATTGGTACGACGGGTACCCGTATTAACCGGGAGCCGGTTCCGACTTCCCTGACCACCCCGGAGGCGCCGACCTTGCAGGAGCTTTTTGCACGCATGGTGTCCGAGGGAGTTACACACGTGGTGATGGAGGTCTCCTCCCACGCGCTATCTTTAGGACGAGTCCAGGGAACGCGCTTCGACGTGGGTGGTTTTACGAACCTGAGCCAGGATCACCTGGACTTCCACCCGACGATGGAAGATTACTTTGAGGCCAAGGCCCTGCTTTTCGACGGGCCCCAAGCCGCCGACCGCTCCGTCATCTGCGTCGATGACGAATGGGGGCGTCGTATGGCGCAGCGCGCCGCAGCACGCCCGGTGATCCGGGTATCAACGACCCCGCAAGGCAGCGATGCCGATATCACTGGCCGTCAGCTCAGCACTGAGGTTACTGGCGCACAGCAGGTGGAACTAACGCTGGCCTCCGGTGAGCATGCCGGAACATTTGAATTCCGCCTGCCTATGCCGGGTACCTTTAACATCGCCAATGCGGCTCTCGCCACGGGGATGGCCGCCTCTATTGGAATCGAGCCGCAGGTCTTCCTCGAGGGCGTAGAAAAGGTCGCGGTCCCGGGCCGCATGGAGCGTGTTGACCGCGGCCAAGACTTTGTGGCTGTGGTGGATTACGCGCACAAGCCGGCTGCAATTGCGGCTGTTCTGGAGACCCTGCGCACGCAGTTGGAAGGTAGCGCAGGCCGTATCGGCATCGTCGTCGGCGCGGGAGGCGACCGCGATTCCTCCAAGCGTCCGCTCATGGGAGCGGCCGCCGCGAAGGGCGCAGACCTTGTCGTCGTCACCGACGACAACCCCCGCACCGAAGACCCGGCATCCATCCGTGCGGCCGTGCTCGCGGGCGCCCAGGAGGCAAACCCGGCGGCTGATATCCGTGAGGTTGGCTCCCGCGCCAAGGCCATTGATGAAGTCGTGGCGTGGGCGCAGCCGGGTGATGCCGTCATCGTCGTTGGCAAGGGCCACGAGGTAGGCCAGCTCATTGGCGATACCGTCCATCACTTCGATGACCGCGAAGAGATGGCACGAGCCCTTGAAGCCGTGACTACTGCGACTACCCTGAGTACCGAAGAATCCAAGGAGCAAGCATGATTGCGTTAAGCCTCGCTGAGATCGCTGAGATCACGGGCGGTCGCCTGGATAGCGTCGACGAACCAGACACCCAGGTGACTGGCTTTGTCGAATTCGATTCTCGCAAGGTCACCTCAGGCAGCCTCTTCGTCGCGCTGCCCGGAGCCCGCGTGGATGGCCATGACTATGCCACCACCGCTATCGATAAAGGCGCCGTGGCTGTCTTGGCGGCGCGGCCGGTGGGCGTTCCGGCGATCGTCGTCGAACCCCACGGGCGCGTCGAGGGTGACGGTGCCAACGCGGATATTTACGCCAACGATGAAGATGGGTCTGCGGCCGCCGTCGTCGCAGCGCTGTCTGCGATTGCCCGTGCAGTAACGCAACGCCTTGCCGCAGAGCAAAACCTCACTATTGTCGGTGTCACCGGGTCGGCCGGTAAGACGTCCACCAAGGACCTCATCGCCACCATTTTCCGCGAGGTCGGGGAGACGGTCGCTCCGCCCGGCTCCTTCAACAATGAAATCGGGTTGCCCTATACGGCGCTGCGGTGCGATGAGCACACGCGCTACCTCGTGGCGGAGATGTCGGCTCGCGGCATCGGGCACATCCGTCACCTCACCGAAATCACCGCGCCGCGCGTTGGCGTGGTTCTGAACGTCGGTACCGCGCACCTCGGCGAATTTGGCTCACGCGAGAATATCGCGCAGGCCAAGGGAGAGCTGGTGGAGGCGTTGCCGAACGCGGAGGCGGGCGGCGTAGCCGTCCTCAACGCCGATGATCCTTTCGTCGCTGCCATGGCTCCTCGCACGGAGGCCAAGGTGGTGTACTACTCCACGGAAAACCGCCGCGGAGGCGCACCGGCAGCGCAGTACTATGCCACCGATATCGTGCTCGATGACGTCGCTCGCCCTTCCTTTACCCTGCACAGCCCGGATGCTGAACCCGTTGCTGTGAAGCTCCAAGTCTTTGGCTCCCACCAGGTGTCTAATGCACTGGCCGCGGCCGCCGCAGCCATCGAGCTGGGGGTATCGGCAGACACGGTGGCAGCTGCGCTGTCCGGTCACCGCCTCGCCTCCGAGCACCGCATGGACGTGCGCACCCGCCGCGATGGCGTCACCATTATTGATGACTCCTATAATGCCAACCCCGATTCGATGCGTGCCGCCATCGCCGCTTTGGCTTATACCGCAGCAGCGCGCCCCGACGCCCGTTCCATCGCGGTGTTGGGGGAGATGGGAGAGCTCGGCAGCGATGCAGAGCAATCGCACCGCCAGCTCGGTGAGTTTTTGGCCAAATACCACGTCGAGCACCTCATCGCGGTAGGGGAGAACCCCAACTGCCGGGCGATGGCCGAGGCCGCTGCGCAGCAAGGTATAAATACAGTGGTGTGCGCCGATGCCGCAGCCGCCGCGCAGGCGGTGGACGGCATACTGCGCGTGGCCCCAGCAGGGGTCGATGATTGGGCTAGCCGTAGCGTTAAGGACGTGGTCTTGATTAAGGCCTCCAATGCCCAACGTCTCTGGTTGGTCGCGGAACAGCTGAACCACAGTTAGCCGCTAGAAAGGACTTCAAGCTCGTGACTCAGATCATCATCGCTGGTGCGGTTAGCTTCCTCGTGGCGATCTTTACCACCCCGGTTCTTATCCGCTACTTCTCCGATACCGGCCGCGGACAAGAGATCCGCGAGGATGGCCCCAAGTCTCACCTGCGCAAGCGCGGTACGCCGACGATGGGTGGCCTTGCCATCCTCGCGGGCATCTTGGTGGCCTATGTGGTGGCTGGCCTCTATGGCCTGCTGACCGGGCATGAGGCCTTTACCGCCTCCGGCTTGCTGGTCCTCGGACTGACCTTGGGCTTGGGCGCGGTGGGCTTCGCGGATGACTTCATTAAACTCTTCCGCCACCGCAACCTCGGACTCAATAAGACTGCCAAGCTGATCAGTCAGCTCGTGCTGGCGCTGCTCTTCGGCTTCTTGGTCCTGCGTTTCCCCAACGATGCGGGGCTGACCCCAGGCTCCACCAAGCTATCCTTCATCCGCGACCTGAAGACTTTCGACCTAGCTGTCGGCGGCACGGTCATCGGAACCATCGTGTTCTTGATCTTCATGTACATTCTCATCGCGGCGTGGTCGAACGCGGTGAACCTCACCGACGGCCTCGACGGCCTCGCGGCGGGTGTTACCGCGATTGTCATGGGCTCTTATTCGCTGATGACCTTCTGGCAGTTCCGCTATTCCTGCGCCACTAACTTTGCTGCTGGGTGCTACCAGGTGCGCGATCCTCTCGACCTCGCAGTGCTTGCGGCCGCAGGCCTGGGCGGTTGCCTAGGCTTCCTCTGGTGGAATGCCGCGCCCGCCAAAATCTTCATGGGAGACACCGGCTCTTTGGCGCTTGGTGGTCTGGTCGCGGGTATTTCCGTTACCAGCCGTACCGAGCTACTCATGATCATCATCGGTGCCCTGTTCGTCATCGAAACAGTCTCCGTCGTTATCCAAATCGTGGTCTTCCATTCCACCGGCAAGCGCTTCTTCCGTATGGCGCCAATCCACCACCACTTTGAGAACGGTGGTTGGGCGGAAACGGCCGTCGTTGTGCGCTTCTGGCTCCTAGCAGCCATGGCGGCGATGGCCGGCGTGGCTATCTTCTACGGTGATTGGCTCACCGCCTCCGGCATAGGAGTAGGGGCATGACGCGCCCAGACTTCCTCTCCGGTCACGTCCTCATCGCCGGCGCAGGCGTCTCCGGCCGCGGGTGCGCGGCAGTCCTGTCCAGCTTGGGCGTGGACTTAACGGTGGCCGATGGCAACGAGGACTCCCGCAGCCGCATCGCCGCAGAGTTGGGCGTTGCCACCGTGGACACGTCTGCGGTGGACCTAGCTGGATACTCGCTCGTCGTCACCTCGCCGGGGTGGCGGCCAGATTCACCGCTGCTCGCCGCCGCAGCTTCCCGCGGCCTTGAGGTGATCGGCGATGTCGAGCTGGCCTACCGCCTCGACCAAGCAGAAGTTTTTGGTGCCCCGCGCCGCTGGCTCGCGATCACCGGCACCAACGGCAAGACCACGACTACCGGCATGCTCGCCGCCATCATGGCTGCCGACGAGCAACGCTCCGGACAGCGCGCGCAAGCCGTAGGTAATATCGGTGTCTCATCTTTTGATGCCTTGGCCGCCGAGCCCCGCGTGGACATCCTCGTGGCGGAGCTTTCTTCTTTCCAACTGCATTGGTCCTCCCACCTGCGCCCAGAAGTCGGGGCGCTGCTTAACCTCGCCGACGACCACTTGGATTGGCACGGCTCCTTCGAGGCCTATGCCGCGGACAAGGCCAAGATTTTGCGCGGACAGCATGCCGTCTACGGCAAGGAAGATGAGCACGTTCGAGTGCTTGCTGCTTCTCTTCCCGGCGCCACCGCTTTCAGCCATGCTGAGCCTGCCGCAGGTGAAGTAGGCGTGAGCACCGGCAGCCTCCTCGTCAACGAGGTTGCGGGGATGAAATCCGCCGTGGTGGACGATGTCACCACCATCCAACCCGCCGGTCTGGCCGGCGTGCTGGATGCCGCTGCCGCGTCGGCAGTCGCGGCTCTCGCCGGTGCTCAACCGGAATCCATCGCGGAGGGACTCAGCGCCTACGTGGTGGCAGGACACCGCGGGGAGATCGTTCACCGCCACGCTGGCGTGACCTACATCGACAATTCCAAGGCAACGAACCCACATGCCGCGGAGGTCGCTATGCGCGGGTTGGACTCCGTGGTGTGGGTGGCCGGTGGCCAGCTGAAAGGCGCTGATGTCTCGGAACTGTTGCGCACCCATGCCGCGCGACTGAAGACGGCGGTTCTGGTGGGCGTCGACAAGCATGTGCTTGCCCAAGCCCTCGTGAAGGCAGCGCCACACGTGCCCGTTGTCATCGTGGATAGCCACGATCCGGAAGCAGCAATGGAACAGGCAGTGTCCGCCGCCGTGCAACACGCCGACGCCGGCGATACCGTGCTTTTAGCACCCGCTGCGGCATCGTTGGACATGTACACCGGTATGGGCCAGCGCGGCGATATCTTTGCCGCCGCTGCCCGCCGCCTCGCCCGCTAGCGCTAGGAGCACCCGTGACCGCCACCAGCACCCAGAAGCCACAACGCACGCTGGGATACCACCTGCGTGATCTCCGCGAGCGCCTCCGCGCCTACCCCGGGCTCGACTATTTAGTGCTGCGCATCGCCATTTTTTCGCTCATCGGCATCGGCGTCCTCATGGCCTTCTCTTCGTCGATGGCGACGTCTCTGTCAGAGACCGATAGCCCGTGGTCAGCTGCTCTGCGCCAGTGCGTGCTCGTTATCGCCGGCCTCATCGTGTTTTGGATCGGTCTGCGCATGTCGCCCCGCACGCTCCGGGCACTCGTGCCGTGGTTCTTGGGGCTATCCATCCTGCTTCTTATCCTCGTCCTCGTACCCGGCATTGGTACCGGTCGTGCGGAGGTCGGTTCGCAATCGTGGATCATGCTGCCTGGTGGTGTGGCATTCCAGCCCTCTGAGTTCGCCCGTGTGGCCGTGGGCATGTACGGCGCCTCAGCGCTGGCGGATAAGACGCACCGCTCGATGCGCCTGACGGACCCTTTCATGATGTACTCCATCATCGCCGGCATCATGTTCGTGCTGATTGTGGCCCAGGGCGATCTCGGTATGGGCGTCTCCTTCGCCCTCATCGTCGTGTTCACCCTGGTTTTCGCGGGTGTGGACTGGCGCGTTCCGACCGTCGTCGGTGTCTTCGGCGCCATCGGTATGGTCACCGTCTTCTTGGCCGGCGGCTTCCGCTCGCACCGCTTTCACACTTATTTCGATGCGCTGCGCGGCAATATCGAGGACACACAAGGTACCGGTTTCCAGGCTTACCAGGGCTTTCTTTCGCTTGCCGACGGCGGCTTCTGGGGCGTTGGCCTCGGCCAGTCACGCGCCAAGTGGTTCTACCTCCCAGAGGCGAAGAATGACTTCGTCTTCGCCATCATTGGTGAGGAACTGGGCCTGTGGGGCGGTGCCCTTGTCATCGGGCTGTTCGCCGTGCTGGGCTATTTCGGGCTGCGGGCGGCAACGCGCGCCCAGGACCAATTCCAGTCTTTGCTGGCCGCCACGTTGGCGGTGGGTGTTGTCGTGCAGGCATTCATTAACATCGGCTACGTGATCGGCGTGCTGCCGGTGACGGGTATCCAGCTGCCGATGATTTCCGCGGGTGGTACGGCCGCAGTGATCACGATTGGCTCGATGGGCCTGCTGTGCAATGTGGCGCGCCACGAGCCGCTGCAGGTTTCCGCCATGCAGAACTTTGGGCGCCCGCTCTTCGACCGACTCTTCTTCATCCCCGAGCCCACACCGCCTAACGAGCGGCGCGGCGGGGCGCATCGAGCCCCACGCGAAGGCAAAGAAGCTACGCGCTCTCAGCGCGCGCACCGCGACCGCCCCCAGCGCCATGTTGAGCGCAGCCGCGAGGAAAGATTTGGGCGTGCAGTAACGGGGCGCTCTGCACGCTCGCAAGCGCCGCAGGGGGAGCCGCGGCGGGAGTATCGCCGGGAGTATCGGCGCGGCGAGCGACGGTAAGAAAGCGCGGCGCTGGTAGCGTGTAGTGCATGAATGACACGCCGATTTCCGTCGTCATCGCAGGTGGCGGCACTGCCGGACACATCGAACCAGCGCTCGCGGTGGGGGAGGAGCTGCGCCAGCGCCACGGCGCGCGAGTCACCGCTCTAGGAACCCCACGAGGTTTGGAAAGCGATATCGTGCCGGCGCGTGGCGTCGATTTGCGCATGATTACACCGGTCCCAGTTCCACGCAAGATCAACGTAGATGCCGCGAAGCTGCCGTGGCGGGTCCTCAAGTCTGTTCGGGAAACCCGCGCGGTTCTCAAGGACGTCGGTGCCAATGTGGTCTTTGGCACCGGAGGGTACGTTGCTGCGCCGGCGTACCTGGCAGCGAAGTCTCTGGGCATCCCGTTCTTCGTGCTCGAGACGAATGCTTTGGCCGGCATGGCCAACAAGCTGGGGGTGCGCCTCGGTGGCACGGGTATTAACGCGCAGGAAGGCTCCGGTATGCCCGGTGAGGTCTTGGGAATTCCCGTGCGTCCGGGGATGGGTGAGGATCCAGACGGCGCAAAGGCGGCTGCTGCGCGCCAGAACTGGAACCTCGACGCGCATCGCCCGACGATCGTGGTTACCGGCGGTTCACAGGGAGCGGTGAGCATCAACACTGCCGTTGCCGGCGCACTCGATGACCTGTGCCGAGATTTTCAGGTGCTACACGCTTATGGCAAAAAGAACGAGGCGCCGGCTGCGCGCGAGCACTACACCGCGGTGCCCTATATCGATGACATGGCTGGCGCTCTGGCCGTTGCTGACCTCATGGTCTGCCGTTCCGGAGCGATGACGGTGGCAGAGGTTTCCGCGGCTGGTCTGCCCGCGCTTTATGTGCCGCTGCCGCATGGCAATGGTGAACAGGCTCTGAACTCGCGCGCGCTGGTGGAATCCGGTGCCGCGGTTCAGGTTCCGGACGCCGAGCTGACCTCTAAGCGCCTCGTCGCCGAGGTTCGCGCTATCCTTGACCACCCCGAAGCTTTGTCGGCCATGCGTGCTGCCGCTGATGCCAGCACAGCCGGCGAGGTTGCAGCCATCATCGCTGAGCGCATCGCGCAGCGTGTCGCCGCCGAGAACCGCGGCTAGACGCACAGTACAGGTTTATGAAAGAAGGAATTTTCACCATGACTGATACCCCTGCCACCACGGACCTGTCCCGCGTCCACTTCGTCGGTATCGGAGGCTCCGGCATGTCCGGCCTCGCGCGCATTCTGGTTAGCCGAGGCGCGGTCGTGACCGGCTCGGACGTTAAGAAATCGACGGCTGTCGACGTCCTCCGCACGATGGGTGCGCACATCGCCATCGGCCATGCCGCTGAAAACCTTGACCTGGCAGGTGATAAACCTACGGTGGTCGTGACCTCCTTCGCCGCCATCCCACAAGACAATCCCGAGCTCACTGCTGCGCGCGAGGCCGGAATCCCGGTCATCCGCCGTTCAGACCTGCTGGCTGAGCTGATGGAAGGCCACCGCCAGGTCCTACTGGCCGGTACGCACGGAAAGACCTCGACCACCTCCATGGCAGTGTCCGCGCTGCAGCAGGCGGGCCTCGACCCCTCCTTCGCCATCGGTGGCCAGCTCAACCGTGCCGGAACCAACGCACACGGCGGTACGGGTGATGCTTTCGTTGCGGAAGCCGATGAATCCGATGCTTCACTTTTGCGCTACAGCCCCTACGTGGCGGTGATCACCAATATCGAGCCGGATCACCTGGACTATTTCGGCACCGCGGAAAGCTACTACCAGGTCTTTGATGATTTCGCGGACCGTGTTGTTGAGGGCGGTTACTTGGTAGTCTGCCTCGAAGACGCACAGGCAGCTACCACCGGCGAGCGCGCGGCACAGCGCGGTATTCAGGTGCTGGGCTACGGCGCAGGCAGTGCGGTAGACGAAGATTCTGCTGTGCCCCTCGCAGCGGAGATTCTGGAGGAAACCGTTTCCGCCGCCGGCGCGCACATCCGCGTTCGCCTGGCTTTGCCGGGGCAGGCGCCACAGGAGCTGTCCTATGACCTGCACGTCCCCGGGCATCACATGGTGCTCAACTCGGCGGCGGCGCTGCTGGCCGGCGCGCTGGCTGGCGGAGACCCAGCGGAATTGGCCGCGGGCCTGACCGACTTTACTGGTGTGCGCCGCCGCTTCGAGTACCGCGGCAGCGAGCGCGGAATCCGAGTCTTCGACGATTATGCGCACCACCCTACGGAGGTATCCGCAGTACTTAATGCAGCCCGTGCGAAGGCGGATGCGGAGGGGGAGGGGGCGCGCGTTATCGCCTGCTTCCAGCCGCATCTGTACTCCAGGACAATGAAGTTCGACGCGGAGTTTGCTCAGGCCTTGGCGCTTGCCGACGCCGCCGTCGTCCTCGACATCTACGGGGCCCGCGAGCAACCGGTTGAAGGAATTACCTCCCGCATCATCACCGATAAGATGCCGGAGGACATGCCGGTCATCTTCGAACCCGATTTCTCCGAAGCCGCTGGCGACGTCATTTCCCTGGCACAGTCTGGTGATATCGTCCTCACGATTGGTGCGGGCACGGTTACCTACGTAGCCGGCGAGATTTTGTCCGAGCTGGGACGCAACAATGAGGCAGAAGAGCCGAAGGAACCGAATGTCTAAAAAGACTGGGGCGCTCGCGGTGGGCGTGGTGCTACTCGTAGCGGTCATCGCTGCAGCAGCAGTGTGGCTTTTTCCTATCCTCACGGTGAAATCCTTCGAGGTGGTGGGAAACGATCACGTCGCTGCTGAGGATGTGGAGCAGGCTAGTGGCGTCGCCAAGGGCTCGAACCTCGCGCGCTTGGATGCTCGCGAGGCCGCGCGGGGCGTGGCGTCGATCCCGTGGGTAGAAAGCGCGACGGTATCGCGGGCATTCCCGTCGACGGTGCACATTGAAGTCACCGAGCATGAGGCAGTGGCCTTTGTCCGCAATGGTGGTACGACGGTGCTCGTGGATAATCACGGCAAGGAATTTGTGGAAGATGAAGCACCACCCGAGGCCGTGGAACTGACCGGTAGCACAGACTCCGGATCCCCGGAGATGCAGGCGGCGGTCGAGGCCGTTGCAGCCCTCCCCGCGCCGATCCGGGAGAAGGTGACGACCCTCGAGATCAAAGATAGGTATTCGCTGACCTTCCACACTGAGGATGAGAAAACCATCTTTTGGGGGGCCTCCGAAGACAATAAGAACAAGGCGATTGCTTTCGAAGATGTGCTCAAGCTCGAGGGCGAATCCTGGAACATTTCTAACCCGTCGCTGGTGACTCGCCGCTAGGGGCGTCGTGAGTGGGACGGGTGGGGCGCCTGTTAAGAAAATCGCATGTCAGCAACCCTAAAGTAGAGGTTGAGGGTACCGACACGCGGCAAAATGTGCGCCGAAATTACCCCGTTGTCGTTAAAGATGGATGTAACCGCCTCTCGCGAAAAGAGGCGCCTCCTCGTTTACATTAAAACCTTATTCGAAAGGCAAGAGACCCTCGTATGATCTCATCTAGCAACAACCTCGCGGACATCAAGGTCGTCGGCGTCGGCGGCGGCGGTGTCAACGCTGTCAACCGCATGATCGAAGAAGGGCTCAAGGGAGTCCAGTTCGTGGCGATCAACACCGATTCCCAGGCGCTGATTTTCTCCGATGCGGATACCAAACTCGACATCGGACGCGAGGCCACCCGCGGCCTCGGCGCCGGCGCTAACCCGGAGGTAGGTAAGACCTCCGCGGAGGATCACAAGACCGAAATCGAAGACGCCCTCCAGGGCTCCGATATGGTCTTCGTCACCGCTGGCGAGGGCGGCGGAACCGGTACCGGTGCAGCTCCTGTCGTTGCCTCCATCGCGAAGAAGATGGGTGCTCTGACCGTCGGTGTTGTTACCCGCCCGTTCAAGTTCGAGGGCGCGCGCCGCACCCGTCAGGCCATGGCCGGCATCGAAGAGCTGCGCGAGGTCTGCGATACCCTCATCGTTATCCCGAATGATCGCCTCATGCAGCTGGGCGGCGAGGAGCTGTCCATCGTCGAAGCCTTCCGCGCCGCCGATGAAGTTCTGCACAATGGTGTGCAGGGTATTACCAACCTCATCACCATCCCGGGCATGATCAACGTCGACTTTGCGGACGTTCGCTCCGTCATGTCCGACGCTGGTTCCGCCCTCATGGGCATCGGCTTTGCCCGTGGGGATAACCGCGCGCTCAATGCCGCCGAGCAGGCTATTAACTCCCCGCTGCTGGAGTCGACCATGGAGGGCGCCAAGGGCGTTCTGCTGTCCATCGCTGGTGGCTCCGACCTGGGCCTCCACGAGGTCAACGCGGCCGCCTCCATGGTGGAGGAGCGCGCCGACGAGGATGCCAACATCATCTTCGGCACCATCATCGATGACAACCTCGGAGACGAAGTCCGCGTCACCATCATCGCCACAGGCTTCGACGCACAGGCCAATATGACCTCCCAGCCGGCACAGCCTGGCCAGACGCAGCAGCAAAGCTCGGAGGCTACCCCGGCAGCACGCCCGGGTTCCCTCTTCGAAAACCGCGCTGAAGCACAGCCAGAGAGCCCCGCAGCACCCCGCACCGAGGCCCCGCGCGAAGAGTACACCCGCGCCGAACCGCAGCGAGCTGACTCCCAGCGCATCGGCCGCGAGGAGTACACCCCGCGCCACTCCTATGAGCGCGAGCAGCCGGCTGAGCCGGCCCCGTCGAGCGGACTGTTTACCACCTCGGATCGCTTCCGTGGTGAGGAGTACCGCCGTGGTGCCGATGAGGAGTACCGCCTCTCGCGCCCCGCTGAGCGCAACAGCCGTGACTTCGATGACGATGGCGACGACGATCTCGACGTGCCGTCCTTCATGCGCTAGTCCCAGCCAGCTACTCTGGAGTGCATGCCAGTAAACGAGGAAGCACACGCAGCACGACGCCCCGTCCGCATGGTGTTTACAACCCGTGCTGGCGGGGCGTCGTCGTCCCCCTATGAATCTTTCAACTTAGGTGATCACGTCGGTGATGACCCCGCTGCTGTGGCCGCCAATCGCGAGAGACTTCTCCGAGCAACGGGCTTAGAGGACATCGTGTGGATGGAGCAGCTGCACACTAATACTGTGACGGTCGTGGGCGCCGAGCGTCGTGGCGCGAAGAAGCCTGTCCCTGCTACCGATGCAGTGGTGACCACCGAAAAACGCCTAGGCTTGGGCGTGCTCGTGGCTGATTGCACGCCAGTGCTGCTTGTCGACGTTTCCGCGGGCGTCATCGGTGCCGCCCACGCCGGACGCCTGGGCGCGCGTAACGGAATCGTCCGGAACACGGTCAACGCGATGATTGAGCTGGGGGCTATCCCTTCGTCGATCCAAGTGCTCATGGGGCCGGCAGCGTCTGGGCGTAACTATGAGGTTCCGGAGCAGATGGCGGAGGACGTCGAGAAGCACCTGCCCGGTTCCCAAACCCGGACCTCTTCTGGAACGTGGGGAGTTGATGTGCGCGCAGGTCTGATTCATCAGCTGATGGGGATGGGAATCACGGCCATTGAGTCGGATCCGCGCTGCACGATTGAGGACACAGATTTCTTTTCTTATCGCCGCGAGGGCGTCACTGGACGCCAAGCGGGCGTGATTTGGTTGGAGGATTAATGCCTAATAACGATACTGCTCGCCGTGAAGAATTGCGGGCTGGCCTGGAGCGCACCCGCGCGGATATTCAACGTTTCGCAGAGGCTGCTCGCCGCCCCGCCCCACAGCTGCTGCCAGTGACAAAGTTTCACCCCGCCGAAGACATCGCGCTGCTGGCAGAGCTAGGGATAACGGATGTGGCGGAAAACCGCGAGCAGGAGGCCCGCGCGAAGGCGGAGGCCTTGCCCGAGATGCGTTTCCACATGATTGGACAGGTTCAAACCAAGAAGGCGAACCACGTAGCGCGGTGGGCGCACAGTGTGCATTCCCTCGACTCGGAGAAGCTGGCCCGAGGGCTTGACCGCGGCGTGGCGCTTGCCCAGGAACGCGGGCAGCGCCAGGACAGTCTTCCGGTCTATATTCAGGTCTCCGCCGACGGTGATACCGCGCGCGGCGGCTGCCCGCTGGAGGATGTGCCTGCTCTGGTGGAAGTCGTCGACGATCTGGAGAACCTGCAGCTGTGTGGCTTCATGGTGGTTCCCCCGCTGGAGAGTGAACCGGCGGAGGTATTCGCGCAGGTGCGGGCCCTGACGGATGAGGCCGCGGCCAAGCTTGGGCGGGACCTGAAAATGTCCGCTGGAATGAGCGCTGACATGGAGGCAGCGATTGCATCTGGAACGGATATCGTGCGTGTCGGAACCGGAATTATGGGAGAGCGCCCGCTAGGTTAATTGTCATTGTAAAAGTGCATTACAAGACAGCAAATGAACAGCACACACTAGGTCAGAGGGAGACCCAGAATGTCACTGATTGATAGGACTAAAGAGTTCTTCGGGCTAGGCCCGATGGACATGGACGCCGACGATGCTTACTACGCAGATGAGCGCGCTTATAGCGCTCCGGCGTATGCACCTTCCTACGAGAAGCAGGAAGAGGAATTTGTCCCGACTATCGTGGCGCTGTCGCTCGTTTCCTTTGACGATGCAGCGAAGGTTGGCGGCCCCTTCCGTGACGGTGACGCAGTGGTCTTCGAGCTCACTGACGCTGACCGCGGTTCCGCAAAGCGTTTCGTTGACTTCGCCGCTGGCCTCTGCTTTGCACTGGAAGGCCGCATGAAGAACTTGACCAAGGGCGTGGACACCAGCCGCAAGGTTTTCGCCATTGTGCCTAAGGGCGCCGACATCTCCACTGTTGAGCTTGAGCGCGCGGCACACCTGCGCTAAAGGTTTCGCGCTTTAACCGCTTCATCGCCTTTTCTTCTCCGTGTTGGCTAAGGGGGAGGAGGGGGCGATGGGGCGGTTTGTTGGTTTTCTCGCTATTCCCCAAGCGGTCTGAGCGGAGCGGCATTCTCGGCGGCGGTGCGGCTGCTGCGGTGCCGTTTCTGTTCGCCGAGGGCGAACCCTCGGGCAGGGGAGTACCGTCCGCGGGGGTGGTTCGGATAGGCTCGGGCGTTGTGAATGCTTTAGGTTCAATTCTGCTCGTCGCCGTGAGTCTTTACTCGTGGATTTTGTTGGCGCGCATTGTCATCGAGATGATTCAGTCTTTCTCGCGCCAATTCAATCCGCCCCGCTGGTTCATGATGGTTGCCGAGGTGCTCTTCGTCGTCACTGACCCGCCAGTTAAGGCGCTGCGTAAGGTTATTCCGCCGCTGCAGTTGGGAGGCATTGCGCTCGACGTTTCCATCATCGTTTTGTTCCTGCTTTTGTCCATTCTTTCGCAACTTATTGGCTGGCTATTTTTCGGTGCCAATGGACTTGCAATGTGATTAACGGGTGTATTAAACCCTCCTGTTAACGTTGAGACTCGTGCCAGCGTTAGATAATGTGTTGATTCGGATACAATGAGTTACCACAATCCGTATTATTAACCGCATATGTACCCGGCCTCTGGACCCTCTAGAGGTTTGACCGATTCGTAAGGGGAAGAGAAGTCAATGCCACTGTCACCAGCTGATGTACACAACGTCGCTTTCAGCAAGCCGCCAATTGGCAAGCGTGGCTACAACGAGGATGAGGTCGATCAGTTCCTCGATCTCGTTGAGGATGCTCTTGCTCAGCTGCAGGACGAGAACGATGATCTCCACGCCCAGGTTGAGGAACTGAAGTCTCAGGCCCCGGCCGCCGCTGCTGGCGGCGCTTCTGCCGCAAAGGTCGACGAGGCCGCCGTACGTAAGGAAGTCGAGTCCAAGCTGCGCGCCGAGTACGAAGCAAAGCTGGCTGACTCCAAGAACGAGATTGCCAAGGCCAAGGAAGAGACCAAGCGTGCGCAGGAGCAGGCGAAGGCCGCTCAGGTACAGGACAACTCCGCGGAGCTTAAGACTGCTCGCGAGGAGGCTGCTGCCGCCAAGCGCGAGCTCGAGGCCTCCAAGAAGGAGCTGGAGCGCACCAAGAAGGAACTGGAGTCCGCAAAGAAGAACTCCGCAGCCACCACCACTGCCTCTTCCGCTGCTGCCGTGGCTGGTGCAGGCGCTGCTCAGTCCAACGCACAGGGTCTCGCCACCCCGGATACCCACATGCAGGCCGCCCGCGTGCTGGGTCTGGCTCAGGAGATGGCGGACCGTCTTACCAGCGAGGCTAAGGCTGATTCCGAGTCTATGCTCGCAGAGGCTCGTACGGCTGCAGAGAAGCAGCTTGCCGACGCCGACTCGCACTCCAAGGCCCAACTTGCTGACGCCCAGAAGCGCTACGATGCACAGCTGCAGGAGGCCGATACCCGCTCCAAGAAGCTGGTGGCGGATGCCGAGAACAAGGCAAAGCAGACCGAGTCTGACGCTACCTCCCGCGCCGAGGCACAGATTCGCCAGGCTGAGGAGAAGGCAGCTGCCCTGCAGGCAGATGCCGAGAAGAAGCACACCGAGGTTATGAATACGGTCAAGCAGCAGCAGACCGCTCTGGAGGCTCGCATCTCCGAGCTGCGTACCTTCGAGCGCGAGTACCGTACCCGCCTCAAGACCCTGCTGCAGTCTCAGCTGGAGGAGTTGGAGTCCCGCGGCACCGCTGCCCCCAACGGTGAAGCCGGCAAGTCCAACAATTAATCAGTGAATGAACGGCGTCCCTGCGGGGGCGCCGTTATTCTTTTATGTAGGTATACGTCCGTAGGTATACATTCTTTGTAAAGCACAGAGCCCTTAGTCATTGGTGGGGAAGGAGAGCACGCATGCTTATCGGCGCATTGCTGTTGGCCTTTGTTGCTTTCTTGGCCTTCGTGAACTACATCCTCACCGCCGCTGAGTGGTCTTTGTACCTGCTCTTCGCCTCCGCCGGGGTGGGCATTGTTCTGTTCATCGCAGACACTGTGATCAAACTCCGCCGCAAGCACGACGACTAGCCCGGTCCCGCCGAAAGCCTGTAACGCGTGTATCTGAGCGGCGAATAGTCTTGCGCCCGTCGAATACCTACAGTGCGCGCATCTAGGCACGACGGGTAGCCCTCGGCCCAGTGGTAATTCTGGGTGGAGGGCCTCTTCTGTGAAGACTCCTAATTGTGAAGCTGTCAGTCGTCTCGCTCTGCGGTGTTCGTGAATAACCCGGGAGGAGCTTGCAACGGCGTGGGCGGTGGGGGAGGACCATGTGTCCTTATCGCTTTACCCCCGACCCGGGCCATGCGGCCGCGGCCCGGCGGCGCATTCGGATCGTCCTGGTTCACGCCGTTGTGATAGGGGCAGAGCATCACCAGGTTTTCTTGGTTGGTGTACCCGCCGTTCTTCCACGCGATGAGATGGTGGACCTGGCATTCATCGGCCGGTTTCATACATTTATCCCATGCGCAGACTGGGAACTCGGCCATAGCCATGATGCGTTGCTTGATGCTGGCCGAGCGCTCCTCATAATAGAGGTTGACCGGCCCGTGATAGGGGTGGAAAAGGGTCGCAAGCGCGCCGTCTTTATCGATCTCACCGGCGATGACCTTGTTGAGGTATTCCGCGCCGGTCATCGTGGCGCCGTTGGTCATCTGAAGGGTGATTTCCTCGCCGTCGCCGTCGAGAATCTTCGTCATGGCCTCCAACGGTACGAGGATATTAGTCTGCAGGCCGCGGCGCGGGGCGGCGCCTTTAAAGAAGGCTTCGCGGATGGACTCGAGGGGGTGTTCGCGGTCGACGACGTCGCTAAGCTCTGCAATCAATTGCGAGGGGCCCGTGATCGCCATCGTCCACGCGGCATTGCGGCGGCGGTAAACAGTCACGCCCTCTTTCGGCGCGGGTGGTGCCGAGTGCTCCTTGAGCTTCTTTTTCGCCAGTGTTTCCATCGCGAGAGTATCGGCCCTAGTCCGGCAGAGCTCTAGACGCAGCTTCCAGCCCAGTGCTTGCGTCTTGGCTTTGCGGGCATAGCGGTCAATGACCTCCAGCGTCGGTAGAGAGTGGCCGCGTTGGCGCGCAGCTTTCACCGCGTCGCGTTGCATCCGCGTCATGGCAGTCTTGCCAAAGAAGCTGGTGTGCAAGCGCGCCAATTGCGCCGCGGTTTTGTCCGGGGAGCCGGCGGCGATGAGGTCTGCTTCAGACATGCCTTCGCACTCGGCGACGACATCGATGCCGGCACCGAGTGCGTTGAGGAAAGCCTGTAGCGCGTTCATATTTGTGGAGCTTAAAACACCTTGTGACCTGCGCGCATTAGAAAAAATGTTCCTGTGGAAAACCTTATCCCAGGTGCCTCTTTTATGTACTGGCGTTTCTATTTTGAGGCTTTCGGGAACCTGGGCCTGTGAAAACTTGACCGCCTCGCTATACTTTTAGGCGTATGCAGTGAGCCGGCTATCACCGGGGAGCATTCCGGAAGAACGTGCTTCGCTCTTAATGGAGCATTATTAGAACCGGGCGGGTAGGGACCGTCATCTCCTTCACATCAACGAAGCGGGGCGCCTCGGCGCCCAAGCGGGGTGGTACCGCGAGCCGCAAGGCGCGTCCCCGCCACAGCGAACGAGTGAAGGAATTTTTAGATGAGTAATAATCCCGCGAACGTCGGCAGTGTTTATCCCAAAGTCGATATGACTGCTGGCTCCTCCCGTTTCCCCGATATGGAGCAGGAAGTCCAGAAGTACTGGAAGGCCGACGACACTTTTAAAGCCAGCCTCAAGCAGACCGAAGGCTGCCCCGAGTACGTCTTTTATGACGGCCCTCCCTTTGCCAACGGGCTGCCGCACTACGGCCACCTGCTGACCGGTTACGTCAAGGACATCGTCCCGCGCTACCGCACCATGGCCGGCAACCATGTCCCGCGTGTCTTCGGCTGGGACACCCACGGCCTGCCGGCGGAGCTGGAGGCAGAAAAGCAGCTCGGTATCACCGATAAGGCCCAGATCGAGGAGATGGGCCTGGAGAAGTTCAATGAGTACTGCGCCAAGTCCGTCCTCGAGTACACCGATGAGTGGGAAGAGTACGTCAACCGCCAGGCTCGCTGGGTGGACTTTGAAAACGGCTACAAGACCATGGACTTGAACTACATGGAGTCCGTGATGTGGGCGTTTAAGGAGCTTTATGACAAGGGTCTGATCTACCAGGGCTTTAGGGTTCTGCCGTACTCCTGGGCTGAGCACACCTCGCTGTCCAACCAGGAGACCCGCCTGGATGATTCCTACAAGATGCGCCAGGACCCAACCCTGACGGTGACCTTCCCGGTGTCGGGCGCTGTGGAGGGAAGCGCAGCGGAGAAGACGTTGGCGGATAACGCAGAGCTTGCCAACGCCTCCTTCCTCGCCTGGACCACCACCCCGTGGACCCTGCCGTCCAACCTGGCGCTGGCGGTCCACCCGGAGGTCGACTACGTCCTGTTCAAGGCCACCGAGGGCGACTTTGCTGGCCGCACCTTCATCATGGCCGAAGCGCTTACCGACACCCTGGCCAAGGAGCTGGGTGAGGCGGAAGTTCTCAAGACATTCAAGGGCGCGCAGCTGGAGGGCTTTAAGTACCAGCCCATCTTCGATTTCTTCCCGGATGTCGAGAACGCCTACCAGCTGCTGCTGGCGGATTACGTCACCACTGAGGACGGTACCGGTGTGGTCCACCAGGCTCCTGCCTTCGGTGAGGACGATATGCTCACCTGCCAGAAATATGGCGTGGGCCTGGTCATCCCGGTGGACGAGGACGGCAAGTTCACCTCGCAGGTGCCACCTTATGAGGGCCAGTTGGTCTTCGACGCCAACAAGGCCATCATCAAGGACCTGAAGGAAGCCGGCCGCGTGGTGCGTCACGTGACCATCGAGCACTCCTACCCGCACTCCTGGCGCTCCGGCGAGCCGCTCATCTACATGGCGCTGCCGGCCTGGTTCGTCAAGGTGACCGAGTTCCGCGACCGCATGGTGGAGCTCAACCACAACGAGATCGAGTGGCTGCCGGAGCACATCCGCGACGGCCAGTTCGGCAAGTGGTTGGAGGGCGCTCGTGATTGGAACATCTCCCGTACCCGTTACTGGGGCGCTCCGATTCCGGCGTGGATCTCCGATGATCCGGAGTACCCGCGCGTCGATGTTTACGGCTCCCTGGATGAGCTGGAGCGTGACTTCGGCGTGCGTCCTACCAGCCTGCACCGCCCGCACATCGATGAGCTGACCCGCCCGAACCCGGATGACCCGACGGGTAAGTCCACGATGCGCCGCGTGCCGGATGTGTTGGATTGCTGGTTTGAGTCCGGCTCCATGCCGTTTGCGCAAAAGCACTACCCGTTTGAGAATAAGGAGTGGTTTGAGACCCACTCGCCGTCGGACTTCATCGTGGAGTACTCCGGTCAGACCCGCGGCTGGTTCTACGTCATGCATGCGCTGTCCACCGCGCTCTTTGACCGCCCGGCCTACAAGAAGGTTGTGGCCCACGGCATCGTTCTGGGCAATGACGGCCTGAAGATGTCCAAGTCCAAGGGCAATTACCCGAACGTCAACGAGGTCTTTGACCGCGATGGTTCGGATGCGATGCGCTGGTTCCTCATGTCCTCACCGATCTTGCGCGGCGGCAACCTCATCGTCACCGAGCAGGGCATCCGCGAGGGTGTGCGCCAGGCTATCCTGCCGATCTGGAATGCCTACACCTTCCTGCAGCTCTACGCTTCCCAGGACGCGAAGTTCGATGTCAGCTCCACCAACGTTCTGGACCGCTACATCTTGGCCAAGACACATGACTTGGTGAAGAACACGAACGATGCGCTGGCGAATACCGATATTGCTACGGCAACCGAGGAGGTTCGCCTCTTCGCCGATGCCTTGACTAACTGGTACGTGCGCCGCTCCCGCGACCGCTTCTGGGAGGGCGAGGAAACCCACGCGGAGGCTTTCAACACCCTCTACACGGTGCTGGAGACCGTTTCTCGCGTGGTGGCTCCGCTGCTGCCGCACGTGGCTGAAGTTATCTACCGCGGCCTGACTGGTGAGCGCTCTGTGCACTTGGCTTCCTACCCGAAGGCTGAGGACTACCCGGCTGACGCGAACCTGGTGGCCGCCATGGATGCCACCCGCGCGGTGGCTTCGGCGGCGTCGTCTGTGCGCAAGTCCAATAAGCTGCGCAACCGCCTGCCGCTACCGAAGCTGACGGTGGCGATGCCGGATTCGGCTCGCTTGGCTGACTTCAAGGACATCATCCGCGATGAAGTCAACGTGAAGGACGTCGAGCTGACCGATGACGTCGATGAGGTCGGCACCTTCGAGGTAGTCTGCAACGCCAAGGTAGCGGGCCCGCGCTTGGGCAAGGACGTGCAGCGCGCCATCAAGAACCTGAAGGCGGGCAACTACGAGCGCGATGGCGAGGAGGTTATCGTCGACGGCGATATCCGTCTCACCGCGGATGAGTACACGGAACGTCTCAAGGCTGCGAACCCGGAGTCCACGGCGCGCGTGGACGGCGTCGATGGCCTAGTGGTGTTGGATACCAACGTCACCGAGGAGCTGGAGGCTGAAGGCTGGGCAGCGGATATCATCCGCGGCCTGCAGGATGCCCGCAAGGCCGAGGACTTCGTGGTCACCGACCGCATCACCGTGGTCCTGTCTGTTCCGGCGGAGAAGGAAGAGTGGGCCAACCGCCACCGCGAGCACATCGCGGCAGAAGTGCTCGCCGTCGACTTCGCTGTGACGACCGAGGCCTTCGAGGCTAGCGCTGGCCAGAACGTCCACGACGTTCTTAAGGGCGTAACCGCTACGGTGGCTAAGGCCTAAGGCGACGTAAACGGTCGCAGAAAAGCTCCGCTTCCCGGACATAGGAGGCGGAGCTTTTAACGTCTGTGCACGGGTAGCGCAGTGCGGCCCAGGGGAGGGCGCCGCGACTGGTGGGAGCCGGTGCTAGCGGCGGGTGCCGGGCAGGTGCGCGCGCCAGGCAAGGATGACGTTGATGAGGCAGACCAGCGCCAAGAAGCTACCGATGCTGAACAACGCGGTGAAACCGATGTAGGGCGCGAGTGCGCTGAAGGCCATCGGGATGAAGAAGCCGGTGTAGGAAATGGAGTAGTACACGGCGGTCAAGCCGGCGAGCTCGCGCTCGCCCGCGATGCGCTGGACCTCAGACAAGCCGGCGACGAGAGCTAGACCGTATCCTGCGCCCATGGTCGCAGCGGCTGCGATGCCGAGAGGCAGGGAGAGTGAGTGGGCGGCGAAAGCCCCGAGGATGGCGCCGACGGTGATGACGAACATGGCCAGCGCCGAGGCGCGTGCGGACTTATGGGTATCTACCAAACGGCCCACCATCTGGACGGCGACACCGCAGCCCAAGGTGATGACAGTCATCAGGCCGGAGAAAGCAATGGGGGCATCACCGGCCGAATCGGACAAGAGCTGTGGCAGGAGTGCATAGGCCGCTCCCGCGCAACCGAATACCCACGGGGCTACGGGGACGACGACGCGCAGGAAACGCTTGTGAGCAACAGCTGGGATATGCAGCATCTCCAGCATGTCGCGCACCCGAAGCTCCAAGACTGTGGTCTTGACGTCGCCCCGGGTGGGCTGGCGGGTCTCCGGGGTATGCAGGATCCACACGGCGGTCAGCAACGTAAGCAGCATGTGGAGGATATAAGCCGTGTGGGTTGGCCACGGACCCCACTGGGCGAGCACCGAAGCGATACCTGCGCCCACGAGGAACCCCGCGGTTAAGCATAAGGAAGCCTTGCGGGCGCCTGCCGCCGGGTCTCCGCCAGCACGCGTGATGAGCTCTGTAATCCACGTTGAGCCCACGGCCATGACCAATCCCAAGGCCATGCCGCACAAGACACGCCCCAGCGCGATGATGAGTGGCTCGTTGGGAGCGATGGATAGCAGGAAAGAACCCGCCAAAGACAGCGGCGCTGCGGGAAGCAGCAGGGGGCGGCGGCCCAGCAGATCGGACAGCGGGCCGCCGATCAGCAGAGCAGGGATGATGCCTACGACATAGGCGGCGAGAAGACCATTGACCGTCACCTGGGAAAAATTGGAGGTCTCGCGGTACATCACCAGCAGTGGGGTGAACTCGTTTCCTCCCCACGCCACAGCGATCATGGAACCTGCGACGGGGAACCATGCGCGCGTTGACAGCGGAGTTTCGGGGGAGTGGATGGGTGAGCCTGCGGAGACAGAGCTTTCAGCGCCTTCAGAGCTTTCAGCAGCGGTGTCGGCTTCTGTGCGGGCGTCGGATTGGGTAGCGGGCGCCTCGACAAGCGGGTTCGAATGCGCGGAGACAGTCACAGTTGCTTCCTTGAGGAGTTGAGGTGGGAGTGGAGTTCGGTGAGGTAGGAGTCGATGTCGCCGGTGCGGAGGGCGTCGGCAAGCACGGCGTGTTGAGCCACGAAGGCGCGGGCCTTCTCAACGCTGCGGCCGATGGCCGTGGCGGTAAAACGCTGTTGGCGCTCGCGCAGCGTGTGGCCGAGGTGCGCCAGCAGGCGGTTGCCACCGTTGTCCATGATGGTCTGGTGAAACTTTGCGTCCAGTTGGGTGTAGGTGCCCAGATCAGAATTATCGAGGGCTGCCTTTTGCTCATCGATGGTGGCATCGAGGACATCGGCAATGAGTTCACGTTCCTCGGGGGATAACGCGCAGATGTGTCGGGCAGAGTTCTCATCTACGAGGAGGCGGGCCTCGTAGACCTCCCGGATCTCGCGGGGGCTGATGGGCACGACCAACGCGCCGCGTTTGGGATAGAGCTTTAAAAAGCCTTCCACCTCTAAGCGGAGGAAAGCCTCGCGCACCGGGGTTCGGCTCATCCCTAGCTCGGCGGCAAGGGCGGCTTCGGAGAGCATGTCCGAGTCATCGACTTCGTCATCGATGATGCGGCGCTTGAGGTGCTCATAGGCCCTTTCTGCGGCAGGTACCTTGTCTTTTTGCATGCATACATGATGCATGCATGCGGGGTTCGGTGTCTAGCGCCACACGCCAATCGTGGGGCATAGATCACTCATGCCGCGCATGAGAGCTAGTTCTCTTTGCCAGCCGAGGGCTTTCTTGTGGATGCGAATATATGTTTTAGACTTGTAGCTATGCAGCGCTGGGTTCTTCACATCGACATGGATGCGTTCTTTGCCTCGGTGGAACAGCTCACCCGACCTACCCTGCGCGGCCGTCCGGTGCTGGTGGGAGGGACATCCGGCCGCGGGGTCGTCGCGGGTGCCTCTTATGAGGCACGCGCTTATGGTGCGCATTCCGCCATGCCCATGTTCCGTGCGCAGCAGCTCGTGGGGTATCGAGCCGTGGTGGTGCAACCGCGCCGAGCAGTCTATTCGGCGGCTTCGCGCCGGGTGTTTGGGATTATTGCGCAGCACGCTGGGGTCATCGAGCAGCTCTCCATCGATGAGGCCTTCATGGAACCTGCCGCACTCCTGGGAGCCACGCCCGCGGAGGTCCGCGAATGGTCAGAGAACTTGCGCCGAGTGATTAGAACGGAGACGGGTCTTCCCAGCTCTATTGGTGCGGGTGCGGGAAAGCAGAGCGCAAAGATCGCCTCGGGGGAGGCCAAACCAGACGGCACCTTCGTGGTCCCGCAGGAGCGCTTCAAGGAGCTCATTCACCCGCTGCCCGTGGGCAAGCTGTGGGGTGCGGGGCCGGTCACCCAGCAGAAGCTTGCCGCCATCGGTGTGGAGACTATCGGCCAGTTGGCCGCAATGAGCCGCAAGGAAGTCGAGATTTCACTCGGCGGTGTGGTGGGGGTACAGCTGTGGGAGCTTGCCCAAGGAATTGATGAGCGCCCCGTCGCCCCGCGTGCGATTGCCAAACAAATATCCACCGAGTTCACCTATCCCACCGACCTGCGCACGGCAGCGGAGGTGGATGCGGCGCTCATCCGCGCGGCACATGGCGCTCATTCCCGTTTGCTCAAGGATGGGCGCGGCGCGCGCACGGTGACGGTGAAGTTGCGGATGGCGGACTTTCACATCGAGTCACGCTCAGCCACCCTCTCTTACGCCACCGATGACCTGAAGGTGCTCGAAGCTAAAGCGCTGAGTTTGGCGCGCTACCCGGAAGAACTCGGTCCTATCAGGCTGGTGGGCGTGAGCTACTCAGGGTTGGAGGAGGCCCGCCAAGACGTGCTCTTTCCGGAGTTGGACCGTGAGATCGTGCGCCAGGCTCCGGACACGGACTATGAAACCGGAGTCAGCGACTATCTGCCGGGCAGCACGTCCGCCCCAGTCAATGTTTCCTCCACGGCGGATGCCGAGGAATCGTCGAGCTGCAGGTGGCGCGCTACCCAGGACGTCTATCACCCCGATTTCGGCCACGGCTGGATTCAGGGTGCGGGCCATGGGGTGGTCAGCGTACGTTTTGAAACCCGCGCTACGGGCCCGGGGTTCGTGCGCTCCTTCGCGGCTGAGGAAGAAGAGCTCCGCCCAGCCGATCCGCTGAACTCCTTGGCCTGGGAGGACATTCCGCCGGACGAAGACGCCGAACCTGAGGAGGCGGTGGAGGTCCCGCCACGCGAGGACAACTAGCCCGCGGTATAAGTCGTGCTGGCTGGTGCCCTACTAAACATCTCTGCCACCGGCGTGCCGGTAGCAAGTGCCGCAGCAAGCATAATGCGCGCTTGCCCGGCACGGAATCCGCCGGCGGCCACCGCGCCCATCTCTCCCAAGGTGGCGCCACCGCCAGCGCCGCCATAGGCCAGCTTGGTATTCCCGTAGGGGGTTCGGGTGCTGATCACCACGGGAATGTCCGCCTGCAGCGCGCGGGCCACCCCGGCACCCATTTCCGCGCCCATGTTTCCGGAGCCCATGGCCTCGATGACGAGGCCGCGGGTGTGGGGAAGGGAGGCGTCGACAAGCGTGGCACCGGCACCCGGGTAGGCCGCGATAATCTCAACTGGATTCCCGGCCATCGGTGCTAAGGGGAGGAGTGGCACGGCGGAGTCTCCCACCGGCAGTTCCTCAAAGCCGTTGAGCTGCGACGTGTGCCACTTGCGCGCGCCGCGACCAGGAATGGTCTTTCCGCCGAACTGCACCCACACGCCCGGCTTGCCGGAGCGCAGAAGCTCATAGGCATCGCGCAGGTTGCGTGGGCCATCGCCGGCCGGGTGATCGAAGGCGCGCTGCGCGCCGGTGAGCACGATAGGGCCATCGCCTAAATCAAAAAGGGACAAGGCCAGCGCGGTCTCCTCTAAGGAATCCGTGCCATGCGTGATGAGCACGCCGTCAATGTCCGGGCGGGCGAGCTGTTCGCGAACGCACAACAACAGTTCATCGAGGTCGGCCAACGTAATGGAGCTGGAGTCGAGCGCGCGAAACTCCACTACTTCGATGTCGTGCGTGCCGTCGTCAGCGCCCAGAGAGGCGGCCAGCTGCTGGCCGCTAACGGTGGGGACTAGGGAACCGTCACGGACCGTCGTACAAGCGATGGTGCCACCGGTGGCGATGAGGGCAAAGGTCATGCCAGCAGGCTACTACAGCCACGCACCTGCGCGGGAAACCCAGGGCTGGGTTTGCGGGCGCTAGAGTAAAAGGGATAAACCACGATCCCCTACGTGAGGAGTATTTGTGAAATCCTTCAAGCTGAGCGCCGCCGTCCTGGCACTGGGCGCCGCGACTGCCCTGTCCGCCTGCTCGTCTTCTGAGGATGCAGCGAGCGAGAGCAGCACCGCCGCCAAGCCTTCGGGCGAAACCTCCGCCTCGCAGGTTGTCTCCACCGAGATGCCCACTGTGGAGCAGCTCAACGAGATTCTCGCCAAGGCGGCCGACCCGAACCTTCCCCAGGAAGAGAAGGTGCAGCTGGTCCAGGGCAGCGAGACGGCGCCGGAGCTTTTCGACGTCATGTCGCAGTCCCAGGCCGAATCCGGTGCTACCTTCGAGGTCGTGGCCCCGGTCATCCCGGGCCTCGTCCCGGATTCCGCGCTGGCGACCGTCCACATCAATACCCCGGATGGTCAGCAACAGACCGCCGACCAGGTGGAGTTCATAAACGAGGGTGGCACATGGAAGCTGTCTAAGACCTGGGCTTGTGTCTTGGTCACCAACATCGTCCCGCCGGAAGAGGTACCGGAGATGTGCGCCGATTCCGTGCCGGAAGATGCCGCGGCGCCTGCCGACGCCCCTGCTGAAGGCGAGGAAGCTCCAGCCGAGGAGGCTCCTGCCGAGGACGCTGAGGCTCCCGCAGAGGCCCCGGCTCAGTAAGCCCGGCCGAGAAACCTAAGCGCCCACCACCCACTCGCTCCTCTGCCAGTCAGGTGGTGGGCGCTGTGTTGTCTGGAAACCCGTGACGCGGCTGTCGCGTGCCGTGGCATAGGCGCCGAGCGTGCTCGCTAGTCGGTCGTGAACTCCATGTCGGTGGCGCTGGTCTGCACCACGCGGAGATCGGAGCCTTCCGCACCATAAGAAATGGCGGTGGTTATGGAGACATCGCCGGCGGTGGGAAGCGGCTTGGTCAGATCAACCGTGACCGAGCCCTCCGAGGTGGACGTGTGGTCCAGGACCTTCAGTTCTTTGCCCTGCAGTTCCTCGGGGGCGTCGGCGCCGTCAAAGGACAGCGCGCCTAGGGACGGCCGCTGCTCCACCTTGACGCTGAGGGTGGCGATATCCTCGTCCAGCTTGTCCAAGGTATAGGTCGTGGTTTGCAGCAGCGTGGATTCACCGGTGACGCGTGATTCCACCATCCACCTGGCACCAGGGCCGATTTCCTCATCCGGGAAGACGATGGGCAGGGAGGTCAGGCTGGTGATAGCGCGCTCGACTGTGCTGCGGGCCTGGTCGGTTGCTGCCTGCGGGGCCGCTAAGCGCAGAGAATTCATCTGTCCGCTATCCGTACCACGCCACCCAAATTGGAAGCCTTCAGCGGATGTGACGTCCGTGCCGTCAGCCTCAGGCTTGCCCACGGTGACGAAGGCGTTGCGGCTCGCCGGGAGCTGGCCTTCGACGTTCTCGGTGGCAGCTTCCACCGAAGCCTGCAGCGGAAGAGTGACCTTATCCTCGGCGGCCGGCGAAGGGGCAGCGCTGCCATCCTTGCGCAGCTGCTGGTCGAAACCCGTGGCGACCTTGTAGGTCAACTCCTGCGAAGCATCGAGATCCTGATAAGCCAGAACGCGGCTGGCGCCGTCACCGGGCTCCAAGAGGGTGACGCGCGGGGCATCGAGGGCCAAGCCGACCGGTTCTTCGACTGGCTTGGCGGGCTGGGAATAGGAACAGCCGGCGAGCGCGCCGCTTACTCCCAGGACGGTGGCGGACAGGACTGCTAGAGCTTTCACACGAAACACGCATTCCAAATTACCGGATGAGCCTGTTTAGAATGGAACGGGTGAAAGCAAGGAGTTATATCGGAGTGATGGTTGCGGTGGTGCTCGGTGTGGCTGCCGTCGACCAAGCTGTGAAGGCGCTGATGCTGTCCATCCTCACCGAAGGCGAAGCCCTACCGGTAATCGGTGACTGGTTCCGCTTCTACCTTCTGTTTAACCCCGGTGCGGCCTTCTCCATGGGAGGGGAGGGTTCGACGTGGTTGTTCACTACCATCCAGCTGGTGTTCGTTGTCGGAGTTGCCATCGCCGCTCCGCGTATCCACGACAAGTGGCAGGCCATCGGGCTGGCAATGATCGCCGGCGGCGCCCTGGGCAATCTCATCGACCGCCTCGTGCGTGAACCGGGGTTCTGGTTCGGCCACGTGGTGGATTACATCTCAGTTGGCAGCTTCGCTGTCTTCAACATCGCGGATGCGGCAATCACCTGTGGTGTTGTGGTTTTCATCATCGCGATGTTCTGGTCAGAGATGAATGAGAAGTCGGAAGAGCAGGAAACGGGGGGAGTGTAATGCGCGAAAGCCGTAGGTTGCCGGTACCCGAAGGTCTCGATGGCATGCGCGTGGACGCTGCCTTGGCCAAGCTCCTGGGTATTTCCCGCGCCCGAGTGTCCCAGTTGTGCGCTGCGGGGGATGTGGAAATCGACGGCGCGGCAGTGGGCAAGTCCGAGCGCTTAAACGCCGGAGGGTGGATCGACGTCATGATGCCCGCGCCAGAGGAGCCGCTCATCCCCAAGGAAGAGCTGGTGGAGGGCATGGATGTTCTCTACGCGGACGAGGACATCATTTGCGTGTGCAAGCCCGTGGGCGTGGCTGCGCACCCGACTTTGGGTTGGGATGGGCCCACCGTCATTGGCGGGCTGCGGGCAGCAGGCTATGCGCTTGCCGACGCCGGACCTACCGAACGCAAGGGCATCGTCCACCGCCTCGACGTGGGAACCTCCGGCGTCATGGTGGTGGCCGCCAGCGAGCGCGCCTACTCCCAACTCAAGAACGCCTTCCGTGAGCGCACCGTGCAAAAGACCTATCACGCCGTGGTCCAGGGCCTGCCGGATCCCATCGTGGGCACCATCGATGCACCCATTGGCCGCCATCCTTCGGCGGGCTGGAAATTTGGGGTCGTCGATGACGGCAAACCAGCAGTGACACATTACAAGCTGCTGGAGGCCTTCCGTGAGGCCAGCCTCCTCGAAGTCCACCTAGAGACTGGCCGCACCCACCAGATCCGCGTCCACATGTCAGCCACCGGGCATCCCTGTGTGGGTGATCCGATGTATGGCTGTGATCCGAACCTGGCCAAGCGCGTGGGGCTTAACCGCCAGTGGTTGCACGCGGTCGAACTTGGCTTTACCCACCCGGGTACTGGCAAGTGGTTTGAATGCACCGCACCTTATCCCGAGGACCTGAAGCACGCCGTGGAGGTTTTGCGCGGATGAGCCCGCAGCGGAGCACGCGCCAGCGCATCTACCGGCGCCGCCAGGCCGCGGCACTGGTGTTGTTGGCCGTGCTGGCGCTGGTGGTGGTTCTCGCTTTCGGTCTCTTCGGCACCCAACCCCGCACGGCGCTGCAAGGAGACCAGCTGGGCCCGGATGGGGCCGAGACCGCCGCTGAATACCGCGAGCGCGCGGAGGCCTCACTAGCGCAGGCGGAGGAGCCGGCCTATGCCTTGGTGGGCTTTCACGATCCGCTGAGTCCCCAGGACGTGAGCGACGCCCTGCAGCCCGTCGAGCGCATGGATGCCATCGTGATTGGATTGGCCGCCCCCATCGCAGTTCCCGAACCTGTCGCTGGCGCCACGCGCGCCGAGGTCATCGATTCCGTCCTGGCCCGCGTGGCCGACCATGCCCGCGGCATGAGGGAGGAAGCGCCGGCAGAGGTCGATGCCGTCGTGGTGTATTCCGGGGGAAGTCAATTGCGTGCCCTCGCCTCCGACCCGCGAGTCGATACTGTGGAGGTCGCGCCCGAGGATGCCGCATGGGGCTCCTTCGGCGTGCGCCCGCCCGCCAACGTCGGACAGAATGAGAACCGCTAGAACAGCTACCGCTAGAAGATCCAAGGAAAAAATATGCGCTTGTTTCCCAACACCTCCGAGTGGCCGCCGAACTACCGCTTTGCCTACCTGTTGATGTGGGCGGGCGCGTTCATCGCCTCTGGGGCCGCCATCGCGCAAGGGATTTGGGGAGCGGACAATCTCACCTTCGGCATTCTCATCGTGGTGGCCATCTACTGCATCGCCATGGCCATCCTCATGCCGCGGTGGGCGCTTAACGCGCGCGAGGAAGCCGCCCGGCGCGCCCAGGCTCGGCAGGCGCGCGAAGAGCTGAAGCGCCGCTAGTCCTTAAGCGGTGGGTGACGCGTCGGCGGGGTGGAGGCGGGCGCGGCGTCGAGAAGCGCGGCCCATGCGCACCAAGTCCGCCAGGTAGATGATGACCGCAACCCAGATGATGGCAAAGCCGATCCAGCGTTCCGTGGACATGTGCTCTTGGGTGACGAACAACGCCCACAGCATCTGCATGATGGGGGTCATGTACTGCAACATGCCGAGGGTAGACAGGCGCAGGTGCTTAGCGCCCTGGGCGAAACACAGTAGCGGCAGGGCGGTGACGAGGCCGGAGGTAATCAGCAGCGCGACGTGCCCGGGGCCTTCGGTAGTGAAGGTGGATACGCCCTGTGCCTGGAGGTAGCCCAGGTAGATCAGCGCGAAGGGAAGCATGACCAAGGTCTCCGCGGCCACAGAGCTCATCGAGGAGACCGTGATGCGTTTCTTGAGCAAGCCATAGATTCCGAAGCTGAAGGCCAAAGCCAGCGAATAATAGGGGGCCTGACCGGTCATGAAGGTCAGCCACAACACTGCGATGAAGGCGATGCTGACCGACGCCACCTGCGCCTTCGTCAGCTTCTCCTTGAGGAAAATAATGCCGAGGGCCACGGAGACGAGCGGGTTGATGAAATAGCCCAGTGCGGCATCGGCCACGTGATCGCTGTTGATGGCGATGACATAGGTGCCCCAGTTGATGGTGATGGCCACGCCGCAGGCGAACATCCACCCCCAGGTGCGCAAGCTGAACGCTTTCAGCTCGCGCCAGCCACCTGTCACCAGCAACACTGCGGTGACGAGAACGGCGGTCCACACGATGCGGTGGGCCAAAATCTCAAACGGACTGGCGGGGCGCAGCAGCGGGAAAAACGCTGGGAAGAACCCCCACATGAGATAGGCAGCAATGGTGTAGAACATTTAAGAAAATGTACCTTAACGAGGACCTACGGGCGAAGTTTGACGGCCCCGCTAAGATGAGCCGCATGGCCAAAAACTCCTCCTTCGTCCATCTGCACAACCACACCGAATTCTCCATGCTGGATGGCATGGCCAAGGTGGATATGTTGGCTGATGAGGTGCTCCGCCAAGGCATGCCGGCGGTGGGAATGACCGACCACGGCAACATGTACGGATCCAATGCCTTCTACCAAAGGATGACCAGTGCTGGTGTGAAGCCCATCATTGGCATCGAGGCCTACTTGGCACCGGAATCGCGCTTCAACAAGAAGCGTGTGCTGTGGGGAACCCCGGACCAGAAGCGCGATGACGTCTCCGCCTCCGGCGCTTACCTGCACCAGACCATGCTGGCGGAGAACGAAACCGGCCTGCGCAACCTGTTCAAGCTTTCTTCCTTGGCTTCCTACGAGGGTCAGTTGGGCAAGTGGCCGCGCATGGACGCGGAGCTGATTGCCGAGCACGCCGAGGGCATCATCGCGACCACCGGGTGCCCTTCCGGCGACGTGCAGACCCGCCTGCGCTTGGGCCAGTTCAATGAGGCGCTGGAGGCTGCCGCGATGTGGCAGGACATCTACGGCAAGGACAACTTCTTCTTGGAGCTCATGGACCATGGGCTGGACATCGAGAAGCGCACGCGTGACGGCCTGCTGGAGATCGGCCGCAAGCTGGACCTGCCGCCGTTGGTGACCAATGACTGCCACTACGTGCTGGAATCCCAGGCCCCCTCCCACGAGGCCATGCTCTGCGTACAGACCGGTAAGACCTTCATGGATCCGGACCGCTTCAAGTTCGACGGCACCGGCTATTACATCAAGTCCGCCGCACAGATGCGTGAGCTGTGGGATCATATGGTGCCGGAGGCTTGCGATAACACCCTGTGGATTGCGGAGCGCGTGCAGGACTATGGCGCGATTTGGGAGGAGCACACCCACGACCGCATGCCGATTGCCGACGTCCCCGAGGGCTACACCCCAACCTCCTGGCTGACCCACGAGGTCATGGAAGGCCTGAAGGATCGCTTCAACGGTGGGGATGTGCCGCAGGAATACATCGACCGTGCTGAATACGAGATCAGCGTCATCGATATGAAGGGCTACCCTTCCTACTTCCTCATCGTGGCCGAGCTCATCAAGCACGCGCGCTCCATCGGCATTCGCGTTGGTCCGGGCCGTGGTTCGGCGGCCGGTGCACTCGTGGCCTACGCGCTGACGATTACCAACATTGACCCCATCGAGCACGGCCTGCTCTTCGAGCGATTCTTGAACCCGGAGCGTCCGTCCGCACCTGATATCGATATCGACTTCGATGATCGCCGCCGTGGCGAGATGATTACCTACGCCGCCGAGCGGTGGGGTGAGGACAAGGTTGCCCAGGTGATCACCTTCGGCACCGTGAAGACCAAGCAGGCCATTAAGGACTCCGCCAAGGTGCACTTTGGCCAGCCGGGCTTCCAGATGGCGGACCGCATCAACGGCGCCCTCCCGCCCGCCATCATGGCCAAGGACATCCCGCTCGCCGGCATCATGGACCCAGAGCACGAGCGCTACTCGGAGGCGACCGAGGTCCGGCAGATGATTGAGACTGACCCGGACGTCAAGAAGATCTACGAGACCGCTCGTGGCCTCGAGGGCGTGGTCCGTCAGGCCGGCGTGCATGCCTGCGCGGTCATTATGGCCTCGGTCCGGCTTATGGACCACATCCCGATGTGGAAGCGCCCAGCCGACGGCGCCTACATCACCGGCTGGGACTACCCGGCCTGTGAGGCCATCGGCCTGCTGAAGATGGACTTCCTGGGTCTGCGCAACCTCACCGTGATTGGTGACTGCCTGGAAAATATCAAGAAGAACCGCGGCGAGGAAGTCCACCTAGAGGACCTCCATGCCGACGACCCGAATGCCTCGAAGGTTTATGACCTGCTGTCGCGCGGCGATACGCTGGGCGTGTTCCAGCTCGACTCGGGCGGCATGCAGGAGCTGCTCAAGCGCATGAAGCCAACGGGCTTTAAGGACATCGTGGCGTCGCTGGCGCTCTACCGCCCGGGCCCGATGGGTGTGAACGCGCACTGGGATTATGCCGACCGCAAGAACGGCCGCAAGGAAATTACCCCAATTCACCCCGAGCTGGAGGAGCCGCTCAAGGAGATCCTCGATGAGACTTACGGTCTCATCGTGTACCAGGAGCAGATCATGCGTATCTCGCAGAAGGTGGCAAACTACACCGCCGGCGAGGCAGATGGCTTCCGTAAAGCCATGGGTAAGAAGAAGCCGGAAGTGCTGGCCCAGCAGTATGACAAGTTCTGGGGCGGCATGAAGGATAACGGCTACTCCAAGGAAGCGATGGACGCTCTGTGGGGCACCATTGAGCCCTTCGCCTCCTACGCGTTCAACAAGTCCCACGCCGCCGGTTATGGTTTGGTGTCCTTCTGGACGGCCTACCTCAAGGCCTACTATGCGCCGGAATACATGGCCGCGCTGCTGACCTCGGTGGGTGACAAGAAGGACAAGTCCGCCATCTACCTGGCTGACTGCCGCCATCTGGGCATCCGCGTGCTCTCCCCAGATGTCAACGAGTCGGTGGAGACCTTCCAGGCCGTGGGCGAGGATATTCGCTTCGGCATGGGCGCGATCCGCAACGTTGGTGGGGAAGTGGTGGATTCCATCGTGAAGACCCGCCGCGAGAAAGGTGCTTTCACATCCTTCTCTGACTACCTGGACAAGATTGAGCTGGCGGCCTGCTCGAAGCGTGTCACCGAATCCCTCATTAAGGCCGGTGCCTTCGATTCCCTGGAACACCCACGCAAGGGCCTCATGCTCATTCATGAAGACGCCGTGGATTCGGTGCAGACGACCAAAAAGGCGGCCGACAAGGGCCAGTTCGACCTCTTCGCTGGCTTCGGCGGCGATGACCAAGGTGACTCTGTCTCCGCCTTCGCCATCGATATCCCGGAGGAGAACTGGGACCGCAAACATGAGCTGGCTCTGGAAAGGGAGATGCTCGGCCTGTATGTGTCCGGCCACCCACTTGATGGTTTCGAGGAAGCCCTGAATGCGCAGACCGATACCCCGATCACCAAGATCCTCAACGGCGAAGTGGGCAACGGCCAGGAACTCGTGATCGGCGGCATTATCTCGGGCGTCGACAGGCGCTTTTCCAAACGCGATGGCTCGCCCTGGGCCATCGTCAGCATCGAAGATCATAACGGCGCCCAGGTGGATATCCTCGTGTTCAACCAGGTGTACTCGCTGGTGGCCCCGCAGATTGCGGAAGACAACATCATCCTGGCCAAGGTCCAGGTGAAGATTCGCGATGAGCGCATGTCCCTGTTCTGCTCCGATATCCGCGTTCCTGATTTGGGGCCGGGCAACGGCGCCGGTCTGCCGCTGCGCCTGACCATGCGCACGGATCAGTGCACGATGGACAACATTGCACGACTGAAGCAGGTCCTAGTCAACAACAAGGGTGAGTCCGACGTGTACCTCACGCTTGTCGACGGCGAAGAGTCCACCATGATGGTCCTTGGCGAGCACTTGCGTGTGGAGCGATCCAGCAACCTCATGGGCGATCTCAAGGCGACGATGGGCGCCGGAATTCTCGGCTGAGGCGACACGCTCCGTTCGCGTGCTGAATAAAAGTACAGAATGAGGCGGGCTGTCCTTCGCCTGTGGGTTACGCTAGACAGCACAGTCTAGTTGAAAGGGAGACCGTTTCCTCATGGTCAATAAGATCCGCACCACCCACGTCGGCTCGTTGCCGCGTACGCAGGAGCTGTTGGACGCTAACCTCGAGCGCTCCGCCGGCACCATCTCTGACGAGAAGTTCCACGAGATTTTGGAGCGCTCTGTCGCAGACGTCGTCAAGCGCCAGGTTGATCTCGGCATCGACATCATTAACGAGGGCGAATACGGCCACATCACCTCCGGCGCCGTGGACTATGGCGCCTGGTGGAACTACTCCTTTACCCGCCTGGGTGGCCTGACTATGACGGACAAGGACCGCTGGGAAATCGGTGAGAAGATCCGCTCCGAGCCGGGCAAGATCCGACTCTCCTCGATGAAGGACCGCCGCGACCGCGCCCTGTTCGCCGAGGCCTATAACGATCCGGATTCGGGTATCTTTACCGGCCGCAAGAAGGTAGCTAACCCGGAGTTCACCGGCCCGGTTACCTACATCGGCCAGGAGCAGGTCGAGGCGGACGTCAAGCTGCTTGCCGACGCCCTCCCCGAAGGCACCGAAGGCTTCGTTGCCGCCCTGTCCCCGGGTGCTGCGGCACGTCTGCCTAATAAGTACTACGAGGATGAAACCGACCTTGTTCGCGCCTGCGGTGAGGCGCTCAAGGTGGAGTACAAGGCCATCACCGATGCCGGCTTGACGGTGCAATTCGACGCCCCGGACCTGGCTGAGGCCTGGGACTCGGTGGTTCCGGAGCCGACGGTCGAGGATTTCCAAGCCTTCCTGCGCGAGCGTATTGAGATTCTCAACGAGTCCATCAAAGACATCCCGCGTGAGCAGACTCGCCTGCACATCTGCTGGGGCTCCTGGCATGGCCCGCACGTGACGGATATTCCTTTCGAGGACATCATTGAGGAGATCCTGCAGGCCAAGGTCGGCGGCTTCTCCTTCGAGGGCGCCTCGCCGCGTCACGCCCACGAGTGGCGCGTGTGGAAGGACCACACGCTGCCGGAGGGCACCGTCATCTACCCGGGTGTGGTTTCGCACTCCACCAATGCTGTGGAGCATCCGCGCTTGGTGGCGGACCGCATCATCCAGTTTGCTGAACTGGTGGGCCCGGAAAACGTGATTGCATCGACGGACTGCGGCCTCGGTGGCCGTTTGCACCGCCAGATCGCGTGGGCCAAGCTGGAGTCCCTCGTGGAGGGTGCCCAGATTGCCACCGAGGAGCTGTTTTAAGTCTTTCCAGCTTGGCTGCGATTGATTCCACCCAATAAAAAGGCGGCTGTGACGCAATGTCGCAGCCGCCTTTTTCGTGCAGTGAAAAGTGCTAGTTCACGGTGATCCCGTGGCTTTTGACCTGACTTAGGCCAATTTAGTGCGGAAGTTCGCGGCCGGTGATTGCTTGGATGGTGGCGGTGAGGTCGGGCGGGAGTGGTACGGCGGCGTGAATGGTTTCGCCGCCAACGACGAGTTGAAAGCTGCGGTATTTCTTGAGTGTTCTCACGAGGCGTTTGATGGATTGACCACTGCGGGTCTCCATCAGGTGGGCCACGGCTAGTGCTGCGATGACAATGTTGAGATGTGCGGTGATGGAGTCTTGTTTCCTGGCGTAGATTGGGCGTGCTTTCAGGTCTGATTTCGACATCCGAAACGACTTTTCAATGTTGAACAGCCTGCGGTAATGCCCGATAACCTCCTGGGCGGCAAGCGCGGTCAGGTCGGTTTCATAACCTTTAATTCCGGCAAGGGCTCGGTGTTTGGCAGCAAGAGCATAGTTGACCTTCTTGTTTGGGGCGGAAAGATCGATATAGCGGTTGCGCTTGATTGCGATATCGCCGTCAACAGCGCGTTTGGCTTTTGCGACTTGCTCTTTGATTCCGCGCAGGCTGCGCCTAGCCCGATCATGGGAGTACTGGAAGTGGGTCACCGTATTCGGGGTTGTGTGTTTGCGCCCATCGCTTGCCGAGGCTTGTGTCCAGATCTGGCCGTGGGTGTAGTCGTCACCGGGGTTTTCCCGCCGCCAGGTTTCGATCACCTCAGGCACGGTGGGGGTTTTCACCGACAAGATGTAGTGCAGCCCTGCATCTATCAATGCTTGTTTGTTCGCTGCGGAGAACATGCCTGCATCAGCAACGACGGTGACTTCATCGAGTTGGTAGGCCTCTTGGAACCGTGTGATCATCGGTAGCATCGTGTGGGTTTCTGCCGAGTTTCCGGCAAACGCTCCAACATGTAGTGGAAAACCAGTGGCATCAGTAAGCAGCCCGACAAGGATTTGTGGCTCGAGGCGGCGCTCTTTGGAAAAACCAGGTTTGCGAAGCTCATCAGGAGTATCGGTTTCAAAGTACAAGGTGGTCACGTCGTACAAGATGAATGCGCCTGGCCCGATACCTGCATGATGGGCCAACGCTTGGGTTAGTATCTCCCCGAACGATTCGGTAGCGAAGGAGGAAAGACGCCTCTGGATGGTGCGGTAGCTTGCGCTGGTGATGCCAACCTCGGCAAGAGTCTCGATGGAATCCAGCTTTGAGCCGGGATTGATAATCCGGGCACGCACCAGATCGCGAAACACCGGATCATCACCGCTTGCTGCAGCAAGACCTAACTCGTTGAAACACGCATCAATACAGTCCAGCAAGTATCCGGCCCGCTGACCGACTACCGGCAGCGGGTTGGACACGCTGCCCGTTGCCGGTGGGATGTGTGTAACCTCGCCGAAGTCCAATGCGAGTTGGTCACCATCGACGATGCGTTGAGCTTCAGCCCGCAAAAGCGCAAGCTCAGACTCTGAATGCGCTGAGCCGATATGCTTCATCCTTTTGGCACCTTTGCGTTCAGAGAACACCACCTGCACCGCCATCGCCCCAGAAGCGGTCTTGACGGTGCGAATATAAGGACTCACAAAAATCAGACTACTGAACACCCCCGGCACTACCCACTTAGTGCGGAAAAATTCCTCCCCACCGACGAAAACCAACAGGTAACAGTGTCAAGAGTGACGTTACTCACCCACCCATGACCTAAGTCAGGGGCCAAGGTCGGCGGCTTCTCCTTCGAGGGCGCCTCGCCGCGTCACGCCCACGAGTGGCGCGTGTGGAAGGACCACACGCTGCCGGAGGGCACCGTCATCTACCCGGGTGTGGTTTCGCACTCCACCAATGCTGTGGAGCATCCGCGCTTGGTGGCGGACCGCATCATCCAGTTTGCTGAACTGGTGGGCCCGGAAAACGTGATTGCATCGACGGACTGCGGCCTCGGTGGCCGTTTGCACCGCCAGATCGCGTGGGCCAAGCTGGAGTCCCTCGTGGAGGGTGCCCAGATTGCCACCGAGGAGCTGTTTTAAGTCTTTCCAGCTTGGCTGCGATTGATTCCACCCAATAAAAAGGCGGCTGTGACGCAATGTCGCAGCCGCCTTTTTCGTGCAGTGAAAAGTGCTAGTTCACGGTGATCCCGTGGCTTTTGAGGAAATCTCGTGGGCCGTCAAGGATAGAAGGGTTAGCCTTAGCGACAAGGACCAACGCGTTGACCCCAGCGGCTACCAAACCAAAAATTGTGGTCAGCCAGGCGAAGACTTCCTTGGTTGTGTCACTCGGGCGGGCGGACTGCAACCACTCTGGCATCTTTTCCCAAGCAGCGTCTGCTGCAGCTTCTTTTTGCTTTTCGGGGTCCGTCTCTGGAGATGTGCCTTTTTCTGGCGTCGTCCCCTCTTTTGCTTGGGAGGAGTTCGAGACATCGAGGTGTCCTACGGACAGCGAGCTACCATTGGGGCTTCCAATTGAGTCGTTAGCTGCCGCGAGCGGAGTAGCTAGGGCCATGGTCGTGGCGCATACAGCGATGAGGGAGGCGGAAAGACGCATGATGAGAAGTTCTCCTTGGTACGGCGATTATGAGAGCTGTATAAAGGTCCGGCTCGTTACAAGCCCATCTAAATGTAGCAGCCCTGCCCTTAGCGAGATAGTTTTTATAGGAACTTCCCCAGTTGCTCGCGCAGCGGTGCCGGGGCAAAGCTGAGGACGGTTTCGCGGACACCCGGGGTATTCAGCAGGCCTACCGCGGCAGCCACAGCGGCAATGACTCCGATGATTGAACCGACGGCGATGGTCGCGGTGGAGGAGTGGGAGCTCTGGCTGCTCTTGTTTTCGCCGTGGTCGTCGGCATCATCCTCGTTGTCCTCGTCGGCATTGAGCAGGTCCTCAACGTTGTAGGCGGTGGTGGTTCCGGAGACTTCGTTGCCCACGATGAGCAGGTGCTCGCCGTTGGGGGAGTCTGCCTTGTCGACGAAGGCAAAGCCCTCCGGGCCCAAGTCACCCGCAGCAGCGAACTCGTCAGTGGAGAAGTCGCGGTTATTGACGTAGGTGACGAAGGAAGCGTTGGTGGGGTCGGTGACGTCGTAGACGAAAATGCCGCCAACGCGCTCGGCACCGATGAAGGCATAAGTACGCTCCCCAACGGTGCCGATGGTCAGGGCCTCCGGTTCGGGGCCCTTGTTATCAGAGCGATCGTCGAACGTTGCCTCTTCATTGTCGGCGTTGTGGTGGAAGATGCCCGGCTCGTTGAGCTCAGCGGTGATCTTCTCAAACTCGGCGCCGGAATCGAAGACTATGTTGCCCTCCGAGTCGTAGATGCTGAAGGAGCGAGAGCCGTAGGCATAGAGCTCGTCGAAGCAGCCCTTCTCTTCGTTCCAGCCGGAAGCGTTGCTCAGCTTCAGGTTGCCGGCTTCCTTCTTGTCGGCGAGCTTGTCCAGGTCGACGTCGCCCAGCGCGCCCTCACATACCTTGCCTTCCTCGACCAGATCCTTGAGCTCCACCTCATCGGTGTAGACGCCGGAGCCGCCGTCCTTTTCCTTGATGCCCCACTCGCGGGCATCGCCCTCGTTCGCGGTGGCAAAGTAGGTCTGGCCACCAGCGGTGAAGGCGCCGATGGAATCCGGCATGGACAGACCCTTGACCGGGATCGTGCGCAGCTCGGCCGCGTCATCCTTGTTCGAGGGGTCCAGCGGGACTTGCGAGTGATCCGCAATGTGAGCAGGAAGGATCTTCTCCACCGTGGCGGATTCAATATCGATGACACCGATGGCGTTGGCCTCCTGCAGCGTCACGAAGGCCTTGCCATCCTGGGAGGTGATGTACTCCGGCTCAAAGTCGATAGATGGTTTGGAGTCATGGCCGGAGGGGCCGAAAACTCGCACACCCTCCGGCAGAGGCTGGCCGTCGAAAGCCGTGAATCCAGCGATGCGGGCATCCGCCTGCGTTGGTGCCTCAACAGCCTCCGGCAGCTTGATAACGGAGACGGATCCTTCCGGGTCCGTGACGTAGTCGGTGCCCTCGGCGTTGAGCTCATTGGAGGGCTCACCTTCGTTGGCAACCAGCGCGTAGCCACCATCTGCGGTGAGGTGGACGTTATCCGGCAATGCGCCCACCATCACGCGGCCCAATTCGGCGGTATCCAGGTCCGCGGCCGCGGCGTTGAAGAACAGTGCATCGCCGTCCTCGGTCTTGTCCGCCTGCTGGACGGCGGCCACCGCTAGGCCATCCGGGCGCACGGCTACGGAGTTGATTTCCTTGCCTTTACCAGCAGAGATAGAGCCGATCAAGGTGGGCTTGGCCGGGTCAGAAGCGTCGAGGATATCAATCTGACCTGCGTGCGCATTGACCGTAAGGATACGCTTGGAGGCTGGGTGGAAGGCCACGATCTCCGCAGCCGACTCCGCGTAAACCTCGGACTCATAGGTGCCAACCGGGGTGAGCTTGAGGCTGGCGTCTGCCGCCGAGTGCTCGATGACGTTGTTCACAATCGCGGCCGAGGAGGCCGGTACGGCCACGCTGAGGCTGGTTGCGGTCGCCACGCAGAGTGCGAGAGAGCGGCGGGAGAAAGAGCGAGACATTGAGAAAGACTCCTTGAAGCGAGAGGAAAAAGATTCCGCATCACCGTACGTGCCGCCCATGGCACTTTTGGGAAACAGAGTGCTGCGGCCAAGCGAGATCTAGGTAAACGTTCAGTGAATCGGTCGAATGCTAGGTAATGCGCGACGAAAGAATGGTGGGGCGCTAAAATGAGCCACCATGACAAGCACCCCGCAAGACTTCGAGCCAATCCACGCCTCTGATATCCAACTGGCCCAATCGCGAATTAGCTCGGAGATTGCCCCGACTCCGCTGCAATACTGCCCGCGACTGTCCCAGGAAACCGGCTATGAGGTGTACTTAAAGCGCGAGGATCTGCAAGACGTGCGCTCCTACAAGATCCGCGGAGCCATCTATGGCATGTCAAACCTCAGCGAAGAGCAGCGGACGCACGGCATCGTTACGGCGTCGGCGGGCAACCACGCCCAGGGCGTGGCTTATGCCTGCCGCACCATGGGAATCCACGGCAAGATCTACGTGCCGGAACCGACCCCGAAACAAAAGCGCGACCGCATCCTGGTCCACGGCGGCGACCTCGTGGAACTCGTTGTCACCGGCGCCAATTTTGACGAGGCAGCAGCTGCCGCGCATGCGGATGCAGCGGAGCGCGGCGCCTTCTTCATCGAGCCTTTCGATTCGCGCGATACCGTTACCGGCCAGGGAACTGTGGCCGCAGAAATCGTCTCCCAGCTGTCTTCGATCGGTAAATCCCTCGATACCGTGGTGGTCCCCGTGGGCGGTGGCGGCCTCATTTCCGGCATCACCTCCTACCTCGCTGACATGGCCCCGCGCACGGCGGTGGTGGGTATTGAGCCGGCCGGGGCGGCGTCGCTCAGCGCTGCGTTCGCTGCCGGTGAGCCGGTGACCCTGGAGACCGTCGATCCTTTCGTCGATGGTGCTGCCGTCAAGCGCATTGGTGAGCTGCCCTTCCAGATTCTGGAAGCCAACCAGGGCCGCCTGCACCATGACACCGTCTCCGAAGGCGCCGTGTGCACGGAGCAGTTGGCGCTGTACCAAAACGAGGGCATTATCGCCGAGCCCGCCGGCGCGCTGAGTGTGACCGGGCTGCGCACGCTCAACCTGCAGCCGGGGTCAACGGTGGTCTGCGTGATTTCCGGCGGCAACAATGACGTGCTGCGCTACGCCGAAATCATGGAGCGCTCCCTGGTACACCGCGGACTCAAGCACTACTTCCTGGTGAATTTCCCGCAGGAGCCCGGCCAGCTGCGCCACTTCCTGCAGGATGTTCTTGGCCCAGAAGATGACATCACGCTGTTCGAGTACCTTAAGCGCAATAACCGTGAAACCGGCGCTGCGCTGGTGGGCATCGAGCTGGGGAATGCCGCAGGTATCGACGGATTGCTGGAACGCATGGAGAAGTCGAAGCTGAATTGCCAGCAGCTTAAGCCGGGCACCCCCGAGTACGACTTCCTCGTCGCATAATGCTGGAGAGCTATCAGCGCCCCGTCGCCGGTGACGTCGTCGAACACGAGATTGAGATCAAGCGCTCGCGGTTTATCACCCTCATCGGCCGCGCCACGACGGAAGCGGAAGCACGCGCGCTTATCGACGCCGCCCGCGACCGCTTCCCCGACGCTCGCCACCACTGCTCGGCCTATATCTACCACGTGGATGGCTCGAATCCAGTGGAGCGCTCCTCCGATGACGGCGAGCCTTCCGGCACGGCAGGCAAGCCAATGCTCGATGTTTTGAAGGGCTCCGGACTGCTCGATATCTGCGCGGTCGTGGTGCGCTACTTCGGCGGTATCAAGCTGGGCGCGGGCGGGCTCGTTCACGCCTATGGCGGCGCCGTCAGTGAGACGATGGAGCAGGTTGAGCACATCACGCGCGCCTTGCGCGAGCTCTATACTGTCGAGGTTTCCCACGCGGAGGCCGGCCGGCTGGAAGCGGAGCTGCGCAACCGCGGCGTCGACATGGTGGATACCGCTTATGGCCAGGCAGTGACCTTCACCGTGTCCGTTGAGCCCGGCGGCGAGGAGGAGCTCGCGGCGACGCTCGCCGCGCTGACCCAGGGTGGGGTAGAGCCGAAGGAAGCTGGAACTGCCTGGGTGGAGCTTTAAAGCCGCGGGATTCGGGCCATGTAGAATGAGCCCCATGACTATGCAGCGACGCCCCAACAACCCCATTGAGCAACGCAAGCAAGCCGTGCGCACCCACGCACGCAACGGAGCTACCTGTGTCGTGGGCGGCGTCGCCGGCGGTGTGCTCCTGGGCTGGGCACTTACCGGCTTCTGGACCTGGATGGCGATTGGCCTCATCGTCGCCGTGGTGGGTGGCGTGTACAACTGGGTCAAAATCCAGAAGATCGTGAACGAGAACCACAACCTTTAAGCGCCTATGGTGAATCAGCCCGACGGGCGGCCCGTACGTATTGATGCTTGGGTCTGGTCCGTGCGCATGTTCAAGACTCGCTCGGAGGCCGCCACCGCCGTGCGCGCCGGGCACGTCAAACTCAACGGCAACGCCACCAAGCCCGCCCAGCAGGTTGTGCCCGGCGACCGCGTGCGCGTGTGGCGCAACCACCACGAGCATGACCTTGAGGTGCTGGCCACCGTGTCCAAGCGCGTCGGCGCCCCGATTGCGCGCACCTGTTATATCGACCATGCCCCGCCGCCACCGCCGAAGGAGTTTATGCCCTCCGTCCCGGTCCGCCCGCGCGGTGCTGGCCGCCCGACGAAGAAGGAGCGCCGGCAGATGGAGAAATTCCGCGGAGGATTCCGCTAAGTATTCCGGAAGTTCTTTAAGGCCTTCAGACGCGCGTTCAAGCGGCGCTTGCGGTCTTTGCGGTCACCGGCCTCGGCCGTGGCCTCGATGTGCTGGGGGCCGAACTTGTTGAGCAACAAGTCATCGATGAGCCTGACCTGGCCCGGCCGGAAGCGGTAGCGCATGGCATCGTGCACGTGGGCGATGGCGTCATCGTCGAGCAGCTGCTTGAGCTGGCTCAAGCGTGTGATGCCGTTGTTTTCGAGCAACTCGGCAAGGAAGCGATAATGCTCCGAGCGTGAACGTGGGAAGCGGTTACCCAGAATAATGGCGAGGACACCAGGGAGGGTCTCAGCTGTAATTTCCACGTCATCGCCTGCCTCGGAACTGGGGGCTTTGAGTGCGGCGATCTCATCGAATTGCTGATCCGCCAGCTCAATGAGGCCCGCAGCCAGTGTGAAGAGGCGATCCACCTGTGGGGAAGGCGGGTTCGGACCCTGCTTGTACCGGATATCGTGCTCAAATTCTGCCCAGGCGTGTTGTAGCACCGTGCGGATTTGAATCTCGAAGGTCCAGCCAACATAGGCTTCAAGTTCCTCAAGGGCGGCGGCACTATCTTCAGAGACTTTGAGTACTAGGTGGTGTGAGCCATAGCCAAAGCCGCCGGAAATCCGTGTTTCCGCCGCCTTATCCACCGAGCGCAGCACGGTAAAGGTTTCTCCCAAAACCTCCAAGGCTTCTGGGATAACCGTGGAGTGGAAGACGGTAATTCGCACGCCCAAAACATCGTGGATATCTTCCCACGGCTTCGGGTACATCAGCTCGCCGTTGTCGCGGCGCTTCTTCGCTTTGGCCTTGAGAGAAGGCCACAGCTTGACGCGGGTTGCTACGCGGTCGAAGATAATGCCGGCGTCGTTAAGCAAGTCCTCGATGGCATCGCGGAAATCCTGCGCCGCGGTGGGGTGCGCGTGTACCCAGGAATGGTACTGGTTGCTCAGGCGGGACATGGATGATTCAGCCATCTTAAGAACGTGACTCCTTTCGGCCACGGCGGAGAAAGTCTGGAGGTGTTTTCTATACCTCCAGTGGGAAGCCGTTAGCCAATACTAGTGGTTGCAAGCTCAGCGGTGGTCGATGGCGCGGGCGCAATTCGGCCGCGCGGTAGGCCAGCTCCGTGGCGCGCTGCGGGGAAACGTTGAACAGCGCGTAGAGAGTGTGCGCATCAGGCACGAGGTAGGTAATGCTCAGAGCCTGGCTAAGCCGCTGCAGATGATTGTCTAGGATAACGAAGGCCTGCGGGTGAGCCAACCACGACGAGACAGCGCAGCGATGCACCCGCACCTCGAGGCCGCTTTCCTTTCTACTCAGTCCGAGTTCAGCAGGCCGGGTAAAGAAACGCAGCCCCTGCTGCGTCAGTGCGCGGCGTTGCAGATTCAGCGCGGCAGTATCCCACGCTTGGCGCACGGTCAAGCCCATATCGTCCACAGCGCGCTGGCTCACGCGCTTGGCTTCGACGCCCGTGCCGTGCACCAAGGACATCGATAGCGTCCGCGATAGCTGAAGACTAGCAGGTGAATCACCGAAGCCATCATCACAGAGTTTGATTCCGTTGAGCTCTTCGCTCGGGCAGAGCGAAGGGAGCAGGTGGTCGATGCGGAGGGAGGTGGGTAGCGCGATGGTCATAGTGGACTTACTCCAAAAGGTAGGCAAGTGCAGATTCCTTGCCCTTATTGGACTGCTCTTTATGCCCACAGGTTCCCACTAGTTCGGAGAAAACCCACCACGCACTAGAGCCTTGATGCTCTAGGGCTTCCGCGTTCAACAGATACGCAGGTTAGAACGGCGGAGCTTCATCAAGCTGCAGCTCCTCCAACAGCTTGTCCGTCTGCCAGATCGCGATGTCCTGGCCTTTGCCCTGTAGCTCCTCAGCGCGCTTTTCTTTAGAGGTTTTGGTAGCCCACTGGCCCACGACCAGGATGGTGGTCTTCTTCGTGACGTTCTTGCCCACCTGGCCGCCGCGTTCAGCAATCTTGGACCACAACAGACCTTTATCAAAAGGTTCGAAGTCACCAGTGAGGGTGACATTCTGGCCAAACAATGCGCCTTCTGGATCGGCGTCGGGGTTCGGATCCGGGATGGTGTCCGGAGTGGATACGGATTGCCATGGGGCCGGACCGCGGCGCTCCTTAGCGGCGGAGCCCTTCTTCTTCGAGCCCGAGGCTGTGCCCGCCATGCGCGTCTTGTCGCGGAAATCCGTACCGGCGCCCAAGTCCGCCGCGGAGAGCGGAGCGGTGTTGGCACGCAGGACCGGGATGACGGACTCCTCGCTCAACGTGCCCAGTGCAAAATCACGGGTGGTGAACAAGTCCTCGATGCTTCCCGAGTGACCAAAGCGCTGCGCCAAGGCACTGACAATCTCGCCTGCGGCGCGGGCATCGGCTGTGGCCTCGTGATGGCGGAAATCTTCGGCGCCGAGGAAGGAGGCGACGGTGGGAAGCTTATGGTTGGCCACGTCGATGACGCCCGCACGGGAGGCATCGCGGGCCAGTGCCAGGGAACACGCTAAGCGAACTTCTGGCACCGGCGCGTCGGCCTTCTTGAGGCCACTGCGCAAGGCCGTGGAATCGAATTGCGCGTTGTGGGCCACCAGCGTGTCCGTGCCGAGGAACTCGAAGAGCTCGGCGGCGGCATCAGCGAAGGGGGAAGCATCAGCAACATCCTCCGCTGTGATGCCGTGAATGCTGATGTTGACCTTGTCGAAGTGCTCGAGCCCCGGCGGGGGAGTACACAGCCACGTGCGGGACTCGGTCTCTTCGCCGTCGCGGAAGCGGACCGCACCGATCTGGCAGACCGAGCCCCAGTTATCGTTGGCGGTTTCCACATCGACGGCGGTGAAGTCCAGCCCCTGCACACCGCTGCTGGCAGCCGGCGCTTCGCCGCGCAGCGTTGCCTCAACCGCGCGGGCGAAAGCGGTTGCGTCTTGGCCGGGGGCGAAGCGGATGATGGTGTCCCCAGCGATCCCCGCGGAATCGCTTGTGCCGCGCACTATGACCTGCCCAAACCCGGTTGCCGTCGGTTCCGCGCACTCTACGCCCGTTGCATCAGCCAGGGAGAGGGACTCGCGGGCCGGTGCGCCAAGGGAGGCGGCAAGCTGGGAGCGGTGGACGGTGAGGGCATCGGCGGTGACATCAATGACAGCACCGTGGGCGGTATAGGACACGGATTCCTTTCAAGGACGGGGTTGATGCTGGACAGCAGACGGTGGAGTGCAGTCTAGCTATCGCTTGCTTCTGCCGGGGCAGCGGATTGTGCAGAGTCATCGCTGTCGTCGAAAACCGGGGGCTCAGTCTGGCGCAGGATCAGCGTCGTGCGCGGTTGCACCACGATGGACCCTTCGGCCGCGATGAGCTTCTCCTCGTCCGGATAGCCACCGGAATCAGAGGTATCGACGATGAGCCGCCAACTAGCACCCAGGTCCTTCTTGGGCAGTGTGAACTCGATGTCTTCGTGGTGAGCGTTGAAAATCATGATGAAGGAATCATCCGTAATGCGTTCACCGCGCGCGGTGGTTTCCGTAATCGCGTTACCGTTGAGGTAGACCATGAGCGCCTTGCCGAACTCAAAATCCCAGTCCTGCGGGGTCATGAGTTTGCCGGAGGGCACGAGCCAGGCAATATCGCGGTCTTTCACCTCAGAGCCGAAGGGACCACCAGCCAAGAAACGCTGGCGGCGGAACACCGGGTGGTTCTTGCGGATGTTGATGAGGCGCTTGGTAAAGCCGTGCATGGCGCTGTTCTTTTCCTGCTCCAGCATCGACCAATCGATCCAGGAAATCTCGTTGTCCTGGCAATACACGTTGTTATTGCCGTTCTGGGTGCGGCCTAGCTCATCACCGTGGCACAACATCGGGGTGCCCTGGGATAGCAGGAGGGTAGTGAGGAAATTGCGGACCTGGCGGCGCCGGAGCTTCTTAATCTCTTCGTCGTCAGTCGGCCCTTCCACGCCATGGTTCCACGAGCGGTTGTGGGACTCACCGTCGCGATTGTCTTCACCGTTCTCGGAATTGTGTTTTTCGTTATAGGACACCAAATCACGAAGCGTAAAGCCATCGTGGGCGGTGATGAAGTTGATAGACGCGGTGGGACGGCGGCCGTTGTTGGCATAGAGATCGGAGGAGCCGGTCAGGCGTGAGGCAAATTCACCCATGGTCGCCGGCTCCCCGCGCCAGAAATCACGGACGGTATCGCGGTACTTGCCGTTCCACTCGCTCCAGATGGGCGGGAAGTTACCAACTTGGTAGCCGTTATGGCCCACGTCCCAGGGTTCGGCGATGAGCTTGACCTTGGAGACCACCGGGTCCTGCTGAACCAAATCGAAGAAGGTAGCCAGCTTGTCGACGTCATCCAGTTCGCGCGCCAGAGTGGAAGCGAGGTCGAAGCGGAAGCCATCCACGCGCATCTCCGTCACCCAGTAACGAAGCGAATCCATAATGAGCTGGAGGGAGTGCGGGTGGCGGACATTCAGGGAGTTACCGGTGCCGGTGTAGTCCATGTAGTGCTCGGGATTGTCATCGACCAAGCGGTAGTAGGCGTGGTTATCAATGCCTCGGAAGGCGATGGTGGGGCCCATGTGGTTGCCTTCGGCGGTGTGGTTGTAGACCACATCGAGGATGATCTCGATTCCAGCCTCATGGAAGGCACGAACCATGGCCTTGAATTCAGCAACTACCTCGCCGGGCTTCTTAGCGTAGGCATAGTCAGCATGCGGGGCGAAGAACCCGAAGGTGTTATAACCCCAGTAGTTGCGCAGGTCCAGCTGGCGCAGGCGATCATCCTGCAAGAACTGGTGAACCGGCAGCAGCTCGACGGCTGTCACTCCCAAGTCCTTGAAGTAGTTGATGATCGCCGGGTGCGCCATGCCGGCATAGGTGCCGCGCAGCTCCTCCGGCACATCCGGGTGCGTCATCGTCATGCCCTTGACGTGGGCTTCGTAGATAATTGTTTCATTATCCGGGGTATGCGGACGGTTGTCGCCGTGCCACTCGAAGAACGGGTTGATGACCACGGAGAGCATGGTGTGGCCCAAGGAGTCATCCTGGTTGCGGCCGGTGCCGGGTTCCTCAGCGAAGATATCGTAGGAGTACAGCGAGGGATCCCCATCAAAGTCGCCGTCGAAGGCGCGAGCATAAGGATCGACAAGAAGTTTTGAGGGATCGCAACGCAGACCATGTTCTGGCTCATACGGGCCGTGGATGCGGTATCCGTAGCGCTGCCCGGGGCTGACGTTCGGGAGGTAGGCGTGCCAGACGTGGGCGGTGATCTCGGTTAATTCGATGCGTTCTTCGTTGCCGTCCTGGTCAATGAGGCAGAGCTCAACCTTCTCGGCGATTTCGGAAAAGATAGCAAAATTAGTACCGGCTCCATCAAAGGTGGAGCCGAGAGGGGAGGGGGAACCAGGCCACACCTGGCGAGATGGCGTTAGGTCAGCACGGGTCTCAGTCATGAGGCTTAGCTTAGTCAATTCTGATGTATGTGATCGCTTCGCAGTGACCTTAAGCCGGCGACCATCAGCTCTGCTGCGCGCACCGAGGTGGCGTCCACTGGCGTGGTCTCGGGAGCTGTAGACGCTGTGCTTGGCGACGTCCCTCCTAGCGCCGCCCCACTGAGCTGCTCGCGGGATTGCTCCATGAAAGTGGCGCCCAGCGTGTAGTGGATCAGAGTGCGGGCGGCGACGGCTCTATCCTCCGGCGAGGCATCGGGTGCTTCCTTCTGCAGTGCCTTGGTGAATAGCTTTTCTAAGTCGGCGCTCGCTGAGGATTCGGGGAAGGATGCTCCGGCGATGGCCACTTCAGCGCCATCTCGCCAGCGTTGCAGCTCACGGTGCAGCGAGCTGACCAGCTCCGCCGTGCTTTCCCCGGTGACGGGAGCGAGTATTTCAGCGGTCATGGCCGCGATCAGCGATTGTTTGTTGGTCACGTGCCAGTACAGCGCGCCGGGGGCGACTCCGAGATTCGTGGCGACTCGGCGCATAGTGACATCAGCAAGGCCGTATTGGGTCAAGAGCTCAAGGGCGGTGGAAACGATAGCGTCGCGAGAAAGGTGCACATGACCAACTCTACGCGGCAAGAGAAAACCCACGTGAGGCTCACAGGAAGCTTCAAGGTGTAGAACATGAATTCTTCAAACAGCCCTTGTTAAGGTTATGTAAGTTGCCCAAGAGCAAACGCCGCGCCTAGCGTGGTTTAACCTATCGCTCTCTATGTATATTTAGGAGTTTTCCCTTGTCTTTTCTGAGTATATTTAGGAGTTTTCCCTTGTCTTTTCTGACACCTGCCAAGAAGTCCCTCATTGCTGTTGCGCTCGTTGCACCGCTTTCCTTGGCTGCTTGTGGTTCCGATGATGAGAATGCAGGTGACACTGCGTCCTCTGCAGCAAAGACCACCACGACTACGAAGTCTAAGGAAAAGACGTCTGAGGAGAAGACTTCTGAGGAGAAGAAGGAGGGTAAGGACAAGAAGGACGGCGAAGAGAATAAGGACAATGCTGCCAAGCCGGAGGGGGAGAACCCCGAGGCTGCTAACCAGACTCTGGCCAACCCCTTCGAAGAGGGCGCTGATCCTTTCCAGAACATGCCTAAGGTCGAACCGGTGCAGGGTGAGGCCGCCAGCCAGGAGGATGTCGACGGTATTAACGCCCTAGTGCGCGGTATGTATGAGCAGCAGACCATGCGTTCCTTCGTGAAGTACCTCCCGGAGCACACCTGCGCGGCTATCCGCAACGATCCGAACTCCGGTCTCGACCAGGTTGACTACAACCAGGTTCCGGATGTTCCGATGAACCAGCTCAAGGACATGATGGCGGCAGCGGGCCAGGATACCTCCCAGATGGATGGCTTTGACTGGTCCAAGACTGGCGTTGAGTCCATCAACGATGTCGTGGTTAACGGTGACGATGCCTCCGCGACCGTGAACGTCAACACCAGCCAGGGCAGGGATAGCTCCACCATGCGCTTCAAGCGTGAGAACGGTAACTGGACCTTCTGCGGCTAGAGAGTATCGTGCCTGCACTGCGTGCACCTAGCCTTCGCATACCCCGCGCCGTCGGATTCGGCGCGGGGTTGCTCGCGTTAGCCCTCTTTGGATTTTCCGCTGTTGGCGCTGTATGGGGGCTGTGGCGGCCTACTCTGGAGGGCCATCGAATGGAGGATGGCGGCTATGTTTTGGGCAACGTCGCCGACGTGCAATTCGACTCCTATATCACCTTCGTGCTGATCACCGGATTCCTCGGTATGGCCTTGGGGCTTATCGCCCACCGTTGGGGAGAGCGCTACCGCGGCGTCGGCCTGCTGTTATGGGTGGCTCTGGCAGCTTTGGCTGGTGCGGCGTCCTTCTATGTCTTCGGTGGGGCGACAGCCACTGATATTCCAGAAAACCCCGGGGAGTTTGTGGAGTTTGTCCCGAATTTCTCACCTGGCATCGCCTGGCTCGTAGGGCCATTTATGGCCATGTTTGCCTATTGGTCTGCGCTGTTCTTTGATCCGCCCAGCGTTTGGCACGAAAGCGAAACGGTAGACGATGAGGCGGCGGTCGATGATGCGCTAGGGCCAAGCGACGGGGGAGGAGCCCACCGCATCGCGTGAGATGTCATCGATCCCGTGGAGGACGTGCTTGATGCCGCGGCCGAGGGCGGTGATCAGTTGGGCGTCGGAAAGCCCGGCGCCCGTCATGATCGCGTAATCAATGCGCACCTGCAGCCCATCAATGTTTGAGTGGCAGAAGGCTGAGGCCGAGTGATTGGTGCGGTTCCAGTCATTGCAAATGAGAAAGATTTTGGAGAACTCAGTGCCCGGCAGGTTGGGATCCCAATGGCCTTTGATAATGAGGCTGGGGCCGGAATCGATGGTGAAAGCAAAAAGGACATCATTGATCCAGGCATAGACGGCCTCGTCGGCATCCGATTGGAAGCGCGTTATCCCCAGGGTAGGAAGGATCTCCCCAAGACGGGCTGTGTCCACGGTGGAGACGGGGCCGTCTAGTTCTGTCTGCTCTTCCGGAGTCGTCGGCCGGGGCAAAGTGAGGACCGGGAAGTGATCGGCCAGTTCTTCGAGGCAGGCCGCGGCGTTGTGGAGTGCTGGCAGAACCGAAGCGGAAAGCTGGGACGTTGTAGGTTTCTGGTGGACCACAAGGAAGGAATGCCCCCACACTTCTACTTCGGTAGGTGCCGAATAGTTGAGGATGAGGTGTGGCGAGAGGCAGTCATGGTTCCAGTCATTGACGAATTCACTGAGAGCGGGAATGTCGCTGAAACCTAGAACGCCGTGGTGCGTGGTGTAGAAACGCAGGATTGGTTCGCCCTCGGTGTCCATGAAAGCGCGGGTTTCCCCAAGCGGTGGGTGGGGGAAGAGGAGCTCGTGTGCGGTGACTCGAATGCAGTCGAGGCCTTCGCGGTGCGCGAGGTTTTCGACGCGGGCGAGCAGGCTGGAAGGAGACTGGCTGTCCAGACCATCGGCGCCGTTGCTCATCTCGCCGCCTCCCTTCACCGATACGGGGCCCCGGAATGTGTTACTAGTGGCACATTCTATAACCCCTACCTGCCGGCTCGCTGGCTTTTCGGTCCAGGTATAGTAATGGGAAGGTATAGAAACCGCTGCATATTATAAAAGGGGTCTGAGCATGCTACGAACCATCGACCTGCGTGGAGAGGAACTCACCACCTCCCGGTTGCGCCGAGTCTTGCCGCGAGGGGGAACGGATGTGTCCTCAGTGATGGGCACCGTCATCCCCATGGTGGAGAAGGTACGCAAGGGCGGTGCGGCCGCGGCCCTCGACTTCGGCGAAAAATTCGACGGAATCCGCCCCGCCGCGGTGCGAGTGCCTAAGGCGGAGCTGAAGAAGGCTGCCGAGGAGCTGGACTCGAGTGTGCGAGCAGCCATAGAAGAATCTATCGCGCGCGTGCGCGCCGTTCACGCTGATCAGAAGCCGGCTTCGCACACGACGACGCTGGCACCAGGCGCGACGGTCACCGAGGTCTTCCAGCCCATCGAGCGCGTAGGGCTTTACGTCCCGGGAGGCAAGGCGGTGTATCCGTCTTCCGTCATTATGAATGCCGTCCCCGCCCAAGAAGCGGGCGCTGCGGCGATGGTCGTGGCTTCTCCGCCACAGAAGGAATTCGGCGGACTGCCGCACCCGACGGTGCTGGCCACGTGCCACATGCTGGGCGTCGACGATGTCTGGGCCGTCGGCGGCGGGCAAGCCATCGGGCTTCTGGCCTACGGCGATGATGAACCTGTCACTGGTGAAGAAGCACTGGAGCCAGTCGATATCATCACCGGCCCCGGCAACGTCTTTGTCGCTGCCGCTAAGCGCGCGGTGCAGGGAGCGGTGGGCATTGATGCGGAAGCTGGTCCTACCGAGATCGCCATCCTGGCCGACGAGACCGCTAACCCCGTCTACGTGGCCTATGACCTCATTTCTCAGGCGGAGCACGATCCCATGGCTGCCTCCGTGCTCATCACCGATTCTGAGGACTTTGCCGCTGCCGTGAACGCGGAGGTAGCGCAGCGCTTTACCGCTACCGCTAACGCCGAGCGCGCGGCTGAGGCGCTGCGCGGCGAACAGTCCGGCATCGTCGTGGTCGATGACCTCGAAGCGGGTATCGCTGTTGCGGATGCCTATGCCGCTGAGCACTTGGAGGTACACACGAAGAATGCCCGGGCAGTTGCGGAGCGTATCCGCCACGCCGGCGCCATCTTTGTTGGTGAATACTCGCCCGTGCCGCTCGGTGATTACTCCGCCGGCTCCAACCACGTTTTGCCTACCTCGGGAACCGCGCGGTTTAGCGCCGGGCTGTCGACGCACACCTTCCTACGCCCGGTCAACCTCATCGAGTATGACCGCGCAGCACTCGGCGAGGTAGCACAGAATGTCATTGCCTTCGCCACTGCGGAAGACTTGCCCGCCCATGGTGAAGCAATTGCGGCACGATTCGCTGATGACACCGATACCCAGAAAGAAGAGGCTTAAGCAATGGCTGAGTTGAAGGATCTTCCCCTCCGCGAAGAATTGCGCGGCTCCAGCGCCTATGGAGCCCCGCAGCTGACGGTGACCAACCAGCTCAACACCAACGAGAACCCCTATCCGCCCTCTGAGGCGCTGGTGAAGGACATGGTGGCGGCCGTCGAGAAGCACGCACGGGAGCTCAACCGCTACCCAGAGCGCGATGCCGTGGAGCTGCGCACGGCACTGGCCGAGTACGTCAGCGAGCAGACCGGGGTGGCTGTCAGCGTGGAGAACGTGTGGGCGGCCAATGGTTCCAATGAGGTTCTGCAGCAGCTGCTGCAGGTCTTTGGCGGGCCGGGGCGCAGCGCGCTGGGATTTACACCGAGCTATTCCATGCACCCCATCCTGTGCGCGGGCACCCAAACCGAATTCATCGCCTGCCCGCGCGATGCGGATTTCCGTATTGATGAAAAGGAGGCGTTGGAGGCCGTCGCCAAGCACAGCCCCGACGTTGTCTTCATCACCACCCCGAACAATCCCACCGGTGATGTCACCCCGATTGATGTGGTGGAGAAGATTGTGCAGGCCGCGCCGGGCATCGTCATCGTGGACGAGGCCTACATGGAATTCTCTCCTTCACCTTCTGCCACCACGCTGTTGGAGAAGTATCCGACCAAGCTCGTGGTCTCGCGCACGATGTCCAAGGCCTTCGACTTCGCCGGCGGACGTTTGGGTTATTTCGTGGCCGATCCGGCCTTCGTGGAAGCCGTCATGCTCGTTCGTTTGCCCTATCACCTGTCGGTTCTCTCCCAGATCGCGGCTACCGTTGCCCTTGCTCATAAGGAAGAGACTTTGGGAACCGTGGCCAAACTATCGGCGGAGCGGGACCGGGTTGTCGCATGGCTTAAGGAGCTTGGGTATTACGTCGTGCCGAGCGAATCCAACTTCGTGTCCTTCGGACGCTTTGCCGATCAGCACGCGGTGTGGCAAGGATTCCTGGACCGCGATGTCCTGATTCGTGATAACGGTGTACCGGGTCTCTTGCGCGCCACGATTGGTCTGCCTGAAGAGAATGATGCCTTCCTTTCGGCCGCGGCGGATTTGGCAGATACAGTAGAGATGACTAACTAAAACGATGATGAATTGGGCCCACATTGTGGGCCCATGACTTGAAGAAGGAGCGTGGGGCAATGAGTGCTGGCGACGCCGTACGTCACAACCATGGCGACCGCATTGGCCGCGCAGAGCGCGTCACCGGGGAGACAAAGATCTCTGTAGAAATAAACCTCGATGGCACCGGCCAGGCGGATATTTCGACGGGGCTGCCGTTCTTTGATCACATGCTCAACGCTGTGTGCACCCACGGCTCCTTCGATCTTCGCGTTCACGCTGAGGGCGATATTGACATCGATGCTCACCACACGGTCGAAGACACCGCTATCGTGCTGGGCCGCGCCTTTCTGGAAGCGCTGGGGGATAAGTCCGGAATCCGCCGCTTCGGGTCCCAGCTTCTGCCCATGGATGAGGCGCTGGTGGAGGCCGTCGTCGATATCTCAGGGCGCCCCTACTTCGTGATGAACGGCGAGCCGGAGAACATGGAGTGGCAGATTATCGGTGGCCATTACGCCACGGTTATCAACCGACACTTCTTCGAAACCTTTGCCACGCACTCGGCGACGACCTTGCACGTCAACGTGCGCTATGGCCGCGATCCGCACCACATCACGGAGGCCGAGTACAAGGCGGTGGCCCGTGCTCTGCGCCAGGCTACTGAGCGGGATCCGCGCGTGAACGGAGTTCCTTCGACGAAGGGAGCGCTCTAAGACTTATGAATGTAATGGTTCTCGTTCTCTTTCTGGTCGCCGGATTGCTCGTCGGTGGTGCGTGGGCGGCATATCAGAATGGGTCGGTGCTGATGACCGTGGTCGCGGGTGCGCTCGCGGCGGTCTCCGTGGCTGCCGCCTTGGTGTGGTTCCTTGACATCTTCTCAGCAGGATTGGCGGCGAAGTGACAGAAAAGACCCCTCAGAGCGTATGGAAGGTCGCCGGCTTTAAGGAAACCATGATCGCGGTGGTTTCCGCCTTCGGTGCCTGGTCGGTCCTGCTTCCAGTGGTGCCCCTGGCCGTGCTGGACTCCGGTGGCTCCGCCACGTTGGCTGGCGCCACCACCGGCGTGTTCATGCTGGCCACAGTACTTACCCAGATGGCAACTCCGATGTTGCTGCGCATCTTTGGCTATCGCCCGATTATGGCGGCCTCGGCGCTGTTGCTGGGGCTGCCGGCGTTGGGCCACATGCTGGGCGACGCCGCCCCGATCGCCCTGGGCTTCTCCGCCCTGCGCGGCATCGGCTTCGGTGCGCTCACGGTGGCGGAGAACGCGCTCATCGCGGAAATCACGCCACGGCGCCTTCTGGGCAAGGCCACCGGAATCTTCGGGTTGTTCATCGGTGCGGCCCAGATGGCTTTCTTGCCTTTGGGCCTCGCGGTGGCATCAGCGTTTAATTACAACACGGTGTATCTTCTGGCCGCTGGCCTTGGCCTGTTGGGATTCTTCACGTGCATTCTGGTACCCCAAATCAAGGCAGCTCCAGTGGGCTTGCCGGACCCCACGGACACCACTCCGCGGGCACCAATGTGGAAGCTCGTGCTCGTCCCCGCGCTGGCCCTGACCAGTTTCTCCGTGAGCTACGGCGTGGCCTCCAACTTCATTTCCCCGGCGGTGCGCGAGCTGGACCCTGAGCGCGGCGCTGTCTTGGGCGGTCTCATGCTGTCGGTGATCGGTGGCTCGGCCATGATCGCTCGCTATGTGGCCGGTGTGGTGGCGGACCGAGTGGGCCAGCCAGGCACGCTGATGATTCCCGCCCAGGCTTTCTCAGTCTTTGGTGTGGGTCTCATCGCTGCCGTGCTGTGGCAAGAATGGTCGGTATGGCTGCTCGTCTTCGGCACTGTCATCTATGGTGCGGGTTTCGGCATCGTGCAAAACGAGGCCTTGTTGTCGATGTTCGACCGTCTCCCGCGCGAGCGTCTCTCGGAGGGCTCTGCGGTCTGGAATATCTTCTATGACGGTGGAACCGGCCTTGGTTCGACGGTTCTCGGCGCCGTCGTGGCTATGTCTGGATATGATGGCGCCTTCGCCTCCGGCGCTGCCATCATCGCGGTGGGCCTGCTCATGTCCACGGCTGACCGCGCCTTGGGCAAGACCCGTGTGAGCGAGCTGAATGACATTCAGACTCGCCTGCGCATGATTAGAAGGCCGAGGAGGCCTGGAAAGGAAGCACGATGAGCTCACACGACGTAGTAGTCTTGGATTATGGCGCTGGCAATGTCAGGTCGGCAGTGCGCGCTCTGGAGCGGGTTGGTGCCACCGTCACGGTGACCGCAGACCCGAAACTCGCTGTAGAAGCCGATGGCCTGTTGGTACCCGGCGTCGGCGCCTTCGCTGCCTGCATGGAAGGGCTGCGCGCCGCACAGGGCCCGCGAATCATTGGTCAGCGGTTGGCTGGTGGTCGCCCGGTTCTGGGGATTTGCGTAGGCATGCAGATTCTTTTTGAGTCCGGCACTGAACACGGCGTGCACACCGAAGGTTGCGGCGAGTGGCCGGGGGAGGTCACCCGCTTGCAGGCTCCCGTCCTCCCGCACATGGGATGGAATACCGTGGAGCTTCCTAGCGGAAGCCGCATGTTTGAAGGCGTGAGCGCAGAGGATCGCTTTTATTTCGTGCATTCCTATGCCGCGCGGAACTGGGAGCTCGAGACCGAAATTACGGAGCCGCCGAAGGTGGCGTGGTCTGAGTACGGCGGTGACCGTTTTGTCGCTGCGGTAGACAATGGCGCATTGTGGGCCACCCAATTTCACCCAGAGAAATCTGGTGACGTTGGTTCGCAGCTGTTGAAGAACTGGATAGGAACGCTTTAAAGAGCCCGCGTGAAAGGTAGACTACCCACCATGAGTTTTACACTGTTGCCCGCGGTTGATGTCGTTGATGGTCAGGCAGTTCGCCTTGATCAAGGAGAGGCCGGATCCGAGAAATCCTATGGCTCGCCGCGTGAGGCTGCCCTGAAGTGGCAGGCCCAGGGTGCGCAGTGGCTGCATGCAGTCGATTTGGACGCTGCCTTCGGCCGCGGATCCAACCATGAACTGCTTGCCGAAATCACCACGAGCGTGGACCTGAACGTGGAGCTGACCGGTGGGATTCGAGATGATGAGACCCTGGCCCGGGCTCTCGCTACCGGTGCGCGCCGCGTCAATATTGGTACCGCGGCCTTGGAGAACCCCGACTGGATTGCCAAGGCCCTGGCAGAACACGGTGACCGTATCGCAGTGGACTTGGCGGTCCGCCTGGTGGATGGCGAGTGGCGTACTCGAGGTAATGGCTGGGTATCCGATGGCGGCGACCTTTGGGAGGTCCTCGAGCGCCTCGACGCGGCTGGGTGTACTCGCTTTGTAGTAACGGATGTGTCCAAGGACGGTACGCTGCAGGGCCCCAACATTGAGCTGCTGCGTGAGGTCGCGGCCGCCACGGAAGCCAAGATCACTGCTTCCGGAGGAATTTCCACCTTGGATGACCTGCGTGAGTTGGCCCTCTACGAAAACGAGGGAATTGATTCCGCCATCATTGGTAAGGCTCTTTATGAGGAGCGCTTCACTTTGGAGGAGGCCCTCGCTGCTGTCGCAGAGGTTACCCCGCTGCCGGAAGAGGAATACATCGACCCGATCGAGGAGAGGTAGGCCTATGGCCCCGATGACAGGACCTTCAGCGTCGGACCCACGCGAGCTTGTTGCCTTTGCGGAAGCAGCGGTGGACCACGTTGATGATCTCTTTCGCAGGGGCCTCGGTGCAGCGCCCGCGCGTTTCAAGGGCGAGGGGGATTTTGCCACCGAGGTAGATCTGGTCATTGAGCAGCAGCTGCGCCAAACGCTAAGTCAGCTCACCGGAATTCCGGTGCTCGGCGAGGAGTACGGGGGAGACCTCCAAGAAACGATCTGGGTCGTGGACCCAGTGGACGGAACCGCGAACTATTCTGCGGGAAATCCGTGCTGCGGAATTCTTGTCACGCTCTTGCACGAAGCAAAGCCAGTCGTCGCCGTTGCAGATTTTCCTTTGCTGAACCGTCGCGTCGTCGCGGCCCACGGCATGCCGCTGCGCACCAGCGGCGGCCCCTCAACCGGTTTCGGGGGCGGCGAGGAAGCTCAGGGCTTCGACGAGGCTCGCGGCCACGTGGGCTGTTCCTCACACCTGCCAACCGGCCTGTTCAATGACCTCCGAGAGACCGGCCTGCGTCCCCGCATGACTGGGTCGGTGGGGCTGGACAACGCCTTCGTGGCCCAAGGCGTGTTTGATGGGGCGGTGAATTTCTCGCCGCACCCATGGGATAACGCGGCGGGTGCGCTCATGATCAAGGCCGCCGGTGGCCGCGTGAGCGATCCAGAAGGAAATGAGTGGACCGCCAATTCGAAGGGCTTTGTGGGAGGGACCCCGCAGGTCCATGCCACAATTCTGGATGCCATCGCCCGAAATCCTCGTGGGGCGCGCTAGGCTTCGGCACTAGACCCCAGCGTTGGAATTGGGCGCTGAAACCGGACGTAGTTTTAGTATTCGGCAGTTTCCATACGGACTGCCTCTCATCTGACCTTTAGTTTTAGGAGGATGGTCACCATGGCACTTGCCGTTCGCGTGATCCCGTGTCTTGACGTTGATAATGGCCGCGTGGTCAAAGGCGTGAACTTCGAAAACCTGCGTGATGCCGGTGACCCAGTGGAGTTGGCTGCCCGCTATGGACAGGTCGGCGCTGATGAGCTGACCTTCCTCGACGTCTCCGCATCAAAGGATGGTCGCGGCACCATGCTCGATGTGGTGCGCCGTACAGCCGATCAAGTTTTCATCCCGCTGACCGTTGGTGGTGGCGTCAGGTCTGTGGATGATGTCCGTGAGCTGCTCCGCGCCGGCGCGGACAAGGTCTCGGTAAATTCCTCTGCTATCGCGCGCCCGGAGTTGCTGCGCGAACTGGCAGATGTCTTTGGTTCCCAGTGCATTGTGCTTTCGGTGGATGCTCGCCGCGCAGCAGATTTTCCCAGTGGCTTTGAGGTCACCACGCATGGCGGAACGCGCTCGGCGGGGCTTGACGCCGTGGAGTGGGCCAAGCGCGGTGAGGAATTGGGGGTTGGTGAGATTCTGCTGAACTCCATGGATGGAGACGGCACCAAGGCGGGCTTTGATATCGAACTGATCGAGGCGGTGCGTGCGGCAGTGTCCGTGCCGATCATCGCTTCTGGCGGAGCGGGTAAGGCCGAGCATTTCCCACCGGCTGTTGATGCTGGGGCAGATGCCGTGCTCGCGGCCAGCATCTTCCACTTCGGTGAGGTAGAGATCTCTGAGGTTAAGGAGGCGCTCGCGGCAGCAGGGAAGGAGGTCCGCCAGTGAAGGAACACAAGGAAAACAGCGGACACGGAAGCACTGATTCAGAGGCCGTAGGGGACTATGAGCTGAGTGAAGAGATTGCTCAGCAGCTTAAGCGCAACGAGGCGGGCTTGGTTCCGGCCATTGTGCAATCGGAGCGTGGAGAAGTGCTTATGCTGGCGTGGATGGATGATCATGCCTTGGCCTATACACTGGCGACGCGTCGTGGAACGTATTATTCACGCTCGCGCCGCGAGTATTGGATTAAAGGTCTGACGTCCGGCAATACCCAAGAGGTGGTGGGTGCGCGCTTAGACTGCGATGGAGACACCGTCTTGCTTACCGTGCGTCAGCACGGCGGCGCGTGCCATACCGGGGACCGGACGTGCTTCGATGCACGCAATCTCTTCAGAGAGGAGAACAATGGCTAAGCGCACTGAAACAAAGCGCAGTGGAGCTAAACGCATCGGACCCGTGCTGATGTTCGCTGGCGCCATCCTGTTGTGGCTGTCTTCCCGCATGACGTGGGTGACGGCGGCGGTCGAAGACGATAAGGCCGGCTCGAGTGTTGCGGAACTATCTGGTTCCTTGTGGTCCCTCGAACTCATTGCACTCAGCGTCGTGGTGCTCGCTGGCGGTGTGGCAGCCTTTGCGCTGCGACGCGCGGGTCGTCGAATTGTCTCTGTCCTCACCGCACTCGCCGCAGCGGCTGCCGGATGGCGCCCGGTTGCGCTGTTGACTGCCGGCGCCGAGGCGGAGCGTGCTCAAGAGTTACTGCAGGGAGGAACGAACGATACCTCCGTGGATTCTGCAACCATTTCGGATTGGGCCACTGTTCTCACTGCTGATGCATCGACCGCTGGCCCTGTGCTCGCTATCGTCGGTGCGGCACTGGCCCTCTTCGGCGCGGTCATGGTGGCGAGCAATCCGGGGGGCGATAAGCCCCGCTCTGCAAAATATGAAACCCCGGCTGTGCGCCAGGAACGCCTGCAGGAAGATCTCGAAACCTCCCAGGACTCCGGCCGCGTGATGTGGGATGCCTTGGACGCCGATATTGACCCCACCGATCCCCGCTCTACCTAGGCATGGCAGCCACGTGAGCCGTGGCTGCATTTCCTGCTTCAGAGAGTGGTTCTATCACCGAATCGGGTGCCCCGGATTTCTTGTTAGAGGCAAGGGCGCGCTAGCCTAAGTGTGATCTCAAACGCCCCTGTTTCTTTCTTTGAGTTTCCTTCGGGGAAGGGAGGTGCTCCATGCCTACCCCGATTGCCGTCGATCACCTTGTGGCCGGCGTACTAGCTGATGTAGCCGCACGGGAGGCACGCGTCCCCTTCAAGGAAGTTAAAGCGCGGTCTCGAGACATGGACGCACCGCGCGATGCCGCCCAGGCCTTACTGCGCTCGGGGTGTTCTATCATCACCGAAATCAAGCGCGCCGTGCCTTATGGGGGAGAAATCGTCCACCTAGACGGGCCGCACTCCGTCGCGACCCTGGCACGAAAGCTGGAGGAAGCAGGCGTGCATGTCATGGCCTGCCAGACAGACAGGCGCCGCTTTCATGGCTCCCTGGAGGACATGCGTGTTGCCCGCGCTGCGATCGACATTCCTATGCTGTGCCGCGACACCATTGTTGATCCCTATCAGATTCATGAAGCGCGGTGTTATGGGGCAGATGCGATTCCCTTGCAGGTGGAGTTACTTGATCAAGCTCGCCTCGAGTCGCTCCTCGACCGCGTAGAGTCCCTCGGGATGACAGCCATCCTGGAAGTGCGCACGTGCGCTGAGGTGGATCGCGTTATCAAAGCAGGGGGTACTGTCGTGGCGATCAATGCGTGGTCTTTGGCCTCCGATGCACTTAATCGGGAGGCCTTTTCTACTATTTCACCGGGTCTTCCTGAGAGCATCACACGTATTGCGGTGGGCGGCGTTAATAGTCCGCGTAACGTGCTGTCCTATGCCTCGCAGGGAGCCGATGCCATCCTTGTTGGTGAGTCCATCATGGCGGCCCAGGACCCGATGGCTTTGGCCCGCTCCTTAGTGGCCGCCGGCCAGCATCCGGCGTGCCCTTCGCGCAGAAGCTAAGCGCGTTGTAGTGGCCGTCTTTTTCAGGCACACTATTTCCCGTGCAGATTTACTACCTCGCCAACATTCCCTCTCCGCCACAAGGCGTGTGGCATCTCGGTCCAGTCCCTATTCGTGCGTATGCCATGTGCATTATCGTCGGCATCCTCGTCGCGCTGTGGATGACTTTGCGCCGCTATACCGCCCGGGGTGGAAACCCGGATGTGGTCTGGGATGCTGCCTTGGTGGTGATCCCGGCCGGCATCATTGGCGGCCGCCTCTATCACGTGATTACGGATAATGATAAGTATTTCTGTTCCACGTGTGATCCTCTCGACGCACTGAAAATCACCAACGGCGGACTGGGTATTTGGGGTGCGGTGGCCCTGGGGGCGGTCGCCGTGTGGCTCATGTTCAAAGTTAAGGGCATCCCTTTGGGGCCGTTTGCGGATGCCGTCGCGCCTGGACTCATTTTGGCGCAGGCTATCGGCCGCCTAGGCAATTGGTTCAACCAGGAACTCTATGGTCGTGAGACCACCGTCCCGTGGGCTCTCGACATTTATTATCGCGTGAATGAAAGCGGTGAATACGCGCCGATTAGTGGCCGCTCGACCGGGGAAGTAATCGCCTCGGTGCATCCGACATTCCTCTATGAGCTGCTGTGGAACGTGGCGGTGTGCGTGTTCTTGCTGTGGGCCCACAAGGCATTCAAGCTCGGTCATGGTCGTGTGTTTGCGCTGTACGTCGCCGGATACACAGCGGGGCGCTTCGTTGTAGAAAACATGCGTGCTGACGATGCCACGCTCATCTTTGGTCTGCGTGTCAACGTCATCGTATCGGTGGTCTGCTTTGTCGTAGCGCTCATCGTGTACATCCGGTTGCCGCGAGGCCAGGAAACGCCAGAAGAGGTGGACCCGGCCCGTAGCACCGACGCCGGTGACAGCGTCGGAACCGCTGACTCACAAAGGTGACAGCCGCAGCGCCTAGCGACAGATTTAGGCGCTGAGATTTCGGGAAGTAGCCGGGATCACACAGGGTTTTAAGACGCCTTGACCGAGAGTCTCGAGTTTCGGGCGCAAGGACACAAAATGCCCAGATGTGCCCGGTTATTCCCGGTTGTTGCCGAATTGGAACGGGCTGCAACAGTCGCCGGGGAAGCCTGATTCAAGGGCCAAAACATGGTGTGAGCTTCATTCGTGGTGGCCGAGACCAGCAAAGCGGGGTAGTTTGGGAACCGTTAGAAACTCCCGATGTGAATAAGGCACTCCATGTTGGATAGAAGAACCAAAATTGTTTGTACGTTGGGTCCTGCTGTAGCAAGCAAGGAAGGAATCCTTGGCCTCGTTGAAGCAGGCATGAACGTGGCGCGTCTGAACATGTCCCACGGCGAGCATGCGGACCACGAGGCGAACTACCGCTGGGTCCGTGAGGCTACCGATGAGACCGGCCACGCAGTCGGCGTCCTGGCGGACCTTCAGGGGCCGAAGATCCGTCTGGGTCGCTTCGTCAACGGTGAAGAGATGTGGAAGGACGGCGAAATCGTCCGCATCACCGTCGAAGACGTCGAAGGCACGCACGACCGCGTGTCCACCACCTACAAGAACCTGGCGAAGGATGCGAAGCCGGGTGACCGCCTGCTGATCGACGACGGCAAGGTCGCCGTCGTCTGCAAGGAAGTCGACGGCAATGACGTTGTTTGTGAGGTCACCGAGGGCGGACCGGTCTCCAACAACAAGGGCGTGTCCTTGCCGGGCATGGACATCTCTGTGCCGGCGTTGTCGGAGAAGGACATCGCTGACCTTCGCTTCGCATTGAAGCTCGGCGTGGACATGGTTGCCCTATCCTTCGTTCGTTCCCCTGCGGACGTGGACAAGGTCCACGAAATCATGGATGAGGAAGGCCGCCGCGTCCCGGTCATCGCGAAGCTCGAGAAGCCGGAGGCAGTCGATGCCCTCGAATCCATCGTCTTGGCTTTTGATGCCATCATGATTGCGCGCGGTGATCTCGGCGTCGAGGTACCGCTGGAGCAGGTTCCGCTGTTCCAGAAGCGCGCTATCCAGATCGCGCGTGAGAATGCCAAGCCGGTCATCGTGGCAACGCAGATGCTTGATTCCATGATCTCCAACCTGCGCCCGACTCGCGCGGAGGCCTCCGACGTGGCTAACGCAGTGCTCGATGGTGCCGATGCCGTCATGCTCTCCGGTGAGACCTCCGTCGGCATCGACCCGCAGAATGTTGTGCGCACGATGTCCCGCATCGTGACGAACGCTGAGCAGGGAGGCCAGGTTCCTCCGCTGTCGCACGTGCCGCGCACCAAGCGCGGTGTTGTGTCCTACTCCGCACGCGATATCGCTGAGCGCCTGAATGCGAAAGCCATCGTCGCCTTCACCACCTCTGGTGATACCGCGAAGCGCGTGGCTCGTTTGCACTCCGCGCTGCCACTCCTTGCCTTCACCCCGCACCCGGCGGTGCGCTCGCAGCTGGCGTTGACCTGGGGTGCAGAGACCTTCTTGAGTGATTCGGTCGAGTCCACCGATGACATGATGGCCGCCATTGATGAGGCTCTGCTGGGAATGGATAAGTACAAGGAAGGCGACATGATCGTCGTCATCGCTGGTACCCCTCCCGGAATCTCTGGTAACACCAATATGATTCAGGTCCACGAGCTGGGCCAGACTCTGCGCGACAAGTAATACCGTCGCAGACAGGCAGCGCCGCCTCACCACCGTTCCTCCTTCCCACTTAGTGGGTAAGGAAGCAACCGTGGGTGAGGCGGCGCTTTGTCTGTGGGAAAGCCCGTCTAGGGGCTAATAGGCACTAGTGCGTCTATTAACCCCTGTCTGTCTAGACGTGGGAAATGGGGGTCGGGGTTAGCTTCCACACCTCGTTGGCATAGTCAGCGATAGTGCGGTCAGAGGAGAAGCGCCCGGAGTAGCAGATGTTGAGCCAGGCCTTCTTGGCCCATGCCAGCTCGTCGGCGTCATAGTCGGCCGCCATGCGGTCACGGGTCTCGCGGTAGTCGGCGAAGTCCCCGAGAACGTAGTAGGTGTCCTGCGCATTTTCGCCGAAGCCATCGAGCAGCGAGGAGCGCAGATCACCGAACATGCCTGCATTCTCCGAACCCAGCGTGCCATCGGTGAAGGCATCGAGGACACGCGCCAGGCCCGGAACCGTGTTGTAGAGCTCGCCCGGGTTGTACTCGGCGCGCAGCTGCGGGATGTCTTCGTTGCGGGCGCCGAAGATGTAGGCGTTGTCTTCGCCCACTGCCTCGACGATCTCTACGTTGGCCCCGTCCATCGTGCCCAAGGTCAGGGCACCGTTCATCATGAACTTCATGTTGGAGGTACCGGAGGCTTCCTTGCCCGCCACGGAGATCTGCTCGGAGACATCAGCAGCCGGAATGATGTGCTCAGCAGGGGAGACGTTGTAGTTCTCAACAAAGACCACGTTGAGCAGGTCCTTGGTAGCCGGGTCGTTATTGACCAGGTCACCGATGGTGTTGATGAGCTTGATGATGGCCTTCGCGCGGACATATCCCGGCGCTGCCTTCGCACCAAAGATGAAGGTGCGCTTCGGAACGTTTTCGCCGTCGACCTTGATGCGGAAGTACAGGTCCAGGATGTAAAGCGCATTCATCAGCTGGCGCTTGTACTCGTGCAGGCGCTTGATCTGGACATCGAAAATGGAATCCGGGTCCACGGTAGCGCCCTGGTGTGCGTCAATCCATGCGGCGAAGTCCTGCTTGTTGGCGCGCTTGATGTTGATGAGTTGGCGCAGCACCTTCTCATCCTCAGCCAAAGGAGCCAGCTTGGCCAGCTCGGTCAGATCGGTAACCCAGGCATCAGAACCAGCCTGCTCAGTGAGCAGGTCGGACAGGCGCGGGTTGCACATGCGCAGCCAACGACGCGGGGTCACGCCGTTGGTCTTGTTGTTGAATTTCTCCGGCCACAGCTCGTGCCACTCGGAGAGCGTGTCCGCCTTGATGATTTCGGTGTGCAGGGCAGCGACGCCGTTGATGGAGTACGCGGCATAGCAGGCGATCCACGCCATGTGGACGTGGCCGTCGGATACCGGGGCCATGTAGTCGATGCGCCCTTGATCCAGGCCGCGCTGGGCCATGTCTTCGCGGAAGCGGCGGTCGATCTCTTCCACCAGCTCCCAGATGCGCCAGAACAGCTTCTGGAAGATGGATACTTCCCAGCTCTCCAAAGCCTCAGCCAGCACCGTGTGGTTGGTGTAGGCAAAAGTCTCGGTGACAACCTTCCAGGCTTCATCCCAGCTCATCCCGTGTTCGTCGAGAAGCAGGCGGAGCAATTCTGGGATGGCCAGCACCGGGTGGGTGTCGTTGAGCTGGATGCAGTTGTACTCGGCGAAGCCGGTGAGGTCCTCGCCGTGGTGCTCGATGTAGTTATCGATCATCTGCTGCAGCGAGGCCGAGACGAAGAAGTACTGCTGGCGAACGCGCAGAACCTTGCCTTCGTAGGTGGTGTCGTTGGGGTAGAGCACGCGGCAAATGTCCATGACGCGCTCGCGCTCCACGATGGCCTCGGTGAAGCGCTGCGAGTTGAAGGCATCGTAATCGAATTCATCGATGGGTTCGGATTTCCACAGGCGCAGCGTACCTACGTTGTCGGTGCCATAGCCGGTAATCGGCATGTCATAGGGGATAGCACGTACATCCATGTCATCGAAGTGGACCAAGCGCTGCTCGGAGGCACGGCGAATGATGAAGTCGTAGCCATTTTCCATCCAGGCATCCGGCTCCTCGCGCTGGAAACCGTTGTCGAAGGACTGACGGAAGAGGCCGTAGCGGTAGAGCAGGCCGTAGCCCGTGACTGGGTAGTTCTGGGTGACAGCAGAATCGAGGAAGCAGGCAGCGAGGCGGCCCAGGCCGCCATTGCCTAGCGCGGCATCGTGCTCGGCTTCAAGAACATCGGAGAGCTCGTGGCCGGCGGCCTTGGAGGCGGCGCGGGCTTCGTCGACGAGGCCGACGTTGGTGAGGTTGTTGAGCAGGGCGCGCCCCTGGAGGAACTCAGCAGAGAAGTAGTGCTGCTGGCGGGCGGCGGAGTAGGCGTTGCGGGTGGCCTCCCAGTTGTCAGCAATCTGCTCCATTACTGAAGAAGACAAGCCGGACCAGAACTTGCGGTTGGTCGCGGCAGAGGGGGAGACACCAGCAGCGGCGCGGACGTGTCCGGGAACTGCGGTCTGAAAATCGGAGTGCTGGGGTTGACTCATGAGAATCCCTTCACCTTAGGCATAAAAATGCGGAAAAATACCAATACCCAAGCTTAACCAGTTCCGCATTCAGCTGCAGGCGAGAGCACTGCCAGCCGCCATGCGTTAATCATCACACGCGGCGAAAGGACTATGCGGGGAAGGTTAGCGCCCTAGAAAAGACAGGACGGCTGCAGCCCCGGCGTGGGTGGCCGAGCGCATGGTGGGCTCATAATCCGGCAGGAAAATGGATTGGTGGTTGACTGGCGGGTTGTCCAGGAGGTTTTCCGGGGTGGAGCCGATGAACCAGAAGTTATAAGGCACGCCCCAGGCTTGTGGGAGGTAACAGAAATCCTCGGAGACGGTGGACGGGGTGGCGCTCACGGAGAGATCGGCAAAGACCGCGTCGAAGGCCGAGCGAACGGTCTCATGCGTGGAAGCGTCATTATCGGTGACTTCGCCGTGGGCGAAGTACTCGAAGGTGGGCTCTGCTGGGCATCCCGAGGCTTCGCACTCGGCGCGCACCATGCGCTCGAGGGAGGCGTAGACGCGCTCCGCCAACTCCGGCTTGTAATAGCGGGTGTTAAGCACGAGTTCGGCGCTGCCCGGAATGATGTTGTTTTTATCGCCCGAATGCAGCTCGCCCACCGAGATGACGAAGAAGTCATGGGGAGGAACCTCGCGGCCGACGATGGCCTGCAGGCGGGTGACCACCATGGCAGCCACGTAGGAAGGATCGATGGCCTCGTGCGGCATGGAGGCGTGCGCGGAGCGCCCCGTGATGCGGATGCGAAGGGAATCGCAGCCGGCCAGGATGGGGCCGGCGGTGGACTGCACCTGGCCGGCGGGGCCCGGCATGACGTGTTGACCAAAGCAGACATCGGGTGTGGGAACGCGCTGGGTGAGCCCGTCCGCAATCATGTATTTGGCACCCATGGATGATTCCTCCGCGGGTTGGAACAGTGCTAGGAAGGTGCCGTGCCAGGCGTCGCGGTGGGCATCGAGAATCGCGCACGCGCCGAGCAATGCCGTGGTGTGTATATCGTGCCCGCAGGCATGCATCGCGCCATTGGTGGCGGCGAAGGGGACGCCGGTTTCCTCGGCCACGGGGAGGGCATCAAAATCCGCCCGCATCAGTGCGGTTGGGCCGTCCCCATTGCGGAAGATAGCGACGATGCCGTGGCCGCCGATTCCGGTGACGAGCTCGCAATCGTACTTAGATAGTTGCTCCAGAATCCGCCCGGCGGTGCGTTCCTCTTGGTGGGACAGCTCTGGGTGGGCGTGCATGTCTTCGTAGAAGGCGCGCTGCCAGCTGAGATCGACGGAATCTTCGAGGAGGAGCGAGCTCAGCCGAGAAAGTGTGGGATCTGCCATAGTTACTGTCCTTCAAGTTTGGGTAGGGTTACCTACATGCCATTGATTCACTTTGATGTTCTGGTGCCGGATGCTCAAGCCGAGCGCGTGGCCGAAATCTTTAACGCTGCTACCCACAAGCTGGTGGATAACGGCTCCTTAGCTTCTGCTGAGGTTACCCGTGTGCCCGATCCTGACCTCCCGGAGGGGCTGGAAGAACAGCTGCGCCAGACCTACCGCGATGAGCATGAAGAGCGTGATTTAGAGGACGCCAATGTCTACCGCTATGCCATCGATGTCGATGGTGTGAAGGGCTCCGTCAATCAACTGACCATGGTCCTCGCGCGCTTGTTGACACCCCATTCGGTTCTGCCGAAGGACCACGTGTTGCTGGAGGATGAGCTCGCCCACGAACGTCCGGCAATTTTCCCGTGGGCGGTGCAGGTAACCCCGTAGTTCTGCTGAGAGCTAGAGCCCTCAGAGAGCTTTAGTTCTGCAGAACGGTGCGGACGAGGCGTTCGGCCGCATTGCTTAAGTGCTGGGCGACGTCCCCCTCTTCCTTCCCGTCGAGTTCTTCTAGCAGTGTGCCCTGCGGCGCCGGTGCGGTTGAGGAGCCGGCGATGATGCCCAGGGTTGGCGGGCTAGTCATGTCCGCCAGTGTGCCCACCACCTTTCCGGTAAGCGATTGTTCGTCGAAGCGCCCTTCTCCGGTAAGGACGAGATCCGCCTCGGCGATACGCGCGGGCAGGTCGAGTGCTTCGGCTACATACTGGCCGCCCGGCACGATGTGGCAGTGCTCCGAGGTGCCCCACAGCGTGCGCGAAAGCCAGCTCAGGGCGATGGGAATGCCGCCCGCGGCACCGAAGAATTCCGCCTGCGGGTCGGTCTCCGTGACTTCGCAGAGTCGCAGCATCGCGCCCGCCAGTAGCGCTACTTGTTCGCCCTCAGCACCTTTTTGTGGGCCGTACATCGTCGCGGCTTGGACGGGCACGGCGCGAGTATCGGTGACCAAGGTGTAGTCCAGCATGGCCGCTTTCATGTTGAGTTGCGCGGTGTCGATGTGGTCGAGGTTGACCAAAGGTGCACCGCCCTTGGGCAGGGCGTATCCGCGGGCATCGTGGGCGGCGGCTCCGAGTGCAGCGAGGATGCCGAGACCGCCGTCGATGCTGGCGCTGCCGCCGAGGCCGAGAACGATGTGTTTGGCGCCGCGCGATTCGGCGTCGGCCACCAGCACGCCAGTTCCATAGGAATCCGCATGGAGTGGATCGAGGGCGTCGGAAACGGCAGGAAGGCCGGTGGCAGCGGCAACGTCGATGAAGGCTGTGTCACCAACGAGCTGGTAGCTGGCCTCGGTCAAGCGCCCGATGGCATCGGTGGTAGGCAGCGTAATGGTCTGCCCCGCCGTGCCATGGCGATGAACAGCGGCGCTGGCGAGCACCTCCGCGGTGCCTTCGCCGCCATCGGCCATAGGCAGGGTCGTTACCTTCGCCGTGTCGGCGTGGGGCGAGGAGCTGAGAGCACGCCGCGCGCCCAATGCAATGGCGGCGGCAGCTTCGGCTGCGGTGGCGGTGCCTTTAAAGGAATCGGGGGCAACAAGAATGCGCATGCCCATGAGTATATGGCAGAGATGTGAGAAAAAATTTTCGCACCCTGACCAGCCTTTAAAGCGCTCGCCAGTACGTCCGTCTTGCAATTTAGGTCGATTGATAGAAAACTATCGGTTGTTCAATGGATGACGCACCGACCGCGAGGAACGGTGCCCAATGAAAGGATTGCCATGTCCATCGACCAGCAAATCTCCGATTACTACAGCAAGCTTCTCAAGCGTAATGCGGGTGAACCGGAATTCCACCAGGCGCTCGCTGAGGTACTCGACTCACTGAAGATCGTCCTCAATAAGGACCCTCACTACGCTGATTACGGCCTGGTCGAGCGGCTGTGTGAGCCCGAGCGTCAGCTCATCTTCCGCGTCCCGTGGGTGGATGACGGCGGCCAGATCCAGGTCAACCGCGGTTTCCGTGTGCAATTCAACTCCGCGCTCGGCCCCTACAAGGGTGGCCTGCGTTTCCACCCGAGCGTGAACCTGGGCATCATCAAGTTCCTCGGCTTCGAGCAGATTTTTAAGAACTCGCTGACCGGCTTGCCTATCGGTGGCGGCAAGGGCGGTTCTGATTTCGACCCGAAGGGTAAGTCAGATGCCGAGGTCATGCGTTTCTGTCAATCCTTCATGACGGAGTTGCACAACCACATCGGCGAGTACCGCGACGTCCCGGCCGGCGATATCGGCGTGGGCGGCCGCGAGATCGGTTTCCTGTTTGGCCAGTACCGCCGCCTGGAAAACAAGCACGAGTCTGGCGTTCTTACCGGCAAGGGGCTGAGCTGGGGCGGCTCCCTCGTGCGTACCGAGGCTACCGGCTACGGCCTGGTGTATCTGACTTCGGAAATGATGAAGACCCACGGTGAGTCTTTCGACGGCGCCAAGGTGATTGTCTCCGGCTCCGGCAACGTCGCCATCTACGCCGCCGAAAAGGTGCAACAGCTCGGCGGAACCGTCGTAGCGATGTCTGACTCCTCCGGCTACATCACCACCCCGAACGGCGTGGATCTAGAGCTGCTCAAGGAGATTAAGGAAGTCCGCCGCGAGCGCATTTCCACCTACGCCGGCGAAGCGGGTGCGGGCGTGGAGTACCACGAGGGCGGCAATGTATGGGAAGTCAGCGCCGATGTTGCCTTGCCGTGCGCTACCCAAAACGAGCTCGACGGCGAGGACGCCAAGCTCCTGGTCAAGAATCAGGTCCGTTATGTTGCCGAGGGTGCGAACATGCCCTGTACCCCGGAGGCCGCGCACTACTTTGTGGAAAATGGCATCGCCTTCGCGCCGGGTAAGGCCGCGAATGCAGGCGGCGTGGCAACCTCCGCGCTGGAGATGCAGCAGAACGCATCCCGCGACTCGTGGTCCTTCGAGTACACCGACCAGCGCCTCCACGAGATCATGTCCAATATCTTCCGCAATATCGATAAGACCTCTAAGGAATATGGCTTGGAGGGAGATTACGTCGCGGGTGCCAACATCGCAGGCTTCAAGAAGGTGGCTGATGCCATGCTGGCGCAGGGCGTGATCTAGCCCCGGCCTTTCTCTACACCTCTCTATGCCTTGGTTTGACCTCCCCACTCAGTGGGGAGGTTTTCGCCGTTTCTTCCCGCGTGGGATACGTCGCGGTGCGTATGTGCTTGGTTAGGCTGGTGCCATGTACCGCGTATTTGAGTCCCTCGATGAACTTGTTCGCAACCTGGAACAGGCCTATGCCGTTCCCATGACCTCTAATTGCATGGTTCCGCGCCACGAGATGCTGGCGCTTCTCGACGATCTCCGCAACGCCCTCCCCGTGGAAATGGATGACGCCCAGGACGTCTTGGACAAGCAGGATGAGATCCTGCAGGGCGCTGAAGAACGCGCGGAGCAGATTATTTCTGAGGCTAATGCTGAAGCTGATGACACCGTGACTCGTGCGCGTGAGGATTCGGACGCCATGCTGGCCGACGCCCAACATCGCGCCACCACCCTGGTTGCCCAGGCAGAGGACGAGGCAAGCAACCTGGTGGATAATGCGCGCTCCGACGCCGAGCGCACCCGCGCCCAAGCAGATGAGGAATACCAGCGCGCTGTCGCTGCAGGTCAGGCTGAGCAAGACCGCTTGGTCTCCGAATCCGAGGTCGTGCGCCGCGCGGATGATGAGGCGCACCGCATCGTAGAGACCGCGCACTCTGAGTCCAACCGTCTGCGCACCGAGTGCGATGAATTCGTTGACGCCAAGCTCGGGGAATTCGAGACCACCTTGTCTGACCTCCTGCGCACCGTGAATAACGATCGCTCCGCTCTGCGCCGAGGCGCCGGTGTGCGCTCTCGTGGGGAAGCGCGTGGCGAGGGACGCGGCGCTGCGCGCGAGACCCGGGAACCGGCACGTCGCGCGCCGCGAGCGCCCCGCGACTACTAAAGGGGACTAATACTCAGCCGCTCTGCGCGGCGGATCCGGGCGGCCTCCTTGGCTGGCATGGTGCTGAAGGCGGCCGCAAGACCGGCGGAGACTAAGCCTGGCAGCGCATAGAGCACCCACATGATGCCGAAATCCGTCCCCGGGGTGTGGGGCTCGGAGATGGGGCCCCAGGCGGCGTCGGCAAGCAGTAGCGCCACATCGACTGCGCCGACGGTCAGCATCATCAGACCAATTCCCATACCCGCGGCGGAAAAAGATTCCCGTGCGCGCCAGGCGATGAGCGCAGCAAAAAGCGAGAACAAGGCCGAAGACAGGATCAGGATCGGCTCAAAGTGCAGGGGTAGGAAAGACACTGCCCCGACCATTAAACCGGCGAGCGTGCTGGCGAGGGCCACGCGATGCAAGGAATAGCCAGCGTTGCCGAAGATACTGGGGCGGTGTCGCGTGAAAACGTGGCGGCACGCCATTCCCGCGAGGGCTAGCGCCACAGCGGGGGCGAGGCACTGCAAGGGGTAGCTGAGCGCGAGCTCGCGTGCCGTGACGCTCAGGGACGCCGTATCGGTAGCGGTGTAGCTCATGGGGCTTTAGGCTAAAAGCCTCAAGCACAAGAATCGAGCTTTTAGGCCAAGTGCTTAAGCGCCTATGACCCAGCATTCAGGTCTTTGCCAGTCTAGGGCGCGCGGGCCAGCACAGGGTAAGCTGGTGGGCGCTATGAAATCACCATTGAAGTTCGACGTGACGGAATTGCTCCGCAGCCAAGGAACCGACGCGCTGCCTGAGCACCGCGTGCAGACCGGACCCGCGCCAGAGCGCATCGGCGTGGAAATGATCGGCATCCCGGAAGGAACTGAGGTTAAGGTGGACGCCACCTTGACCCCGTTGGGCTCCGGCGTGTTGGTGGACGCTGATGTCACCGGCACCCTCAGCGGCGAATGCGCCCGTTGCCTGGCAGAGCTGCACCCGGAACTGGATCTCCACGTATCCCAGGTGTTTTCCGCAGATGAATCCTTCGTCAGCGGGGATGAGGCCGAGGAGGAGGATCGCGGTTCCGGTGATGAGGTGCCCGAGATCAAGGATGGAATCCTCAACCTCCTACAGACCGTGATCGATGAGGCAGGTTTATCCCTTCCCTTTGCGCCAACGTGCGAGGAGGGGTGTGAGGTGGACGCTCCTGACGGAGTGACCACGGGGGTCTCTGGGGAAGAAGAGCGCGTGGATCCGCGGTGGTCCGGGCTGGAGAAGTTCCTATGAGCAAGAAGAAGAAACTCACCGGTGAACAGGCACTAGCCGCGGCATTCGCGGAGGTAGATCACGCCCCTCTGCTGAAGGCGCTCGGCGTGGAGATCAATGATGAGCTGCTGTGCTTGGCGCTGACCCACCGCTCTTTTGCCAATGAGAACGGGCACCTGCCCAATAACGAGCGCCTCGAGTTCCTGGGGGATGCCGTCTTGGGCTTGTCCATCGCGGCCAAGCTTTACGAGAAGTACCCCTCGCGCCCTGAATCGGATATTTCCAAGATGCGCGCCTCCATCGTGTCGCGCTATGGCCTGTCCGATGTTGCCCGCGAAATCGGCGTGGGCGAGCACGTCCTGTTGGGCAAGGGCGAGCAATCTACTGGCGGCCGCGATAAGGATTCCATCTTGGCTGATACCACCGAGGCCATCTTGGGGGCTATCTACCGCCAGCATGGCTTTGAGGTTGCCCGCGGGGTGGTGCTGAAGCTGTTCGCCGCCAAGATTGACAACGCCGTGGTGTCCGGCCGCCATATGGACTGGAAGACCACCTTGCAGGAGCTGTGCGCGGAGCTGAAGGCAGCGATGCCGGTCTACTCGGCCACCTCGACGGGGCCTGAGCACGATCAGACCTTTAACGCCGTGGCCACCGTGGCCGGTTTGACCGTGGGCAGGGGAACGGGACACAACAAGAAGCTTGCGGAGCAGCAGGCAGCGGAAGAAGCGTGCCAAGCATTGCGCGAGACGCCCTTGCTGGTGCAGGGCACCGCCGGCAAAGAGAGCTAAACCACGAGGACTCGATGCCAGAACTTCCCGAAGTTGAGTCCGTCCGCCGCGGGCTCGAGCCCTATGTTGTGGGGCGCTCCTTCGCAGCAGTAGAGGTTCACCACCCGCGCGCTAACCGGGGCCAGGAAGCGCCGCTGTCCGCGCTGCTGGTGGGCAGGAAGATTGCCGCGGTGGCGCGCCGCGGCAAGTTCATGTGGCTGGAGTTCGCCGACGAGGACCACAGCGACCCGGCACGCGATGTGCTCTTCATCCACCTCGGTATGTCGGGGCAGGTGCGGATCGGTGAGGTAGATTCGCCGCATGTGCGCATCGCCGCCGTGCTTGATGACACCACCCGTCTCAGCTTCGTGGACCAGCGCACCTTCGGCTATTGGCGTCTCGGGCCGTGGCTGAGCATGGCGCATATCGCTCCGGATCCTCTCGAAACAGATTTCGATCTGACTGCGGCAGGACGGCGCTTGCGCGCGAAACGTACAGTAGTGAAGGCGGCTTTGCTCGACCAAACGGTGCTCAGCGGAGTAGGCAATATCTATGCCGATGAGGCGCTGTGGGCGGTCCAGATTTCTCCGCTGAAGAAGGCTAGTGCTCTGCGGCAGCGCGATGCTGTCGCTGTGATTTCCGCGGCCGCCGATGTCATGCGCGCCGCCCTCGCGGTTGGCGGAACCAGCTTTGATGCGTTGTACGTCAACGTCAACGGCGAATCCGGATATTTTGACCGTTCCCTGCACGTATATGGGAGGGGTGGTCAACCCTGCGAGCGCTGCGGCGAGGAAATCCTGAAAACCGTGCTAGGCGGGCGTGGGACCCACTATTGCCCTTCCTGTCAGAACCGCGGCGTGGGGAGGAAGTCGGCGGCCAACTAGGACGATTCTGGTGTGAGTTATTAATGTGTAACGCATGCAAGAAATCTTCAGCACCGTGATCGGTGTCATTAACGACAGCCTGTGGTCCTATGTCCTGCCATGGCTGCTCATTGCCGCGGGCCTCTTCTTCGGCATCCGCACCGTCTTGGTGCAGATCCGTATGCTTCCGGACATGTTCAAGGCGGTCGTCGAAAAGCCCAAGGGCGTCGGCGCCGATGAGGATGCCGATTATGGCGGCATCTCCGCCTTCAAGGCATTCACCATTTCGGCTGCCTCCCGCGTGGGCACCGGCAACGTCGCGGGCGTGGCCGTGGCCATCTCCGTGGGCGGGCCCGGTGCGGTGTTCTGGATGTGGCTCATCGCCATTCTTGGTGGTGCGACTGCATTCGTCGAGTCCACGCTGGCGCAGCTGTGGAAGGTCCGCGAGGGGGATACCTACCGTGGTGGCCCCGCCTACTACATGTCCCGCGGCTTGGGCTGGAAGCCTCTGGCGACCATCTTCTCCGTCGCCATCGCCATTACTTTTGGCTGGTTCTACAACGCTTTCCAGACCAACGCTATCTCCGATTCCTTGGCGGCCTCCTTCGGGCAGGATTCCAGTGCCTTCAAGGCAGGCGTGGGCATCGCCGTCGTCGCAGTATCCGGTCTCATCATCATCGGCGGCGTGCAGCGCATTGCCTCGATGACTCAGTTCATCGTGCCCTTCATGGCTGGTGCTTACCTCATCATGGGCCTCATCGTGGTGGTGCTGAACTTTGACAAGGTGCCGGACATGTTTGTCTCCATCATTGGATCGGCCTTCGGCTTCCGCGAAGCTGCCGGCGCGACCGTGGGCATGGCGATGCTCAAGGGCATCCAGCGTGGTTTGTTCTCCAACGAAGCGGGCGAAGGCTCCGCACCGAATGCAGCAGCTACCGCGACGGTGTCCCACCCAGTCAAGCAGGGCCTCGTGCAGACCCTTGGCGTGTACTTCGACACCCTGGTGGTGTGTACGATCACCGCCTTCATCATTCTCTTGGGTACTGATTTCGAGCGCTTCGGCTCTGATGCGATTGAGGGCGTGACCCTGACCCAGAATGCGCTCTCCGGCGTGGTGGGCGAGTGGGGCATCCACTTCGTCACCTTCATCCTGTTCTTCCTGGCCTTCTCCTCGATTCTGGGCAACTACTACCTTGCCGAGTCCAACGTGGAATACCTCTCGGAGAAGAAGTGGGTGCTGTGGACCTTCCGCCTCATCGTTCTGGCCTTTGTCTTCTACGGCGCGGTCGCCCCGCTGGGCACCGTGTTCGACCTAGCCGATACCGGCGCTGCCATCATGGTTCTGCTCAACGTGTGCGCCATCGTGCCGTTGTCGGGCGTGGCCATCAAGCTGCTGAAGAACTACAACGAGCAGCGCCGCAAGGGCCTGGATCCCGTCTTCCACCGTGATATGCTGCCGGAACTGCAGAATGTTGAGTGCTGGGATGGCACGGATCCGGTAACCCGCCGCAGCGCGGAGGATCGCCGCCGTCTCAAGCACGAGCACGACTTGGGTGACCGCACGAACTTGAGGGAGTACTAAATGGCGCAGCAGGCAGCAGCCACAGGGAATGAACGGCTCACAGCTTTCGTCCACGGCCATGTCCAAGGCGTGGGCTTTCGTTGGTGGACGCGTTCCCGGGCCCTTGAACTAGGGCTGGCAGGACACGCGACGAACCTGCAGGATGGTCGCGTCCAGGTGGTTGCTGAAGGCCCGCGTGCTGACTGCGAGAAGCTGCTGGCCTTGTTGCGTGAAGAACCGTCGACCACCCGCCGCCCGGGCGTGGTGAACGCCGTGGTGGAGCAGTGGGCCGCACCGCGCGGTGAGTCGGGCTTCATCGAGCGCTAAACTTAGTCGAATGCACCTCAAATCGCTCACGCTCAAAGGATTCAAGTCCTTCGCGTCCGCGACGAACCTGAAATTCGAGCCCGGTATCTGCGCCGTTGTGGGCCCGAATGGCTCGGGTAAATCTAATGTCGTCGACGCGCTCGCGTGGGTCATGGGTGAAGGCAGCGCTAAGACTCTGCGCGGCGGCAAGATGCAGGACGTCATCTTTGCCGGTGCCGGTGACCGCAAGGCCCTCGGCCGCGCCGAGGTCACGCTCACCATCGACAACTCCGATGGTGCCTTGCCCATCGACTATTCAGAGGTTTCCGTCACCCGCCGCATGTTCCGGGATGGCGCGAGCGAATATGAGATAAATGGGGCGAAGGCGCGCCTCATGGATATTCAAGAGCTGCTATCTGATTCCGGCATTGGCCGCGAGATGCACATCATCGTGGGGCAGGGAAAGCTGGCGGAAATCCTGGAATCCCGGCCAGAGGATCGCCGAGCCTATATCGAAGAAGCCGCGGGCGTGCTCAAGCACCGCCGCCGCAAAGAAAAGGCGCAGCGCAAGCTCACTGGCATGCAGGCCAACCTGGACCGCCTGCAGGATTTGACCGATGAGCTGGGTAAACAGCTCAAGCCGCTGGCCCGCCAGGCGGAGGCCGCCCAGCGCGCAGCCACCGTGCAAGCCGATTTGCGGGATGCCCGCCTGCGCTTGGCAGGTGACCGCGTGGTGCGGCTGCGCGCCACGTTTGATGATGCGGAGAAGCGCGCGGCGGTGCTCGCCGAACAGGTTGAGGAAGTGACAGCACAGCTGGAAGAGGCCACTGAAATCCAACTCGAGGTAGAAGCCGAGTTGGGGGATGTCACCCCGCGCGCGGAGGCCGCGCAGAAGTTGTGGTTCGAGCTATCGACGCTGAGCGAACGCATTTCTGCCACGCAGCGTATTGCGGCCGAGCGCGCCAGCAATGTTGGTTCCCAGGTGGCCTACGCGGGCCAGGCTCCGGAGGAGCTGGAGGCGCGCGCTCAGCGTGCCGACGAGGAACACGAAGAGTTGCTGGCCGCCGCCGAAGAAGCAGCGGAGCGCTTGGAATCGATTCGGGAGGAAGTGGCTGAGCGCCGGGAAGCTTTCGAGGCTGCTGATAAAGAACACATGGCGCAACTGCGCGCCATTGCGGATCGCCGTGAAGGCGTGGTTCGCCTCATCGCCGCCGAGGAGAACCTTGCCGGCCAGGTAAGCTCCGCGGAGTCCGAGTTGGCGCGACAGGAAGAGACCTTAGCGAATACGAAGTCGCGCACTAGGGGAGCGCAGGCGGAAGCCGATGAGGTGGCGGACAAGCTGGAGCACTTGGCTGCTGAGCGTGAGCCACTGGAGGAAGCGCATGTGCGCGCGGCCAGCGAGTCCGCCGCGGCCGATAAGCGCCTGGAGCAGCTGCGCGATGCCCAGCGGGAGCACGAGCGCACCGTGTACAGTTTGCGCGCGCGCATCGATACCCTGGGCCAGACCGTTCCGGAAGCATTAGAGCTGGGGGAAGGATTTAAGCCTCTCGCGGAGTTCATTTCTACTCGCTATGAGACGGCCGTTGCGGCGGCACTCGGCTCCTTCGCGGAAGCCCAAGCCGGCGCGGTGAGCGGGGACATCGTGCGCGATCTTGCTGCGGCGAGCCGCACGCCGCTGATCGACGTCTCTGCTGAACCTACCGGTTCAGCCTGGCGCCTTGACGCCGATCTGCCTTCCGGCGCTAACTGGTTGCTCGACCAGATGGTCTTGGTCCCGGAAGTATCGGCGGCGGTGACGCGGTTGCTCTCCGACGTCGTTCTGGTGGATGACTATGCTGCCGCCCGTGAACTCATTGCCGAGGATCCGCGCCTGCGGGCCGTCACCGCCGAGGGGTTGCTCGTCGGCGAAGGCTGGGTCGAAGCCGGAACCGGTGCCGTCTCCACGGTTGAGGTGAGCGGTCAGATTGCAGAGGCCGAGCAACAGCTGGAAACCGCCACCCATGAGCTGGAGGAGCTATCAGGCACGCTGGAAGGCGCGAAGCTAGCCGCCGATGATGCCCGGGTAGGCGCGGCGAGCGCCAAGGCCGCACTGCGGGAGCATGATCACGAGCTTGAGGCGTGGAAGCGCGACCACCAGCGCTTGCTCAAGCAGTATGAGGCGAACAAAGCCGAACACGAAAAGGCCGCCGCCCGCGCCACGGATATCGAGGTGCAGTTGGCCCGCCTACGCGAAGAACTAGCGGAGGCGCGTGACCGCTTGTCCCGCGTGGACGCTGAGGAGCAGGCGGATGAGCCTTCCTCGGTGGAACGCGATGCGGCCTCGGCCGCCCTCGAGCAGGTCAAGGCCATGGAGGTAGAGGCCCAGATGGCTGCTCGTAGCGCGGAGGAAAAGGTCGGTCAGGCGGCCGGCAGGGGAGAGGCTCTGCGGCGCCAAGCCCAGCACGAGCGCCAAGCCAAGGCGCGCCACGATCAGGCGATGGCCCGCCGGCAGGCGCAGGCGCGGTTGGCGGGGGCCGTCGACAAGCATGCCCAGGATCTGGCCGCCCGCACCGCGCAGGCACTCGAGCGGGCCGCCGAGGAACGCGATGAGCTGGTCACCCAGCGCGGCGTGCTGCAAGGCCGTGCACAATCGGCGAAGCAAGCGGTCTCCTCGACCCGCCAGCAGCTCGATCGCCTGACCGACTCCGCGCATAACTCCGAGATCGCTCGCAGCCAGGCGCAGGTGCGCGTGGATGAGGCCGAGGGCAAGATCGTGGAGCAGCTCGGCATTGCTATCCCCGATCTGCTCAAGGAGTACACACCGGGTGAGGACTTCGATCGCTCCGCCGAAACCAAGCGGTTGAAGCAAGCCGAGAAGGACCTCAACTCCTTGGGCAAGGTCAACCCGCTGGCCTTGGAGGAGTACAAGGCTCTGGAGGAGCGCTATAGTTTCCTGTCCACGCAATTAGATGACGTGATTCAGGCCCGCAAGGATCTGACTGGCGTTATCGAAGATGTGGATGCGCAAATCTTGCAGCTGTTCACGGATGCCTGGCATGACGTGGAAGCGGAGTTTCCCAAGGTCTTCCAGACGCTGTTCCCGGGCGGCGAGGGTCGTCTCATCCTCACGGAGCCGGATGACATGCTGGCCACCGGCATCGAGGTGGAGGCCCGCCCGCCGGGTAAGAAGGTGAAGCGCTTGTCACTGCTCTCGGGCGGCGAGAAGTCCTTGACGGCCCTGGCCATGCTCGTGGCGATTTTCCGTGCGCGTCCCTCACCGTTCTACGTCATGGATGAGGTGGAAGCCGCGCTTGACGACGTCAACCTGCGCCGCCTCATCGCACTTTTCGAGGAGCTGCGTAAGGATTCTCAGCTCATCGTCATTACCCACCAGAAGCCGACGATGGACGTGGCCAACGTGCTGTATGGTGTGACGATGCGCGGCGATGGTGTCACGCGCGTGATTTCGCAGCGCATGACCCGTGCGGGTGAGGCGCCGGGCACGGCTCAGGCGGCGGAGGACGCCACGCGTCTCGGCGTGGATGCCCCGCGCTAGGGCGGGGCTTGCGCCCAGCACTTTTCACCCTCCTTATCGTGCCGTACGTGGACAACCCTGGCACTATGGAAAGCATGAATACTACTTTTCTGTGGATTGCAATAGCAGTCATCGTCCTGATTCTGTTGGTGGTCTTGTTCGTTGTTCTGGGCAAGAAGCGCGGCGAATCAAAGAAGGTCTCCTTCGAAAAGCCCGCGGAGGAGCCGAAGGAGCTGACCCAGCAGCAGAAGTCCGGCAACTACCAGGCCAAGTCTGGTTTTAATTTTGCCCCGGCTGGCGGCGGCGCTACCAAGGAACCTGTGCCTGCGGCTAAGGCTGAGAAGCCCGCACCGGCCGAGCCCAAAGCTCAGCCGCAAGCGGAGAAGAGGTCTGAGCAGCGTGATGCCACTGAGCTAGCGAATGCGCAGTTAGAGGGCGCCGAGGAAACACCGAAGGATACGAAGCCTAAGGCGGAGCCAAAACCAACGGTAGATGCCAAGTCCGAGGCGGAGGCTAAGCCTGAGGTTAAGCCGGAACCGAAGCCTCAGGCAGAGCCCAAGCCGGAGCCTGTTGCCGATGCGAAGCCCGTGAGCGAGCCGGAACCGGCTGCACAGAAGGAGCCGGCAAAGGAAGAAGAGGATAAGGATTCCTCCGCTGGCGTTGTCGCGGCAGGTGCCGCGGGCGCCGCAGCCGCTGGTGCTGCCGTATCCGGTGCCGCTGCTGTTGATAAGGATAAAGAGGACACGGAGGAAGCTGTCCCGGCCACCGAACCAGAGAACGCTGAACCAGAGATTGCTGAACCGGAGCCGATAGTCGAAGCCCCGAAGGCAGAGGAGGAGCCTTCCGTCCAGGTTGAGGCCGAAGAAGTAACCGCGGCAGAAGCAGAAGACGTAGAAGCCGATACCGATGCAGAAGCAGGTGCGGATGCAACGGAAACAGAAGCTGAGGAGGCTGCCGCGGCGGCGGGGGCCCAGGCGGCGTCGGCAAGCGCGGCGCTCGAGGCTGAGCCCGAGGAGCTAGAGGTATCCGACGACGCTGAGGTTGTCGAGGCTCCGGCAGCCCAGCCGCAGGAGGATATTGCGCCGGCTGCCGGCCGCTTGGGCAAGCTGCGCGGGCGCCTGTCGCGCTCGCAGAATGCCATCGGCCAAGGCCTCATGGGTATTCTCTCCGCAGGTGACCTGGATGATGATGCCTGGGAGGAAATCGAAGACACCCTCATCATGGCGGATTTGGGTACGAAGTCCACGATGCAGGTTACAGACTCCCTGCGCGACAAGATTGCGGAGCGCGGAGTGAGCTCCGAGGCGGAAGCCCGCGCCATGCTGCGCGAGGCCCTCATCGAGGTGGGCCACCCGGAGATGGACCGTTCCATCAAGGCCATGCCGAATGAGGGCAAGCCGGCCGTCATCATGGTTGTCGGCGTCAACGGCACTGGCAAGACCACCACGACCGGCAAGCTGGCACGCGTGCTCGTTTCCATGGGCCACAACGTCTTGCTCGGCGCGGCAGATACCTTCCGTGCAGCGGCTGCGGACCAGTTGGAGACCTGGGGCCGCCGCGTGGGCGCTACCACCGTGCGCGGCAAGGAAGGCGCGGACCCAGCCTCCGTGGCCTTCGACGCCGTGGCTGCTGGCGTTGACCAAGGCGTGGACGTTGTTCTCGTTGACACCGCTGGCCGTCTGCACACCTCCGTGGACCTCATGGACCAGCTGGGCAAGGTCAAGCGCGTGGTGGAGAAGAAGACGGACGTCGATGAGGTCCTGCTCGTGTTGGATGCGACGGTGGGGCAGAACGGGCTGACCCAGGCCCGCATCTTCCGCGATGTTGTTGACATCACCGGCGTTGTCCTCACGAAGCTGGATGGCACCGCCAAGGGTGGCATCGTCTTCCAAGTTCAGGAGGAACTGGGCGTGCCGGTCAAGCTCGTGGGCCTTGGCGAAGGCGCAGACGACCTTGCACCGTTTGAGGTTGAGGGCTTCGTGGATGCCTTGCTGGGGGAGAAGTAAGACCTTATAGATCTCTGGGCTAGACCTAAGTTCTTTCGAGACGCAGCGCCTCCTTTGCGGGGCGCTTTCGTCGTCTTCGTCCCATTAAAGATGTGCTTTGGGGGAGGTCACAATGGTAGTCTAGGACAGTCCTGTCTATGTGAGGCTGATTAAACAGCCCTAACAACGGTTCGTGAGGCTACTCTTTCGTGACACTCTTGTATGTCGTCCTCCTCGCAGCTGTCGCAGTGGCGCTAGCACCAGTAGCCGTCAAGGTTGCTGATCGCGCAGCCGGCTACCCCCTAGCCGGCATTTTTATTGTCGCCGCGGCACTGTTGGCTAAAGAATTTCCGGCACTGGCCCGTGGCGAAGAACTGTCCTATTCCGTGACGTGGGTGCGCGATGTCATCGCTCCAGGCGTCGACGTTAATCTCGCCTTCCGGGGCGATGCGCTGGGCATCTTCTTTGCCATGCTGGCTCTCGTCATCGGCGCAGTGGTGTTCACCTACTCTGCGGCCTACCTGCCCAAAGGTAAAGGAAACGTCAGTTTCTATGTGCTGATGACAGCGTTTACGCTGTCGATTCTCCTGCTGGTGCTGGCTAACGATGTCGTGGTGCTCTTCCTGGCGTGGGAGCTGGTATCGCTGGCGTCCTTCATGCTCATCGCACGCAGCGGTAAGTCCGGCGAGGCCGGTTCGCAGCGCACGTTGATCCTGACCTTCATCGGCGGCCTCACCTTGCTGTCCGGCGTGGCGATTGCCGCAACGGCTGCGGGGACCACGAGCCTCGAGGGCATCCTCGCCTCCGACGTGTGGGCCGAGCGCACGGGCCTGACCGCCGGGGTTGCCATTCTCATTGCGGTCTCGGCGTTTACCAAGTCCGCGCAGTTCCCCTTCCACTTCTGGCTGCCGGAGGCCATGGCGGCCGCCACGCCGGTCTCGGCCTTCCTGCACGCAGCGGCCGTGGTGAAGGCCGGCGTTTACCTGTTGATTCGTTTCTCCACCATCTTCCATGATGTTGCTGCGTGGAATTGGCTGCTCATCGTCGCCGGTATGGGTACCGCCGTGATGTCGGCGGTCTTCGCCGTTCAGAAGACGGACCTGAAGAAGCTGACCGCGTACTCCACCGTGTCCCACCTGGGATGGATTGTGGCCACGATTGGTGTTGGCACCCCCTTCGCCATCGCAGCGGCCCTCGTCCACACACTGGCGCACGCACTGTTTAAGTCTTCCATCTTCATGCTCATTGGCGTCATCGACCACGAGGCTGGTTCCCGCGATATCCGCCGCCTTGGTGTGCTGTGGAACAAGATGCCGTGGACCTTTGGCTCCATGCTCATTGGTGCTGCCTCCATGGCAGCGGTCCCGCCGCTGTTTGGCTTCGTATCGAAGGAAGGAATGCTCACCGCCTTCGAGGAGGCACCAATCGGTTCAACCGGCCAGGCGCTGCTGCTCATCGTCGCCGGTGTGGGTGCGTTCTTTACTTTTACTTACTCCGCCAAGATCATCTTCGGTGCCTTCTTCGATGGCCCGCGCAACATGTCGCATGTTCATGAGGCACCGGTGCGGTTGTGGCTGCCCGCAGCGCTGCCCGGTGTGATGTCGGTGCCGATCATCTTCGTCATGGGAGCGCTCGATAAGCCGCTCGATAATATCGTGGCGGCTATCGGCATGGAGGGCCATTCCCACCTCGCGCTGTGGCACGGCCTGAACGTTCCGCTGCTCATTTCTGTGGTGGTGCTGATCGCTGGCATCGTTGCGTTGTTCTTCCGCGGGCCGCTGTGGACCGCGATGGAGGAGCGCCAGCTCCTGCCGCGCACCGGTAACCAAATCCTGAAGTGGATCCAGGATGTGTGCGCAGCCTTCGGCCGTTTCGTTGGCCGCATGTCCGATACCCACAACCCGTCGAAGTTGATCCTGCCGATCGTCCTCCTCGTCATCATCCTTGCGGGCTCCACGCTGGTGTCCACGGGTGTCGACGGTGTGGCTCTCAACCCACGCGTGGACGGCCTTGATAATCCGTGGGACCTGCTGCCGCTGGGCATCGTGGCGCTGTCCATGTTTGGTTTGGTGCGTACACGCAACCGCCTCACAGGTGCGGTGATGATTGGTACCGCGGGAACCGGCGTGACTTTGCAGATGTTCCTTCTCGGCGCACCCGACGTGGCCCTGACCCAGTTCACGGTGGAGGCGCTGTCCGTCATCGTCATGATGATGGTCCTGCGCTACCTGCCGGAGAAGTTCCACCCAGTACAAAACAACAACCGCAAGGTGGGCTCCATCGTCGTAGCCGTGCTCGCTGGGCTTACCGCATTCCTGGGCGTGTGGGCGCTGATGGGCCGTCACGAGCGCTCGGATCTGGCCATGTGGTACCTCAACAACGCACCGGATATTACTGGTGGCGACAACGTGGTGGCCACCATCATCGTGGAGTTCCGTGCACTCGATACCCTGGGCGAGCTGTCAGTGCTGGGCATGGCCGCCGTGGTTATCGCTGCGGTCACCTCGACGCTGCCGCGTTTCCCGTTTACCTCCGGTACGCGCCCAGCGCCGTTTGGCCAATCACAGCTCAACTCGGTGCCGCTGCGCAAGGGTATTGCTGTGGCCATCCCGATCCTGGTGGTCATGTCCTTCATCGTCTTCTACCGCGGCCACCAGGCTTCCGGCGGCGGCTTCCCGGCGGCGCTCATCATGGGTGCGGCTATCGGCCTGACCTATCTGTCGCGCGGTACCGATGAGATTGTCTTCGGGCGCATGACTCCGATTCACCTCACCGGCGTGGGCATCATCGTGGCGCTGGTGGCTGGCTTCATTGGCTACATCCCGACGTCGCATAGCTCTGGCGGTTTCCTGACGGCCATCCATGGCCACGCCCTGGGGCAGCACTGGACGACGTCGCTCATCTTCGACTTGGGCATCTACCTCGCGGTGTTGGGCATGCTCACCATGGCCATAAATGCTTTGGGCGGCTACTTGCGCCCGGGTACCGAGCGGGACTTCTTGCCATGGGTCCACGATGATGATTCCGCGCTGCCAAACACCCCGCGCGTGGTGCTGGAGGATGTCGATGACCCGTACCCCGAATCGATCAACCCCTCCTCGGATCCGCTGGCATTGCTCAATGAATCCGAGGCACGACACCGCGCGTCTTCGCCCCACCACACTTCGGCTCAAGAGGAGAAGAACTCATGATCCTCGCACTGACCATTGCATTGCTCATTGGTAGCGCCGTCTACCTCATCCAGCAGCGCGGCCTCGTGCACATCGTGCTGGGCATGATGGCCTTTGGACATGGCGCAAACCTCATGCTCTTGGCCACCGGCGTGTACTCCTACCGCGGTGAGTCCTTCCCATCGCAGGTGGGCATGGACCAGATGGCTGACCCCTTGCCGCAGGCCTTCGTTCTGACCGCCGTGGTGATTTCCATGGCTACCTCGACCATCCTGCTGACCATGGCGGCGATGGGTGCCAACGATGACACGGATGTTGTTGAACCCGTGGATGACAACACTATTGACCACGCCTTCTCCACGCTGGGACGAGACACCCAGAACAGGGAGATTCTGGAGCGCTCAGCGAACAAGATGGACAGATTGAAAGAACTTGAACAAGAGGAGGACAACTAGATGTATGACACCGTAAGTGCCCTCCTCCCGCTCTTCCCAGCGGTTCCCCTCGTTTCGGCGGCGCTCGCACTGCTCGCGCCGTGGCATCGTGTGCGCGATGCCATCATGCTCATCGTTCCGGGCGTGGGTATCTTCGCCTCCTTTGCGCTGCTGCTCTACACCATGAATAACGGCGTTGTGGCGCACAGCGTGGGTAATTACGTGGGCAACGCGGGTATTGCCTTTGCGGCCGATACCTTCTCGGCTCTCATGCTCATCACGACGATGATCGTGGCCTTCGGCGCTAACTGGTTCGCCATCGTTGGCGGTGAGACCAAGTCGCGCTATTACCCGTCGCTGACCCTTATCCTGATCACCGGCGTGTGCGGCGCCCTGCTGACCGCTGACCTCTTTAACTTCTTCGTGTTCATTGAGGTCATGCTCTTGCCGTCCTATGGCCTCATCACGATGTCGGGCACGTGGTCGCGCTTGGCGGCCGGCCGCGCTTTCGTGTTGGTCAATCTGTTTGCCTCCACGCTGCTTGTGGTTGGCGTGGGCTATATCTACTCGGTGGCCGGGGTGGTCAACTTGGCTGCGCTCACGGGTGCTGCCGCCGGCAACGGTCCGGTGACGGTGGCGTCCGGCATCATCGTTATCGCCATCGCCGCGAAGGCCGGCGTATTCCCCGTGCAGTCCTGGCTGCCGCGTACCTACCCTGGTACTTCGGCCGCCGTCATGGGCCTGTTCTCCGGTCTGCACACCAAGGTTGCGGTGTACATGCTCTACCGCCTGTGGGTCCAGCTTTTCGATATGGACCAGCGCTGGGGGACACTCATCATCGTTATCATGATCATCTCCATGGTGGTGGGCGCTTTCGGCGGCTTGGCTGAGAACTCCATCCGCCGTGTGCTGGGCTACCAAATGCTCAACGGTATGCCCTTCATCCTCGTGATGATGGCCTTCACCACCCATGATGCGCAGCGCGCGTTGGCCGCCGGCATTCTCTACACGATTCACCACATGCTCACGGTGGGCTCCCTCATCCTGGCCTCCGGTGCCATCGAGGAGACGTACGGCACGGGCAGGCTTAATAAGCTTTCCGGCCTGGCGCGCCGCGATCCCATCATCGCGTGGATCTTCGCCGCCGGTGCCTTCTCCGTCGTGGGCTTCCCGCCCTTCTCCGGCATGTGGGGCAAGGTGCTCATCGTCGCGGAGGTCGCCCGAACCGGCGGGGCATGGGCGTGGACGGTCATCGCGGTGATTATCATCGCCTCCTTCGCGGCGTTCCTGGCTATGCTGCGCGTGTGGCGTCGCGTCTTCTGGGGCAAGGATTTGCCCAAGGAGAAGGTGCCCGATGAGCTGGTGATCCGCAAGAAGTTGATGGCTCCCTCGGCGGCCCTCATCTTGGGCTCGCTGACCATGTTCATCCTCTCCGGACCAGTCATCAGTCTCACCATGGAAGCCTCAGCGGACTTGTTGGATACGGAAGCTTATGCACACGCAGTGCTTGGCGACGACCCCGTAGCCCTACCCGACATCGACTCCCTTCAGGAGGGCCGTTAAATGAAGAGTGCTGTGCATGCAGTTGTCTACGCGCTGTGGCTCATTAAGGAGATCTTCGTCGCGGGCTTTTCGCTCGCAATGGAATCCTTCAAGCCGCAGAACAATTACCGCCCCGTGGTGCTTCGGTACCCCTTGCGTGTGACGAGCGCCTGGGAGATCTTCTGGTTCACCTCGTCCATTACAGCAACGCCGGGCACCTTGTCGTTGGGCTTGCGCGAGCCGGTTGCCGAAGGCCTTCCGCGCATCGTGCTGGTCCAAGCCGTGATGGGGGATGACCCGTCCAGCGTCATGGTGGACCTCGCGGACATGGAGGAGCGCCTCGCGCCACGAGTGAAGGGCATTGACTATGGCGTGCCTGGCCAGGGCCCGACGGAGGAGCTCGCCCCGACGTTCTACGAGTATCCGCTGGATACGCTGGGACGTCATATGCGCGCCCCCGATATCGCGAAGGCGGACGATACCCCGTTGGCAGCGAACGACGTGGAGAAGTATTCCGTGTGGCCGCTGCGTCAGGTCGTGCCGGGCAAGGACGCCCGAAAGGATGATAAGAAGTGATTGATTTTTCCTCGATGAGCGCCTTTCAATGGGTTGTTTTTGTCTGTGTGTTCCTCATTGGTGCATCGGTGTGCTCGGCGTTGGTGCTGGCGTTGCGGTCTCGCGATGAGCTCACCCGCACCGTGATGAGTGACATGGTCTTCTACGGCATGATGTGCATGTACTTTGCGTGGGCCATGACCAATCACGCGTCCATCGTCTATGACATCGCGATGCTCGCTGGCATCGCGGCGGGCGTGCTGCCGACGTTGTCGATGGCCCGCATCATCTCGAAGGGCAGGAGGTAAAACCATGACTATCGCGGAGATTATTGCTTCGGTTTTGCTGGTTGTGGCCACGCTCCTGGTTATCGCGACGGCCATCGCTTTGTGGCGCGCGCCCGATGCTCTGACCCGAGTCAACCTGCTGGGGCCGACGGTCGGGTTGGCCGTTCCTCTTCTGCTCGTGGCGAAGCTGGTCGTTGACTTTGCCGAGAACGGGTTCTCGCTGTGGTCGCTGGTCCGTGTCCTCATTGCTTGTTTCGGCGTGTGGATCATCGGTTCGGTGGGCTCTTTTTACATGGGCCGTTCCATTTACGGCGTGACCGTCACGGATGTGAAGTACGCCAAACGTATGCGCCAGCAAGCGCAGACTGTGGAAGCTTCCGAGGAGGAAATCTAGGGGCAAAGCTTGAGGAAAGCGGTGAGGACAGTGCTGGTTATCCCAACGTCATCGATATCGGCTTCCAAGCCACCTTCGCCATTATTTCGACGGCTATTATCTCCGGTGCCATCGCCGGCCGTGTGAAGTTCTCGGCCTGGTTAACCTTCGCGGGTATCTGGGTGACCTTCGCCTACTTCCCGCTCGCCCACATGGTGTGGGGCGGGGGAGTGCTCTCCCACGCCCCACACTCCCTCGCGGCGTGGCTCTTCGGTGTATCAAACGGTGAGGCCCTCATTGCTCCCATCGACTTCGCCGGCGGTACCGTCGTGCACATTTCCGCTGGCGCAGCTGCCTTAGTTCTGGCCATCGTCGTGGGCCCACGCGCGGGTTTTCCGAAGCACGTCGATAGGCCGCACAACCTCCCGATGGTGATGCTCGGTGCCGCGCTGCTGTGGTTTGGCTGGTTCGGTTTCAATGGCGGTTCCGCCTTCGCCGCGGATGGCCTTGCAGGTGTGGCGTGGTTGAACACCACCGTTGCGGCCGCAGCCGCGATGCTCGGCTGGATGTTGGTGGAGCGAATCCGTGACCGTGCCGCCACTTCACTCGGCGCTGCATCGGGCGCTATCGCAGGCCTCGTGGCCATCACCCCGGCTGCAGGAGCGCTCAGCCCGCTCGGTTCCATCGCCCTCGGCTTCCTCGGTGGGATTATCGCCTGCCTGTGCATCAGCCTGAAGTACCGCTGGGGCTTCGATGATTCCTTGGACGTCGTCGGCGTGCACCTGTGCGCAGGACTGTGGGGCACGATTGGCCTAGCCTTCTTTGCTACGGATAACGGCATCCTCACCGGTCACTTTTCTGAAGGACTTAAGCTGCTCGTCGTTCAAACGCTGATTGCGGTTGTGGCGATGCTGGTGTCGGGGCTGGTCACACTTCTTGCGGCGCTCCTCATCCGCGCCACCATGGGCTGGCGAATCAAAGATGAAGCGAAGGGGATCGACCTGGGTGAGCACCGCGAGACCGCCTATGATTTCCGCGAATCCGTGGCGTCGCACCGTCGCCACACCCACGACGCTAGGATTAGTCCTGCACCAACCGTCCAGCCGCGGGTCGACACCGCCGGAGCTAAGGAGTAACAGATGAAGCTCATCACTGCCATCGTCAAACCGTTCACGCTACCGGACATTCGCGAGGCCCTCGAACAACACGACGTGCACGGCCTGACCGTGACCGAAACCCAAGGTTTCGGCCAGCAGCGCGGCCACAGCGAGGTCTACCGCGGCGCCGAATACGCCACCGATTTCGTTCCCAAGGTCAAGCTTGAGGTAGTCACCTCCGATGAGCAGATGGAGGACATCCTTTCTGCCATCGTCGACGCCGCCTACACCGGCAAGATCGGTGACGGCAAGATCTGGATTACGCCGGTTGAAGACGTCATCCGCGTGCGCACCGGCGAGCGCGGCGAGGCGGCCCTGTAACACGTGTCTACGGCCGCTCAACTGCGTGAGGACGCCTATGCCTCGGCGATGCGCCTCACGCAGTCCTTGCAGCTTCCGCCTGGCTGCGCCCTTGCCGCCACGGGATCTTTTGCCCGCCGGGCGATGACTCCTTTTTCGGATCTCGACCTCATCCTCCTTCACCCTGATGACACGGAGCTACCCGAGGACGTCGTTTCCGGGGTCTGGTATCCGATTTGGGACGCCAAGTATCGGCTCGATTATGCGGTGCGCACCCCGCGCGAATTCGGCGCTATCGCCGGTTCCGATCCCGCCGCCGGTTTCGCGCAGCTGGACCTGGCTTTCGTTGCCGGAGATAAACAGCTGGTGGATTCCACCCGCGCCCAGGTCTATGCCTCGTGGCGCCGCCTGCTGCAGAGCAACTTTGATGCTTTCGTCGACCTCGCCATTGCGCGCTGGCGTCGCTCCGGCACCTTGGCCACGATGACCCACCCGGACATCAAGAATGGGCGCGGCGGTCTGCGCGATATCCAATTCCTCCGGGCCCTCGCCTTAGGAAACCTCGCCGACGCCCCAGCGCTCGAGAAGGAACAAGCGCTGCTTCTCGACGTCCGCACGCTCCTCCATGTCACCGCCCGCCGCCACCGCGACGTCCTCGACCCAGAGTTCGCCGCGGAGATCGCACATGAACTGGGCTTTGCTGACCGTTATGACCTGTCAGCGGCCGTCGTCACCGCTGCTACCGCGGTAGACAAAGCCGTGGAGAGGGCATTGGCAACTGCCCGGGGAGTCGTATCCAAACGCAGCCACAACCGCACACGCAAACCCCTCGATATCGGGGTGGTCGATGCCGGGGGCGAGATCCGCCTCGCACGCACCGCCGACTTGGATGAGCCGTGGCTGCTTTTGCGCGTCGCCGCCGCAGCAGCACGCTCGGGTAGAAGCGTGCCGCCCCACGTCTGGGAACAGCTACGCGAGCTACCAGAATTGCCTCAACGTTGGCCCGCGGGAGCGACGGATGCCTTCTTCAGCCTGTTGTCCTCACCTCTCAATACCCCGCGCCTTATCCAAGAGATGGACGCCCATGGCCTGTGGGAGCGAATCGTCCCAGAGTGGGAGCACATTCGAGGATTGCTGCCGCGCGAGCGCACGCACGCTCACACCGTGGATTACCACTCCATCCTTACCGTCGCGCGCTGCGCAGAAGCCCGCACCTCCGTAGCCCGGCCCGATCTGCTGCTCTTGGTGGGGCTCTACCACGATATCGGGAAAGGCTATGGCCGCCCGCACGAGCTAGTAGGGGCGGAGATAGTGGCGCGTGCCGCGGCCAAGCTCGGTCTCGACCTGGCGGATCGCTCCCGCGTGCAAACCGTGGTCGCAGAGCACACCACTCTAGCGCGCATCGTCTCCCGCACGGACCCCTTATCCGATGAGGCCCGTGACGAGCTCCTCGAAGCCGTGCGTTATGACTACCTGACCCTGGCGCTCCTCGTGGTACTCGCCCGTACCGATGCCGAGTCCACTGGTCCAGGCGTGTGGAACCACAGGCTGGAGCAAGGAATCGAAACGGTCAGTGGCCGCGCTTTCGCACAACTGGAAGCACTTCGCCCAGTTCGTCCTCTGGTTGCCGCCGACCGCGACATCGGATTGCGCCACAATCCCGAGGATGACAGCTTTACCGTCCTGTGGCGCGGCAGCTACCAGCGGGAGGCAGTGCGCGCGCTGGCGCTCATCGCCGCGTTGGGCTGGAACATCCTATCCTCGCGCCTCGTGCGCACCGAGGAGGGCTATGCCGGCGAATTCGATATCCGCGCCCTCCACGGCGCCATTGATCTCGCAACGGTGGAGGAACGCCTCGTGCAGTCCTATAAATCCGGAACCTACACGGTGCTGCCAGATTTTGTACCAGGGCCCGCGACTGCGATGTGGACCAGGGGAGTCTTCGAGGTTCGAATCGATGACTACCCAGGTACCCTGGGCCACGTGCTGGCGCTGCTTCCGGAGTGCGAGTGGCTATCCACCACGACACCGGGTGCCACGATGGTGCTTCACGCCGTGCCGCTTGGCGACGTCCCCCGTGCCACCCTGGTCCGGAATGTGACCCAAGCACTGGTCAACGGCTAAGCTGGGGAAGTTATAAATTTATCCACGATAGTTGAGGGAGCACTTTTAACGTGTTTGAGTCTTTGTCTGACCGCTTGCAATCAGCCCTGTCCGGCCTGCGCGGCAAGGGCAAGCTGACCGAGGCGGACATCAACGCCACAGCACGCGAAATCCGTCTGGCGTTGCTGGAGGCGGACGTCTCGCTCAACGTCGTGCGCGGCTTTATTAAGCGCATTAAGGAACGTGCGGCAGGCGCCGAGGTTTCCGAGGCGCTGAACCCGGCGCAGCAGGTAGTCAAGATTGTCAACGAGGAGCTCATCGAGATTCTCGGCGGCGAGACCCGCCGCCTGAACCTGGCGAAGAACCCGCCGACGGTCATCATGCTCGCCGGCCTCCAGGGTGCTGGTAAGACGACCTTGGCGGGCAAGCTTTCTAAGCATCTGGCCGCCAAGGGGCACACCCCGATGCTGGTAGCTTGTGACCTCCAGCGCCCGGGCGCGGTGCAGCAGCTCCAAATCGTCGGCGAGCGCGCCGGGGTAGACGTCTACGCTCCGGATCCGGGTACCTCCCTGGATTCCCACGAGCATGAGATGGGTACCTCGCACGGGGATCCGGTTGACGTCGCCAAGCGCGGCATTGAGGAAGCCAAGCGCACGCAGCACGATATCGTCATCATCGATACCGCCGGCCGCCTGGGCATCGATGAAACCCTGATGACGCAGGCACGCAACATCCGCGATGCCGTCAACCCGGACGAAGTCCTCTTCGTCATCGACTCCATGATCGGCCAGGATGCCGTGCAGACCGCCGAGGCCTTCCGCGATGGCGTGGACTTCACCGGTGTCGTCCTGACCAAGCTGGACGGTGACGCCCGCGGTGGTGCGGCGCTGTCCATTCGTGAGGTCACGGGCAAGCCCATCATGTTCGCCTCTACCGGTGAGAAGCTCGAGGACTTCGATGTCTTCCACCCGGAGCGCATGTCCTCGCGCATTCTGGGCATGGGTGACCTGCTGACACTTATTGAGCAGGCGGAATCCAAGCTGGATCAGTCCAAGGCGGAGGAAGCCGCCAAGAAGATGGGCTCCGGCGAGATGACGCTCAATGACTTCTTGGACATGATGCTCATGGTGCGCAACCTGGGCCCGATGGGCAACCTGCTCAAGATGATGCCGGGCGGCAACAAGATGAACCAGATCGCCGACATGGTCGACGAAAAGCAGCTCGACCGTATTCAGGCCATCATCCGCGGTATGACGCCGGAGGAGCGTGAGAACCCGAAGATTCTCAACGCCTCGCGCCGCAAGCGTATTGCCCTCGGTTCTGGCGTGAGCGTGTCTGACGTCAACCAGCTCATCGAGCGCTTCACCGAAGCCAAGAAGATGATGTCTCAGATGGCCGGCCGTTTTGGCATGCCGGGCATGGGTGGAGGGCGTTCTGCTACCAAGAAGAAGCCGAAGGGCCGTAAGGGCAAGAACGGCAAGCGCAAGCCGCCGAAGCGTCGTGGTGGCGGCGGTATGCCGGGTGGAATGCCGTCGATGCAGGAACTGCAGAAGATGCAGGAACAGCTCGGCGGCGGCATGCCCGGGCTAGGGGATATCAAGATGCCCAAGGGCATGGAGAATATCGACCTCAACAACCTGGACTTTGGGCAGGGCAAAAAGAAATAACGAAGAATGCAGCAGCATTCTTCGTTAAGAAAGGGCCGGCGCTAAGTAAGCGCCGGCCCTCTTGTTTTAAATGGCTTTATCTGCCGGATATGCAGGATAGGGGATAGGCTCCGCGGGTGTGGCCGGTGACGTCTCAGCGGTCTGGGGCACCATGGGGCTGTCCGTCGGAATCTGCGGGGGCTGCTGCTGCACCGTCTCGCCCTTGAGGAAGGGGGTGATGGCTTCACGGATGAGCGGGATAGCCGAATCCGCGAAGGCCTTGGTGAAGTGGTGCATATCGCGGTACACCATGATGTTGCCGATGATGACCGGGCAATCGCCATTGGCATCGCAGAACCATTTCGAGGTGTCCACTGCCAGCATGTTCTTGTACTGGGAGAGGACTTCGGCGCCGGGGTCATAGGGGGCGTAGACCTCTTCGAAGCGCATGCCGCAGCCGAGAGAATCCTGGGTTGCTACGTAGCACTCATCAAACTGGAGGCCGTTGCCGTGCTCATCGAACCCCCACGGGTTATCGCGGAAACCCAAGAAGGGAATATCGTGCTTGGCCAACTCGTCCCAGAAGGCCTTATAGCCGGGCGGGACGGCGTCCGGGCCGTGACCCAAGGGTTGGCCGGGGCGCGTTGAATTAGAGACCACGAGGGCCGGGTCTGCGTCGATGATGCGCTTGACCACTTCCTTGCTCCATTCGGCGCAGGAAGGCTTTACGCTCAGCTCTTCACCGAGCTCGATGGGGCAACCCACGCGGGTGAGCGGAACCAGCTTGAAGCCCATCTCGCGGCCCAAGTGGTCCAAGGCCGAGGAATACTGCTCCGCGTGCGAACCTCCTACCAAGTAGACCTCGACATCGGAGTTGACATCACCGAAGATGCACGGCGTCTCGCCGTCCTTCTGGGTCTCGATGAAGTAGTCCGTTGGCTCTTGCTCCGGGATGAAGCACCAGTTGTCGGCGACTGGCGGCTGGATGCCGCGCGCGAGAATCGGGTCAGGCTTGATCTCCACGTTCTCAGGCGGCGTGATGTTCTCGACGAAGGTCGTCGCTCCTGGGTAGAGCCTCGGGTCGAGGATTTCGTGGTTCGCCTCCTGCAGGCTGCGCAGCCACAGCGGTTGAACGGCCACGAGCGCAACGGTGCAGGTGGCGACGACGACTCCGCCAACGCCGCGCAGAGCGCCGGTGCGCGTGCGAAGGTCGGCGAGACCGCGGTGGACGGGGAGGTCGTCGGCAAGCGGGCGTTTGCGGTGCTGGCGCAGGGGCTTCTCGACGAAACGGTGCGTCACGTCCGCCAAGCCCAGCGACACCACGATGATGATGGCCCCGAGCCACCACGGTGGAGTCTCAAGGCCGAGGGCGGCGATGGAAATGATGAGCAGCGGCCAATGCCACAGGTAGAGCGGGTAGGCGATATCACCGAGCCAGCGAGATACCCGGGTGGTGAGCACTCGCGAGAAAGACCCGCCGGAACCAATGATGATGAGTACTGCACCGCCGATGGGCAGAAGAGACAGCGGGCCAGGGAAGGCCAAGCTATCGGAAATAAGTAGGCCGGTACCAGCCAGAGCCGCCAAGCCGAGAGCCGTGGCAAGGTTGGACAGGCGCTGCGGCATGCGCAGGTGCGATCCATAGATGACGAGCACCGCGCCCAAAGTCAGCTCCCAGGCGCGCGACCATGTGGAGTAGTAATTTTCGGGGGTGCCAAAGAGGCCGTCGCGGGAGGCGTAGGCAAAAGAGGCGACGGTAACTACGAGGAGAATCGGGCCAGCGATGGAATTAATGGAAGAGAAGCGCTGTTCTCGCAAACCCGTGTTCTTCGGGCGCAGGCGCATGAACGCGGCCAGGCCGAGCGCGAAGAAGATGCCCAGCAGGTAGAACTGCCCCTGCACTGCCATGGACCACATGTGCTGCAGAGGCGATGTTGTTGCTGAAGCGGCGGCGTAGTCAGCGTTCTGCCGTGCTAATTCCCAGTTCTGGTAGTAGAAGACCGTCGCAGTGATCTGCTTGGTGAGCTCCGTGTTCATGAGCTTCGGGGCGAAGAGCCGGACAAGCACATAGCTCACGCCGATGACGAGCACGAGGGAAGGCACAAGCCGGCGGAGCGTGCGCCAGATGGGCCACCACGGGTTCAGGGAGGCATTCGGCCGCGCTGCATAGCGCAGCTGCGAGCCTAAGAAGAAGTATCCGGAAAGCAGGAGGAAGACATCGACGCCACCTGAGACACGACCAACAAAGACGTGGTACAGAACAACCAAAGCGATTGCGATGCCGCGGAGGCCGTCTAGATCGTACCGGTAGCGGAATGTAGAGGGGGCTTGTTTATTCATAAAAAGAGGGTTGTGTGGCGTCGAAATAACCGCATTACAGACTACCCCCTTCGCGGGGTAAGGCCTAACTCTGCAAGAGCTAAAGGGAATTTCCTATCTCGTGTGGGTTCCGCTAAAGTTGTTGAGGTTGTTCACGCACAGCGTGGAGGACTTAAAACTTCATCTCTGCGTAACGCCGGTACCGCCTACGGACGGCCGGCACGTCACGCGCAGGATAAATCCAAGGGTTGAACCGGCGCGCCACCAAACGGCGCGTGTCTGAACTGCCCGGTGACTAGAAAAGGAGCCAATCATGGCCGTTAAGATCAAGCTGCAGCGTATGGGTAAGATCCGCAACGCTGAGTACCGCGTCATCGTCGCTGATGCACGCACCCGCCGCTCCGGCAAGGCTATCGAGAACATCGGTATCTACCAGCCGAAGCAGGAACCGTCCCTGATCCAGATCGATTCCGAGCGCGCTCAGTACTGGCTGGGTGTCGGTGCACAGCCGACCGAGCCGGTTCTCGCACTGCTCAAGGTGACCGGTGACTGGCAGAAGTTCAAGGGTCTGCCGGGCGCAGAGGGCACCCTGAAGGTTGCTGAGGAGAAGCCGTCCAAGCTGGATCTCTTCAACGCTGCTCTGGCTGAGGCCAACAACGGCCCGACTATCGAGGCCATCACCGAGAAGAAGCGCAAGGCCAAGGAAGAGGCTGAGGCTAAGGCTGCCGCCGAGAAGGCTGCTGAGGAAGCTGCTGCCGCTGAGGCTGCTAAGGCCGAGGAAGAGGCTGCTAAGGCTGAAGAGGCTGACTCCGCTGAGGAGTCCGCAGAGTAATTCCTACTCGCCGAAGAGGCAATCCCCGCTGACCTGTTGGTCGCGGGGATTTTTGCGTCTGTACGGTTAAATCGTTGGGGCAGTGGGCTGGGCTTCTAGAGGGTTTTCGAAGTCCAAACCGCGGACAGCGGAAGCGATGACCGACTGCGCCATCTTTTCCATCCTTTCCTCGGACAGCGAAGCCAAGTGTCCGCTGAGACACAAGACCGTGAAGCCGTGCACCGTGGACCATCCAGCCAAGCAATTCTGCATCATGTTCTGCCTGTTAGGTTCTTGGCCAATGGACCGTGCATACTGCTCCATGTAGCCGTAGAAATTGAAGGCGGCCTGGACGCGTTGGTCCTCGCCGGGCCCTTCAGTCGCGGCCGCGAGTCCAGCCGGAATATCAAAGCCGCTCGTGGCCATCATGCACTCGAAGAAGTTCCGTTCCTCAAGGGCGTAGTGGTAGTAAGCAAAGCCAGCCGCCACCATTTTGTCGACGATATTTCCCTCCGTCGCTTCGAAGGTTTCGCCGAGCTTGGTGATGAGTTCGGAGGTGGCGACGGCCCCGACGGCGTCGAGAAGCGCGGCTTGGTCCTTGAAGTGACGGTATGCGGCGGTGGGGGAGACGCCCACCGCGCGCGTTGCGGCGCGAATCGTCACCGCCTCCGGTCCACCTTCCCGGCCGAGCTTGATGGCCTCCCGGAGGATCTCTTCATGCAAATTTCCATGGTGATACGGCTTCGAACTAGTCACAATAAAAGTATCGTACTAAAAGTCTAGACATTCGCGCCAATGTTTGGCGTAAACATGGTGAGCAGCATGAGTGCAGGTTGATCGCTGCAGGACACCGCATGTGGCACGTACGCCGGAAGGTGCACTATGCGTCCGGGAGTGAGCACGTGCTCTTCTTCTCCGCAACTAAAAGTCACCGCTCCTTGTAGTACTTGGACAGTGATAGGGTGCGCGGCTTTGTGGTCAGGCGGGTCTTGTCCAGGCAGGAAGGAGAAGAGGATGAGGTTCGCGCCATCGGCACTGAGGGCCCGCTTAACCGCTGGTCTGGGGCGCGATGGGTTTGGCTTAGGGGCCTCATCGAGCAGGTTCAGCGCTGTGAGCGCGGCGCTGCCATGGGAGGCGGCACCAAAGGTGGTCGCATCATTGATCGGAAGCTCAGTCATGCCGCCCCAGCGTAGCCCGTTAAGCTAGCAGGCATGGAACTACTCATTGGTCGCGTGGTGAAATCCCACGGCATTAAAGGCGAGGTCTCCGTCGAGGTGACCACCGATTCCCCTGAGACACGATTCGCCGTCGGCGAGGTTCTCCACGGCACACAAGGCAAGAAGGAACACGAACTCACCATCGCTGCGGTGCGCGCCCATAAGGGGCGCCTGCTCATCACGTTTAAGGAAATCCCGGACCGCACGGCTGCGGATTCCCTGCGTGGCACGCAGTTCTTCGCCGAGCCTCTGGATGATCCCGAGGATGACGGCTTCTACGACCACGAGTTGGAAGGCCTGCGCGTTCTCCTCGACAGAAAGGAGGTGGGCGAGGTGACCGGCGTGACGCACGGCCCCACGCAGTCCCTCCTTGAAGTCACTCTCGCCGAAGGCAAGGAAGCGCTCGTTCCCTTCGTGGAGGAGATCGTGCCGGAGATCGATCTGGACGCGGGGACCTGCACCATCACCCCGCCGGAAGGGCTGCTCGACTTATGAGGATTGACGTTCTCACCATTTTTCCGGAGTATCTCGACCCGCTGCGCCACGCGCTGCTGGGCAAGGCCATCGAGCAGGGAAAGCTCGCGGTGGGCGTGCATGACCTGCGCCAGTGGGCCACCGACGCGCATAAATCCGTCGACGATTCCCCTTATGGGGGCGGCCCCGGCATGGTGATGAAGCCCGAGGTGTGGGGGCCCGCGCTTGACGACGTCTCCTCCGGCACCGCCTCCACCCAGGACCTACAGAGCGCTTTGCCGCACCTAAGCAAGCCGCGCCACGACGATATCCATGGCGTCGAGGCGCGCTCCTATGGCGAGAGCGAGGATTCGGACAAGCCGCTGCTCATCGTGCCGACTCCCGCGGGAAAGCCTTTTACTCAGGCCGATGCACAGGCGTGGTCCGCGGAGGAGCATATTGTGTTTGCGTGCGGGCGCTACGAGGGCATCGACCAGCGCGTCGTCGACGATGCGCAGCAGCGTTACCGCGTACGTGAAGTCTCTATCGGTGACTACGTGCTCATAGGCGGCGAGGTAGCTGCTCTCGTCATCGCAGAAGCCGTCGTGCGCCTCATTCCTGGTGTGTTGGGGAACCGGCGCTCGCACGAAGAAGATTCCTTCTCCGATGGCCTGCTGGAGGGACCCAGCTACACCAAACCGCGCGAGTGGCGCGACCTTCAGGTTCCGGACGTGCTGACCTCCGGTGACCACGCCCGTGTGGACCGGTGGCGCCGCGAGCAGTCGCTGGCGCGGACGTGGCAGCGCCGCCCCGAGTTGCTGGATGCAGCGGAGCTAAGTGACGCCGATCGCGCTTACCTGGAAACCTTAGAGGAGGATTGAGATGGACGTGAGCACTGACTTGTCAATACTTATGACCGAAGCTGAATGGAACAAGGTCCTCGAAGGTATGCCGCAGCGTTTGCGTGAAGGCGGTGTCGAGCCACAGGACATCAACGCCGAGGTCGTGTCATTTACCTGCGAACCCGACAACATTCTGGTCAACGAGTACATGGATAAGCACGGCCAGCCGCCGGTGAGCGAACACGTGTGGCGCGTCATCGTCAACGGCACCTCTGACCTGCCGCTGACCAAGGTCACCGCCGCCGTCGCGGAGTGCTTGCCGCCGCACACGCTCTGGTACGGAACCTCAGAGATTGGTCACACCGAGTTTGGCCTGGGCACTTCCTGCGCGTGGCAGGGCGGGGTATAGGGTGAGAAGGTCTTAAGTCCCCGACCCAAAAAGAGGTTTTGTGAATATCGCAGCCACCATCGCTGGAGAGCTGGGCGTCAAAGAACAGTTTGTCGAAGCCGCCCTCAAGCTCATGGCGGAGGGTAACACCGTTCCGTTCATCGCCCGTTACCGCAAGGAAGCCACCGGCGGGCTGGATGACTCGCAGCTGCGTATCATCGAGGAACGCTCGACCTACCTGCAGGAACTGGAGGAGCGCAAGGAAACGGTGCTTGCCGCGATTGAGGAGCAGGGCAAGCTGACCGACGAGTTGCGTGCCCTCATCCAAGGCTGCGAAACCAAGGCGCGCCTGGAGGATCTGTACCTGCCGTATAAGAAGCGTCGCAAGACCAAGGCGGATATCGCACGTGAGGCCGGCCTAGAGCCGCTGACCGACAAGCTCATTGAGAACCCTTCGGCGGATCCGACCGAACTGGCAGGGGAGTACCTCACCGAAGGTTTCGAGGAAGCGAAGAAGGCCCTCGAGGGTGCTCGCGCTATCTTGGTGGACCGTTTTGCGCTGGACGCGGATCTCGTCGGCGAGGTGCGCGAGCGCATGTACACCAGCGGTTCCATGAACGCCGGCGTGGTGGAAGGAAAGGAAACCGAGGGCGCGAAGTTCAAGGACTACTTCGAGTTCTCTGAACCTTTCGACAAGCTTCCTTCGCACCGCATCCTGGCGCTGTTGCGCGGCGAGAATGAAGGCGTGCTGCAGCTCAACCTCGATGCCGGCGATGACGCCATGTATGAGGGCATGATCGCAGACCGCTTCGACCTGGACGTGTCTACGTCCCGCTGGCTTGCCGACGCCGTCCACTGGGGCTGGCGCACCAAACTCTCCATCTCCTCGGGACTCGACGTGCGCATGCGACTCAAGGAGAAGGCCGAGGAAGGCGCACTCAAGGTTTTCGCCACCAACTTGCGCGACGTTCTGCTGGCGGCCCCGGCGGGCCAGCGCGCGACGCTGGGCTTGGACCCGGGCTACCGCAACGGTGTCAAGTGCGCGGTCGTCGACCCGACGGGCAAGGTCCTTGCCACCACCATCGTCTACCCTCACCAGCCGCAGCAGAAGTGGGCTGAGGCGGTGAGAGAGTTGGCGTCGTTAAGCGCGGCGCATTCGGTGGATCTCATGGCGATTGGTAATGGCACCGCGTCGCGTGAGACGGAGAAGCTTGCCGGTGAAGTCGCGGACCTTATCGCGCAGGCGGGTGGGAAGCGGCCGAACCCCGTCGTGGTCTCGGAAGCCGGCGCGTCAGTGTATTCGGCTTCGCAGCTGGCAGCCGATGAATTCCCCGATATGGACGTCTCCCTGCGCGGCGCGGTGTCGATCGCGCGCCGCCTGCAGGATCCGCTGGCGGAGTTGGTGAAGATTGACCCGAAGGCGATTGGCGTGGGGCAGTACCAGCACGACGTCAACCAGGTCGCGCTCGCCCGCACCCTTGATGGCGTGGTGGAGGATGCCGTGAATGGCGTCGGCGTGGACCTGAATACGGCGTCGGCTCCGCTGCTGGAGCGCGTGGCTGGTGTGAACTCCACGATTGCGGCCAACATCGTGGCCTACCGCGATGAGAATGGCACGTTTGCCTCGCGCAAGGAGTTGAAGAAGGTGCCGCGCTTGGGGCCGAAGGCTTTCGAGCAGGCGGCGGGCTTCCTGCGCATCAATGGTGGCAAGGATCCGCTCGATGCTTCAGCTGTGCACCCGGAGGCTTACCCGGTGGTGGCGCGCATCGCGGAGAAGACCGGTCTGGGGGTTTCGGAGCTCATCGGCAATTCGCGGGTGTTGACGAAGCTGTCTCCGGCGGACTTTGCTGACGACACCTTCGGTGTGCCGACGGTGACGGATATCATCGCGGAGCTGGACAAACCTGGCCGCGACCCGCGCCCAGAGTTTAAGACGGCTACCTTCAAGGAAGGCGTGGACAAGGTCTCGGACTTGAAACCGGGCATGATTCTGGAGGGCACCGTGACCAACGTTGCGGCCTTTGGCGCCTTCATTGACATCGGAGTGCACCAGGATGGCCTTGTGCATGTCTCCGCGATGAGTCACAAGTTCGTCTCTGACCCGCACGATGTGGTTCGTTCGGGCCAGGTGGTGAAGGTCAAGGTCATGGAGGTCGATGTGGAGCGCCAGCGCATTGGTTTGTCGCTGCGGCTTGACGACGAACCCGGCAAGCCCGCGCCCAAGCGCCGCAACAACAACGGTGGGGGACAGAACTCCCGCCGTGACTCGAACCGCAAGGGCGGCCGTGGCCGTTCCGGCGGTGGCTCGATGGCCGATGCCCTCAAGAAGGCCGGCTTCTAAGCGTTCAAACGGTTCGGCGTTCGCGCGTTTTCCGGGAGAACGTTCAGTGCGGACGGCGGGTGTGTTTGTTCGGCGGGATGAGATCTAGTTGAGGGATCACCGAAGACGCGGAAAACCTGACGGTTCTGCGGGGCTTCCGCGTGGAGTCGGTGAGCCAGTCAGGTAGGAAAGCTACTCGGGCGGCACCATGCTGCGGCGAGCTGCTCTGGCGGGTGAGCTACCCAGGCGGTGGGCTACCGTTTGGTGGATCTGGCGGTTGGGCAGGGGGTGTGGCTTTCGCGAGCCGGTTGGCCGCTTCTTGGTAGGACGGCTGCGCGGTAATCGGTGTTCCCCAGGGCGGGATGTAGTCAACCGGTCCTTTCAGCCGAAAGACATAGCCTCTGCCGGTCGGGCTGGTGGGGTCATCGTCGTTGATGCCGTTATGGTAGGCGCACAGCATGGTCAGGTTGGGCGGATTCGTTTCTCCACCCGCCTGCCAGGGAATGATGTGGTGGACTTGGCAGTAGTCCGCTGGTTTATTGCAGTCCTCGATAGCGCAGGTGGGGTGCTCCGCACTGGCCATGATGCGCTGCTCGAGGCTGGCAAAGCGCGAAAGCCGGTGCAACCACACCGGGCCGATGGTGGGGTGGACCAATGTGGCGTAGCCAGTCTCGGCGAATTTGTAGGTGAGAAACTCTGCGCCGCTCATGCGCCCGCCGTTGGTGAGTTCGAGCTCGATGTCGTCGCCGTCGTGGCGGATGATTTTGTCAAGCTCGTCGAGTGTTATCACGACGTTTGTTCCCACCGCCGGCCGAGACCCCACATCCTCTTTGAAGAAGACCTGACGGGTGGCGTCCAGGAGGTCGGTGGGGTTAATGGACTCCAGAGTGCTGCGCATGGTGGAGATGTTGAGCGCGGAGTCAGTAACCGTGAGCGAGTGCGGGCCATTCTTGCGGTAGGTAAGGCGCACCCCTGGCGACGGCACGCGTTTCGGTTTGAGTTCCTTCAAACGCTCCGCCGCCACTGAAGGCACCCGCTCTGAAGGTGTGGATGCGAGCGCGACGCGCAAATCCCAGACGTCAAGCTGCTTCTTCAACTTGGCGGTATAAGTCTCAATTAGGCTCAGCGTGGCCAGGTCGTGGCCTTGACGTTGCGCCGCCTGGCGGGCTGTGCGCTGCTTGCCGGTGAAGCGGGTATCGCCGAAATAAATGGCATGAAGCGACGCCAGCTCTACCGCATCACCCCGCGAGGCGCCCAGCGCGCGCAGTCTTTCGGGTGCGCTGGTTGCTGCTTCCACCAGCGCAATCCCCGAGTTGCGAAGGCGGATGTAGGTTTCAATATCCCCCATGTGCACAGAGCCTAAAACAGGCCACGCGGCCCCGCAACCGGAGAAGAAAACGCCCTGGCTGCAGGCTGTAAAGGGCAGGGGCTTGCTGGATGAAAGCCCGATTCGAATGCACTCACTCGCCCGACGCAGGGGAGTAGGGGAGGTGTAGCTCAGGTGGTTCGCCGCGCGGCACAACGTGACGAATGGGTATAAGTTCACAATGCCAACTTATTCGGTGGTATGTTTGTTGAAACAAATGACTTAGTGGCCTCGCTCACGTTTGGGTGTCTGGATTAAATGGCTGGATAAACGAATAAAAGCGGACCTGAACCATCACGTCAAGGAGGCGGACATGAGCCGTGAGGCTGAATCCAACCGGGAAGCGGGGGCGAATAGTGCTTCGCGAGGAACGCCGCACGAGGGGAGCGCTGCTACCCAGAGCGCGGTAGGCCATGACAGTGAGGCGATGGGGTGGCACCGCGTCCTCGATTGGCGCCCCACGAGTACCTTGTCGCGCGTGCTCATCGTCTTCCTTCTCGTAGCGCCCATCGTTATCGCCGGCACCATGATGTGGGCGATGTGGGACCCCTCCAAGTACATGCGCAACATTGACTTGGCGGTGGTGAATGAGGACGTGGGCGTCGAGAAGCAGGGCACCTACACCAACTACGGTGACCAGGTTGTGGAAGGCCTGATGGAGACGCAGTATCTGAATTTCGCTGAAGTCAGCAAGGGCGACGGGGATGAGGGTCTGCTCAAGGGCAAGTACCTCATGGTCGTGACCATCCCGAAGAATTTCTCGGAGCAGGCCGTCACCATCATCAGCGATAAACCAGTCAAACCGGAGATTCATTTCGCCACCAATGATTATTACGGCACGAATGGCTCGGTGATTTCCTCCAGCCTCATCCCGCAGGTCCAGACCAGCGTGGAAAATGCGATTTCCAAGAAATACGCCGACCAGGTCATCGAGGGGCTGAATAAACTCAGCGATGGCCTGAGCACCGCGGCTGAGGGCACGGGCCGGATCGACGAAGGCGCTGGAAGGCTGCAGGAAGGCGGCGGGCGCGCGGTCGAGGGAATTGCCAAGCTGGACGCCGGTGCGGGCGATCTCAACAACGGTACGGGCCAGCTGCTGGACGGCACGAACCGCCTGAATGACGGGGTCGGGCGACTCAGCGATGGTGCCGCGCAGCTGGATGATGGCGCCGCGCAGCTTGCCGACGGCTCCGACAAACTGCTCGCCGGAACCGGCCGCCTAGCGGATGGTGCGGGCCAGATCGATGGCGGCGTCAACCAACTGACGGGCATGCTCATCCCGGTGCTCAAGCAGGCGCAGTCAGTGGCCCCGGCGCTGCTGCAGCTTGTCGACGTCCTCCGGGGCCTCGGCATGCACCAACAAGCCGACCAACTCTATTCCTTGGTGTCCAAGCTGGACCCAGCAGCCAGCGGAAACATGGTGGCGCAACTGGAGAAACTCTCTGACGGCACCGGCCAGCTTTATTACAACCTGTCCGATCCCAACTCGGAGTACCTCGGCGGCATGATGGCTCTCAATGACGGTGCACACCGGCTGTCCGATGGTTCCCAGCAGCTGCGCGCGGGCGTTGGCGAACTGGGCGACGGTGCCGCCCAGCTGCAGGACGGTGCTTCCCGCTTGTATGAGGGCACCGGCACACTGAAGGACGGCACGAGCCAGCTGGCCGCCGGTGGCACGGAGCTGAAGGATGGCATGGACCAGCTCAAGGCGGGATCCAACGAGTTGGCTACCAAGCTTGCCGACGGCGCCGCCAAAGCCCCCTCCATTACCCAGCCAGATACGTCCGCACAGAACATGGCCGTGCCCATCAACTTCACCTCCTCCAACCTTCACCCCGTACAGACGGTGGTCAGCCCGGTTGACCCGACCGAGAAGAACATCACAGGTGGCGCCTCACTACTCTTCGTTCTGGTCTTCGGCTTCCTCGTCATGCTGCTTCTGGCGATGACACTGCCGTATTACCTGGGCCGTCGCGGCGAGTCGGCCACGAGCCCAGTGCGTGGCATTTTGGCAGCCTTTGGCGTGGTGGCGGGCCTGAACTTCTTAGTCTTGGCCTTCATGGGGCTGATGTCCTCCACGATGGGGTGGAGCCCCGCCAGCTGGCCGATGATGCTGCTCGTCATCGCCGCCATCGCGGCCGTGGGTGCGGCGACCTACCAGTTCTTCCTCGTAACTTTTGGCCGCAAGATTGGTGCCGTCTTCGCCGTCGGTGCTTTTGCCTTAGGCGTCATGGTCTTCGGCGGCGTGTGGCCGGTGGCGGCTATTCCGCGGCCGCTGAGCATGCTGCATCCTTTCCACCCGATGACCTATGCGAAAAACGCCTTTACTCGCGCCACCGACGGCATCCACGATGGGACCTTCTGGGCGGGTATTGCGGTGCTGTTCATCGTGACCGCTCTGGCACTGGTGGCCTCCTGCGTGATTTTCCGGGCCCGCCACCATGGCACCGCGCGCATCCTCGACGAGCACCTCTTCCGCACGCCGGCGGTGGCTGGCGCCTAATAGTCGTGCGCTGCGAGCCCACCGGGAAGGTTGCGCAGCTCGATGCCCATGTCTGCGGCGAGATCCGCGTAGCGCAGGACAAAGCCAGCGCTGCGCCCACCGGAGGGGCAGGCCACGTAGATCAGTTCGGAGGCGCAGGCGGATAGTGCTCGGCGCACGGAATCATCATCGGTGACGGTATGCCAGGGCAGCGTCACCGCGTCCGCAAAGAAGTTGGGCTCCTCGGAGATATCGAGGAGGGCGGCGTGGCCGTCGCGAAGCTCCGGCGGAAGGCTGCGCTCACCGGGCAAGGCACTGATCAGCGGGCGTTCGGGATCCGGGCCGACCTTGAGCGTGCGGAAGCTTCCGGGGAGCGCGTCGTAGGAGGTTACGCGCCCGATCATGTCTCGATGATCTGGGAGTACACCGAGCGTGGCGACCGCAGCGGTGGCCATGAGCCCCGCGATGACCGATGTCGTAGCCCCCAGGACCCCAGCAGTTGAGCACTCGAGAGCCTCGCCATTAGGCGGGGCGGGGAAGAGATCGCGCAAGCCGACCCCGCGCCCGTCGGCACATGCATTGCCGGAGTGCCACAGCGCGGCCTGCCCGCCGTAGCGCAGCACGGTACCCCAGGCCAGCGGGGTAGAGGTGAGCTCGCATGCATCAGCGACGAGGTATTTCGTGTCGAAGGTATCGGAACCGTCGAGGACGAGGTCGGCCTCCGAACACAGGTCGAGGACGTTGGAGGAATCGAGGCGTTCTTTAAGTGCGGTGATGGTGAGCTCGGGGGAAAGCTCGCGGGCGCGCGCGGCGGCTACTTCCGCCTTGGGCTTGCCGACGTCTCCCACACCAAACAGCACCTGCCTGTGCAGGTTGCTGAGATCGACGGTATCGGAATCAATAATCGTGATCCGCCCGATGCCTCCCGCGGCGAGCTGCTGGAGGGCCGGGCAGCCCAGCCCGCCGGTGCCCACGACGAGCACGTGCGCGGCATGAAGCCGCTCCTGGGCCGCGTCACCGAAGCCGGGTAGAAGGCGTTGGCGCGCGGTGCGAGCGAGTTCATCTTTGCTGAGCATGGGTCCCTCTTGTCGCGGCGATCAGTGCTATTGGTCTAGAGAACTTGGTCGGCCCAGGAGGCTAGGCCCTCGAAGGTGGAGGAGGCTTGGGCATGCTCGCGCTCCGGGATGCGCCCTGCACTTCGGGCTAGGCGTCCGGCTTCGACGGCGTGGCGCATGGCGGTGGCCATGGCTTCCGGGTTCTGGCAACGGTTGACCGCGCTGGCGAGCAGCACACCGGAGCAGCCGAGCTCCATGGCGAGGGCGGCGTCGGAGGCGGTGCCGATGCCGGCGTCGACAAGCACGGGCACTGAGGCCCGCGAGCAGATGAGCTCGAGGTTGTGCGGGTTGAGGATGCCCAAGCCGGTGCCGATGGGGGCGCCCAACGGCATGACGGCTGCCGCTCCAGCATCTTCGAGGCGCTGGGCGGCTACGGGATCGTCGCTGGTATAGGCCAGCACGGTAAAACCTTCGGCGGCAAGCAGCTCGGTGGCGTCGAGGGTTTCCACGACATCGGGCAGCAGCGTGTGTTCATCGGCGATGACCTCGACCTTGACCCAGGTGGTCCCCAGCGCCTCGCGGGCCATGCGGGCGGTGAGCACGGCCTCGCGCGCGGTGCGACACCCTGCGGTGTTGGGGAGTGGGGCAATATCTAACCGGCGCAACAGGTCGAAGATGCTCTCACCACCACGGGTACCAGCGTGGCGGCGCATGGCCACGGTAGTCAGCTCGGTTCCGGAGGCGACGAGCGCGCGCTCAAGGGCCTCGTGGCTCGTGGCCCCGCCGGTGCCCATGATGAGGTGGGAAGAAAAGGTGGTATCGGCGATAGTGAGCATTTAACCTCCTTGGACTGCGGTGAGGATTTCCACGGCTACGCCCTCTGTGAGTGGGGTGGACTCCCACTGTGAGCGGGGAACGACCTGTTCGGACACAGCCACGGCGGTGCCATCAGCGTCTATGCCTTTTTCATCCAGCAGCTGAGCGACGGTGCCTGCTGCCGTGTCACAAGGCTGGCCGTTGAGAATCAGAATCATGGTTGCTCCTTGAGGTGTCGTAGGGGGCTGCAGGCCGCGAGATCAATGCTCGGTTCAGTGCCTTCGATGAGCTCTCGTGTACAGCGCGCGGCCAGGGCCGTGAGCAGAATGCCGTGGCGGAAATAGCCGGTAGAGATGACGAGCTTGTCGCTTACGCGGCCGAGATACGGCAGATCATCTGGCGTGCCGGGGCGAGCCCCCGCGCTGGCCTCGAGGAATTCGCATTCTTCGACGGCGGGCAGCACACGGGTGGCGTCGCGAAGCAGTGAGTAGACACCGCCCGCTTGGGCCGTGGCAAGAGTGTCCTCGCGGGTTGTAGCGCCAACCGCCAAGGTTCCATCGCTGCGGGGGATGAGGTAGATGGGGCGATCCTCCACGAAGCCGCGCACCACGCGGGTGAGCAGCGGCTGCAGCTCGTCAGGCACGCGAAGGCGGAGGATATCGCCGTATACCGCACGCAGGTGGAGCGGAGATTCTTCAAGCCCGGCCGAGGCAGCCCACTCGATATCGCGTGCTCCCAGGCCTGCTGCGAGCACTACCTGTTCAGCTTCGAACTCGCCGGCGGCCGTGGTGACCACGCCCGTGTCAGCATTGATTGACTGTGCTGCCGTGCGGAAGAAACGCACACCGAGCGCTTGGGCTGCGCTGATGAGGGCAGCTGTCCACTGGCGGGGGAGGACCTGTGTGTCACCCGGGATGCTCACCGCAGCAGTTAGACGTGGTGAGAGCAAAGGTTCGGCGCGCCGGGCTTCGCGCACGGTGATGCGCTCGACCTCCATACCGTGGAGGGACTGATAATCCGCCAGCTCGGCGAGGTGCTGGGCATCTGCACGATCAGCGGCGACGACGAGGGTTCCTTCGGCGCGGTATCCAGTTGGGACCTCGGTGTGCTGAACCACGAGATCGATAAGCTCTGGATACCACGCGCCGGAGGCACGCATCAGCGGGAAGAGAGGATCCTGCTGGTAGACCACCTCGGCGGCGGGGGCGAGCATGCCGCCGGCATAGTGCGAAGCCCCAGAGGCCGGGGCCGGATCCAAGACCGTGACCTCATGACCCCGCGCGGCTAGTTCCACGGCGGTGGCCAGACCAATGACGCCCGCGCCGACGACGATGACTGAAGAATCAGAGCTAGTACTCATCACGCACCTTCATCGAAACCGGACAGCAGCTCACGGCAATAAGCTTCCGGGTCCGCGGCATGCATGATGCCGCGCACGACGGCTAGGCCGGCCACGCCAGTTGCCGCAAGATCGGCTGCATCCTCAGCGGTGACATCACCGATAGCCACGAGCGGCACGCGGGAGAGCTTCACTAATTCCGGGTAGGCGTGAAGCCCTAATGGTGTGCGGCCGGAGTCCTTCGTCGGAGTCGCGCGGAACGGGCCGCAACCGATGTAGTCAATGACATCTGCGACGTCATTGGCGGACTCAACCAACTCGCGGGTGCCGGTGGTCAGGCCGATGATCGCATCCGGGCCCAACAACGCGCGGGCAGCGGCCACGGGCAGATCATCCTGGCCGACGTGCACGCCGTGCACCGGCTCGCCGGCGTGGCGGAGGGCGGCGGCGACGTCGACGCGGTCGTCGATAAGCACGCGCGTTTCTGGGTTGGCCTTCGCCACCGCGCGGGCTACGTCGCGGCCTAAGCAGTAAAGGTCGCGGGCGGAAATCGGCTTGGAGCGTACCTGCACCACCCCGGCACCGCCCCGGGCCGCTGCAGCAGCAATGCGCACGACGTCCTCATGCGTGCCCGTGCCCGTGACGAAGTAGCAGCGAAGATCAGGCATGCGCGGTTTCTTCTTCCTGATAGAGCTGCGAACCTTGGGCCTTGAACTCTTCCGACATCTGTTTCTCACCGGCACGGGCAGCTGCCACGACCTCGGGATCGATGGCCTCTTTACCCGGGAAACTTGGCATGCCAAGGGAATCGGAGAAGGTATCCCGAATGTCCTGGCTGATACGCATAGAGCAGAACTTCGGACCGCACATGGAGCAGAAGTGCGCGGTCTTCGCCGGCTCCGCGGGCAGGGTCTCATCGTGGTAGGCCTGCGCGGTGTCCGGGTCGAGGGAGAGCGCGAATTGGTCGTGCCAGCGGAACTCGAAGCGGGCCTTGCTCATCGCATCATCCCAAGCGCGCGCACCTGGGTGGCCCTTGGCCACGTCGGCCGCATGGGCCGCAAGCTTGTAGGTGATCACGCCGGTCTTCACATCATCGCGGTTGGGGAGCCCCAAGTGCTCCTTCGGGGTGACGTAGCACAGCATGGCCGTACCCCCCATGGCGATGTGCGCTGCACCAATGGCGGAGGTGATGTGGTCATAGCCCGGTGCGATATCCGTAACCAACGGGCCCAGCGTGTAGAAGGGAGCGTCCGAAGCCCAGTCCTGCTCGAGCTCGTTATTTTCCTGAATCATGTTGAGCGGCACGTGCCCCGGGCCTTCCACCATGACCTGGACGTCATACTCCCAGGCGCGCCGGGTGAGCTCACCGATGGTCTTGAGCTCGGCGAATTGGGCGGTGTCGTTGGCATCTGCCAAGGAGCCGGGGCGCAGGCCATCGCCGAGGGAGAAAGCGACGTCGTAACGCGCGAAAATCTCGCACAACTCGTCGAAGTTCTCGTAGAGGAAGGACTCCTTGTGGTGCGCCAGGCACCAGCCCGCCATGATAGAGCCGCCGCGGGAAACAATGCCGGTGACGCGGTTTGTGGTCAGCGGCACGTAGGGCAAAAGCACGCCAGCGTGCACGGTCATATAGTCCACGCCCTGCTCACACTGTTCGATGACGGTATCGCGGAAAATCTCCCACGTCAGGTCTTCTGCGACGCCATTGACCTTCTCCAGCGCCTGATAGATGGGCACGGTGCCGATGGGAACCGGCGAGTTGCGCAGGATCCACTCGCGGGTGGTGTGGATATCGTCACCGGTGGACAGGTCCATGACGGTATCCGCGCCCCAGCGGGTGGCCCAGCGCAGCTTGGATACTTCCTCGGCGATGGAGGAGGTCACCGCGGAGTTGCCAATATTGGCGTTGATCTTGGTCAGGAACTTCCGGCCGATAATCATCGGCTCCGACTCGGGGTGGTTGACGTTATTAGGCAGGATTGCGCGGCCACGGGCGATCTCGGAGCGCACGAACTCTGGATCACAGTGCTCACGCAGGGCCACGAACTCCATCTCCTTGGTGATGATGCCCTGGCGTGCGTAGTGCATCTGGGTGACGCGCTTGCCATCCTTAGAACGCAGCGGCTGGCGACGTTCCCCCTTCCACTCCTGGGAGGCGGCACCGCGGCGCTCGGCCGAGCGGCCATCATCAGCGAGGTTGCGTGCGCGGCCCTCATACTCCTCAACGTCCCCGCGCTCCGCAATCCATTCGGCGCGCAGGGCCGGCAGACCAACTTCGGGCTCACACTCCGGGCCGCGGGTGCGGTAGATGCGGAAAGGCTCATTCGGGCCGGTAGGGGAATCATCCAGCTGAATCTCGGTCTCCGGTACCTCTAGGCCATGCTCCCGGATGGGGGAGTAGGAGTGCTTGGGGTGGATCTCGCCGGAGTCAGTGGACTGGATGGGGTTATGGGTAGCCGTCATGGCTGCTCCTCTCTTCCTTCGCTGGTGCTAACCAGACAGGTTCAAACGGTGCAGGCGCGGTATCAGCGCCACTCTCAGCCCACTTCCCGTGGGCACCCGTGGGGTATCAGTGCGTCACCCACCTTAGAGCCCGCAGTGAGGAGATGTCAGGCGTTTGAGGGAATTTGTTCTTCCGGGGTGGGGTGTGGAAAGATGGCGATGTTCTGTGTAATAGGCACGAACCGGTCAGCTGCCGCGAGGTGGCGCCAGGGTCCTCTGTCTTAAACTGAAAAGGAAAACACCAATGGCAAACCTCATTGACAAGGTTGATGCAGCTTCGCTGCGCGACGATATCCCGTCCTTCCGCCCGGGCGATACCCTTGACGTCAACGTCAAGGTCATCGAGGGCACCACCGAGCGTACCCAGCTCTTCAAGGGTGTCTGCATCCGCCGTCAGGGCGATGGCATCCGCGAGACCTTCACCGTGCGTAAGGTCTCCTTCGGCATCGGCGTTGAGCGTACCTTCCCGGTTCACTCCCCGAACATTGCCTCCATCGAGGTAGTTCGTCGCGGTCGTGTTCGCCGCGCCAAGCTGTACTACCTGCGCGACCTGCGCGGCAAGAAGGCCCGCATCAAGGAGCGCCGCTAGTTCTAGCTGCTCTTCAGCCCTCCGCTTGCCACCGATTCTTGTGGCTAAAGCGGAGGGCTTTGTGCTTTCAGCGGTCCTCCGGCCGAGCCGCATACCGGGATGTCGGCGCACATTGCTAGGATTTAGCCCGTGGAAAAAGAAAACGACATTACTGAAGGTTCCCAGGGGGTTGGGGGAGAGGCGTCGGAAAGCGCGGCGCCCCCAGCTGAAGAAAAGAAGCAGATGCCCTGGTTGCTGGAGACCGCCCTCGTAGTGGTCGCCGTGCTCGCAGTCGTCGGCATTTTCCAGAACTTTGTAGGCCGGCAGTACGTGATCCCTTCCGGTTCCATGGAGCCGACATTGCATGGCTGCGAAGGCTGCAATAACGACCGGATTTTTACCGAAAAGATTTCCTACTACGGCGACAACAGCCCTGAGCCCGGTGATGTCGTGGTATTCAAGGGCACCCCGGACTGGGACCGCAATTGGGTTTCCCCGCGTTCCGATAACCCGGTCATCCACCGCATTCAGGATGCACTGAGCTACGTGTCCCTCACCCCGCCCGATGAGAACACCCTGGTCAAGCGCGTCATTGCCACCGGTGGCCAGACGGTGTCCTGCCAAGAAGGGGATCCGGCGGTCATGGTGGACGGCAAGCCCATTGAGCAGGACTATGTACAGGATCCACCGACCTATCGCGTTGATGAAACCACCGGTTCCTATGCCTGCGGCGGCGCGTACTTTGGCCCCGTGACTGTACCGGAGGGCAATATCTGGGTAATGGGAGATAACCGTACGGCCTCCGCGGACTCGCGCTATCACATGCAGGATGAGTACCAGGGAACGATCCCTCTGGAGAATGTTCGCGGCAAGGTCATGTTCATCTTCTTCCCCTTCAACCGTATTGGCGGAGTCGATGACCCGGACATCCAGTCCTAGAGTCCGCGATGTTCTGTCGGCGCTGGCTGTCACCTTCGTGGCGCTGGCGTTGATTCAGGCTTTCGTGGGAAGGCTGTATCTCATCCCGTCTTCCTCCATGGAGCCCACCCTGCATGGCTGTCCGGGGTGCACGAATGATCGCATCGCGGTGCAGAAGGTGAGTTATTACTTCAGCGACCCGCGCCCGGGAGAGGTTGTGGTCTTTGCTGGTCCGGAATCGTGGAACACCTCCTTTGAGGTCAAGCGTTCCCGCAATGTGTTGCTTCGCGGTATCCAGAACATGGCGGCTGTTGTAGGTCTGGCTCCCAACGGCGATAACATTTTGGTCAAACGGGTTATCGCTACCGGTGGTCAGACCGTGTCCTGCCAGGAGGGCGATCCGGCCGTCATGGTGGACGGCCGACCCACCAACCAGGAGTTTGTCCTCGATCCTCCGGAGATACCCGTCGATGAGCGGGTGGGATCGCAGGCCTGTGGAGGCGCGTACTTTGGGCCCGTCACCGTTCCCGAGGGGCACCTGTGGGTTATGGGGGATAACCGCACAAACTCCTTGGATTCGCGCGCACACCTAGGCGATAAGCTCCAGGGCACCGTTCCAGTAGAGAACGTGCGCGGGAAGGTCGCTGCCGTGGTGGTGCCGATTAGCCGTGCGCACACTGTCGAGGACATGTCCCTCTAACCGCTATGCGCCGTTTGAAGCAGAAGAGGACCTATGAGGTCGCGCTCTCCAAAGCAGGGCTGGGGCCTGTTGCCGGGGTGGATGAAGCCGGGCGCGGGGCATGCTGCGGGCCAGTGACCATCGCCGCGTGCATCCTTCCGGACCGCATCCTGCCCGGCTTGGAATGGCTTGATGATTCGAAGAAGCTCACGCCGGCGGCCCGGGAAAAGCTGGAGCCGGTGATCAAACGCCGTGCGCTGGCCTGGTCGGTGGTGCACATAGGTGCGAAGGGCATCGATGCCTTTGGTATTCAGCACGCCAACCTGTCAGGGATGCGCCGCGCGGTGGCACAGCTGGGGATCCGTCCGGGCTACGTGCTGAGCGACGCCCTCTTCGTCCCGGGCCTGCCCGCCCCGCAGCTGCCCATCATCGGCGGCGATACCGCCGCACGCTGCATCGCTGCGGCCAGTGTTTTGGCCAAAGTTTCCCGGGACCGCCTCATGGCGGACGTGGCGAAGCAGTACCCGGGCTATGCTCTGGAAACCCATAAGGGCTATGGCACAGCTGTGCATCAGGAGGCCATCGCCCGGCTGGGGGCGACGCCTGAGCACCGCATGAGCTATCGCAATGTTGCTGAAGCTCATGCACGATTCCTCGCGCGCGCCTGAAGGCTTAGGCGGGAAGTGCGAACTAAGCTTGTGCTCAATCTGTGACACCGTTATTCCGGGTAATTGTGAGCGAAGGAGAAGCACACCGTGAGCGCTGAGGAACTCGATAACTACGAGGCTGAAGTCGAGCTGTCGCTGTACCGCGAATACCGTGATGTGGTCAGCCAATTCTCCTATGTCGTGGAAACCGAGCGCAGGTTTTACCTGGCCAATGCGGTGGAGCTCATCCCGCACACCTCAGGCCCGGATGTCTACTACGAGGTCCGCATGTCGGATGCCTGGGTGTGGGACATGTACCGCTCGGCGCGCTTTGTGCGCTACGTCCGTGTGATCACCTATAAGGACGTCAATATTGAGGAGCTGGACAAGCCGGACTTTGTTCTCCCTGAATAGAGAAGAGTGCGGGGAAACGCTATCGAGGTGACCCCGGACTAGTTATCCACAGATTTGCCGTGGCAAGGGTTGAAGCCCTCGCCACAGGGCTGCTGATTGGGGTGTTCTGGAAGTGCCGTAAGGGGTGTGCGGCACGGGGATTTTCTTGTGTCGTGCTTACGGCGTGTTGTGTACACGTTCAATTCCAAGGAGCACCATAGTGACAAGAAATCTAGCAACCTCTCTGCACTCACCGACCGTGGGGCAGACCATTCGCCCCGCGGATGCGCTAGGAAAAGCAGGGGAGAAATTTGCCGCTGACTTTTATCGCGCACGCGGGGCGCAGGTCATTGCCGCAAACGTTCACTACCGCGTGGGCGAGCTCGATCTCGTTGTGCGCGAGAGCGATGGGACCATTGTCTTTTGCGAAGTAAAGACTCGGGCGACCCGCAATTTTGGAGTCGCGGAGGCGGTAACCCCACGCAAGCTAAAGCGCCTGCGCAAAGCAGCCGCGCAGTGGCTGAGTACTGCGCGGAGTGAGAACCAGGCATTAAGCAAGGTTCGTTTTGATGTGCTTGGGCTCGTGGCCACTGGGGCGAAGTCGGGGGAAGCCTTCGAAGTGGAATATTTCCAGGGGGTCGATCATGGCTCTCGGTAGGTGCGACACGATTGCGCTAGATGGAGTCCTGGCCCGAGTGGTCACAGTGGAGGCCAACGTTGGCCCCGGACTTCCCGGAATCCACGTTGTAGGGCTGGGGGATGCTGCGATCTCTGAGTCGCGAGATCGTATCCGCACCGCGGTGAGCAATTCGCATTTGCCATGGCCTAAGACGAAGGTCGTGGTGTCCATGTCGCCGGCGTCGCTGCCTAAAGCCGGGGCTCACTTTGACCTCCCGATGGCTTTGGCAATCCTAGCGGCCGGGCAGAGTGAGAGAAGTCGGCTCAGCGGGGCGCTCATCCTCGGCGAGCTGGGATTGGACGGGCAAGTGCGCCCAGTTTCTGGCATCATCCCGGCGATCCTGGCCGCGCGCTCGCAAGGCTATGACACCCTCATCATTCCTGTGGGCAATGCGGCGGAGGCGGCATTGGTGCCCGGAATGACAGTCCTCGTGGCCGAAACCCTGTGGGATGCTTTTGCCTGGGCGTGCGGGAGCGATTGTCTGCCGGATGCGCGTCTCATCGCACACGCGGCAGCGCCTGCCCGCGAACAGGTCGCAGACTTCAGCGAAGTCGCCGGCCAGAAAGAAGCCAAGTGGGCGGCAGAAGTCGCTGCCGCCGGCGGTCACCACGTGATGATGGTGGGACCGCCCGGCTCTGGAAAATCGATGATTGCTTCGCGCTTGCCGGGCATCCTGCCGCGCTTGAGCACGGAGCAGGCAGTAGAAGCCACAGCCATCCACTCGGTGGCTGGGACCGTTGGCACCGCCGTTTCTCGTGCTCCCTTCATAGCACCGCATGCTTCGGTGACAAGGGCCGCGCTGATCGGTGGCGGCTCGGGGCGCCCGCGACCAGGCGCGGTGAGCCTAGCCCACCATGGTGTGCTCTTCCTCGATGAAGTTAGTGAGGTTCCAGCGCAGGTTCTCGATAGTTTGCGCGCCCCTTTAGAAGAAGGGCAGGTGCGCCTGACGCGAGCGAGCAGAGAAGTCATCTTCCCTGCACAATTCCAACTGGTATTAGCCGCGAACCCCTGCCGGTGTGGGGCCGAAGAACCAGCGCGCTGCGAGTGCCGTGCGGCAGACAGAATGAATTATCTGTCGAACCTTTCAGGGCCGCTGCGGGACCGCCTCGACATCATCGTGTCACTATCGGGGCAGTCCGCAGTGCTTCATGCCGAAGGGGAGGAAAGCTCCGCGGACATAGCGCAGCGCGTGGCTGCCGCCCGGGAACGGATGAAAGCGCGGTGGGAGGCTGACGGGTTGGGGAGCGTGGTCAATGGTGCCGTGTCCGCTTCTTATCTGAGGCGCCACCGCTCGGCGGCGGAATCGGCGATGATTATGCTTTCCGCTTATCTAGCGGAAGGTGAGCTGAGCCAACGTGGAGTAGATCGGGTGCTTCGTCTGGCATGGACTTTGGCAGACCTTGATGGCTCCGCACGCCCCGAGCTGGACCATGTCAGTCGGGCGCTGGATCTCCGCGGTGCCGGAACCATCGAGAGGCTGGCAGCATGAGCGAGCTCAATCTATCGAGTACCCGGCACACGTGGGCCTACCTTAACCGCGTTGTGGAGGGGCCTTCACCAACCCTCCACGGGCTGCTGAGTCAATACCCGGCTGAGGAGATCGCCCGGGGAATCTACAAGGGCGAGGACTGGATCGGCCCCTTGCGGCAGGCGACGGCTTCGCGGCGCGACTGGCTGCGGCAAGAAGAAGACCTCGCCGCCGCGGAAGCGGTGGGGGCACGACTGATAACACCCGCGGATGCGGAGTGGCCGGGAGAAGAGTTTTCGCGAGCCTTTGGCTTCTACCACCAAGGAATGGTGGAAGCCCCAGCAACATTTGATGACCAAGCGTTTCCTCCTCACAGCCTGTGGATCCGGGGAGGGAACCTGCGCGAAACGGTATCCCAATCGGTGGCATTGGTAGGCACACGTGCGGTGAGCCGATATGGCTGGGAAGCCGGCTCACTTCTGGCTAGCGGCCTTGCCTCCCACCAATGGACTGTGGTTTCCGGCGGGGCGGTCGGCGTCGATACGGCAGTCCACGAAGCCGCGCTGGATGCAGGAGGCCTAACGGTGGCGGTAGCGGCTTGCGGCATCGACATCTCTTACCCAGCACGCAATGCAAAGCTCTTTGACAGAATCACCGAGAAAGGATGCATCGTGTCTGAGTTCGCGCCGGGCACGCGGCCGCAGCGCTTTCGCTTTCTATCCCGCAACCGCCTTGTGGCGGCGATGACGAGCGGCACCGTGGTGGTCGAAGCCGGATTCCGCTCAGGAGCGCTCAACACGTTGAACTGGGCGGAAGCACTGGGCCGGGTTGCCATGGCAGTGCCAGGGCCCATCACCACGTCTGGGTCCTTGGGGTGCCATCAACGTATCCAGGATGGGCGGGCTCAGTTGGTGGCCTCTGCGGATGAAGTGCGGGGTTTGGTTGGCAAGGCGGGGGAGGTGGACGTGGCCGGCCAGTATGAACTGGAGTTTCAGCCGACTGCGGTGCAGCGTTTGTCCCGCAATGAGCTTCGGATATATGACTCCACTCCGCCGGAAAGCGCGGAGGAAGGTGCGAGCGCAGAAGATATCGCGGCGGCTGCAGGAATGCGGGTGGCGTTGACTATTCACCTGCTCGTGGCCATGCAAAAGATGGGGGTGATCACCCGCTCGGGCGCGATGTGGCAGCGCACCTGAGTACACTCATGAGACATGAGTGGTGAAAGTGGCAGTAGCGAGCGGCACGTGGGGGGACAGCTCGAGGAAGCGATCGAGGATTTCGCAGAATACCAGCGCATCGTTCGCGGCCGCTCCGAAGCTACCGTCCGGGGCTATTGCTCTGACTTGCGCCTGTTGGCACCGGAAGTCCCGGAATTCGCAGCATTTACTCTGAACTCACTGCGCGAATGGTTGGCCCACGCCGTTGCTGAGGGCAAGTCCCGCTCCACCCTGGCACGCCGCACCGCCGCGGTGCGCGCTTTTTCCACGTGGGCCGCGCGCGAAGGCTATTTAGAATCGGATGTGGCGCAGCGCCTTGCCACCCCCAAGGTGGGCAAACACCTGCCAACTGTGATGTCACCCACCGCGGCGGGGGAGTTGATGGGCAATGCCGTCTCTACCGACGAAGTCCACTTCTTGCGCGATAGCGCCATGCTCGAGTTTCTCTACGCCACCGGTGTGCGCGTGGCTGAGCTCGTCGGCCTCGACGTCGGCGATATCGACCTGTCGCGCCGCACTGCCCGCGTGACCGGCAAGGGCAATAAACAGCGCGTTGTCCCTTTCGGGGATGCGGCTCATGATGCGCTCTGCGCTTGGCTGAAGACAGGGCGCCCCGAGCTTGCCGGCGAGACGGAAGCCGTGTTTGTGGGCACGCGCGGAGGGCGCATCGACGCGCGTCAGGTCCGCCGCGTCGTCGAACGCGCCGCCCAAGTGACGGGGGCACCGGGGCTAACCCCGCACGGTTTGCGCCACTCGGCAGCTACCCACTTGCTCGAGGGCGGAGCGGATCTGCGCATCGTGCAAGAGCTGCTTGGTCACTCGTCACTGCAGACCACGCAGGTCTACACTCACGTCTCCGCCCAGCGTCTTAAGGACGTCTACGCTCGTTCCCACCCGCGGGCTTGAGGCGAATGACAGGTTCCCCGAGTAGGTCCAGTGGATTGATGTAGTCCTCGCGACCTTTAATTGCGCCCCAGTGTAGCCCCGGATAGCCATCCACGGACGGGGCGAGCGTTCCGATGACGTCTCCTTCCTGCACCTGGTCACCTTTCTTAACCCGCGCAAACACCGGTTGATAGGTGGTGCGCAGGCCGTTGCCATGAGCAATCGAAAGGACCGGTTTGCCTGCTATGGAGCCGGCGAAGTGCACAACGCCGTCGCCAGCGGCACGCACCTTACCGCCGACGGGCAGGTCCAGATCCACACCGCGATGCCCGGCCATCCACCGCTTCTCAGGAGGCTCGAAGCCGCGCAAGACACGCGAAGCAACCGGTTCCCCAGTGGTCGGGTCGACGAAGGCGGCGGCAAGGGGGAAGTCGGCAAGCGCAGCCCAGAGGCATAGCAGGGCAGATAAACAAAGTAGACGGTAACGCATGACCTCAAGCCTGCGAGGGAGCGCGGCTCGAGGGAAGGGGGTGCGGTCGACCTGTGGATAACGTGTTAAAGAAGTAACCCATGGTGCGCCAGGGAAAAGCTTCGTGTGGTTGTCAACAAACCGACGGTGATTAAACGGTCGCGCCGTTTGGAATCAGCGCGTGTGCAGTACTAAGCTAGCCCACAGCAGTCTGTGTTTAATACCCGGAAGGGCTCCGCATGGATTGACTACGCGCGGCGAAGTAGTCGCTTCCTGGGTTAAGGAAGAGACAGTCCGTGGTTGACGTGGTCCCCAGGATGATGGGGTGTTAACCAGGGCCTTCGTTGCTAGGGTGCGGAATAAAACACCGCATAATCTTGCAAAACCGAAACAACATATAGAAAGCGAGCGAAACATGGCAGTCGTAACCATGCGCGAGCTCCTCGACGCTGGCGTCCACTTCGGTCACCAGACCCGTCGCTGGAACCCGAAGATGAAGCGTTTCATCTTCACCGACCGTAACGGCATCTACATCATCGACCTGCAGCAGACGCTGACCTACATCGATGAGGCCTTCGAGTTCGTCAAGGAAACCGTCGCGCACGGCGGCACCATCCTCTTCGTTGGTACCAAGAAGCAGGCTCAGGAAGCCGTTGCTGAAGAGGCTTCCCGCGTTGGTATGCCGTACGTGAACCACCGCTGGCTCGGCGGTATGCTCACCAACTTCCAGACTGTCTCCAAGCGCCTGAAGCGCATGAAGGAGCTGCAGGCTATGGATGCGGCTGAGGACGGCTACAAGGGCCGCACCAAGAAGGAAGTTCTGATGCTGACCCGTGAGCGCACCAAGCTGGAGCGCGTCCTGGGCGGTATCTCCGATATGACCAAGGCTCCGTCCGCACTGTGGATTGTTGACACCAACAAGGAGCACATCGCGGTCAAGGAAGCTCAGAAGCTTAACATCCCGGTCGTCGCCATCCTGGACACCAACTGTGATCCGGATGAGGTCGACTTCCCGATTCCGGGCAATGACGACGCTATCCGCGCCACCAAGCTGCTCTCCGGCATCATTGCCACCGCTGTGGACGAGGGCAAGAAGGCCCGCGAGGAGCGCCAGCTTGCTCAGGCCAAGGAAGCTGCCGGCGACACCGCTGAGAAGGACGCCCGCGACGCTGCTGAGGCTGCCGCTGCGTCTGACCCGGCTTCCGCAGAGAAGTCTGAGGACGCCGAGAAGTCCGCAGAGTAATCTGCATACCTTAAGCCCCCGTACCGCACGGCCCACAGTGGCCGCGGCGATGGGGGCTTTTTCTCACGTGTTTTTCTTAGCTCGCTAAGGCACGTGACACACTAGAGGGTTGAAACACCACGCAGAGGTTTCCCTCCGCTGGGGGAGTGGCGAAAAACTACCACCCCCTCAACGCGACGTGGTGGTAGTGATTCGGCTACGCTGTTTCAACGAATACCGTTTAATTCCAAGGAGGATCGCTCCAACTATGGCGAACTACACTGCTGCAGACGTAAAGGCATTGCGTGAGGCCACCGGCGCCGGCATGCTCGATTGCAAGAAGGCTCTCGACGAGTCCCAGGGTGACTATGACAAGGCCGTTGAGTACCTGCGCATCAAGGGCGCAAAGAATGTGTCCAAGCGCGCTGAGCGTGAGGCTACCGAGGGCCTGATCGCCGTTTCCGGCAACACGATGGTGGAGATCAACTGCGAGACCGACTTCGTGGCCAAGAACGAGGCTTTCAAGTCCTTCGCTTCCAAGATCGCTGAGGCTGCCGGTGAGGCCAAGGTCAACTCCGGTGAGGAGCTCAACAACCTGGAGATCGACGGCAAGAAGGTTTCCGAGGTCGTTGACGAAGAGTCCGCAAAGACCGGCGAGAAGCTGCAGGCTCGTCGCGCTGTCACCATCGAGGGTGACAACGTAGCTGTGTACCTGCACCAGCGTTCCGCTGACCTGCCGCCGGCAGTGGGTGTCCTGGTGTCCTACGAGGGCAACGCAGAAGGCGCTCACGCAGTCGCGCTGCAGATTGCAGCTATGAACGCTGAGTACCTCACCCGCGAGGACATTCCGGCTGAGATCGTGGAGAAGGAGCGCGAGATCGCTGAGGCCACCACCCGCGAGGAGGGCAAGCCGGAGGCAGCCCTGCCGAAGATCGTGGAAGGCCGCCTCAACGGCTTCTACAAGTCTGTGGTTCTGCTTGAGCAGGCTTCTTTGTCTGACTCCAAGAAGACCGTTAAGCAGGTCGCAGACGAGGCCGGCACCACCATCACCGGTTTCGTCCGCTACGAGGTAGGCGCCTAAGCCTTCCTGAGACTCGCGCAGTCCGGGTTCAGAGCCCAGTGACTGCGAGTGCTCCCTCTTCCTCTTTCTCCCTCAGGGCTGTGTGCTCGGTGGAAGAAACCTGGGGGAGGGAGTTTATCGTTTTGTCCCCGCCCCTGAGGGTGGGGCCGCACGCAGCTGAATATATGACTGCGCCTTCCTATGGTTAAGATGGAACAGAATTATTCAAGCGCTTAACTGAAGCGTCGCCATGCGTGAAGGAGACGATGAAGACCGTGACTACCCCTGAACCGAAGCGAACCGGATACAAGCGAGTCATGCTCAAACTGGGCGGTGAGATGTTCGGCGGTGGAAAGGTCGGCATCGATCCTGATGTTGTAGAAAATGTTGCCCGCCAAATCGCCGAGGTGGCGAAGCAGGGGACTGAAATCGCCGTCGTTATCGGTGGCGGTAACTTCTTCCGTGGTGCCGAGCTTTCGCAGCGCGGCATGGACCGCGCTCGCTCTGACTACATGGGCATGCTGGGCACCGTCATGAACTCCCTGGCGTTGCAGGACTTCCTCAAGCAGCAAGGCATTGACTGCCGCGTGCAGACCTCCATCAACATGGCGCAGATTGCGGAGCCATACCTGCCGCTGCGCGCCGACCGCCACTTGGAGAAGGGCCGCGTAGTTATCTTCGGTGCCGGTATGGGCATGCCGTATTTCTCCACCGACACCACCGCGGCGCAGCGCGCCCTGGAGATTGGTGCGGAGGTCCTCTTCTTGGCCAAGGCTGTCGACGGCGTCTACTCCGCCGACCCGCGCACCAACCCGGACGCGGAGCTCTACTCCGAAATCACCCCGCGCGAGGTCATTGAGAAGAACCTCAAGGTGGCTGATGCCACGGCATTTAGCCTGTGCATGGACAACAATATGCCGATTTTGGTCTTCAACCTCCTCACAGAAGGCAATATCAAGCGCGCTGTCAACGGCGAGCAGATCGGCACGCTGGTCCAGTCCTAGTACAAATAGGCCGCGACCTGCTAAATTCTTTCCCAGTACTTTTGACTATTTCAAGGGAGTTGTAACCCTCATGATCGACGAGATCCAGCTCGAAGCTGAAGAGCACATGACCGCTTCGGTTGAGCACACCCGCGAGCAGCTGCTCACCATCCGCACTGGCCGTGCCAACCCGGCTATGTTTAATGGCCTGGTTGCTGAGTACTACGGTGTACCGACCCCGATTACCCAGATGGCCACCATCTCGGTCCCAGAGCCGCGCATGCTGCTTATCAAGCCTTATGAGCAGTCCGTGATGAACGAGATCGAGAACGCAATCCGCAACTCGGATCTGGGCGTGAACCCGACCAATGACGGTCAGGTGCTGCGTGTGACCATCCCGCAGCTCACTGAGGAACGCCGCCGCGACATGGTCAAGATGGCCAAGAGCAAGGGTGAGGACGGCAAGATTGCTATCCGTAACATCCGCCGCCGTGCGATGGAGCAGCTCAAGAAGCTGCAGAAGGACGGTGACGCCGGCGAGGACGAGGTTATCGCTGCCGAGAAGGAAATGGAAAAGATTACCTCCGGCTACATCGAGCAGGTGGACAAGCTCGTCGCCAATAAGGAAGAGGAGCTCATGGAGGTCTAGCCTCCGCACTTTTAGCGCTTTGATTTGCCGCCGCGCCAGGCACGGGCCAGCACGGCGGTCTTTTCTGTGTAGAGCCAGACCACCCACGATGAGATGAGGAGCATGCGTGAGCACTGAGCACTCGAGTCGGATGCCCAAACCCAAGAATTCTGCGGGGCGTGACATGCCCGCGGCAATTGCTGTCGGCGTTGGCCTAGGCGCGCTCGTCGTCTTTGCGGTGTGGGCTGGGCCTCTTGTGTGGTACCTCGTCGTCGCCGCCGCGGTGGGCTTGGGCATGTGGGAAGTGCTCACTCGGTTGCGGGAGCACTCCTACTATGTCCCACGCACCCTGCTGATCGTTCTTGGCCAAGCGATGCTGTGGGTCTCGTGGTTTCTCAATGCCCCGGGCCTTGTTGCGGTGTATGTGGTCGCGGTCCTAGCCCTCATGTTTGGTCGCCTCTTCCATAACGGAAGGCACCGCCCGCCGATTAACTATCTTCGTGATATGTCGATGGGCATTTTCGTGTTGACGTGGATCCCTTTGTTTGGCACGTTTGCCGCGATGCTCTCACGGGTGGAAACGCCGTTCGCCTCGGGGGCGGCGTCGATTGTCGTGTTTATGCTCTGCGTGGTCGCCTCAGACACCGGTGGTTTCATCGCCGGCGTGATGTTTGGCTCGCACCCCATGGCGCCGGCGGTAAGCCCCAAGAAGTCGTGGGAAGGATTTGCCGGCTCTGTAGTTTTCGGCACCCTTACCGGTGCGCTTTCTTTCGCATTCCTTCTTCACCACAAGCCGTGGGTAGGCGCGCTCATGGGCTTGGGGCTGGTTTTCTGCGCCACGCTCGGTGACTTGGTGGAATCCCAGTTCAAGCGCGAACTGGGAATCAAAGATATGTCCGCCCTGCTGCCGGGGCACGGCGGCATCATGGATCGCTTAGACGGCATGCTGCCCTCCGCGATGGTGACTTGGGTGGCGATGAGCTTCCTCACCACCCTTGCACCTTAGATTTAGCGACGAGCCTGCTTGCGTACCTGGCGGCGCAGCTCGAACATGCGCCAGCCGCCGACGAGGGCCATGATGAGGGCACCGGCGATGGCGCAGATCAGGTAGGTGACGCCCGCCGGGAACTGAACGGACCAGTTAAGGAAGTTCAACGGTACCTGGTGCTGGTTCTGCAGGATGAAGATAATGAGGACGATGAGCAACAGGAAGCCCACGATGAGGGCGATCCACGTGCTGGCAGCGAAGGAGCCCTTCACCTTGCCATCATTCTTGTTCTCATAATCCGTCGTGGTTGGAACCGGCTCTACTGAGCCTTCGGTGGCGGGGGCTTCCGCGGTGTAATTAGTCAGCGGCTCCTCGGCCGGGGTGGTGGTGCGGAATTCCTCAGGGGAGTTTTCTGGATTCGTCATGCATCTATTAAATAGGTTGAGATGTCACTTTCGCCACTCCAGCAGAGCTTAGATTGGATAATGTGGCCGAAAACGTGGAAAATGGGCTCTACCATGGCTGAACCACTGAAACTGAATTTCTCCGCTCCGCGCCGCGGGCTACCCCCGAAGCACTTCGCGGACCTGACCGAGGCCGAGCGCATTGAGGCGCTCGCGGAACTTGGCCTGCCCAAGTTCCGGGCAAAGCAGCTGGCCAAGCACTACTACGTCCACCACACCGCCGATGTTTCCGAGATGACGGATATCCCGGCCGCCGCCCGCGAGGCGGTCCAAGAGCGTTTGTTCCCCACGCTCATGGAGCCCATTCGGCAGACTTCCACCGACGATGGGGAAACCACCAAGTCCCTGTGGCGTTTGCACGATGGCACCCTGTTGGAGTCCGTGCTCATGCGCTACCCAGGGCGCGCCACCCTGTGTATCTCCTCCCAGGCTGGCTGCGGCATGGCCTGCCCATTCTGTGCCACCGGCCAGGGCGGGCTGGACCGTAACCTGTCCACCGCGGAAATCGTGGAGCAGTTTAGGCACGCCGCCCGCCTCATGGAAGAGGAGGGCGGACGTCTCAGCAACGTTGTCTTCATGGGTATGGGCGAGCCGCTGGCCAACTACAAGCGCGTGGTCCACGCGGTGCGCCAGATTACCGGCTCTGAACTCACCGGTTTCGGCCTTTCCCAGCGTAATGTCACGGTGTCCACGGTCGGGCTGGCCCCGGCCATCCGTAAGCTCGCGGATGAGGATCTATCCTGCACCCTCGCAGTCTCCCTGCACACCCCGGACGATGAACTGCGCGATACCCTCGTGCCGGTTAACAACCGTTGGCCAGTTGAGGAGGTGCTCGATGCCGCTAAGTACTACGCCGACAAGTCTGGCCGCCGCGTGTCCATCGAGTATGCGCTGATCCGCGATAAGAACGATCAGGATTTCCGCGCCGACATGCTGGGCCGGAAGCTGCATGCGGCACTGGGCTCTAAGGTTCACGTCAACGTCATTCCGCTCAACCCCACACCAGGCTCGGAGTGGGACGCTGCCCCGAAGGCGCGCCAGGACGAGTTCGTTCGCCGCGTCATCGCGCAGGGCGTGCCCTGCACCGTGCGTGATACCAAGGGTGATGAAATCGCTGCGGCTTGTGGCCAGCTCGCCGCTGATGAGCGCGAGACCGCGTAAGGGCCCTGCTTACAGTTTCCTAACAATAGTTTTTCCGGAGAACAAAGCATTAATGGTTCTTGATACCGTTAATGCTTATGACTCATCCTTATCGTGAGGACTTAGCCGCTGATCCGCGCACCCAGGCTCTGGCTGTGCGCGATTTGCGTAAGTCCTTTGGTTCTCAGATCGCCGTTAACCACCTCAACCTGGACGTCCCGCGCGGTTCCATTTACGGGATAGTGGGGCCGAATGGCGCGGGTAAAACCACGATGTTGACCATGGCCTGTGGTCTCCAGCGCCCCGATTCGGGCCAGAGCTTCATCGCTGGTCACAATGTGTGGGAGGAGCCCATTCCCGCCAAGCAGGCCATGGGCTTGCTCATGGATGGGGCACCGGTCTTTGATCGCCTGACGGGCGCGGAATATTTGCACTACCTCGGTGCTTTGCACAAACTGGAACGTTCCGAGTCGTTGCGCCGTGCGCAGGAGCTTCTCGATGCCCTCTCCCTCTCCGAGGCCGCTGATAAGCGCATCGCGGATTACTCCGCCGGCATGACCAAAAAGATCCTCTTGGCGGGAGCCGTCCTGCACAACCCGGAGGTGCTCATCTTGGATGAGCCGCTGGAAGCAGTGGATCCGGTCTCCGGACGCCTCATCCAGCAGATGCTGCGCGCCTATGCCTCGCGTGGCGGGACGGTCATTTTGTCTTCACACGTCATGGAGCTCGTCGAGGGGCTGTGTGACCACGTGGCCATCATCAACGGCGGACAAGTTATCACCGCAGGTCACGTCGACGCTGTTCGACAGGGCCAAAGCCTCAGTGATCTGTTTATCGCGGCCGTTGGGGGACGGGACCTGGACGCCTCGAAGTTTGGGTGGCTGCGCTCGCAAGCGGCGGGTGAGCGCGAATGACGTCTACTCTGTTCAGACTTCACCGCACCCTGTGGTGGCGCAGCGTTGCCTCCAATCCGTCGACGCTCATCATGGGGCTTATGATGCTGATCTACGGGGCACTCGGCCTCCTGTCGCTCGCATTCATGGTGTATTCCGATATCACCACTCCGGGCCACGGTTACCAAGCGCTGACCGTCGGGGTGGCAGGCGGCATGCTCATCTACGTACTCCTCGCTCTCTTCATGCCGGCGGGGGAGAAGCAACTGAGTCCGACAACCTTAGGAGCTCTTCCTCTGACTTCCCGCGAGGTTCTTCCGGGCCTTTTCTTGTCGGGTCTGCTGACTACCCGCGCTATCATGTCGGTTGTCTTTTCCCTAGTGTATGCGGTCATCGGAAGTGTCTTTCTTATTCTGACGGGGCCTGGGTGGGCTGCAGTGCCCTTCGTTGTGGGCATGGTTTTATCGTGCGCGACAACCATCATTTTCGGCGAATGTCTCGGCCAAGTGGCTTCCGTTATCGCAGATTCCCAGAAATCCCGTACCCAAATCGCGGCGATGGTGGTTATGGGCCTGCTGGTCTTTGGCATGCTGCAAGCGCAGCGTGTCTTGGAGTCTTTGCCGCCTCTTCACACCGTGGGTGCCGTTAGCGCCTGGACCCCGTTTGGCGCAGGGGTGGGGTGGACGCTCGCGCTTGCCGACGGTCACTTCCTCACCGCCCTAGCCCAACTGCTCATCGCGGTGGCTAGCCTTGGGCTGCTGGGCTGGGTGTGGTCCCGTCAGATAACTGGTCTCATGCGCAATCCGGGAGCGGGTGGTGACGTAGCCAGCGAGGTGACAGGAAAGGGCGTATCCAAGTTGGAGTTGGGCGCGTGGTCTTATTCCAGCCCTGCGGCGATGGAATATACCCGCGCGTTGCGTTATCTCACCCGTGATAAGAGGCAAACAGGCATGCTGTACATGATGCCTTTGTTTGGCGTGCTGACGCTCTATCAGTTGTGGAGAGGCGATGATTTCACCGCCTATTTCATGCTGTGCTTCAGCGCAATTGTGCTCTCATCTCTCTTGGCTAATGATTATGGCTTCGATGGGCCATCGAATTGGGTCCATATGGTGGCGCCGGTTGCCCCGCGCACCATCCTTCATGCGCGTCACCTCGCACACGTGACTATTCCCTATATTGGGTTTGTTCTGCTCGCCGTAGTGGCTCTTGTCTTTAGCGAGAACTTCACCTTGGGCTTGTTGAGCACAGCTGTGGCCATAGGCGTGTTCATCTCCACCGCGGCGGTGGGTTTGGGCCTGACCGTGCTTAACCCTTATCCCTTGTCCGCTCCTGGGCAGAACCGGTGGAATGATAAGTCTGGCTATTCTGCTGGTGCTTTTCTCACTGCATTTGTCGGCATGCTGTTGGTGTGGGGGCCCGCGCTTCCTGGCATCGTGGTTTCTGCCCTCGCCTATGAGCGTGGCGGCTGGTTGTTGTATACCGCGTTGATTGTTTCCGTGCTGGTTCCGTCGCTTGTCTACGCCGGGGTCTGGCGGTTCGCTGGAAACAAGGCACAAGAGCGGACGCCGGAAATCTACGCCAAGGTCAACCGTTACGTGAGCTAGGGGACAAGGGCAGACAGAAAAAGCTCCCTTCCTGCAGTCCATTCATGAACTGCGGGAAGGGAGCTTTGTTTAAAGCGAAGAAGCTTTAGTTGGTCACCGGCTTGGCGGCGTGGCGGCCTTCGGAAACACCGCGGAGGTGAGCAATGCGGGAGGGCTCAATGTTGAGGGCGCGCAGCTCATCATCGGTCAGGGAAGCGTAGACGTTGTGAACGGTCTTCTGCTCATATGCCCAATCCGGTTCCTCGTGGCCCACCGGCTTGTTACGGGCGGTCAGGGTGCGCACCTGGGAGAGCTTTGGCTGCAGGGCGTAAATCACCAGACCAAGGGCAATCAGGATTGCCAGGGCGAAGAGCCAGATCGTCTCCACGTGACCCTTGTGGTTACCAAAGTTATAAGCAAGCAGGAACACGACGGACGTCCAACCAGCGATCTGTACGCCCGAGCGGCTGATGCGGGACCAACCGAAACCTGCGGACGGGACGTCATCGGTGGATACGCCGTCGAAAACCTGCGATGCCGGCTTGTGGGAAGACACTTGCTCTCCTTTGCGTGTACATGCAGCTCGCCCTGCTTAGAACTAATTGATTCGAGCGAGTGCACGAAAAATGCCAGTTATTCTGTGTAGTAGTTTAAATGATCCTGCCGATAACCGCGATTAAACACCCCCGACTATCGTTAGCGCAGCGCTCACGACTCTTGCTTGGGTTGACCGGCTAGGGTTGAGAGGGTGAGTACCCAACGCATTCTTATTCTCGGCTCTACTGGCTCGATTGGCACCCAGGCTCTGGACGTTATCGCGGATAACCCGGATAAGTTCACAGTCGTGGGTATCGCCGCCGGCGGTTCCAACCCGCAGCTCGTCGTTGAGCAGGCTCGTGCCCTCAACCTTTCGTTTGACCACGTGGCCGTCGCCAAGCCCGATGCGGCACGCACCGTTTCCGAGGCCCTCGGTGGCACCGTGCTTTCGGGCCCAGACTCTGCCGAGGAGCTGGTCAAGGCGGTGGACACCGATAAGGTCCTCAACGCGCTTGTGGGCTCCATGGGCTTGGCCTCCACCATCGCCACCTTGGAGAAGGGTGAGCTGTTGGCGTTGGCGAATAAGGAATCCCTCGTTGCTGGTGGTTCCATCGTGACCCGCCTGGCGGGGGAGGGGCAGATCATCCCGGTGGATTCCGAGCATTCCGCCATGGCGCAGTGCCTGCGCGCAGGCAGCGGTGTGGAGCTCGAGCGCCTCGTACTCACCGCCTCCGGTGGTCCTTTCCGCGGGTGGACTCGCGAGGAGATGTGGGATGTCACCCCGCAGCAGGCTGCGCAACACCCGACGTGGTCGATGGGGCAGATGAACACCCTGAATTCGGCGACGTTGGTGAATAAGGGCCTTGAGCTCATTGAGGCGACGCTGCTTTTCGACGTCCACCCGGACCTCATTGACGTCACCGTCCACCCCCAATCCATCGTGCATTCCATGGCCACCTTCACCGATGGCTGCACGATTGCACAATGCTCCCCGCCGTCGATGAAGCTGCCGATCTCCTTGGCGTTGGATTGGCCGCACCGCGTGCCAGGCGCACAGCCGGCGTTAGATTTTTCCGCCGCACATGATTGGCGCTTCGAGCCGCTCGATGACGAAGCCTTCCCGGCCGTTCGCCTTGCCCGTGAGGTGGCCGCTGCCGGAGGTACCCACGCTGCCGTGTACAACGCCGCGAACGAGGAAGCGGCAGCTGCTTTCTTGGCGGGCCGCATTCACTTCCCGGAAATTGTTGACGTGGTTAGCCACGTCGTGGGTGAGGCCTCAGAGTTTGCTGGTGTACCCTCTAGCGTCGATGATGTCCTCGCCGTGGAAGGTGAGGCCCGCCGTCGCGCTAATGCGTTGGTGGATTCGCTCGCTCGTTAGAAAGCCCCCTATTTTATGGCAAATGTCCTCGGTATAGTCCTCTTCGCTGTGGGGATCGGCATCACCGTTGCCTTACACGAGGCGGGCCACATGTTCACCGCCCGTGCCTTCGGGATGCGAGTGCGGCGCTACTTTATCGGCTTTGGGCCGCGCGTCGCCTCCTTTACACGTGGCCACACCGAATACGGCCTTGCCGCTTTTCCAGTGGGTGGCTTTTGCGATATCGCGGGCATGACGGCGCAGGATGAGTTCCTCACGGAGGAAGAAGAGCCCTATGCCATGTATAAGAAGCCGGCGTGGCAGCGGATCATCGTTCTGGCCGGCGGTATCACGGTTAACCTGCTGTTGGGATTCATTATCCTGCTGATCATTGCCATGACCACCGGCCTGCCTAACCCAGACGCGGATGTTCGTCCACGCGTAGGGAAGGTCTCCTGTGCTGTGAACCAGAATGCCGAGGGTGAATTAGAACCCTGCCAGGGCCTGGGCCCAGCCGGTGAAGCGGGCGTGGAGCCGGGGGATATCGTTGTCGCGCTCAACGGCGAGACTATGGACTCCTTCGCGCAGCTTCGCGATACCGTCATGAACTACCCCGGTGACACCGTCACCCTCACCGTCGAGCGCGATGGTGCAGCGCGTGATTTCGATATCACGCTTGCTACGGTGACTCGACTCAACGCGGAGGGACAGCTGGTGAAGGTCGGCGCCATCGGCATGACCAACCAGATTATCGATATCAGGGAGACCTACTCCTTTGTCGACGCTATCCCGGCCACCGCGCGCTACTCGGGATATGCCTTGAACGCCACCGTCCAGGGCATCGCCCAATTCCCGGCAAAGATTCCGGGTGTGGTGGCTTCTATCTTCGGGCAGGAGCGTGATGTCAACGGGCCTATGTCCGTGGTGGGCGCCTCCCGTGTGGGCGGCGAGCTGGTGGAGCGCAGTCTGTGGTCCTCCTTCTTTATGATGCTGGCCACCCTCAATTTCTTCCTCGCGTTGTTCAACCTCATTCCGCTACCGCCTTTTGATGGCGGTCACATCGCCGTGATTTTCTACGAAAAGATCCGTGATGCCCTGCGCCGTCTCATGGGCAAGGAACCGAAGGGCCCGGCGGATTACACCAAGCTCATGCCGGTGACCTATGTGTTGGCTTTCATTCTTATGGCGGTGGGTGCGCTCATCATGATTGCGGACGTGGTCAACCCAATTCGGCTGTTTGGCTAGTGATCTGGCTGCCTGCTCCCGCTGTCGTGCGCGGTGCTAGAGTAGGGGCGTTAAAACCCAATTAGCAAGGAGCACACATGTCGACCCCTATTGGTCTTGGTATTCCCGACGGCCCACCTCCCACCTTGGCGCCGCGCCGCAAGACGCGTCAGCTCATGGTCGGCCAGGTTGGCGTGGGCTCTGACCACCCCATCTCCGTGCAGTCGATGACTACGACGAAGACGCATGACATCAACGCCACCCTTCAGCAGATTGCTCAGCTGACCGCCAGTGGCTGCGATATTGTTCGCGTAGCTTGTCCGAAGACTGTGGATGCGGAGGCTTTGCCAGCAATTGCGCAGAAGTCCCCGATCCCGGTGATTGCCGATATTCACTTCCAGCCCAAGTACATCTTCGCCGCCATCGATGCCGGCTGTGCCGCTGTCCGCGTTAACCCGGGCAACATCAAGGAATTTGATGGCCGCGTCAAGGAGGTAGCTAAGGCAGCCGGCGATGCTGGTATTCCGATTCGCATTGGCGTTAACGCAGGCTCCCTGGACAAGCGCATCATGGAGAAGTACGGCAAGGCCACTCCGGAGGCTCTCGTCGAGTCTGCACTCTGGGAGGCCGGGCTCTTCGAGGAGCACGGTTATGGCGATATCGTCATTTCCGTAAAGCACAATGACCCGGTCGTCATGGTGGAGGCCTACCGCCAGCTCGCCGCTCAGTGCGACTACCCGCTGCACCTCGGCGTTACCGAGGCCGGCCCCGCATTCCAGGGCACCATCAAGTCTTCGGTCGCTTTCGGTGCCCTGCTTGCCGAAGGCATCGGTGACACCATCCGCGTGTCCTTGTCCGCGGACCCGGTCGAAGAGATCAAGGTCGGTGACCAGATTCTGCAGTCCCTCAATTTGCGCCCGCGCAAGCTGGAGATTGTCTCCTGCCCGTCCTGTGGTCGCGCACAGGTGGACGTGTACAAGCTGGCCAACGAGGTCACCGAGGGCCTTGACGGTATGGAATTCCCGCTGCGCGTGGCCGTTATGGGTTGCGTGGTGAATGGCCCGGGTGAGGCCCGCGATGCTGACCTCGGCGTAGCTTCCGGTAACGGCAAGGGCCAGATCTTCGTCAAGGGTGAGGTCATCAAGACCGTTCCGGAGTCCAAGATTGTGGAAACACTCATTGAAGAGGCAATGCGTCTGGCAGAAGAGCAGGGCCTGGAAGCCGTGGAAGGCGCCAAGGCTGAGGTCCGCGTTACCAAGTAGCCCGCCTGCGGTGTGGGGTGGCCGTCTAGCCGCCCCATGCTGCTACGCTGCCCAAGCATGAAGAAGTTCGTGGCGCTGCTCGGTGCGGCAAGCATCGCGGCGTCGTCCTTGGTGGGATGCACCCCCAAGCCGGTGTCCGCACGCCCAGTTGCCGAGCAATTCCTGGAAGACATGGAAACCCGCAACAATGAGGACCTAGCGCAGCTCGTTGATGACAGCACCACCGCCACGAACACCCTCGACGCAACCTTCGCGGGCCTGCAAGCAGAGGGCCTCGACGTTGAATTGACCGACGTTGAGCAAGAGGAAGCCAAGGCGACCGCGCACTATTCAGTGACGTGGACCTTGCCGCGCAACCGTTCCTTGCGCTATGACACGTCTATGGCCTTGACACGCAAGGATAAAGACTGGACCGTGCGCTGGCAGCCCAGCATCATCCACCCTGAGCTCGGTGCGCACCAGCACCTTGAGCTGCGATCGATCGCGCCGAAACGTGCTGGCGTGGTCTCCTCCGATGGGGTGGAGCTGATGTCTCCGGGTTTGCAATACCGCCTCGTCGTCGACACCGACGCGGTAGACGATCCCCGCCCCGTCGCCGCAAAAGTATCCGGCGCGCTGAGCCAGGCGCATGAGGAGGATGATTCCTTCCCCGAAATTGATTCTGGTGAGCTCGCCAAAAACCTCGAAGAGGTCGATGGTGCTTACTCGGTCACCATGCTCAACGAGGCTCAGGCAGCGCGGCTGCGCCCGGTCCTGGAGAATCAGAAGGGGATTCGTTTCAACGAGGAGCCCGCGCTTATCACGCGCGATACCGGCTTGGCCCCGGATATCCTCGCCCGCGTGCGGGCGATGGTCTCTGAGGACGTCGACGGGACTAATGGCTGGTCCGTCTCGGTAGTCAACGAGCACGGCGCCGCGCTTTCCGACGTCGAGTATCACGAACCCGAGGCGGCCCCGTCCGTCAAAGTATCGCTGGACTATGACGTCCAGCGTGCCGCCCAAGAAGCGGTCAATCTGCGCCCCGAGTATGAGGCCATGATCGTGGCCATGCGTCCCTCCACGGGCGAGATACTTGCCGTGGCCCAAACCCCGGAGGCGGATAAGAAGGGTGATATCGCCCTCCAAGGCCAGTTCCCTCCCGGATCGGTGTTCAAGATCATTACGGCTTCGGCGGGCGTCGACAAGCAAGGCCTTTCGCCAGACTCCATTGTGCCGTGCCCCGGAACCATGGACCTGTATGGGCGCACCGTGACCAACTACAACGGTTTTTCCCTGGGCTCGGTGCCGCTGCGCCAAGCCTTCGCGCAATCCTGTAACACCACCTTCGCGCAGATCTCGACGGACCTTCCGAAGGGAGAGCTGCGCGACGTGGGCAAGCAATATGGCCTGGGCATCGACTATGAGGTACCGGGGCTGTCGACGCTCACCGGCTCCGTCCCCGAGGGCGAGACTCCACTGGAGCGCACGGAAGCTGGCTATGGTCAGGGCCTGGACCTTGTGTCTCCCTTTGGCATGGCCCTTGTATCTTCGACAGTTGCGGCAGGCAAGACCCCGACGCCGACGCTCATCGAGTCACGCGAAACCAAGGTTTCCGAGGAGGTTCCCGCGCCCAGCGAGGAAACTCTGGCTCAAGTGCGAGACATGATGCGCCAGGTAGTGGCGAGCGGTACCGCCGCAGGAATGCAGGCCCAGGGGACTGTCTACGGCAAGACCGGTGAGGCGGAAATCAACGGCGGCTCGCACGCCTGGTTCACCGGATTCCGGGATGATGACATTGCGTTCGCAACGCTCGTCGTTCTGGGCGGTGGTTCGACGATTTCGGTCAACATCACTGATAATTTCTTGCAGCGTCTAGATACCCTCCGCGCGGAAGGCCACGGCGAGGTTGCTTCCGCACAAGAGCAGTAGCGCGTGCTCCTTAGCGCGCCAATGGTGCTCTTTGTCGGGTGCTGGGCAAGAGGGCTACCATGAGTAGTTATGACTAAGCGCGCGATGCTGAAACAAGAAAAAGATACCCCAATCCGCAAGGTACCGAAGGATATTGAGCGCCCCGAGTACGTGTGGAAGGACACGGTTCAGGAAGCTCAGGGCGAGCCATTCGTGCAGACCCCGGAGGTTATTGAGGCCATGCGTGAGGCCTCCCGGATTGCCGCCAACGCCCTTCAGGAGGCAGGAAAGGCAGTGGCTCCCGGTGTGACCACGGATGAGATTGACCGCGTTGCGCACGAGTATATGTGTGACCACGGCGCGTACCCGTCGACGCTGGGATACCTGGGTTTCCCGAAATCCTGCTGCGTCTCCCTCAACGAGATTGTCTGCCACGGCATCCCGGATACTACGGTGATTGAGGACGGTGACATCGTCAATATCGATGTCACTGCGTTCAAGAATGGTGTCCACGGCGATACCAACGCTACGTTCCTCGCCGGCAACGTCACCGAGGAACACAAGCTTCTGGTGGAGCGCACCAAGGAAGCGATGATGCGCGGCATTAAGGCCGCCAAGCCCGGCCGTGAGATTAACGTCATCGGACGCGTCATTGAGTCTTATGCTCACCGCTTCGGCTACAACGTGGTCACTGACTTTACCGGTCACGGTGTAGGCCCCACCTTCCACAACGGGCTGGTTGTGCTGCACTATGATTCCATGACCTACCGTGACATCCTCGAGCCTGGAATGACCTTGACCATCGAGCCGATGATTAATCTGGGCTCGCTGGACTATGAGATTTGGGATAACGGCTGGACCGTCCAGAACACCGATGGCCGGTTCACCGCCCAGTTCGAGCACACCATCGTGATTACTGATGATGGTAACGAGATCCTCACCCTTCCGGATGAGGCCTAGCGTTTAGGCGCCGATATTTAAGCGCCGAGCGCTTAAACATTGCCAGAACGAAACAAAGCCCTCCGCCTGCCGTGCGATACACGGTGAGGCGGAGGGCTTTGTGCTGCCAGCAATGAACGTGACTAGAAGGAGGCGTTCTTGAGGGCCTGGCCAACGTAGTCCGGAATCGTGCCGGAGTACACAGCGTAGTTGTAGGCGGCGACAGCGGGGGAAACAGCAGCAGCGGCAACCATAGCGATGGTGCCACCACGCCAAAGGTCCAGCCACTGCGGAACCTGGGATGGGTTCTTGGTGGAGCCGAAGGCGTCAGCACCCTTACCGGTGATGTTGCCGTCGGTCACGCCGCCCAGCTTGGAGGAGAGGGAGCCATTGCCTTCAGAAGAGAGTGCGGAGGACATCTCGGAGGAAGTAGCGTCGTTCTGGAGCTCCTCCTGAACCTGCTGGTCAGTCAGGTCGGAGCCAGGAACAGCCTCAGCAGCGGAAGCTACGGTGGTGCCAGCGAAGGCGACAGTGACGGCGGTTGCAACAGCAACGGCGGCGGTGCGGAAATTACGTATCTTGGGTAAAGCCTTTCAAAAAGTGGGTTAGAAGGGGGAAGGGGAGAACTACATGCCGAACTTGAGGTAGTTCAGCGCCGGGCCAACCAGACCACCGGCGATGGTGATGATGGTGGCGACGATGCCGATGCCAGCGAGGGCCTGTGCCCACTTCGGCTCGCTGGAGATGGAAGAGTTCTGACCGAAGATGTTCTGACCGTTGGCTTCCTTGTCAGCCTCGAGCGCCTTGCCCAGTGCGGAGGAGCCGCCTGCCTTCTGGGTGCCCTGCTGCTCACCAGCAGATGCGGAAGAGTTGGAAGCGGAATCGTTGCTGCTGTCCTCTGCAGCGGTAGCAACGGTGGTGCCGCCGAATGCAACAGCGAGAGCGGTAGCACCGACAATGGTGGCCTTGCGAATGCACATAGTGTGAATCCTTTTAAACCTCGTAGGAACTGGAATAACTATAGGGTGTCCCAAGTCACTTGAGCGATTCTAGCGTAAACATTGGCAGGATTCACAGGAACGAAACCATTCTTAGGTGATTACTACTTGAGCCCGCCAAATCCCGCTGCTGGGCAAACATCTGCAGCAAATCGCTCAGTAAGGCTTAAGAGAATGAAAGGATTTCGACAGCTCACCAATAGACAGCCAAGACATGCGAAAGCGCCCATCCTTACAACAAGAGGATGGGCGCTCGTGAAATCCGCTGAGTTAGTCAGCGTACCCGCAACTTAATTAGCGGCGGAAGATCGGGTCCAGCACGTGTGCCGGAACGATGTTGTTGGACACAGCGAAGTTGTAGGCAGCGAACAGGGCACCTGCAATTGCGGTGCCGAGGGCAGCGTAGGTGCCGTCGCGCCAGATCTTGGCCCAAGCCGGGTTGGTCTCGTCCTTGGTCTCCTTGCCGAGGAGGTCTTCTCCGGAGACCTTCTTGTCCTTCTCGAGCTGCGAGCCGATCTTGGAGGACAGGGTCTCGTTAGACTTGTCCTTGTTGGCCTCGCCGATTGCGGAGGACAGCTGGGAAGAGGAGGTGTTCTCGTTCTCGTTCTGGCTCTCTGCAGCGAAAGCAACGGAGGTGCCAGCGAAAGCAACGGAAGCAGCGGTTGCGGCAGCAACGGCGGCGGTGCGGAAGTTACGCATGAAATTTAAGCCTTTCGGAAAAAGTGTGTAGGGGAGACGTCTTAGAAGGACGGGCCGTGGACGAAGAAGTTGTACACAACGCCGATGAAGCCAGCTACGGAAGCGATAGCGCTAGCGATGCCCAGGCCGTAGAAAGCCTTGGCCCAGGTCGGCTGGTCGCTGAGGCGGGTGCACTCTTCCTTGGTCTCGTTGGCATCGCAGTTCTCGTGCTTGGAGGAGCCGAAGATAGCGCGGCCGTCAGCCTCGGTGGTCTTGTTGTCGTTCTCGCCCTTGTTGAACCAGGTGTCACCGATCTTGGAGGACAGGGAAGCCTCGCCCTTGGCGCCTTCCTTGGAAGCGGAGGAGTTGGAGTTCTCCTGGGAAGAGGGGCTGGTGTTCTCCTGAGCGGAGGAGTTGGTGTCCTCTGCGAAAGCGACGGTGGAGCCGCCGAAAGTAACAGCGAGAGCAGTAGCGCCGGCGATGGCTGCATTGCGGATACGCATATCAAAAGTCCTTAGTGTCGTACGTGCAAAGCCTCCGGATTGGGAGGCTTTGATTTACAGGGATAGGGATTATTTTGGTATCCCCAAAACACACTGAGCCGGTAGAGAGTAGCGGCTCGTTCCGGTGTCCGTACTTAACCTAGCCAACGGTCAGGGAAAATGCACGTCGGTTTGAAGCTTCTTTTAAGCCTCCGCGCCTACCACCCCCAAAATGGGTGAAATCCTGAAAGATTGCTGGCAGATGTTGGTGGCGTTAAGCGGCGCTTGTAGTGGGGTTCAGGGCTTTTGGTGAAATTAGTTTAACGGCAATGTGAAAAAGATCACTCAATTTGATGTAACTTTCACTCCTGCCACTCTAGTCCCAAAACTGCGTTTTCCACTACTTCTGGCAGTGCCGGGTGGATCCAGTATTGAGAGCGGGCGAACTCGCGCATATCAAGGCCGTAGGCCATGGCAGTGATCAACTGCTGGATAAGAGTGGAGGCTTGTGGGCCCATTAGGTGGGCGCCGAGGAGCTTGCCCGTGCCCTGGTCAGCTACCAGCTTGCAGATGCCCGTTGTGTCTTCCATAGCCCAGCCATAGGCAACGTCGCCAAAGTTCTGCACCTTCACCGTGACGTCATAGCCCTCTTCGCGGGCTTGTGCCTCAGTAAGTCCTACCGTCGCAATTTGCGGGTGGGTGAAGACAGCCGCTGGGACGTGCTCATGCGGCATTGGCTGGAGATCGTCTGGGTGTAACAGGTTGTGCTGGACTGCTCGCTGCTCCGCATTGGCTACGTGCTTGAGCATGTAGGGGGAGGAGACATCGCCGAGAGCCCACACACCCTCGCAGGTGGTGCGACCAAACTCGTCGACCTTGATGCGCCCGTCCTCGTGCATTTCAATGCCGCTGGTAGAAAGATCCATCTGATCGCCATTGGGTTGGCGGCCGGTGGCCACGAGGATGGCTTCTGCCTCGAGGACATCACCGCTATCCAAGGTTAGACGTACACCGTCTGCGGTTTCCTCTAGTGCTGTGGTGGTGCCAATGCGGACGTCGAAACGCTCGCGTGCGATGTCGTTGAACCGGGAACTTAAGTCTTCGTCGAGGAAGCGGAGGAGCTTCTCCGAACGGTTGACCACGGTCACTTCGGTGCCCAGGCCATCGAAGACGTGAGCAAATTCCATGGCGATGTAGCCACCGCCGACCACAATGAGGCTGCGCGGCTGCTTCTCAAGCCGCATGATGTCCTCGTTGGTGTGGACCGGCACGGAAGAGCTGGCATAAGGTTCGGGCAGCACAGGGCGTGAGCCGGTAGCAATAACAATATTGTCACCGGTGATGATGTCATCGCCGGCCTGCAGGGTTTTTGGTCCGATGAACCGAGCGTGCTGATCAAAGACTGTAATATTGGGCGTTTCCTCGCCGCGGCGGTACTCTTCGCCACCGCGGGCGATCTGATCAATGCGGTTGTGGAATACGCGCTCGACAATGCCCTCCCAATCCACAGCATCCACGTGGGCGCTGAGCCCAAGACGTGTGGCCTCGCGCGCGGCGAGTGCAACGTCGGCAGCGTAGACGTACATCTTCGTCGGGATGCAGCCCACGTTGAGACAGGTTCCACCGAAGGTTCCCTCTTCGATGATGGCGATGGATTTATCGTCGAACTCAGGAGAGGGGATTGAATTTCCCGACCCGGTGCCGATGATGACGAGGTCAAAGTGCTGTGCGGAAGTCATGCCGACCATTCTAGAGGCTGCCTAGCCGCAACCCGTGCAGGTTGAAAAGCGCGAGGTGAGCGAGTCTAAACCGTCTCAACTGGGACCACGGCGCGCAGCCATTCCGCGGTGGTGGAGAGGGCTTCCTGCAGCGGTTCGGGGCGGGAAAGAAAGAGATCGTGGCGCCCATTATTTACAACGTGGAGCGTATAGCGAGCGCTGAGCTCCTTGGCCCATCGCTGGCTTTGGCGTACGTCCACAACAACATCAGCGGTGTTAGAGGATTCGCTATAAGCCTGATTGAGCTCGGAACGCCCTGAAGTCATGGTCAGCAGTGGGAGTCCCATGTCGATGCGGCCGGAATGGATCGCGTCGAAGCCACGGAAGACTGCTGCTACCCAGCCCAGGTATTTCGGGTGCCCGCCCAGCGGCTTGAAGCGACGATCGAAATCCCAGTCACCCTGTTCTTCGGAATGGATAGATTCCCCGTAGGCAGTGAGATCGCCTCCGGGAATCGGGAACTTTGGGGCGATGGCAGCGCCGGAATAGATAACGTGCTTGAGCAGCTCATAAGTCTTATCCGCCATTCCCATCATGGCCAACCAGGGGCTGTTGAAGACGACACCGGAGATGCGGTTGAAACGTTCGCGGTCCTGGCGGCGAAGGCGATCAAGCCAGAGTGCGATGATGGTGCCGGCGGTGGAGTGGCCCACGATGACGACACGCTGGTTGGGGAGGGCGTCGAGAGCCGCGTTGAGGTCGGCGTCGTAATTCTTCATATCGCTGATGTAATGCCAGGTTTGGCCGTCCCTCCGGGAGCGCCCGCACTTGCGCAGGTCGAGAGCATAAAAGGCATAGCCGAGATCATAGAAATAGCGCGCCACGTGATCGTGAAAGAAGTAATCCGTCATGCCATGGACCCACACCAGGGCGGGGCGGTCATCGTGGGCATCCGTGTCAGGGCAGTAGCGCAAGAGCGTCGCGCACACATCGCCCTCGCCATCAGGGTCGGCGCCGAGTTCAAGGGTGGTGGCTTGGAAATCGGGCCCGAGGAAATCTTCTGTCCATTTGAGTTCGTCATATGTCATGGAGCTCATGATAGGCCGTGCAGCCAGGTACATCGGGCGGGGTGGAGTGCTAGCGGCAGATGTCCTGCACCACGAATGGGGTAGTGGACTCGGATTCGGGCATTTATTCTCCCAGGAATGCCTATTTTGCGGCAAGGGGCGTAAGGTGGAATCAATGCTTGACGGACCTCCCGCAGGGGAGGTCTGTATGCCGGTTTGCTTCCTAGCATCGTCGAGCGCTTCTCACCGCGCCCTGTGCACCCACATGCGCCGGGCACTTGACCACAACGAATATATCGACTCAAAGAGGTAATAAGTACAGTGTCCTCCGATAAGAAGACAGCACAAGTAGTAGACGAGGTTGAGGTCGCACTCATTGGTGCAGGTATTATGAGCGCCACCCTCGGCGCCATGCTGCGTGAGCTCGAGCCCAGCTGGACCCAAATGGTCTTCGAGCGCCTGGATGGGCCTGCCCTTGAGTCTTCTTCGCCGTGGAACAACGCCGGTACGGGTCACTCCGCGCTGTGCGAGCTGAACTACACCCCGGAGAAGAACGGCCGCATTGATATCTCCAAGGCTTTGAACATCAATGAGAAGTTCCAGGTTTCTCGCCAGTTCTGGTCCCACCAGCTCAACAATGGCATCCTGACGGACCCGAAGGCCTTCATCAACCCAGTTCCGCATGTGTCCTTTGCCCAGGGCTCCATCCAGGTGGATTACCTGAAGCGCCGTTTCGACGCACTGAAGGATAACCACATGTTCCCGAACATGCAGTTCAGCGACGATGACGCCACCTTCCAGGAGAAGCTGCCCCTGATGTCCCAGGGCCGTGACTTCAACTCCCAGAAGGTTGCCATCTCTTGGACCGATGCGGGCACCGACGTCAACTTTGGCGCCCTGGCTAAGCAGTTCTTCACTGCCGCTAAGGCTGCCGGCACCGAGATCCGTTATGGCCACGAGGTCGTTGATATCAAGCGTGAGGGCTCCAAGTGGCGCGTGGTGGCAAAGAACCTGCACACCGGTGACTACCAAGCTGTCCACGCCAAGTTCGTCTTCGTCGGTGCCGGCGGTTACGCACTCGACCTGCTGCGTAAGGCTGGTGTCCGTGAGGTTTCTGGTTTCGCCGGTTTCCCGGTTTCGGGCCTGTGGCTGCGTTCCAAGAACCCGGAGCTTGTCAAGCAGCACCACGCCAAGGTGTATGGCAAGGCTGCTGTGGGCGCTCCGCCGATGTCCGTGCCGCACTTGGACACCCGTGTTATCGACGGTGAAGAAGGCCTGCTGTTTGGCCCCTACGGTGGCTGGTCCCCGAAGTTCCTGAAGAAGGGCTCCTACCTGGACCTGTTTAAGTCCATCCGTCCGGACAACATCACCTCTTACCTGGGTGTGGCTGCACAGGAGTTTGGTCTGACCAAGTACCTGGTGACCGAGGTCCTCAAGGACTTCGACAAGCGCGTTGAAACCCTGAAGGAATACGTCCCGAGCGCTGACCCGGCTGATTGGGAGACTGTTATCGCCGGCCAGCGTGTTCAGGTGATTAAGCCGGCGGGTGCACCGCAGTTCGGCTCCTTGGAGTTCGGTACCACCCTCATCAACAACCCAGAAGGCAACATCGCTGGTCTGCTTGGCGCTTCCCCGGGTGCTTCCATCACCCCGGCCATCATGATTGAGCTGCTGGAGCGCTGCTTCGGTGAGAACATGATCCAGTGGGGCGATAAGATTCAGGAGATGATTCCGTCCTACGGCACCAAGCTCTCCAAGGACAAGAAGCTCTACAACGAGATGTGGGAGTACACGCAGAAGACGCTGCAGCTTGAGTCCAAGTAATTCGCTCTTCGCCTTGTCGGCGATTCCCTCGCAGGTAATTCTCAGTAATTGGCAGGAAGCGTTCAGTGCACCGGAACGCTTCGCCAAGGACAACGCCCCATAATGATGGTGTGCGTTTGAGAGAGCGCATGCGAGAGAGATAGAGAGAACCCCAGCCACGCGGGGCGGTCGGCCTGAGAAACCGACCGGGAGCGTGGCAGTGAAAGATAGAGACGCACCGCCGCCCCGAGACTCCGTTTCCTTTCCTACGGAGACCTCGGGGCGGTGGTGTGTTTCCTTCTGCTTCTGCGCTCTAGGCTCCTAGGTTCCACAGTAGGTGAGATAACCTTCCGTACCACCGGGCTGCTCATACTCCGGCGCAGCATTAAAAGGACGCGTGGTGGCGTGCAGAAGACGGGCGAACTCTTCGGCATCGCCCAGAGCGTTTTCAACCAGCCGCGGCCGGGGAATCACGCGCGGCACGGTCTGGTCTAGGAGCTTGATGTCAGGGCCACTTGCGCAGTAGGCATCAACGAAACTCCGATCCTCGAACTCTGCATAGGCCGCCGCAGGTTCACCCGCCGCGGCGCTGACGAGGCTGCGGTTGGCCTGTGTCAGGTCCGGGGCGGCCTGCGCGAGGGCAGCGCTGTAATCCTGGAAAAGCTCGTCGGGCATCTGCAGGCGGCGCTGTGCCTCTCGGCGGCGGGCCCTCTCATAACGTTCGCCAAAGGTATCGATGGCCTCTTGCGCCCAGGTGAGGGCGTTGTCAGGGGAGTCGTCGATAAGCGGAAGCAGTGACTCCGCCAATCGCGCAAGGTTCCAGCCCAACATGTCGGGCTGGCGCTCAAAGCGGTAGCGTCCCTGCGTGTCGATAGAGCTAAACCAAGTGTTGGGGTCGAAGCGTTCCATGAACGCGCAGGGGCCATAGTCAATGGTTTCGCCCGATAACGTGGTGTTATCGGTGTTCATTACGCCGTGAATGAAGCCCAGCTGCATCCACCCGGCGATTGTCGCCGCTTGTGCCTCCATGACGTGAGTGAATAGCTCCCGGCAGTCGGCGCCGGGGTAGTGGCGTTCACTGGTGTAGGCGGCGAGCTGTTGGAGTAACCCGGGCACCTGCGAGTGCGCGGCAAAGTGGAAGGATCCGACACGGATGTGGCTTGCGGCCACCCGCACGAGTACCCCTGCCTCCTCCACCATCTGGCGCTGGATGGGGCGCCCAGTGGCGAGGACTGCCAGAGAACGCGTGGTGGGCACACCTAGGGCATGCATCGACTCGGAAAAGAGATACTCACGCAGCATTGAGCGCAGCGTGCCGCGCCCATCAGATCCATAGCGTGAGTAAGGGGTCAGCCCCGTGCCCTTGGCATGCAGATCCCAGAGGCCCGTGGGGTTGTGAGGCGTGGCGGGGCCGGTGACTTCGCCCAAGAGGAGAGCGCGGCCATCACCCATTGTTGGGTTGTATTGGCCGAACTGAAAGCCGGCGTAGGCCATCGCGTGGGGAGTAACTGGCCCGCGGCCGAGGAGAAACTCTATTCCGTCCTCGCTGCGCAGCCAGTCAGGATCGAGGCCGAGCTCGGTGGCTAGTTCTTCGTTGAGCACCACCAATCGCGCCGCTGGCTGTTCTTCCCCGCGGCTTGCCGTGACCATCTGTGGCAAGCGTTGAGTAAAATCATTGTGCAGCTCAAAAGGCAGGGTCTGTTCAGTCATCGCAGGACCCCAGGGTTCCGCGCACGCGAACGTGAACGTTGCCGCCTACCCAGAGCTCGTACCCGTCATCGTCGATAAAGACGCGGCCATCGCGGCCTACCTGACTGCCTTGTGCCGCGGTATAGCGGGCAGGAACGGCGCCCTTGGTGCGGAGGAACTGGGCAGCGCCGCCGTTGAAGGAACCGGTGACGGGGTCCTCGAATTGCCCGGTGATGGCGCGAACCTCATAGGCTGGCTCCACATCCCCGGTGAGGCCGATCACGCCGACCTTGACGCCGGGGGTGGGCGTGGGGCGAAGATTCCGCACGGCCTCAGCAGACTCGAGCTGGACCAAGCGCCAGCCAGGCCCGTTGTCCACCCAGCCGGAGTCAACGATTGTCTCTTCGTCGATTCCGAGTACGGCGGCTGCTTCGGAGCGCTCAGCCTCACTCAGTTGCCCGTGGCGCAGCAAGGGCGGGGTGGCGAAGGCGAAGCGACCCTCGTCCTGGCGCACGGTGACTAAGCCGACACCGCATTCCTGAATCAAGGTCCCGCTCTTTCCTAATAGCTCCGCCGCGACGCGCGCGCTGCCCAGCGTGGGGTGGCCGGCGAAGGGGAACTCTTCGTAAGGGGTGAAGATCCGCACGCGGTAGTCCGCGCCTGGATCTGTAGGCGAGCACAGGAACGTCGTCTCGGAGAAATTGGTCCAGTGTGCGATGCGCTGCATCTCTTCGGTGCTCAAGTCATCGGCATCCGCAACCACGGCGAGGGGATTACCGGTAAACGGCCCAGTGGCGAAGACATCTACTTCAAAGAATCGGTGCTGCATGGGGCCTAAGTCTAGTCGCACCGGCAGGCGGGGAGGTCTACGCTGGGCTGCATGAGCGAAGCACTTTTTAGCCGCGTTGAACCTATCCAGACCATGGCGGATGGGACCGTCAAACAGGTCAACCCTTTCTCCGGAACGGAGGTGTGGACGGTGCCGGGACGTGGCAATCGCCCGCTCTCTCATCCGGCGAAGGACCCGCAGCCGCTGGGCCCCGATGCCTTGACACACAGCTGTGCCTTTTGCTCAGGCCGCATGTTGGATACCCCACCGGAAAAGTCCCGCATCTTGGCCTCGGGGGAGATTCAGCGCGGCCTTCTTCCACACGAGCTGGATAATTCTCAGCCGCTGTTTCGCCGCGTTCCGAACCTTTTTGAAATCGTGTCTTATGACTACTGGCACGAGAACTATGGCTTCACCATGGACCCAGACCTGGCTCGTCACAAAGAAAGCTACGAGGCTGACGAGGCTGGGCGCCTGCACGTACTCAATGTGGTGCGCACCAAGCTCAAGGCAGCGGGCAAGGATGCCGCGCTGGATGACGATTCTTTGCTCGCCCTCGCCGATGGTTTCTTCGGCGGCGGACATGATGTCATTATCTCCTCGCGGCACTTCGCGGATGGGGCGGTCGATGACAGTCAGCTAGCCTCCTCCGGCACGCTGAGCCCCGATGAGCACTACCTGCTGACAACATTTACTGCGGAATCGACGCGAGAGCTCTATCAGCGCAACCGCTACGCCTCTTATGTCGCCGTGTTCCAGAACTGGCTAGCGCCGGCGGGTGCGTCCTTCGACCACCTGCACAAGCAGCTCGTCGCGATTGACGCCCTGGGTATGGCCGCCCACCAGGAAAATGCGATTCTGCGGGCGCACCCCAACATGTACAACGATTGGGCTGTGGGCTATGCGGCAAAACGCAACCTCGTCATCGCAGAAAATGATTATGCGGTGCTCTTCGCCGGATTTGGCCACCGCTATCCCACGCTGGAGATCTTCTCCAAGTCACCGCGCTGCGAGCCGTGGGACCAGAACCCGGATGAAGTACGTGGAATGTCGGATCTGATCCACGCAGCCCACGCCGCGGTGGGGCCGGACGTGGCCTGCAATGAAGAATGGCACCACCGCCCACCCAGCGTGGATCTGCCGCAACCATGGCGCGTCATGATCAAGCTGCGCGTGTCCACATTGGCAGGCTTCGAGGGCGGCACGAAGGTCTATATCAACACCATCGACCCGTGGGGATTGCGTGATCGCGTCGTGGACGCCATGTTCCGCCTTCGCGAGCGCGGCGAGATTGCCTCCGGTATCGCTATCGCTACCGAGTGCGAGCTCAAGCGCAATAGTTTGCGCTATAACCCATTGGTTTAGGGGGAAGCTAGACCACGAGCACCAGCTCGGTGCCGCGCAGTTCGGTGCTCATGCCCGCCTCCTGGGCTACGCGGGCGGCATTCTCGAGGGAGGAGACATTCTCGCCCTGCAGGGCCAGCACGCGGGCGAGCTCTCCCTTGTAGTGCTTGTTGAAGTGAGAGACCACCTTCCGGGAGCCATCCTCTTGCACTGACTCCACGCGCACGGTGGCGGCGTCCTTGAGCTTGCCCAGTTGTTGGTAGGTGCCCGAGCGCATGTCGATGAGGAACTCGTCAGCGTCGACAAGCGCGCGCAGCTCATCGGTGATGGCCGTACCCCAGCGTGACTTCAATGTGCGCCCACCCAACTTGGTGCCACCGGAAAGCCGGTAGTGGGGGATGAGGTCATCGGCGCGCACTAGACCAAATAACGCATCGCCCACGGCGAGGTAGCGCCGCGCTTCCGGGGGGAGGGTGGGGGCGTCGAGGGCGTCGTACAGCACGCCGGTGAAACGCTCCAGCGCGGGCATGGTTGGGGAGGATGCCAACTCGCGGTTAGACTCGGCTTCCCCGCGCAGCTTCTCAGAGAGTTTGAGCACCTCCAGCGCTTCATCGACGTCGAGGGATGACAACTCTGCGGCGATTTCTTGGCGGATCGGGTTCAGCGCGGAAAAGGAAAGCTCGTCCCAGTTCAGGGCTGCGCCGCTGCCGCCGTGTGCTTTGGTCTCAGAAGGAGGGAGGATGATCAGCATGGCTACATGCTAGCGATGTAAACTGAGCAACCATGATTACACGTCTATCTGAGCTTTTCCTCCGCACTCTTCGTGAGGATCCGGCTGATGCCGAAGTCCCCAGCCACAAGCTTCTCGTCCGCGCAGGTTATGTGCGCCGCGTCGCGCCGGGTGTATACACCTGGCTGCCACTGGGGCTGCGTGCCATGCGCAAGATTGAAGACGTTATCCGTCAGGAGATGAACGCCATCGGCGGCCAGGAGATGCTCTTCCCGGCGCTGCTGCCGCGCGAGCCTTACGAGGAGTCGAACCGCTGGACGGAATACGGCGATAACCTGTTCCGTCTCAAGGACCGCAAGGGTGCGGACATGCTGCTGGGCCCGACCCACGAGGAGATGTTCACCACTGCGGTGAAGGATATGTACTCCTCCTACAAGGATTTCCCAGTCACGCTCTACCAGATCCAGACGAAGTACCGCGATGAGGAGCGCCCGCGTGCCGGCGTGCTGCGCGGCCGCGAGTTCACCATGAAGGATTCCTATTCCTTCGACATGACGGATGAGGGGCTCGATGAGTCCTATGCCCGCCACCGCAAGGCTTACCAGAACATTTTTGACCGCCTGGAGATCGATTACGCGATTTGCAAGGCCACCTCTGGTGCGATGGGTGGTTCGGCCTCTGAGGAATTCCTCGCCGTATCTGAGGTAGGCGAAGATACCTTCGTGCGCGCCACGGAGGGCGAATACGCCGCCAACGTGGAAGCAGTGGTGACCCAGGCACCGGAGGAAATCTCCTTCGAGGGCCTGCCGGAGGCACAGGAGCATGAGACTCCGAAATCCGAGACCATTGAGTCTTTGGTGGAGTGGGCTAAGGGTGCCGGCATTACTGTCGACGGCCGCGAGGTCACCGCAGCGGACACCCTCAAGTGCATGATGATCAAGGTGGCCGCCCCCGCAGCCACGGAGGAAGAGAAGGAATGGGAGCTCGCCGCTGTTCTTATTCCGGGCGATCGCGCCTTGGATGAGAAGCGCCTGGAGGCTTCTCTCGAGCCGGCTGAGTTTGAGCTCGCCGGTGAGGGTGACTTCAAGAAGAACTCCTTCCTGGTCAAGGGCTATGTCGGACCGCGTGTCCTGAATGCCCACGACGTGAAGGTTTATGCTGACCCGCGCGTGGTTTCCGGTACCTCCTGGATTACCGGCGCGGATGCCCCGCAGCGCCACGTCGTCGGACTGGTGGCTGGCCGCGACTTCACCGTGGATGAGTTCATCGAGGCCGCCGAGGTCAAGGAAGGCGATCCGGCGCCGAATGGGCAGGGAACGCTGACGCTGGAGCGCGGTATCGAGTTAGGGCACATCTTCCAGTTGGGCCGCAAGTACACCGAGGCTTTCGATGTTCAGATTCTGGATGAGAACGGCAAGCGCGCCGTGCCGACCATGGGCTCCTACGGCATTGGTGTGACGCGCATGCTCGCCGTGCTGGCGGAGCAACGCCACGATGAGAAGGGCCTCAACTGGCCAGTGGCCGTGGCCCCGTACCAGGTGCACGTGGCCGTAGCGAACAAGGACGCCGCTGCCCTCGAAGCAGGTCAGAAGCTGGTCGAGGATCTGGATCGCGCAGGCATCGAGGTGCTGTACGACGACCGCCCCAAGGTCTCCCCGGGCGTGAAGTTCAAGGATGCCGAGCTCCTGGGCATGCCGTTCATCGCCATCCTGGGCCGCGCTTTCGCTGATGGCATCATTGAGTTGCGCATCCGTGGCGGCGAAACCCGTGAGGTCCCCGCAGACTCCATCGTGGACACCTTAACGGAGCTCATCCGCGGCTAGGTGCGTTAAGCGCGTAGTCTCGCGGGTATGAGTTCTCACAACCCCGCACTGACATATTCAATGGCTGCAGCACTCTCTGCCATGGGAGTGCTGCATTTTGCTAAGCCGAAGCCCTTCGAGTCCATCATCCCACCACAACTTCCAGGGTCGGCTCGCTTCTACAACTTCACCTCTGGGGCCTGGGAAGTGGTGACCGGTGCACTCCTGGCGAACCCATCGACGCGACCTGCAGGCGGCCTTTCAGCCCTAGCTTTGTTCGCCGCCGTGTGGCCGGCGAACTTCTACCAGGCCTACAGGGACTTAGAAAGCGGCAAGGCATCAACCGGCAAGAAGATCTACCACGCGGTGCGTCTGCCGTTGCAGATTCCGGTCATGCGCTATGCCTGGTCGCTGTACGCCGAAAAGAACGCCAAACGTCGGTAGCTCAGGAAAATCGAGCCCGCGAGGGAGGAATTAAGCTGCACTGATGCGGTGAGATTGGGCGGCTACAGAAATAAGCCAGCTTCGCCATTCAGCATTGGGTGCCGCTTGGTCGGGCACCTCCTGTGAGGCGGCGGAGGCCCATGTCACCGCGTCACTATGCGCGACGTAGTCAAGGAACGCGCGCGCTGAGGCGGCGTCTACGGGCAGCTCACCGGACGACGAGGTGTAGGCCGCTGCGGGCTGTGGCACTGGTCCGATTTTGGCTACTGCTTCTTGGAGCGCGAGGACGCGGTTCTCGTGCAGAGCGAGGCGCTCATCAACCAGCTCTTCGACGTCAGGTGTGACATAGGAACGAGCAAAGTCCAAGGCATACACCTGCTGGTATTCCCAGTCCAAAAGTTCGGTGGCGAGGTCAGCGTCATCCTCCGTCAGCTCCGGCACAGCGCCCGGTTCATCGGTGGAGCGGGCCTCCATTGCGATGGCTTGGGCGACGAGCAAGGGCCGAGATTCCGGGGAGACTGCGTCAAGCTGCTCTTCAGTCGATGAAGAAGCTGCGGCGAGCACGGCAGCCGCATCAGTGGCCTCGTGTGCTTCACCCTCACGATTCACTTCGCAGGAGCGCGGAACGTGTCCTTCCTCGTCGCGGCCGCAGAGGCGCTCAATTTCGGAGTAAAGCTCGTCTGCGTGCTGCGCGCGCAGGGCTGCGGCATCCGCATCAAGCTCTTCCAAGGCGAGAGCATCCGCGCTGGCGGCTTGAGCAAGCGACGTGAGGGTGGGGTCTGCGTGGGGGCCAAAATAATCCACGATCGCGTCGGTGGCTTGGCAGCCGCCCAGCCAGGGGGCAGCGCAAGCAAGCAGGGTGGGGACAACTACTCGGCGGTTCACGCGATAGACCCTACCCGGGTGACCTAGTCTAGAGCGCATGGCATTCCCAACACCCGCGCAACTAACCGAAATTCTGCAGCCTGTCGCCGCCGCACGCGGCCTCGACATCGAAGATGTGAAGACCACGCGAGCTGGTAAGAAGTCTCAGGTCATCATCCGCATCGATGGCGATGAGCGCCCGAGCTCCGATCTTATTGAGGAACTTTCGCAGGAGATTTCCGAGATCTTTGATGCCCAGGAGGAAGCGGGCACCCTCAATTTTGGCGCGGGCTACACCTTGGAAGTGTCGACGCCAGGTGTGGACTTCCCGCTGAGTGCCTCGCGCCATTGGCGCCGCAACCAAGGAAGGCTCGTTGGTTACGCGCTTGCCGAGGAACCTGGAACCACTCGCGTCGCCCGCATCGGCGCCCTGTCTGAGGACGAAGAATCCGTGGCGCTTATCACGATGGTGAAGAAGGAGGTGCGTTACCAGATTGAGCGATTGGAAAACTTAAGCCGTGCAGTGGTAGAAATTGAATTTGCTCAGCCTTCAGCCGTGGAGCTGGAGGCGGCTATGCAGACGTTCGACTTCGCCGAGCAGAACTCGGCAACCCGAGAGGACTAACAAGTGAATATTGACCTAGAGGCACTCCGCACAATTCAGCGCGAGCGCGGCGTCCCCGTGAAGGACCTGCTCGAAGCTATCGCGGGTGCCCTTTTGTATTCCTACCTGGACCACCGTGCGGAATCCGCTGAGACAAAGGCGGAAGGCACGAAGTCGCGCGTAGACATCGACGCCGACAGCGGCGCCGTCACTGTCATCGTGACCGAAAGTGATCGGGAGACCGGAGAGGTCATCAGCGAGTACGACGACACCCCGGACAACTTTGGGCGCATCGGCGCGCAGGCGGTCCGCGATGCCATCCTGCGCAAGTTGCGAGAGAACGAGGCTGAGCGAACCTATGATTCCTATTCTGAGCTGACCGGAACGGTGGTGTCGGGCGTCGTCCAGCGCGATATCCACGCCAACAATCGCGGCGTCGTTGTGGTGCAATTGGGCACCGAACACGATTCCCAGGATGCTTTCCTGTTGCCTGCTGAGCAGCTGCCGGGGGAGAAGCTCGAGCACGGTGACCGCGTCAAGGCCTATGTCGTGGGCGTGAACCGTAACGGCGCTAAGGTGCAGATCACGTTGTCTCGTACTCACCCGGAGCTGGTTCGCGGCCTCTTTGAGCTGGAGGTTCCGGAGGTCGCCGACGGTGCGGTCGAGATTATCGCCATCGCTCGCGAGGCTGGCCACCGCTCCAAGATCTCCGTTCGCGGCCATGCCAAGGGCCTCAACGCCAAGGGTGCGTGTATCGGCCCGAAGGGCTCCCGCGTCAGCAACGTGATGCGTGAACTCGGTGGTGAGAAGATTGACATCATCGACTTCAACGAAGACCCAGCCGTGTACGTGGGCAATGCTCTCGCCCCGTCGAAGGTCGTGCGCGTGGAAATCCTCGACGAGGAAGCGCAGGTGGCCAAGGTAACCGTGCCGGACTACCAGCTTTCGCTCGCTATCGGCAAGGAAGGCCAGAACGCTCGCCTCGCAGCTCGCCTGACCGGATGGAAGATTGATATTCACTCCGATGCCGCTCGGGATTAGCTTTCCGAGCAGCCTGCGGTGGAATTAAAGGTTTGGCCTATTTTAGCGTAGACTAGACAACGGCCCACATGCAGGAATGCTGTGGCGTAGCAACAGTAGCGATATGACCTAAGGAGTTGGATGTCTCAAGGACAGCGTCTCCGCACCTGTATCGCTACGCGTCAAAAGCATCCCGACACGGAACTGCTGAGGGTGGTCGCCGACAAGGGTGATCCCTCAGGGCGCCGTGTCGTTCCGGATCCCAGCCGTCGCCTTCCCGGAAGGGGAGCGTGGATAAGGCCTGATCTGGAAGCAGTAGAGCTGGCGGAGCGAACCCGTGCCTTCAGGCGCGCGCTCCGAATGTCCACAGACGTGGACACAGGTCACGTACGTGAGTACCTTGCTGCCAGGCAGCAGGTGCAGTCGGCGGGCAACAGCCCGTGCGACCCAGAGTTAAAAAGGAAGACCGAACACTGATGAGCGCACAACCATGAAGCAGCATCAGCGATGAAAGTCCATAGCCATTAACTAGGGGTCAGGCCGTATTCCGCGGCCTTGGCTCCTAGAAAGATTAAAGAGGAGACAAGTGCCCGGAAAGCTACGTGTACACGAGTTGGCAAAGCAGCTCGGCGTAACCAGCAAGGAACTACTCGCCACGCTGAAGGAACAAGGCGAGTTCGTCAAGACCGCATCCTCGACCATCGAACCCCCGGTGATCAAGAAGATGCGCGCACACTACGAAGCTAAGGGTGGCGAAGACAAAGCAGCGGAGAAGAACGCGCCGGCAGCCACCCCAGCTTCTGCTTCCAAGAAACCGACAGAAAAGAAGCCTGCCACCGCGGCAAAGCCAGGCCCGAAGCCAAGTGCTGCCCCCAAGCCCGGTGCTGCTCCGAAGCCAGGTGGTGCACCGAAGCCAGGTGGTGCACCGAAGCCGGGTGCCACGCCAAAGCCCGGTGGCGCACCGAAGCCTGGAGCACAGCGCAAGAATACCGAGAAGGGTAGCGAGCGCGCTGTCACTCCGCGCAGCATGCCGAAGCCTGGCGGGACCCGCCGCGTGGCCAACAACCCGTTCTCCACGGGTAGCTCCAGCGATCGTCCGAGCCCCGGACCACGCCCAGGCGGTACCAAGGGACAGCGTTCCGCTGGCAAGCCCGGTGATAACCGTGGCGGCAAGGGCGGCGCACGCCCGCAGGGTGATGGCAACCGCAGCGGAGGACGTCGTCCTTCGCCGGCAATGATGCCTTCGCACCCGAACCCGGCCAGCATGCCGTCGAAGGCCGCTGGTAGTGGCGGCGGTGGTCGTGGTCGCGGCGGCCGCGGTGGCGGCCCCGGCCACGGTGGTCCTGGCCACGGTGGTTTCCGTGGACGCGGCGGTCGTCGTGGTGGCACCGCTGGTGCATTCGGCCGTCCGGGTGGCGCACCGCGTCGCGGTAAGAAGTCGAAGCGTCAGAAGCGCCATGAGTTTGAAGAGCAGCAGAAGCATGAGGTAGGCGGCGTACGTCTGCCTGACGGCGGCGGTAAGGTCGTACGCCTGCGTCGCGGTGCTTCCCTGGCTGACTTCGCTGAGAAGATTGGTGCAGATCCTGCAGCACTGGTGCAGGCACTGTTCAACCTCGGTGAGATGGTGACTGCTACGGCTTCTGTCTCCGAAGACACCCTGCAGCTGTTGGGTTCGGAGATTAACTACGAGGTTCAGGTCGTCTCCCCAGAGGATGAGGACCGCGAGCTGCTCGAGTCCTTCGACCTGCAGTTCGGCGAAGACGAGGGTGGCGAAGAGGCACTTGAGAAGCGCCCGCCAGTTGTGACCGTGATGGGTCACGTTGACCACGGTAAGACTCGCCTTCTGGACACCATTCGTAAGACCAACGAAGGTGCCGGCGAGGCCGGTGGCATCACCCAGGGCATCGGCGCCTACCAAACCACGGTGGACCTGGAGGATGGTCCTCGCACCATCACCTTCCTGGATACCCCGGGTCACGAGGCCTTCACCGCCATGCGTGCCCGCGGTGCTAAGTCCACCGACTTGGCCATCCTGGTGGTTGCCGCTGATGATGGCGTGATGCCGCAGACCATCGAGGCAATCAACCACGCGAAGGCAGCTGACATTCCTGTGGTCGTCGCGGTCAACAAGATTGATAAGCCGGAAGCTTCCCCGGACAAGATCCGTGGTCAGCTCACTGAGTACGGACTGGTTCCGGAAGAGTACGGTGGCGACACGATGTTCGTGGATATCTCCGCGAAGAACAACATCAACATTGATGATCTGCTCGAAGCCGTCATCTTGACGGCGGACGCTGCCTTGGAGCTCACCGCTAACCCGGACATGGATGCACAGGGCTCTGCCATCGAGGCCCACCTCGACCGCGGCCGCGGTCCGGTGGCTACGGTTATCATCCAGCGCGGTACGCTGCGCATTGGTGATTCCATCGTGGTTGGTGATGCACACGGACGCGTGCGCCGCATGCTCGATGAATTCGGCAACGATGTGGAAGAGGCCGGCCCGTCCCGCCCGGTTCAGGTGCAGGGTCTCAATGGTGTCCCTGGCGCCGGCGACAACCTCCTGGTTGTTGAGGATGACCGCGTGGCACGCCAGATTGCTGCACAGCGCGATGCTCGTAAGCGTTCTGCTCTGCAGGCAAAGGCTCGCAAGCGTGTCTCCCTCGAGGACCTGGATGCAGTGCTCAAGGAAACCTCGACGCTCAACCTCATCCTCAAGGGCGACAACGCAGGTTCCGTGGAAGCCCTCGAAGATGCCCTGTTGGACATCGAGGTCGACGACGAGGTACAGCTCAACATCATCGACCGTGGTGTGGGTGCGGTAACGCAGACCAACGTCTCCCTGGCTGCAGCTTCGGACGCCATCATCATCGCCTTCAACGTTCGCGCTGAGGGCAAGGCCACCGAGGAAGCTAACGCTGAGGGCGTCGATATCCGCTACTACACGGTGATCTACCGTGCCATCGAAGAGGTTGAGGCAGCTCTGAAGGGCATGCTCAAGCCCATCTACGAGGAGCGCGACACCGGTGCGGCAGAGATCCGCGCGCTGTTCAAGTCCTCCGCCGTCGGCACCATCGCCGGTTGTATGGTCACGGAGGGCAAGGTCAAGCGCAATGGCAAGGTACGCCTGGTCCGCGACGGAAACGTCATTACCTCCGATGCCAAGATCGAGTCCCTGCGCCACGAGAAGGATGACGCAAACGAGATCAACGCCGGCTACGAGTGCGGTATGGTTCTGTCCTACCCGGATATTCAGGTAGGCGATATCATCCAGGCCTACGAAGAGGTCGAGGTCCCGCGCGACTAAGCGCCACCGAGTTCTTCAGCTAATAGCTGAGCTCAGGTAATAAAGCCCAGCCAGGAAAGATTCTGGCTGGGCTTTCCTCATTTCGGCCGAAAGGTGCAGAATCGGTATCCTAGACTAGTTGCCAGTAACCGTACGTAAAGGAGCTTCACCATGGTTGATCACGCACGCGCCGCACGCATGGCAAAGCGCATTCAGACAATCGTCGCCAGTGCCATTGAGCGCCAAATCAAGGATCGCCGCCTTGAGCTGGTGACAATCACGGATGCCCGGGTCACGGGTGATCTCCACGACGCCACCGTGTTCTACACGGTGCGTGGTACGGATATCGGGACCGAGCCTGATTATGACCAGGCGGCCGAAGCCCTCACCAGGGCTAAGGGGCAATTGCGCAAGATTGTGGGTGATGAGCTCTCCGTTCGTTTTACACCGACGCTGTCCTTCGAGCTCGATACCGTCCCCGAGGCCTCGGCGCACATGGAGGAGCTGCTCGCCCGCGCCCGTGCCCGCGATGCGGAGCTAGCCAAGCTGAAGGAAGGTGCACAGCCCGCAGGCGACGCGAACCCGTACAAGACCTCGGACGAGGAAGAGGACTAAGTGTCGCGAACCAACTACGAAGCCGCAGTGGATGCGCTGGTGCAAGCCAGCAGCATTTGCATCATCACGCATTTGCGCCCAGACGCCGACGCGGTCGGTTCGGCAGCCGCCCTTACCCTGGCGCTCCGCCAGCGTGGGAAACAGACCCGTACCGTGATTGGCCAGCGCCGTGATATTTCAGCCAACCTGTTTTCCATCCCCACGGTGGATGAGATCGAGTTGGTGGATGAGCTTCCACAAGGTTATGACCTCTATGTCACTGTGGACTGCGGCTCGATAGATAGGACGGGTTCGGTGGCCCGGGAGATCGAAGAAATGGCCGCCGTGGGCCGCGTGCTGTGCATCGATCACCACGCCTCCAACGATGGTTTTGGAGCCATCAATGTGGTGGATCCGGTATGTGAGTCGACTACGGTGGTGATCCTAGACATCTTGGATAGGCTGTCCATCCAAATCGATCGCGTCATCGCGCACTGCCTGTACGCGGGCCTAGTCACCGATACCGGTAACTTCCGGTGGGGCCGCCCAGCCATGCATGATATCGCCGCGCGCCTGATGCTCTATGGTCTCGACACCAAGCAGATTGCGTTGGAACTCATGGATTCCAGCACGGCCGATGACCTGCAGATGATTGGACGTGTGCTTTCAGGCCTCAGGATTGAGGAAGCAGGGGAGCACCGCCTCGCTGTTCTCTTCGTCCCACATGAGGAGGTCAGCTCCCACGCCGATTCCGCGATTGAATCTTTCGTCGATTATGTCCGGGCCTTGAAAGGCACTGACATCGGAGTGGTCTTCAAGGAGCAGGCGCCTGATGTTTGGGCGGTGTCCCTGCGTTCCTCCGCCGTCAACTGTGCGGAGGTGGCGCTCGCCTTTGGAGGCGGCGGGCATATTCCGGCCGCAGGTTATACCGCGCACGGAAGGCCCGAGGAGGTTATCGCGCAGCTGGTAGGTGCGTTGTCCTAGATGGCTTCCGAGCAACCAGTGAAGGTTTCTGCCGCTGAGGTCTTCCGCCTCGCCGTCCCCGCTCTGGGCGTTCTGGCGGCCATGCCGCTGTATTTATTGTTGGATACCGCGGTCGTAGGCCGTTTGGGGGCGGAGGATCTGGCCTCGCTTGGCGCAGCGGCCACGCTCCATTCGGTGGTTACCACCCAATTAACCTTCCTGTCTTATGGCACGACCGCGCGTGCGTCACGGCTGTTCGGCGCGGGGAAGCGCGAGGAAGCCGTCGCCGAGGGCGTGCAAGCAACGTGGGTTGCCGTGGGCGTTGGAATGGTGCTCGCCGTCATCATGTGGCTCTTCGCCGGCGTCTTTGCCACCTGGTTGACGGGTAACCCGGATACAGCGCGGGGGACCGCACAGTGGCTGCGGATTGCGGCCGTCGCCATTCCTTTTACTCTCATCAACATGGCCGGCAACGGCTGGATGCGCGGTGTTCAAAACACCCGCAAGCCCCTCTACTTCACCCTTGCAGGCATGGTTCCCGGCGCCATCGCGGTGCCGATTTTCGTGCACTTCTGGGGTCTGCCTGGCTCTGCACTGGCCACGGTGCTGGGCATGGGGATCATCGCGGCGTTCTTCGTGGCAGAGCTGCGCCGCGAGCATACTGGCTCCTGGGAGATTCGCTGGAGCGTGGTTCGTCGGCAGCTCGTGTTGGGGCGTGACCTCATCGTGCGTTCGCTGAGTTTCCAAGTGGCGTTTCTGTCAGCGGCGGCTGTGGCCTCACGTATCGGCACGGCGCAGCTCGCCGCGCATCAAATCATGATGCAGATGTGGAACTTCCTGTCCCTCGTTCTGGATTCTCTCGCGATCGCTGCCCAAGCCTTGACCGGTGCGGCATTGGGAGCGGGATCAGCTCGCTATGCCCGCACGGTGGGAACCAAGGTAACGCTCTACTCGACGTCCTTCTCCCTCGCGCTGGCAGCGGTACTGGGCCTTGGCTCCGCTTTTATCCCACGGATTTTTACCACGAGCCCGGAGGTTCTAGAGGTCATCTCCGGCCCCTGGTGGGTTATGACCTTCCTCGTCATTATTGGCGGCGTCGTCTTCGCCTTGGACGGCGTCCTCCTGGGGGCTGGGGACGCGGCCTTCCTCCGCACGCTGACCCTCGCATCAGTGCTCCTCGGCTTCCTGCCCGGCGTCTGGTTGGCCTTTGTTTTCGGCACCGGCCTGACCGGGGTGTGGGGCGGTATTGCCGCATTCATCCTCATTCGCATGGTGGGCGTGGTCTGTCGTTTCTACTCTATGCGGTGGGCGCAGGTCTAAGCCTGTGGTAGAAGTAGAGGGACTGTTCGTGTGAAGGAGGCGCTATGACCACTCTGTGGGCCGTCTCCGATCTCCACGCGGCAGTGCGCGTAAACGGGGACCGCATCGATGAACTTGTCCCGCCGAACCCCAACGATTGGCTGATTGTTGCCGGCGACGTGGCCGAGCGCATTGACCTTGTTATCAACACCTTGGCGCGCCTAAAGAACCGCTACGCCACCGTCATTTGGGTGCCCGGCAACCACGAGCTCTTCTCCCGCGGACAGGACGCCTACCAGGGGCGCTCGAAATACGATCGCCTCGTCGAAGGCTGCCGGGAAATCGGCGTGATTACCCCGGAGGATCCGTTTCCGGTATTCGGAGGGGTCACCGTGGTCCCACTGTTTACGCTCTACGATTACAGCTTCCGTCCACCAGGCACCACGGTGGAACAGGCGCTGGCGAGCGCGAAGGAGAAGCAGATCATCATGACCGATGAATTTGCCATCGCCCCCTTCGTCGATGTTCGCGCGTGGTGCTGGGACCGCCTGGCCTATTCGATCAAGCGGCTATCACGGGTCGAGGGTGAAACGGTTCTTATCAACCACTGGCCGCTGGTACAGGAGCCGACTCTCTACTTGCGTTGGCCCGAAGTGGCCTTGTGGTGCGGCACCCGCCACACGCGCTCCTGGCCGCGGCGCTATAACGCTATGGCAGTGATCTATGGTCACCTCCACATGCCTAATCGCGCCAACATCGATGGGGTAGACCACATCGAGGTGTCCTTGGGCTATCCACGTGAGTGGCAGGCTCACGGTGGTCTTCAGCCGTGGCCGTATCCAGTGCTCACCATCGATGAGAAGACGGGGAGGGCCGAGCATGCTTGAACCTTCTCTCTTCCCGGAATCAGCTCGTTTTTGCTACGTACGCACGGATGAGTCGATGACTAATCTCCTCAACTATCATCACCTCTCCCCAGAAGAGCGCTCCGTGGTCTCCCAGGCTGTGGACGTGCGCAAATCCGAGTTCGGGGATGCGCGCTGGTGCGCCCACCAAGCCTTGAAGGAGCTCAACTACACGGGAGATGAGCCGATTCTGCGCGGCGAGCGCGGCATGCCGCTGTGGCCGGAGGGCTATACCGGATCGATGACGCACACCGAAGGGTTGCGCGCAGCCGTGGCAGCTCCTGACACACACGTGCGCTCCATGGGGCTTGACGCCGAACCAGCGGAGCCCCTGCCAGAACACGTGTTGACGATGATTGCGCGGCCGGGGGAGATGCCGCAGCTGGCTCAGTTGCAAGCGGCGGGTATTTCCTGCCCGGACCGCCTGTTGTTCTGCGCCAAGGAGGCCACCTACAAGACGTGGTTCCCCATGACTCGGCGCTGGCTGGACTTTGACCAAGCCGAAATCGATTTACGCCTCGATGGCACTCTGGTGTCCTACCTCTTGGCGCGGCCGACCCCGGTGCCCTTCATTACTGGGCACTGGATTATCCGGGATGGCTATGTCATCGTCGCCACCGCTGTCCCGGCGCTCAATTTTGACCGCTAAATCAGGCAGCTATAGCGTCGAGGGGCGCGCGACGAAAACCGTGGCTAAGCGCTTTCCTTTTTCCTGGATCAGGGCAATTGACCGTCCCTGCGGGTCGACGGCCGCATAGGTGCCTTTCAACCCACGCGGTTCCAGCCACTTGCCCATGGCCAAAGCTTGGGCTTCTTCATCGGTGACTTCCAAGACTGGATAGCTGCGCGCGAGCGCCTCGTCGAGGCTTAAGGACAACTCCGGAGAGTCTTCGAGGGCGTCGAGGGGGTGGGCGTCGTCAAGCCTAAAGGGCCCCACCTCCGTGCGGCGCAGCGCGGTAAGGTGCCCGCCGACGCCGAGGGCCTCACCCAAATCCCGAGCCAACGAGCGGATATAGGTTCCCGAAGAACAGGCCACGGACACGTCGAGGTCGATGAACTCACCCTCGCGGCGCGTAGCGAGAATATCGAAGCGGCTGACCGTTACTGGCCGAGCAGGAAGCTCGACCTCTTCACCTGCCCGCACCCTTTCATGCGCGCGTTTGCCATCCACCTTGATAGCGGACACCGCTGCTGGGCGCTGCATAATATCGCCGGTCAAGGCAGCAATTTCCCGCGCAATGGCGGAATCCTCGACTGCGGTTGCCGGTTCGCCCCACGTTGCTTCCCCCTCCGCGTCGTCGGTGTGGGTTGCCGTGCCTAGGCGAATCGTGGCGTCATAAGCTTTGGTGGAGGCCACCATGTGGGCAAGAAACTTGGTGCCGCGCTCGATGCCTACGACGAGCACTCCAGTAGCCATCGGATCAAGCGTGCCTGCGTGCCCTACCTTGCGGGTGCGGAAGAAACGGCGCAGTTTCCCCACGACGTCGTGCGAGGTCATGCCGGCAGGTTTATCGACGACCACGAGGCCGGAACGTTCGAGCGGATCAGTCATGCCCTGCAGTCTAGGGCACCGGTCGCAGTGGGATAGCATGGTGCCCGTGGATATTTGGTACGGAATCGATAGCATCCCAGCTGACCTTGGCCCGACCTCGGTGACAATCGGCGTCTTCGACGGCCTGCACCGCGGGCACCAACAGCTCGTGACGAAGGCCGTTGAGCACGCGCGCAGACATGGACAGCGCGCGGTCATGGTGACCTTCGATCCGCACCCAGTCACCGTATTCTTGCCGGAGCGCGCGCCGCTCTCCGTGATTACTTTTGAGCGCCGCATGCAGCTGGCGGAAGAGATGGGCATCGAGGCCGTGCTCGTCATCGACTTCACTGAGGAGCTCCGGGGCGTCGAGCCGCGTGAGTACGTAACGGATCTCTTGGTGGGGCGTTTGCACACAGAGCACGTCGTGGTAGGGGAGAACTTCACCTTTGGCGCGGGTGCGTCCGGCACCGCGGAGGCGTTGGCAGAATTCGGCGCCGAGCTCGGCTTCGGCGTTGACATCGTGCCTCTGCTTGACGACGACGGCGAGCGCATCTGCTCCACCAACATCCGTGCCGCTCTTGCCAAGGGCGATATTGCGCGCGCCAATTGGGCGCTGGGGCGTCATTTCACGGTGACTGGGCCCGTTGTGCGCGGTGCAGGACGCGGCGGAAAAGAGCTTGGTTTCCCGACCGCCAACCAGTACTTCCCGGAATCCGTCGCCATTCCAGCCGATGGCGTCTACGCGGGCTGGTTCGTGGTTGAGCCCACCGGTGCCCCTCTGGAAGGTGACATGGAACCCGGCGTTCCTTATCCAGCCGCTATCTCGGTGGGCACAAACCCCACCTTTGGTGACGAGGAGCGTTCGGTGGAGTCCTTCGTGCTGGATCGCGACGCTGACCTCTACGGCCACGAAGCCACCGTGCACTTTGTCGACCACGTGCGTGACATGGAGAAATTCAACTCAGTCGAAGAGCTCCTCACAGCTATGGAGCGTGACGTTGCCCGAGTCCGTGAGATTCTTGCCCGTGAGGCCTAAATGAAGATCATCCTCGACCTCGACACCGGAATCGATGACGCCCTTGCGCTCGCCTATGCTTTAGCGCACCCCGACCTCGAGCTGATCGGGGTTACGGGCACCTATGGCAACGTGCCGGTGGCATTGGGAGTGCGCAACTCGCTGGCGTTGCTCGAGCTTCTCGACGCCGAGGATGTCCCCGTCTTCACCGGTCCGACGCGGCCGGGCTTTAGCGTTGCTCCCATTTCTGCTTTCATCCATGGCCGCAATGGCCTTGGGGAAGTACTTCTGCCTCCGCCGCGGCGCAAGGCATACGAGGATGCAGTGGGCTTTCTTCTCCGTTCGGTCCGTGAGTATGGCGAGGATCTGGTCATTGTGCCGACGGGGCCGTCGACAAGCATTGCGGCCGCCATGCGCGAGGACCCGGACTTTGCCCGCAACGCCCGCATCGTGATGATGGGCGGGGCGCTGACCGTACCCGGGAACGTCACTCCTTATGCCGAGGCTAACGTCTTCCAAGATCCCCAAGCCACGGACTATGTTTTCCGCCACGCGCACGACCTCACGATGGTGGGACTCGATGTCACGCTGCGCACCTTGCTCACTAGGGAGCATACGAAGCAGTGGAGGGGCACGCGGACGGGCCGGATCTACGCGGACATCGTGGACTATTACATACGTGCTTATAAGACGACCTCTCCGCACCTTGGCGGTTGTGGGCTCCACGATCCCTTGGCGGTAGCAGTGGCAGCCGATCCTTCGCTGGTGACCTGCCTCGACCTGAATCTGCGGTGTGAGGGGAACGGGCGCACGATCGGTGACCCTGAACGCCTTAATGATCCCACCACCCGCGTGGCCGTTGCGGTGGATGACGCGCGCTTCGTCGATGATTTGATGTCGAAGCTGGGCAGCCTCTATACTTCTACTTCGACTTGCTGACTGCGGTCCACAGTAGTCACAGGCAGCGCCTTAAGGCGCAACATTTCATGTGGACTGAAATACAATAGGAGATTTTCCATGGCTTTGAGCACCGAGAAGAAGGCTGAAATCCTCAAGGAGTACGGCCTGCACGAGACCGACACCGGTTCCCCGGAGGCACAGGTTGCGCTGCTGACTTCCCGCATCAACAACCTGACCGAGCACCTCAAGGATCACAAGCACGATCACCACTCCCGTCGTGGTCTGCTGCTGATGGTTGGTCGCCGTCGTGGCTTGCTGAAGTACCTGGCCGCTAACGACGTTGACCGTTACCGCGACCTGATTTCTCGCCTGGGTCTGCGCCGCTAAACGCTTAACTTTTGGCCCCCGCACCTTGTGTGCGGGGGTTTTCTTATCTCATCTGCTAAAATCCTTGGACGTTGTCAGAAAACATCGAAGAAGAGGCGGCACCGAAGATCGCCATGACAGCTCCAAGGAGAGTTATATCCATGAGCGCTAAGAACGCTAAAAAGCAACCGAACAATTCCGTCGAGTTTCTTATCGACGACGATTACGGCATCACCGAGGCCATCGCTACCCTGGACAACGGCGATTTCGGCACTCGCACCATCCGTTTTGAGACGGGCCAGCTGGCTCGCCAGGCCGGTGGCTCCGTGACCACTTACCTGGACGAGGACACCATGCTGCTGTCCACGACCACCGCTTCTAACCAACCGCGCGAAGGCTTCGACTTCTTCCCGCTGACCGTGGACGTCGAGGAGCGCATGTATGCCGCGGGTAAGATCCCGGGTTCCTTCTTCCGCCGCGAGGGGCGCCCTTCCACCGAAGCTATCCTGGCCTGCCGCCTCATCGACCGCCCGCTGCGCCCAACCTTCGTGAAGGGCTTGCGCAATGAGGTTCAGGTCGTTGTCACGGTCCTCTCCATGGACCCGGAGGAGTACTACGATGTCGTTGCCATCAACGGCGCTTCCGCCTCCACCCAGCTCTCTGGCCTGCCGGTATCCGGCCCGGTGGGCGGCGTGCGCATGGCACTGATTGCTGATGATAAGCACCCGAAGGGCCAGTGGGTGGCCTTCCCGAATAACGAGCAGCACGAGCGTGCTCTCTTCGAGATGGTCGTTGCCGGCCGCATCGTGAAGAAGGGCCGGAAGGACGACGTAGCCATCATGATGGTCGAGGCCGGCGCTGGTGTGAACGTAGCCGAGCGCATCAAGGAAGGCGCACCGGCTCCGCAGGAGTCCACCGTGGCTGAGGGCTTGGAGGCTGCGAAGCCTTTCATCAAGTCCCTGTGTGAAGCGCAGGCAGGTCTGGCGGAGCGTGCAGCCAAGGAGACGCAGGAGTTCCCTCTCTTCCCGCCCTACGGTGATGATGTTTACGCGGCCGTCGAAAAGGCAGCCTCCAAGAAGCTGGAGAAGCTCCTCACTATCCCGGGCAAGCAGGACCGCGACGACGCCACTAATGAGTACATGGAGCAGGTCGAGGCTAAGCTCATCGAAGACTTTGATGACCTCGACGAGGCCGACGCATCCAAGCAGATCCGCAACGCCTTCAACGCCGTGATGAAGGACATCGTGCGCACCAAGATCCTCACCGAGGGCTTCCGGATCGATGGCCGTGGTGTGACCGATATCCGTGACCTCGGCGTGGAGGTGGATCTGATCCCGCGTGCACACGGCTCCTCTCTCTTCGAGCGTGGCGAGACCCAGATCCTGGGTGTGACCACCCTGGACATGCTGAAGATGGAGCAGCAGATCGATTCTTTGACCCCAGTGGAGTCCAAGCGCTACATGCACCACTACAACTTCCCGCCGTACTCCACCGGCGAGACCGGTCGCGTAGGCTCCCCGAAGCGCCGCGAGATTGGTCACGGTGCGCTGGCTGAGCGCGCGTTGCTGCCGGTGATCCCGTCCCGTGAGGACTTCCCCTACGCCATTCGCCAGGTGTCTGAGGCCCTTGGTTCCAACGGTTCTACCTCCATGGGCTCCGTCTGTGCGTCCACCCTGTCCCTCTACAACGCGGGCGTTCCGCTGAAGGCTCCGGTGGCGGGTATCGCCATGGGCTTGGTCTCGGGCGAGGTCAACGGCAAGGAAAAGTTCGTGGCGCTGACCGATATTCTCGGCGCTGAGGATGCCTTCGGCGATATGGACTTCAAGGTTGCCGGTACATCCGAGTTCATCACCGCCCTGCAGCTGGATACCAAGCTGGATGGCATTCCTTCGCACGTGCTTGCCGACGCCCTCGAACAGGCCCGCGACGCCCGTGCCGCCATCCTCGACACGATGTCTGAGGTCATCGAGAGTCCAGACGAGATGTCTGGCCTGGCTCCGCGCATTACCTCGGTGACTATCCCGGTGAACAAGATTGGTGAGCTCATTGGCCCGAAGGGCAAGACTATCAACGCCATTACTGAGGAAACTGGCGCCGATGTCTCCATCGAGGAAGACGGCACTGTGTATATCTCTGCCGCTACCGGTGAAGCAGCTGACGCTGCGATCGACCGCGTGAATAGCATTGCTAACCCGCAGCTGCCGAAGGTGGGCGAGCGCTTCCTCGGCACCGTGGTGAAGACCGTGGCTTTCGGTGCCTTCGTTTCCCTGACCCCGGGTCGCGATGGCCTTGTACACATCTCGAAGCTGGGCGGCGACGAGCGCATTGAGAAGGTCGAGGACGTCGTCAACGTTGGCGATAAGATTCAGGTCGAAATTGCCGACATTGATAATCGCGGCAAAATCTCCCTGGTTCCGGTTGAGGAGGACTAATCCTCGGACTAGCTAGGACCACTAGGACCTCCTAGATCAAGGGCCCTGTAACCCAGAAATTAGCTGGGGACAGGGCCCTTATCGTTTCACCACACGTCAAACCTGGAAGTCGAGAACTAGGCGTTTAGGGTCCTCCAGGAAAGTCACTGAGTACGGGGTCTTCTTCTGTAGTCCAATGATCAATTGGGTTTGTGCCTCGAATGAGGTCGTGTATACGACTTCGCTCACCACACCAGTACCGGGAGTAGTTCCTGGCTTCATATACCTTTCTTCGAGATCGGGTGTGGAAGGCCACGGAGTTCCTTCGACCCCCAGATTGAGAAAAGTGCTTCCCTTTACTTCGACTGGATGACCTGATGCCTGCTGACGAGGATCGTCGGTATAGGCGGTGAACCAGCCGGGCTCACCTTCTCCCTCGAGGTCAACCACCACCCGCGTGAAACCGTCGTGAGCACCTACGCGCACGCCCGTCGGAATGAGGCCGCCCAACCGATCTGGCATGTGGTGTTGGTCATCAATCGCAGCCGTCCCCATACCCGCAAAGGCAGCAACATTGGCATCCTGTTGTGAGGGAGCATTCTGCGTGTCACTGGACGGCGGCTCCGGCCCATCGATAGCAGCGGAGCTAGACGGAATTGCACTGAACTGCGGTGCCGGAGTCGTGTCTGACCCACGCTCCGCGCATGCAGTTAGAGGCATTACGCATAGGGCGCTAACGGCTGCGATGATAGCGACGGAAGAAGGTAAGTGTGACATTCTTTATTCTCTATTTCTTGAGCTGTACCAGTTGGATGAGGTTGCCTACGGTGTCATCGAAGACGGCGATGATGGAGGGGCCGACGTCGGTCGGCACGATAGTGAAATGCACTCCCACTTTTCAGTGAGCTCGCTATATTCTCGCTCCACGTCTGCGGATAGGAACTGGGTGACAGGGACACCGTCAGCCTTGAGTGCTGCTGCGTAGTCCTTGGCCGCGGAATGGGCCTTGGGCTCGAGCAGGAGCTCCATATCCCCTTGGCCTTCCGCATTGGTGACCGTGAGCCACCGAAAGTCTCCGTGGGTTACATCGTCCTTGACTCGAAAGCCGAGCGTATTGACATAGAAGTCGTGAGCGAGGGCAACATCATCGACGGGTACTGAGGCAATGTAGATCTGCATTCACTCCATCCTAACCGGCATGACTAAGTCCAGCCGGTCCCAATGGCAACAGTTGGGGCGAGCCTGACTGGGCTTCGGCAGTGCAGTCGTCGTCTGTGACGACGGTGGTTGTGTTCCTGGTTTCTTGGGTTCTTTCCTTTCTGCTGGATTGGTGTCGTCGTTTTATTCGACGGTGAGGTTTAGAAGGGGATGTCGTCGGTGCTGGCATCTGTGTCGGTGTTGTCCTCGGCTTGGGCTTGGGCTTGGGCTTGTTGTTGTGCGTAGTCGTCGAGTTCTTGTTTTAAATGTTGGGCTTCCTCGCGGATGCGTTTCCTGGTGGCGGTGATGTGTTGGGCGACGGTTTGTGCCCAGCGTTTCTGCTTTGGTGCTAGCGGCCCGTCGGCTTCGGTAATAGTCCAGGTGCCGTCTTCATATAGCCAGATGACGTCCCCGCTGTAGGGGTCGAGCAGGTATTTGAGGGTGCCATCGGTTTTCATGTTGTGATGGCCTTGGCATAAACACGCTAGGTTCTTCGGGTGGGTTGGCCCGCCTTCGGCCCAGTTGTGTCGGTGATCCAACTGGCTGAGAAAAGCAGGCTCGCCGCATCCGCCGACCCGGCAGGTACCGTCGCGGCCTTCGACAAGTTTGCGCATAATCAGGCCGGGTTGGTAGCCGTCGGCTTCGGCGACCTCACCGGTTAAATCCCGCACCTTGTCATGTGGCATGGGCTCAGCCCGCCAGCCGAAGCCTTCAATAAAGGTCGGTGCATCCTCAATATCGCAGGCCTGGTAGGTGTGGAGCACCACGGTAGCTGGTGGCTTTATTTCACCGGAAAGCAGTTTGATGACTGCCTCAGGGACAGTGATGTCTTCCTTGGCGGCGGTCTGGTGGATGAAGGCATCGAGTTTAATGCCGGTGTCTTCTTCAACCTGCAGTTCCAGCCAGGCAGAGGTGCCGTTAGAGGAAAACCGGTAGGTATCTTTAGGCCGGGTATCCCGATAGGCAATGGAATCATCCAGTGTTTTACATATATCGCGGACTTTGCGCCTGATTTGACTACGCGTGGGAAAAGCCTGATTCGGTTTAGAAGGGGTAAAGAAGTCAGCCAGGATAGTGTCGACAAAATCCAGGGTTTCTTTTGTTAGGGCTGTCAGTGCTGACATGGGTTGATCAATAGCAATGAGGGATTCAATATCCAGCAGGCAGTGGGTGTCTTGTATGGCTTTGACTTTCGGCAGGCTATCTAGGCGGTGGATGGCACGCAGGCCTGATTTGATGTGGCCTTCGGGCAGTGACCAGGCAGCCACTAGGGATAGTGCGGTGGTGTTGATATCGGCGTCGAGGCTGGGCATGGCCCCGACCCAGGTTTTATAGGTGGCTCTCCGGGCTTGAGCACGGGCCATCGCGTGTGGGTTATTAGGGTTGGTGGTGGAAAAGAAGAAGGTAGGCGGGCGTGTAGCAGTGGTGGTCATGGTCTCCCCCGAGATCAACATGAGTTAGAAGAAGTGTTCTAACCATGATTCTAGCGGCCACCGCCACACATGGCTATAGCTAGTGGTGAATTCCCGTCAAGTCGTCACTATAAACGGGGGTAGCCACCATGGGTTAGCCAGGGCATTCGATGCCGAATGATTTGAGTGGTGTCGCCTGTGTCCGCAACGAAAGGAAGAAAATGCGTATTAAAGGCAGCCTTTTGAGCCCTGTCTGAAACCTCGCCGGTGTCAGGGATAGACTGGGCACAGTTAACCGCACGAACACGTATGAAGGGATTGTGAATGACTATCAAGGTAGGCGTCTTGGGGGCTAAAGGGCGCGTGGGCCAAGCAATCGTGGAAGGCGTTAATGCGGCAGAGGATTTGGAGCTAGTTGCTTCCATCGACCGCGGGACCCCGTTGGAGAAGCTGGTTGAATCGGGTGCCGAGGTCGCCGTCGACTTCACCCAGCCGGCATCGGTCATGGACAATCTAGAGTTTTGCATCGCACATGGCATCCACGCTGTCGTGGGGACCACGGGATTCGATTCAGAACGCCTAGCCAAGGTGGAGGGGTGGACTCAGAAAGAGGACGCCGGCAATGTTCTCATCGCCCCGAACTTCGCTATTTCAGCTGTACTGACCATGGTGTTTGCCGCGCAGGCGGCGAAGTTCTTTGACAGTGCCGAGGTAGTTGAATACCACCACCCGAACAAGCTCGATGCGCCGTCCGGTACCGCGGTTCACACTGCGCAGGGCATTGCGAATGCTCGCCAGGAGGCAGGTTTGGACGCTATGCCGGATAAGACCGAGCAGTCCCTCGATGGAGCGCGTGGCGCAGACGTCGATGGTGTTCACGTCCACGCAGTCCGTATGCAGGGAATGGTGGCTCATGAAGAAGTTATCTTCGGCACTCAAGGCCAGTCCTTGACCATCCGCCAGGACTCCTATGACCGCTCTTCCTTTACCCCCGGCGTTCTGCTGGGCGTACGAGAAATCGCATCCCACCCAGGCTTGACCGTGGGACTTGAGAAGTACCTGGGGCTGTAATGGCAAAGGTCTCTGAGCTTGATGTCCAGCTCATTGCGGCAACCGCTTTCCATGCGCCGCAAGGAGTGGACTGGGAGGTTGATGAGGGGGCGTCGGAAAGCGAGGCTCTAGTCGAGTTTGCCGGGCGCGCCTGTTATGAGTCCTTCGACAAGCCGAATCCCCGTACCGCCTCAAACCAGGCCTATCTGCACCACATTCTGGAGGTAGGTCACGATGCATTGCTGGAGCATGCCACGGCGACGCTCTATATACGGGGGCTGTCGCGGTCGGCGTCGCACGAGCTGGTTCGCCATCGTCATTTCTCCTTCTCACAGCTCTCGCAACGCTTCGTGCATTCTGAGGAAGCAGAGGTAGTCCTGCCTAAATTTATTGCGGAGGATGAACAGCTAACGCGGTTGACCTTGCAGGCGGCCGATGAAGCGAGGTTTGTCTACGAGGAGCTCCTTGACGCCCTCGAGTCCAAGCTGGAGGAGGAGCCAAATGCATTGCTGCGCAAGAAGCAGGCTCGTCAAGCGGCGCGCGCTGTTTTGCCCAATCTCACAGAGTCCCGCATTGTCGTGACCGGCAATTACCGGGCCTGGCGTCACTTTATTGGCGCGCGGGCGACTGAACAGGCCGATACAGAGATGCGCCAGCTCGCCGTCACGTGTTTGAAGCTGTTGCGGGAGCAATCGCCGGTGCTTTTCGACGACTTCCATATCACCACCCTGGCTGACGGCACCGAAATGGCCTCGAGCCCTTACGCTTAAAGCACTAGAAGGAGACTCGCGCACGACCCCGATGCGGCCAATGGGGGCGAAAGCAGGTAATCTTGACGCCTATGAGCACAGGTATGACAGCACAGGCAGGCGTCGACACCTTCGGACGCGTAGGCGTAGCTATGGTCACTCCTTTTGACCAGGATGGCGCCTTGGACGTGTCCGCTGGTCGTCGCCTAGCAGCTCATTTGGTTGATAACGGCGTTGATTCGCTCATTTTGGCTGGGACCACGGGCGAATCACCGACGACGTCGTTGGATGAGAAACTGGAGCTGTTTGCAGCTGTAAAGGAAGAGGTAGGTGGCCGCGCTAAGTTGTGCGCCGGTGCGGGAACTAACAACACCGCCACCAGTATTGAGGCGGCGCGCGCTTTCGCTGATGCGGGAGCAGACAGCCTTCTGGTCGTGACCCCGTATTACTCCAAGCCTTCCCAGGCTGGTGTGTACGCGCACTTTACTGCTGTGGCTGACGCCGTGGACCTCCCAGTTTGTCTGTACGACATCCCTGGCCGCTCGGGCATTCCGATTGAGACGGAGACCCTTCTTCGCCTCGCGGAGGTGCCGAACATCAAGGCTGTTAAAGACGCCAAGGGCGATCTTGTGGCAGCCGCACCGCTTATCCAGGAAACCGGTTTGGCATGGTACTCCGGAGATGACGGGCTGAACTTGCCGTGGCTGGCCCTCGGCGCTTCGGGCGTTATTTCCGTGATTGGCCATATTGCTCCGCGGGCCCTGGCTGATCTCTACGTAGCCTTCGACGAAGGCGATATTGCACGTGCACGAGAGATCAACGCGAAAACTTTGTCCCCGCTCGTCGAGGCACAAGGTCGCCTCGGAGGAGTAACTCTTGTTAAAGCTGCCCTGCGCCTGCAGGGTATTGAAGTTGGAGAACCTCGTCTCCCAGTTACCGCGGCTGACGCGGAGGAGATCGAGGCTCTCCGCCACGATTTGGAAAAGGCTGGAGTCCTTTAAGAATGACTGAATCCCGTAATCGCTCCCGCAAGGTAACCCGTAAGGCGGGTCCGCCTTCGGAGACTGAGACCGCCTCGAATGAGGCGGCTTCGCCGGTTTTCCAAGCGCCGAACGAATCGGCTGCTTCCGGCGCCACCTCTAAGGAGTCTGGAAACTCTGACGACGGCAACCGTCGTTCCCGTTCTCGTGGTTCCCGTGGCGGCCGTGGTCGCGGTCGCGGCGGCAACAACAACCACAACAACGGCAATAGCAACAACGGTGGTCGTAACAACCGTAACCAGAACAACAACCGCGGTCGCCGCAATGTGCCCAAGTCCATGCAGGGCGCGGACTTGACCAAGCGTCTGCCAGAGCCGCCGAAGCAGCAGAAGGATTCGCTGCGTATTTATGCTCTGGGCGGTATTTCTGAGATCGGTCGAAACATGACCGTCTTCGAGTACCAGGACGACATCCTCATCATCGACTGTGGTGTGCTCTTCCCGTCTTCCGGTGAGCCGGGCGTGGACCTGATTCTCCCGGACTTTGGCCCGATTGAGAAGAAGATTCACAAGGTCAAGGCGCTCGTCGTCACCCACGCACACGAGGACCACATCGGTGCGATTCCGTGGCTGCTGAAGCTGCGCCCGGATATCCCGATCGTGGCTTCGCGCTTCACCATCGCGCTGATCGCGGCCAAGTGTAAGGAGCACCGCCAGAAGCCGAAGTTCGTAGAGGTCAACGAGAAGTCCGATGTGAACTACGGTCCGTTCCGCTGCCGTTTCTGGGCAGTGAACCACTCCGTCCCGGATGCGCTTGGCGTCATGCTGGGTACCCCGGCCGGCAACATCATCCACACCGGTGATATCAAGCTTGACCAGACCCCACTGGATAATCGTCCGACGGATCTGCCGGCCCTGTCGCGTTACGGCGATGAGGGCGTGGACCTCATGCTGTGTGACTCCACCAACGCCAACATTCCGGGTGTGTCCGCCTCTGAGGGCGACATTCCGGCAACATTTAAGCGGCTGGTGTCTGGGGCCAAGCAGCGCGTAATCATCGCCTCCTTCGCCTCCAACGTTTACCGCGTGCAGGCGGCTATCGACGCCGCCGTGGCCGCCGGCCGCAAGGTTGCCTTCAACGGTCGCTCCATGATGCGCAACATGGAAATTGCGGAGAAGATGGGCTTCCTGAAGGTCCCGCGCGGCACCATCATCCCGATCGATGAGGCAGCCAAGATGGCTCCGCACAAGGTGCTGCTCATCACCACCGGTACCCAGGGTGAGCCGATGGCGGCGCTGTCCCGCATGGCACGCCGCGAGCACCGCCAGATCACGGTCCGCGATGGTGACCTGATCATCTTCTCCTCCTCCCTGATTCCGGGTAACGAGGAAGCCGTGTTTGGCGTTATCAACATGCTTTCCCAGATTGGTGCTGAAGTCATCACCAACAAGGAGGCTAAGGTTCACGCCTCCGGACACGGCTACGGTGGCGAGCTGCTCTTCCTCTACAACGCAGCCCGCCCGAAGAACGCCATGCCGGTGCACGGCGAGTGGCGTCACCTGCGCGCCAATAAGGAGCTGGCTATCTCCACTGGTGTGGCCCGCGACCGCGTGGTCTTGGCTCAGAACGGCGTTGTCGTCGATCTGCGCAACGGCCGTGCTGAGGTCGTCGGCCAGATCCCTGTGGGCAACCTCTACGTTGATGGTGTGTCGATGGGTGATGTCGACGCCGATACTCTCGCGGACCGCACCAACCTGGGTGCCGGCGGCGTTGTTTCCATCACCTGTGTCATTGATAACCGCACCTCGCGCCTGCTCGAGCACCCGACGGTGTCCACGACGGGCTTCTCTGACGATGACCGCGGTATCGTGCCCGAGGTAGCTGAGATGGTGGAGAACACCATGAATGACCTCGCAGCTGAGGGCGAGAACGATACCTACCGCATGGTGCAGAAGCTGCGCCGCAAGGTGTCGAAGCTGATGGATTCCAAGTACAAGCGCGAGCCGGTGATTCTGCCGACCATCGTGCCGACGAACTCGGATATCTTGCTGCCTGACGACGACGAAGTTCACGCCTCCCGTGAATCGCTCTAGACTTTAGGCCAACGGCGCCCCAGCGTTCCCGCTAAAGGTGGGTATGCTGGGGCGCATGTCGTTTTCCTCGAGCGAGCGCGCCAAAATGGTGGCGTTATTTCATGAACTTGGTCCCGATGCACCGACGTTATGTGAGGGCTGGTCGGCCCACGACCTCATAACGCATTTGTGGGTTCGTGAGAACCGCCCTGATGCTGCGATCGGGGCTTTTGTCCCGGCACTGTCTTCTCATGCTGATGGCATCGCTAGGAAACTTCGTGCGCAAAAGACATATGAGGAGCTTGTTGATTCTTGGGGTAGGGGAGCGGGCAGACTGAATCCTCTGCGCTATGCGGACTCGGTGTTCAATGCCGCGGAGCACTTTGTGCATCATGAGGATCTTCGCCGCGCCAATGGTCGCACTGAACCACGGGATTTGTCACGAGCCGCACACGCCGAGCTCTTGCTGCCGTTGAAATTACTAGGCACACGGCTATTGTCACGTTCTCGCCGTCCTGTCGTGCTGGAACCGCAGGGCTTTCCGCCGATTGTGGCGGCGGATAAGCGGCGCGTTTCGGAGCAGGGTGATGCAGTGGTGCGGGTGCGTGGCACCGTGGCCGAGTTGCTCTTGTGGGCTTTCGGCCGCGAGGCCGCCCGGGTTGAGATTGAGGGCGATGCCTCCGCCATCGTTAGGTCAAGCCTGTAGGCTGAACTGAGAAAATTCTTTAGCATGCGCGTGTGGCGTATGTGGTTAATGGTGCGTTTGCTACTAGAGTGGCAGGCATGTCTGTCAAGAACGCTCCGTCTCGCGCCTCCGGCCGAGGCCGCACCGCTAATCGGTCGCGGCCGTCGGGCCGCACAAGCTACTCGCTGACGTCCGCAACCCGCGCTGCCGAGACCTCCGAAGAGAGGACCGGCAGCGCCTTTCGCGCCGTTGGCCGCGGACTCGGCAGCGTTTTTGGCGCCACCGCCAAGGGCATGGGAAGCATGGCGCGGGGAGTCGGGCATGGCCTCGCTGGGCTCAAGCCAGCTGAAGCGGGAAGTCGGGACGAGGATCTCTACGATTCTGCTTATGATGCGCCCCATGACGAGGGGGCTTTCGATGATTACGACGAGTTGAGGGAGCCAGGGGAAATTTCTGGACGCGCAAAGAATAACAAAACTAGCAAGAGGGCTGAGGGAGCTGCTTCGTCGAAAAGCAAGGTGACCCGTGCCCAGGACGTCGACGGTGACATGCCGACGACAGTCATGGAGCGCCCTGCCCGCATGGAGAAGAGCATTCGTGTCTCTAATCCAGATGCGGTTGCGCTTGTGCTGATTGGCGTGGCTATCATCCTTGCCTGCGCGACGTGGTTCCAGGTCGCCGGCATTATTGGTGAATACCTCACCAATGCCGTGCGCTACGTCATTGGTGCGGGCGCCTATGTGCTTCCCGTCGCGTTGATCGCCGTAGCCATCGCACTCATGATGGATATTTCCGGCCCAGCCGGCCATTTCAAGCCGCGCGTGGTGGGCGGCACCGCCCTCATCGTGGTGTGCATGCTCAGCCTCATCCACATTTTTGCTGGGCTTCCGAAGCTTACCTGGAATAACAACGCCGCCGGTGAGGCCGGTGGTGTTATCGGTTATGGAATCGGCGAGCTGTTGGTGGCGGCTTTCTCCAGCTACGTGGCAGTGCCACTGCTTTTCCTGCTCATCGTGTACGGAGCGCTCAATATCACTGGCATCACCCTGCGCGAGGCATATGACTTCGTGGCCGCCCAGTTCTCCGCGCTCCTCGGCGGACTCCGTGATCGGAAGAACCGCTCAGATGAGGGGCTGCTTGACGACGCCTCCGCGGACGACTACGGCTACGTCAGCGATGACATCGACGCCATCGCCGAAGGCCGCGAGCGTCCCGCGCGTCCGGCGTATACTCCGCGCCCGCGCCCGAAGCAGACGCCGAAGCAGCCCCCGAGGCAGATGCCGGACGAGAATGCCACTGTCTCCTTTGACTCTGCAGCACAACCTGTGAGCCAGGAACCCGTGCAGCACGGCCGCCCAAGCTTTGATAGCCGTGTCGATGACACCGATGAGATCCCTGTCGTGCCGGAACCGGAGCCTGCTCCGCAGCCGGAGCAGAAGGTAGCGCCACAGCCAGTATCGAAACCAGCACCGAAGAAGCGTCCCCGCGTGGACGTCGGCGGTGCCGCCGGCGCGGCACTGGGGGCGGCGGCTGCGGAGGCGTCGGCAAGCGCAGCGTCGGCTGGATCAGTTGGGGGAGACGTAGTCTCGGCCGCGCATAACGAGGCAGTGCGCATGTTCCAGGAACGCTCCGGACGCGACGCGCGAACGGGCGCCAAGGTCGAGGAGGAGGCCCCGACCGCGGCGGAACAAACGCCTGCGACCCCGAGCGGTGCTGAAGACACGGCCTTGGGCGGCGGCTACGATGTGCCGACGACGGACCTGCTCACCGCCGGCAAACCTGCGAAGGCACGCACGGAGGCTAACGATCGCATCATCGAGGCCATCACCGAGGTCTTTGAAGAATTCAAGGTCGATGCCCAGGTAACCGGTTTTAGTCGTGGTCCGACAGTCACGCGCTATGAGATCGAGCTGGGCCCTGGCGTCAAGGTCTCGAAGATTACAAACCTGCAGTCCAACCTGGCCTACGCCGTCGCGACGGATAACCTGCGCCTGCTCACCCCGATCCCGGGCAAGTCCGCAGTTGGCATTGAGGTGCCCAATGCGGACCGAGAGATGGTGCGTCTGCGCGATGTCTTGGATTCCCCGGCACTGCGCGCCGACCATGACCCCATGCTGATTGGCTTGGGCAAGGATATCGAAGGCGAGTACACCTCCTTCTCCGTGAAGAAGATGCCGCACCTGCTCGTGGCCGGCGCAACCGGTTCGGGTAAATCGGCGTTCGTGAACTCCATGCTGGTCTCGCTGTTGACCCGCGCGACGCCGGAAGACGTCCGCCTCATCCTCGTCGACCCGAAGATGGTGGAGCTCACACCGTACGAAGGTATCCCGCACCTCATCACTCCCATCATCACGCAGCCGAAGAAGGCTGCGGCGGCCCTGCAGTGGCTGGTGGAGGAGATGGAGCAGCGCTACATGGATATGCAGGCTGCCCGCGTGCGCAAGATCGAGGACTTCAACCGGAAGGTCCGCAGCGGCGAATACCAGGCTCCTGCCGGCTCCCAGCGAGAGATGCGCCCGTACCCGTACATCGTGTGCGTCGTGGATGAGCTCGCAGACCTCATGATGACAGCCCCGAAGGAAATCGAGGATTCCATCGTCCGCATCACCCAGAAGGCGCGCGCAGCCGGCATTCACCTTGTGCTCGCAACGCAGCGCCCGTCCGTGGACGTTGTGACCGGTCTTATTAAGACCAACGTTCCTTCTCGTCTGGCTTTTGCGACGTCCTCGCTTACGGACTCTCGAGTCATCCTGGATCAGGGTGGAGCCGAGAAGCTCATCGGTATGGGCGATGGCCTCTTCATCCCGCAAGGCGGGCGCCCCGTGCGTATGCAGGGTGCGTTCGTCTCCGACGAGGAGGTGCAGGCGGTTGTCGACGCCGCGAAGGCACAAGGCTCGCCGAACTACACGGAAGGTGTGACGGACGATAAGGCCTCGGAGGCGAAGAAGGAGATCGACGAAGAGATCGGCAAGGATATGGACGACCTCTTGGAGGCCGTCGACCTTGTGGTCACCTCCCAGCTGGGCTCCACGTCGATGCTCCAGCGCAAGCTGCGCATCGGCTTTGCCAAGGCCGGCCGACTCATGGACCTCATGGAGTCGCGCGGTGTGGTTGGGCCTTCCGAAGGCTCCAAGGCGCGTGAGGTATTGGTCAAGCCGGAGGAGCTCGACACCATCATCTGGATGATCAAGGGGGCCGATCCAGCCGAGGCCCCGAAGGAGGTCCAAGACGCTGAAGGTACCGGAGGGACGGACGACGCTGAAGCCGATACCCGCACCGTTGAAATCTCCGCTAACCCCTCCACTGGCGCGTTCTAAGTTCCGTGTAGGATAGGACGAGTCTTGGAGGGGAGTACCCCAATCCACGGCGTCGATCGTCAACACGGCAACTGCGGTACAGTTCCCGGTCGCGTCGGCTAGCGAGGCTGTGACATCGGCTTGCTAGCGGGGGAGACCTCCGGTCTTTATTGTCGTGTCGACCGGAGGGATAACTCATTATGCATGTGCCACTATGGGTCTGGGCCATCACCATGGCGGTGATCGTGGGCTTCTTTATTTTCGATTTCTATAGCCACGTCCGCTCACCCCACGAGCCCAGCATCAAGGAATCTGGTGGGTGGACACTGTTCTACATGGCCGTCGCCGTTGTCTTTGGCGGAGTTGTGTGGGTGCTGTGGGATAGCGAACACGCGGCACAGTTTTACACCGGTTGGGTGACGGAACAGGCTTTGAGCGTGGATAACCTATTCGTGTTCTCGCTCATCATGGGCTCCTTCAAGATTCCCCGCAGGTATCAGCAGAAGGTATTGCTCATCGGTATCGTCCTAGCGCTGGTTTTCCGCCTCGTCTTCATCCTGATGGGCGCGGCCATTATCGCGGCATGGTCGGATGTTTTCTACCTGTTCGCCATTTTCCTTATTTACACCGCAGTCAAGCTGCTCATCGATGAGATCAACGGGACGCCCGAGACCGATCCCAACGACATGTTGGTGGTTAAGTGGCTGCGCAAGGTGGTTCACGTAACCCCGCGCTACCACGGCGACAAGCTCACTCACCGCGAGGAATCCGGTGAGAAGAAGGGCAAGTTTGCCCTGACCCCGCTTTTTGTTGCGTTGGCGGCCATCGGGCTTATCGACGTCATGTTTGCCTTCGACTCCATCCCAGCTATCTACGGCATTACCTCGGAGCCTTTCCTGGTCTTTACCACCAACGCCTTCGCTCTCATGGGGCTGCGCCAAATGTTCTTCCTCATTGATGGTCTGTTGGACCGCCTGGTCTACCTGCCTTATGGCCTGGGTACTATCTTGCTGTTCATTGGTGTCAAGCTGCTCTTCCACGCCCTGCACGAGAACAACTTGCCCTTCATCAACGGAGGTGAGAATGTCAGCGCAGTACCGGAGATTACGACCCTTGTGTCGCTACTGGTCATCGTCGGCGTCCTCCTGGTTACGGTGTTGCTGTCAGTGTGGAAGGACAAACGCGACCAAGCCCAGGGTGGCGTGGTGGTTTCTCACAACCACTATGATTGGGACGATTTTGGCAACAAGATCGTACGCAACAAGGAGGGCGAGCTCGTCGGCAAGGCGGACGAACTTCCCAAGTCCGAGCTGCCTTAAACTCGGGCCGCGGGGATTTAGAAGGAATTAATAACGGGATTCCACTCGCGGAAAGCGCGCCCAGTAACAGCGCCTTCGGTGTAGAAGGGATCCTGGTCCATGAGGGCGATGACATCGGCCACCTTTACGGACTCATCCTCAAATTGCAGGACGATGAGCGCCCCGCCCTTGGAATCGGTGTAGGGGCCAGAGCCACAGATCTGGCCCTTGTCGTGGAGTGCGCCGATGAATTCGCGGTGCTTCGGGCGAACCTCAGCAATAACCGGGTTAGATGGATTGTATTCATAGGAAACTGCGAAATACTTCATACCGACCATGGTAGTGCTCGCCCGAGGGGCAGGCAGGCCACGGTAGGATGAAGAGCGTGAATGATTCTCAGGCTGCGCACAAGCAATCTCAAACTAAGGATGTTAACCCCGAGGTCTCCAATTGGAACCTGCCCAACATCCTGACCAGTTTGCGCATCCTTTTTATCCCCTTGTTTGCCTGGCTGGTGCTCGCCGGCCATGAGTGGTGGGCTTTCCTCTGCTTCGCGCTCTTGATGCTCACGGATAAGTTGGATGGCGATATTGCACGCGCGCGGGGACTCATCACTAACTTTGGCAAGATTGCGGACCCGATCGCGGATAAAGCCCTGATGACCGCGGCCCTCGTGTGCCTCAATATCACCGGGGCTTTGCCGGTGTGGATCACCGTGCTGATTCTGTTTCGCGAATTCGGCATTACGATTTGGCGCTTCTTCTTGCTGCGTCAAGGGAAGGTGGTGCCGGCTTCCCAAGGCGGAAAGCTCAAGACGGCTCTGCAGACTGTGGCGGTGGCGTTGTATCTTTGTCCGCTGCCAGGGTGGATGGACCTTCCGAGCCTCCTCGTTATGTTGGCCGCCGCCTTCGTTACCGTCCTGACCGGCATCCAGTACCTCATTGATGGCCATAGGGAGAACCAATGAGCATCGAGGCGCAACTAGTATCCACGCTCAGCGAACGCGGTGAAACTGTGGCGTTCTGTGAGTCCCTTACTGCTGGTCTAGCCGCTGCGACTGTGGCGTGCATCCCGGGAGCCTCGGCGGTGCTGCGGGGTGGGCTGGTGACGTATGCGACAGAGGTCAAGGCTCATTTTCTCAACACCACCGTGGAAGAACTTGAGGAGCAAGGCGTGGTGTCTGCTGCGACTGCTGCGCAGATGGCTGAGGCGGCGGTCGTTGAAACGCGTGCAGATTGGGGGGTAGGGCTGACTGGTGTAGCCGGGCCGGACCTCCAGGAAGGCAAACCCGCGGGCACGGTGTACGTGGGGTTATGCGGGAGGGGTGGCGGGGGCGTCGCCAAGCGCGGCGTTCTCTATGAGCTTCCGGCTGAAGGGCGTAACGCGATCCGCGCTGCTGCGGTTCAGGAGGCATTGAGCCTTCTCCTATCAACTCTTGAAGAAAAATAGTTGATTGTGGGAACAAGTGTGGGCGCTGAGCCGTTGTATGGGGTGATGAACACTTCAGTTGCACTACTCGATAAACCCACCCAGTCCCCGGCGCAGTCGACGCGGACTCCTGAGCCGCTTCTGCGCGAGGCCCTCGGATTGACGCTGCGCGCCTTCCGCGCGGATAAAGGCGTGACGCTTCGCGAACTCGCAAGTGTGGCGCGTGTTTCCCCGGGATATCTTTCGGAGCTGGAGCGTGGCCGCAAGGAGGTTTCTTCCGAGCTGCTGGCCTCTGTCTGCCATGCACTCGATGTCAGCGTCTCCGATGTCCTCATCGAGGCGGCCGGCTACATGGCGTTGCCGTCGATGGATGAGGAACTTGCTTCCACCGCGCCTGCTGCATCCGAGTTATAGAACTGCGGCGTAGCTCTACTTGCTTCGCTAATATTAGGCAGGCAGAGAATACTCTGATTACTCATTCATCCACACAACGAACTGCTGAGAAAGGCACCTTCTGTTATGGCGAATCCATTCGTAAAGGCCTGGAAGTACTTGATGGCTCTCTTTGACTCGAAGATCGAAGAGAACGCTGATCCGAAGGTACAGATTGAGCAGGCAATCGAGGACGCGCAGCGCCAGCACCAGGAGCTATCGCAGCAGGCTGCAGCCGTGATTGGTAATCAGCGTCAGCTGGAGATGCAGCTCAACCGCCGTCTTAGCGAGATTGAAAAGCTGCAGCAGAATACCCGCAACGCTCTCAGCTTGGCGGACAAGGCCCGTGCTGAGGGAGACGTGCAGAAGGCTACCGAGTATGAGAATGCAGCGGAAGCCTTTGCTGCCCAGCTGGTAACCGCGGAGGAGTCCGTCGAAGACACCAAGAAGCTGCACGATCAGGCACTGCAGCAGGCGGAGCAAGCTAAGAAGGCCGTCGAGCGCAATGGCATGGCCCTGCGTGAGAAGGTTAACGAGCGCTCGAAGCTGCTCTCCCAGCTCGAGCAGGCCAAGATGCAGGAGAAGGTTTCCGAGTCCCTTAACTCGATGAACGAGCTCACCGCGAATGGCAATACACCGTCCCTAGACGCTGTGCGCGATAAGATTGAGCGCCGCTACTCCAAGGCCTTGGGTCAGGCGGAGCTCGCGGAGAACTCGGTGTCGAACCGAATGCATGAGATTGAGCAGGCTGGCGTGCAGCTGGCTGGCCACTCCCGTCTGGAGCAGATTCGCGCCGAGATGAACAATCCGAAGGCTGTGGAGGGCAATTCCCAGCAGGCAATTGGTTCGGCAGAAGCCAAGGCGCAGCCGAACGTGCAGGATGATGCCGTCCAGGCTCGCCTGCGTGAGCTGCGCGGTGAATAAAGTTTAGTCACCCACGCCGCGCGCTTGAAGCGCCTCACCCATGGCGCGTGCGCGGCGGATAGAGCGAATGATAACCGGGGTGCCAAAGGCAGTTAGTGATGCCGTGGCGCCCCGGGCTTTTCGTGCGTCTAGCACCTCGACCACGGTTCCCAGCATGAGGGGAAGCAGTCGAATAGTCAGGGACATCGCCAGCGTGATGTTCTCAACGGGGACCCCGAGGCGCCCCAGAGGAGCCAAGGCACGATCCAGGGAGTCCATCATCTCCGAGACCTTTGTGGTGAGCGTTAGCAGCACTGCCCCGCTGATCGCTGCGTAGATGGTGAGGAACATGATGGCAGCCGCCGTCAAGTCTTTCTGCCACCACTGGAACGCGGCGAGCGCGATGAGGAGATAGAGCGGCGGTGCGAGTTGGCCGAGCGCAACGCGGAAGGGAACCCGGGCAATGGGGAAGAGGGCAAGGGGGAGTGCCAGGCTCACCGCTGCCCACGGGATCGTGTGCACCGCCAGCGACGTCAGGAGAATGAAGGCGATGAGTACTACGAACTTCACCGCGGCGGGGATGCGGTGGATGATGGTGTCGGCGTCGACGTAGAAGCCGAGTGGGATGTTCTTGGGCATGAGTTAGAGCGGGCGGGATTCCATGAGGTTCGTGTAGAAGGGGATGACCTCCTTGGGTGCTCCATCGGCAACCACGCTGTGGTTGTCTATGCACAGAACGCGATCGAAGTCGGAGAGGAAGTCTAAGTCGTGAGTGACGACGATGAGCTGTTGTTCCAAACCGGCGAACTCGCGGCGAATTCGGTCGCGGTTGCGCAGGTCTAGCAGGGTCGTTGGCTCGTCAGCGATGATGACGGTCGGTTCGATGACCAGCACTGAGGCCAGCGCAAGGAGCTGTTTCTGCCCACCAGAGAGCGTGTGCGGGGACTGCTCGGCCAAGGGGCCTAGGCCGAAGCGTTCGAGGGCGGCGTCGACGCGCGCGGTGCGTTCCTCCCGAGGCAGCTTGAGGCGACGCAGGGAGAATTCCACGTCATCGCGTACCTGTGGCATGACGATCTGGTTCTCGGCATCAGAAAAGACAAAACCCACGCGGCGCCGGATTTCTTTGCCGTGCTTGGCGACGTCCAGGTTGTCCACCACCACCTGACCGCTGGTGGGTTCACCGAGTCCGTTGATGAGCCGAACGAGAGTGGACTTGCCGCCGCCGTTGGCGCCGATGATGCCGATGCGTTGTTCGCTCAAGATGAGGGAAACGTCGTTAAGCACCGGCGTCTCGTCGAAGGTGACGGACACGTTGCGGAATTCGATCTGCGGCACGGGAGTTACTTTGCCTTAGCGGTGCGCCGGCCCATCAGGTCTGGGAACGCTGCATGGACACCGACCGCGATGACAACCATCACGGCGACCTTGATGAGATCGGGGATGATGAATGGCCCTTGGGCAAGGACAGCAGCCCCGAAGGACATATCAGAGCGGAAAACCAGGCCCAGGCTTCCGCAGAAATATTGCACAGCCAAGCCAACAAGACCAGCAATGGCGAGGACGGCGGTCATGCCTCCCTTGTCGCGCGGCGCGCGGTAGGCGATGAGCCCGGCGATGGCCGGAGCAACCACATATCCAACGATGTAGCCCACCGTAGGGCCGGCGATGGCACTTAACGCGCTGCGCCCGCCAGCCAGGATGGGAAGACCAACGAGGCCAAGGGCTATGAAAAGCAGTCCTACGAAGAGGCCGCGCCGGCCACCGAGAACCAGGCCGGCCAGGATGATAACGGCGTTTTGGAGAACGATGGGCACGCCCACGGTGGGGGTGGGGATAGAGACGAAAGCAAAGACTATGATGAGCGCGGTGAAGACCGCGACGTACGCGATGTCGGTCGCGACGGAATTCTTTTTCATGGGCCAAAGTTTATCCAGTGGGGTAATAATGCAGCAAATGAGCCCTTTTGAACACTGTTCAAGCACGGTCTTTGGATCCCAAGGTCACCCCGAACGGGGTACCCTCGGGGCATGGTAGATAGGCAGGGGCAAGCTCGGTTTGGAAATTCGGTTCACCTCGGTGTGCGCGGGGGTGTCATGGCGCTTCTCTCCGGCTTGGTGATAGCCGGTCTGACTGGATGTTCGTTGATTAATTCCGCGAATATCATTGAAAATATCGATAGGGCAGCTGGGGTGAAGGAGGGTGAGCCTGGCAGCGTGGATATGCCGATCGGTGACATCTTCGATTCCGAGTATCAACGAGTGATTATTATCTGCCCGGGCGCTACCGAAAAGGACGTTATCGCTGCCAGTGATGGAACATGGCAGGGTGGTAGCGATGAAGACGATGAGTGGGTGCCGCCTGCCGCCGGGCGGGTTGAGCTCTATCGTGACGTGCAAAGGCCCGGGTATTCCACATTTATGAGTAGCAGTGCTGACCTTGATGAGCTAGACATGTGTGGTCAACTAGGGGAGGAGGTGGCCGTCCTTCCAGCTTCTGAGAAGGTGACTTTCTCGCGGCAGGAGCAGGGTGGCCCGTGGGTGCTCCAGTAACGGACCTGGCGCCCGGGACACGCGTCATGGCAGAATGGCCAATCGAACACTTGTGTGTGTATTGTGGGGACGTGGTCCGGTGAGCGCGTTAGGGTGCTGTCGTGGCTTGTGGTGAGGGTGAAACCTGACTTGGCTCACGGTTAGGTGATGAAGGTCACCCTTGACATTGTGGCCTGGAGGTTTGGTGTTGTGGCGGTTATTTTTTCGGCACTAAGCGGGTATCGGCGGGGGTAGCCGGTAGTCTGATTTTGTGAGTCCATACATTCGCACTGTCAAGACCGCTTCCGGGGCGACGGCGGTTCAGGTGGTGTGGTCTGAGCATCGAGGGTCGAAAAAGCTTCAACAGGTCGGATCAGGACACTCACCTGATCAAGTTGAGCAGCTTAAAGCCCAGGCCCGGCGTCTTATTGATGCAGATCAACTCACCCTTGATCTTGGAGTAGAGCCTTCAGCAAGCAGGGGAACCGCTGATGACCCGGTGCCGGTGACAGCACAGCGAGCTGGTTACTTGTTGGACTGTATTGATGCGTGTTTCAACGAGTTAGGTCTTGCTGTAGCAACTGGTGATGATCAGGTGTTTCGGGATCTGGTGCGCGCTCGGTTGATTAATCCTGGTTCGAAGTTTGATTCGATTGAAACCCTGGCTGAAGTTGGGGTGACAAGCGCAAGCTACGCCACGATTAAACGCCGACTACCTGGCTTTGCTACAGATGCCTTCGGCGAAGGATTAACCCAAGTGCTGGCGCATCATGCAGGTATCGGTCCAGGCACATTCATCTTGTACGACGTGACCACCTTGTACTTCGAAACCGATACTCCTGATGAGCTTCGCAAACCCGGATTTTCCAAAGAGCGCCGCCTCGAGCCACAAATCCTTGTCGGGCTGCTTACTGATGCCACTGGTTTTCCACTACATGTTGGAGCGTTTGCCGGAAACTCGGCAGAAACCCACACGATGCTACCGATGATCACACGGTTCCAAGAGGCCTACCAACTCGATGAAGTCACCGTCGTTGCTGATGCAGGCATGTTCTCCGCAGCGAACAAACAAGCATTGATAGATGCAGGGCTGCACTACATCTTGTCGGTGAAAACCCCCACCGTGCCTGAGGTGATCGAAACCTGGCGGCGGGAAAACCCCGGTGACGACTACACCCACGGCCAGATCTGGACACAAGCCTCGGCAAGCGATGGGCGCAAACACACAACCCCGAATACGGTGACGCATTACCAGTACTCTCACGACCGGGCTAGGCGCAGCCTGCGCGGAATCAAAGAGCAAGTCGCAAAAGCCAAACGCGCTGTTGACGGCGATATCGCAATCAAGCGCAACCGCTATATCGATCTTTCCGCCCCAAACAAGAAGGTCAACTACGCTCTTGCTGCCAAACACCGAGCCCTAGCCGGGATCAAAGGCTATGAAACCGACCTGACCGCTCTCCCCGCTAGTGAGGTTATCGGGCATTACCGCAGGCTATTCAACATTGAAAAGTCGTTTCGGATGTCGAAATCAGACCTGAAAGCACGCCCAATCTACGCCAGGAAACAAGACTCGATCACAGCCCACCTCAACATCGTCATCGCAGCACTAGCCGTGGCCCACCTGATGGAGACCCGCAGTGGCCAATCCATCAAACGCCTCGTGAGAACACTCAAGAAATACCGCAGCTTTCAACTCGTCGTTGGCGGCGAAACCATCCACGCCGCAGTACCACTACCCCCGGAAATCCAAACCCTCGTCAACACCATCACCACCCCAACCCTTCGGCACTAATTTGAGCCAAGTCAGGCTTGATGAGCTAGACATGTGTGGTCAACTAGGGGAGGAGGTGGCCGTCCTTCCAGCTTCTGAGAAGGTGACTTTCTCGCGGCAGGAGCAGGGTGGCCCGTGGGTGCTCCAGTAACGGACCTGGCGCCCGGGACACGCGTCATGGCAGAATGGCCAATCGAACACTTGTGTGTGTATTGTGGGGACGTGGTCCGGTGAGCGCGTTAGGGTGCTGTCGTGGCTTGTGGTGAGGGTGAAAGGCTAATTGAGCCAAACCCTGGGAACCAAAGTCACGAGGTGGCAGTCTAACTAGGTGCCACCTTTAATTAAGACTCAAGCATTAACACGCAAGAACACAGAAAAGCTGACGCACGATAGTGAGGAAATGAATGGCTACGAAGAAGAAGTCCTCGGCGGCTAACAAGGGCGATGATCGCCAAAAGGCCCTCGATGCCGCAATGGCGATGATTGAGAAGGATTTTGGCAAGGGCGCTGTCATGCGTCTGGGCGATGATGACCGCCCGCCAATCCAAGCCATTTCCTCCGGCAACACGGCTATCGATATCGCATTAGGTGTCGGCGGTTTCCCGCGTGGGCGCATCGTGGAGATTTATGGCCCGGAATCCTCGGGTAAGACCACCGTTGCGCTGCACGCCATTGCATCGGCGCAGAAGACTGGTGGCATCGCCGCATTTATCGATGCTGAGCACGCTCTCGATCCGGAGTATGCACGTCTGCTCGGCGTGGATACGGATAACTTGCTGGTCTCCCAGCCAGATACCGGTGAGCAGGCTTTGGAAATTGCCGATATGCTGGTGCGTTCCGGCGCCATCGACATTATTGTTATTGACTCGGTCGCGGCGCTGACACCGAAGGCTGAGATTGAGGGCGAGATGGGAGATAGCCACGTTGGCCTCCAGGCACGCCTCATGTCCCAAGCGCTGCGCAAGATGACCGGTGCTTTGTACAACTCCGGCACTACCGCCATCTTCATCAACCAGCTGCGTGAAAAGATCGGTGTAATGTTTGGCTCGCCGGAAACCACGACGGGTGGTAAGGCGCTGAAGTTCTACGCCTCAGTGCGTTGCGATATTCGCCGGATCCAGACTCTGAAGGATGGCCAGGATGCCATCGGTAACCGCACCAAGCTCAAGGTTGTGAAGAACAAGGTTTCCCCGCCGTTCAAGATCGCTGAGTTCGACATCATGTACGGTGAGGGCATTTCGCGCGAGTCTTCCATCATTGACTTGGGTGTCGAACACGGCTTCATCAAGAAGTCCGGTTCCTGGTTTACCTATGAGGGCGACCAGCTGGGCCAGGGCAAGGAAAAAGCCCGTAACTTCCTCAAGGACAATCCAGATCTCGCGGATGAGATTGAAAAGAAGATCTTCGTCAAACTTGGCGTTGGTGCCGCCGCTGCCGAAGCGGGCGAGGATGTAGCCATGGACGTGCCGGGCGCGGACGATCCGCTGACGGATGAGGCTGTGGATCTCGTACCGAACGTCGATTTCGACGACGACTAATCGGAATCAATGCCACAACCTTCACCAGAAAAGCTCGAAAAGCTGCGTCACGCTCTCGAAGCCTACGAGTCGGGTGACGCCGGCGGGCAGCTCATTGACGCGGAAGCGGAAGCGGCGAAGGCGCCCGTGCGCTCCCGTGCACTAGGTCTACTGGATCAGCGGGCGCGTTCCCGCAAGGAGCTGCGTGACCGGCTTGTCGCGGCGGACTTTGAGCCAGACGTCGTTGACACAGTGGTCGATGATTTAGCAGGGGCAGGGCTTGTTGATGATGAAGCCTTTGCCAAGGAGTGGGTGCGCCAGCGGCACGCCCGGCGAGGTAAGTCGGCCCGGGCCCTCAACCTGGAGCTGAAGGAAAAGGGCGTCGAGGCTGCCGACCGTGCCATAGCTTTGGAGCAGATCACCGAGGAATCTGAAGAGGCTGTCGCCCGCCAGGTAGCTGAAAAGAAGGCGCGAACCCTCAAGAGGGCTCCCGCTGACCGGCATGAGCGGGACAAGTTCTTGCGCCGCATCGTTGGAACGCTCGCGCGGCGCGGCTATAGCCAGGAGCTCGTTATGCGTATCTCCATTGAGGTCTTGGACGCACGTATAGCCGAACTTTCCTAGCTTTTCCTATCTGGTGTTTTCTACTCGGCTGGATTTCTGATCTCCGTGTAGTTTTCAGAATGCCAGTCAACGTTAACCTGGTCCTTGGTATCCAGCCCTTGGCCCGGTTGCTCCGGAACCTTAGCGATGATGTTCCTCCGAGCGCGGCCAGCACGCAGCTGGGCTTCGATGCGCTCGGCCAGGAGGCCTAAGCCCCAGTTGATGAGAATCATGATGATCGCAACCACGATGAGCGATGCCAAGTAGTTCTTGTTGTAGGACGCCGACTGGATTCCGGAGCGTACAACCTCCACATAGCCAATCTGGTAGCCCAACGCAGAGTCCTTGAGGGCGATAACCATCTGGGCAATAAGCGCCGGCAGCATGGCAGCAACGGCCTGCGGGAGCAGGATAGTGCGCATCGTTTGCCCATGCGATAGGCCCAGCGCCCGGGCGGCTTCGGTCTGTCCCTTGGGCAGTGACTTGATGCCGGAGCGCAAAATTTCCGCGACGACTGAGCCGTTATAAAGAGTCAACGCAAAGACCACGGCGCTAAACGCCAGCTGTTTGGAAGGAACCACGTCATAGATGGCGAAGAGCTGGTAGGCAAAGATCATCAGCAACAGCACGGGGATGGCGCGGAAGAATTCTACGACGACGCCACATAAGCCCCGCACGAAGACGTTTTCGCTCAATCGGCCGAGCCCAAAGATGATGCCGAAGACGATCGCCAGGACAATGGAAGCGGCGGCAGAGAGAATGGTGCCGCGCAGGCCGGGGAGCAAATAGGTGGTCCACGTCTGATTGTTGAGGAACGGCGTCCACAATGCTGAATCGAGCTGTCCGCGTTCGCCCAAGGTGGACAGCACCCAGTACAGGACAGCCACCGAGAGCACTGCGGTGATGATGGTGTAGATGAGGTTGCGACGCTTGCCCTTGGGGCCGGGGGCGTCGTAAAGCACGGTTGCGCGTACAGCCATTATTTCTTCACCGCCAAAGTTTCCGAGAGCTTGCCCAAGCCCACACCCATGGGCAAGGTCAGGATGATGAAGCCAGCCGCGAAGATGAAGAAGATGAGGAAGAGCTGGCTTGCGTGCATCTCAATGGTGGACTTCATAAGTAGGGAGGCCTCAGCCACACCGATTGCGGAAGCAATCGTGGTGTTCTTCGTCAACGCGATAAGCGTATTGCCCAGCGGGACAATTGCCGCGCGTACTGCCTGAGGGAAGATAATCGTGCTAAAGGTCTGCGAGAAGCTCAGTCCCAGCGAACGAGCCGCCTCGGCCTGGCCGAAGTCAACCGTGTTGATGCCTGAGCGCAAGGATTCTGCAACGAAAGCAGAGGTATAGAGAACGAATCCGACGATGGCCAGACGGAAGTTATTGTCCACCAGGAATGTCGAGGAATCTTTGCTGGCCAGTGTGAGGCCAAGGTTCTGGTAAAGACCGAAAGAACAAAACAGGATGATGAGCGTCAGGGGAGTATTGCGCACGGTCGTGATGTACGTTGTGGCAATCCACCGCAGGATGCCCACAGGGGAGACACGCATGGCGGTGAGGATGGTACCGAGTAACATCGCGCCGATAGCAGACCAGAACGTCAACTGGATGGTGAGCCAGAAGGCAGGCCAGAGCTCCGGGCCAAGTGCGGCCCACATGGATTCCATAGAATTCTCCTACTAGCGGGCCTGCGCCGGGGCGATAAATCCTCGGCGCAGGCTAGGCGGGGAAATAGTGGGGTGTTTAGGAGTCGAGGAAGGAGAGGTCACCAATCGTGGCCTCGTCGATGCCCTCGCCCTTGTCCAGGTTCTTGGACACCAGCTTGTCGAATTCACCGGAGGAGTGGAGTTCCTCTAGGGCCTTGTTGATAGCGTCGGTGGCTTCCTGATCATCCTTCTTCAAACCCACGCCGTAGTATTCATCGGTGAAAGGCTTTCCGTCCTTCTCTAGCTCGACCACCTGGAACTTGCCGGGGTTCTGTGCTGCATAGCCATTAAGGATGGTCGCGTCAGTGGTCATTGCGTCCACGTTGCCCTGGCTCAGGGCCTCCACGCAGGAGGAATAGGTGTCATATTCCTGCAGCTGAACACTCGGCAGAGCTTCCTTTACTTTTTGTGCCGGAGTGGAGCCGGTAACGGAACACAGGATCTTTCCGTCGAGTCCTTCGAGTCCGGTGATGTCCTTGTTGTCATTCTGCGTGAGCAGTGCCTGGTGAGTGATGAGATAGGGGCCGGCGAAGTTGACCTTCTCGGCGCGGGAAGCATTGATGGAATAGGTTGCGGCGATGAGGTCTACCTCGCCATTTTCGATCAAGGTTTCACGTTGCGCGGATGGGGTTTCGCGCCACTCAATCTCCGGCTCCTCCCAGCCTTTGTCCTTGGCAATGTGGTTGACCACGTAGGTGGCAACGTCAACGTCGAGGCCGGTCATGGAACCATCGCCTTCGCGCAGGCCCAGACCTGGTTGATCGAACTTCGTGCCTAGGGTGACGGAGCCGGATTCGATGCTAGCGAGCAGGCCGTCACCTCCGCTGGCTGAGTCGGAGGAATCGCCACAAGCAACGAGCAGGGCGCTGGAGGCAGCGACGGCGGCGATGGTGGCGGTGATGCGGTGGAAAGTGCGGGACATGAGATTCTCCTTGAGTGAGGTGAGTGGAAGTTGAGTGGAAGAAAAGGCGGGTAGATGGCTGATTAATGCTGCAGGATTTTGCCCAAGAAATCCTTTGCTCGTTCTGATTGCGGGTTGGTGAAGAAGGACTCTGGGTCGGTGTCTTCGACGATGGAACCGTCAGCCATGAAGAGGATGCGGTCGGCCGCACGGCGGGCAAAGCCCATCTCGTGGGTGACCACGACCATGGTCATACCTTCCTTAGCGAGGTCCGTCATGACGTCGAGGACCTCGTTCACCATCTCGGGGTCTAGGGCCGAGGTAGGTTCGTCGAAAAGCATGACCTTGGGGCGCATTGCCAGAGCGCGTGCAATGGCCACGCGCTGTTGCTGGCCGCCTGAGAGCTGCGCTGGATACTTGTCTGCCTGATTGGCAATTCCGACGCGGTCGAGCAACTGCATTGCGCGCTCTTCGGCCTCGGACTTTTTCATCTTGCGTACCTTGATGGGGCCCAAGGTGACGTTATCTTTGATGGTTTTGTGCGGAAACAGGTTGAACTGCTGGAACACCATGCCAACATCTGCCCGCAACTTGGCTAGTTCGCGTCCTTCTTCAGGAAGGGACGTGCCGTCGATAGCGATGGAACCCTGGTCGATAGTTTCGAGACGGTTGATGGTCCGGCAAAGTGTCGACTTGCCTGAGCCAGATGGGCCGAGAACAACGACAACATCGCCGCGGCCGATCTCCAGGTTGATGTCGCGCAGTGCGTGGTAGTCGCCGAAGTACTTATTGACTCCGTCCATCTTGATCATGGGCCCGGAAAGGTCGTTCACATCACACCTCCCTAACGAAAGTGATATACATCATGAATAGAAGGATAGGCGGCGGGTTGGGGGAGTCGAGGTTGTTTGTGTAACAAATCCATAACACTTAGATGCGGCTGAGGCATTATGAGTAGTCGGACTGGCCAGTTAGAATGTCCCCCCGTGAACTCCCCCGTAATTAATCCCCAGCCCCGCACCTATGAGGTGCGGACTTTCGGCTGCCAAATGAACGTTCATGACTCAGAGCGCATCTCCGGCCTGCTTGAGGAAGCTGGCTATTCGGCGGCGCCGAATGGCACTGAGCCTGACCTCATCGTTTTCAATACATGCGCCGTGCGCGAGAACGCCGATAAGCGCCTGTATGGCACTTTGGGTGCGTTAAAGAAGACGAAGGAAAACCACCCGGGTATGCAAATCGCGGTGGGCGGCTGCTTGGCACAGAAGGATAAGGACACAGTCCTTGACCATGCGCCGTGGGTAGACGCGGTTTTCGGAACCCACAACATGGCTGCCCTGCCGGCACTGCTGGAGCGTGCCCGCCACAACGATGAGGCCCAGGTTGAGATCGTCGACGCCCTGGAGGCTTTCCCGTCCGTGCTGCCGGCAAAGCGCGAGTCCGCTTATGCCGGGTGGGTATCGGTATCCGTGGGCTGCAATAACACCTGTACCTTCTGCATCGTTCCTTCGTTGCGCGGCAAGGAAGAAGACCGCCGCCCAGGCGATATCCTTGCAGAGGTTCAAGCGCTGGTGGACCAGGGCGTGTCCGAGGTGACCTTGTTGGGGCAAAACGTCAATGCCTATGGTGTCAACTTCGCTGACCCGGATCTGCCGCGAGACCGCTTCGCTTTCTCCAAGCTGCTGCGGGAAGTAGGCAAGATTGAAGGGCTTGAGCGCCTCCGCTTTACCTCCCCACACCCTGCCGAGTTCACGTCCGATGTCATCGATGCCATGGCGGAGACCCCAGCGGTGTGCCCGCAGCTGCACATGCCGCTGCAGTCTGGTTCGGACAAGGTGCTCAAGGACATGCGCCGTTCCTATCGCACGAAGAAGTTCCTGGGCATCCTCGATGAAGTGCGAGAGAAGATGCCGCATGCTGCCATCACGACGGATATCATCGTGGGCTTCCCCGGCGAGACAGAGGAAGACTTCGAAGCCACCCTAGAAGTGGTGCGCCGCGCTCGCTTCGCGTCCGCCTTCACCTTCCAGTACTCGCCGCGCCCAGGCACCCCGGCTGCGGAAATGGAGAATCAGATACCGAAGGAAGTCGTGCAGGAGCGCTTCGAGCGCCTGGTAGCGCTGCAAGACTCCATCCAGGCTGAGGAGAATGCGAAGCTGGTTGGTACCGATGTGGAGCTTCTGGTTCAAGCGGAAGGCGGCCGTAAGTCCGCCGAGACTCACCGCCTCACCGGCCGCGCCCGCGATGGTCGTCTCGTTCACTTTGCTCCCGTTGATCCTGCAGGTAAGGACATTTCCGCAGAGATTCGTCCCGGCGATGTCGTGCACACCACCGTGACGGAAGCGGGCTCTTTCTTCCTCGTTGCTGATTCCGGCGTCAGCGAGCACCGCCGCACGAAGGCCGGCGATATGTCGGCGGCGGGGCAGACGCCCACGACGGCTCCGATTGGGGTGGGGCTGGGGCTGCCGGGCGTCGGCAAGCCCAGCGCGCCGGCTGATTCCTGCGGCTGTTAGAAGGGAGTAGGCTCCGTTCCTATGAGTGATGACTTGAAGCAGGTGCGCGATGCGGTCGCGGCAGAGAAGCGTGCAGCGAGGACCATTGAACTGGGAAAGCACAAATACGCGCTCATCGTAGCTGTCGTGGCGTGGGTAGCGTACTTGGTGCTTCCTTATGCCGGTGAGGCTCGCGGATGGGAAGCGCTCTTCGTCGGAGGAACCGCCGAGGGGGTGCGCATCTCGCTTATGGAGACCGTCAGCGCGTGGCTAGCACTGGGAGGCGTGGGTATTCTGACCACGGCCACGCTCCTCACGCGGCGGACATCTGTGGCTCTCGCTGCATGGATGATGGTGACCATCTCCTTTTTCGTCAACCTGTGGGGCTTCTGGTATCGCGGCGGTGCGGCAGAAGGAGCGTCCATTGGCATGTACGTGGGAGCCTTCTCCACGTTGGTGGCGTTCTTGGTGTACTGCCAAGTAGCGTTGCGCCGCAGCCCCGAGCAGCTCGCCGCTGCCGAGCGGGTGCGAGAGGTTTCTGGGCAGCTTGACCATGTGGGAGTTCTGCAAACAGAAGCCACGACTGAGTTGCCGGCGGAGCAAAATCCGCTGCTTATCGACGATCGCCGCGCACGCGCCGCCTCACGCTACCGTCGTCAGCAGGACGAGGAATAAGCGCTACGAGATTCGTGTTGTGGAGTGCATGACTACACTCTTCGACTCACTTGAATTGGGACGACTAACCCTGCCCAAACCGCGTGACCATGGCAGCTTTGACCCGCTCACGCGCAGGCCGTGACGGTGTCCCCACCCATCTGCATGAGACGTACTATGCACAGCGCGCTTCCATGGGGCTTATCGTGACAGAGGGCGTATTCCCCGCGGTGACAAGCCGCGCATTTCCTGGCCAGTCCGGTATCGAAACTCCAGAGCAGATTGCCGGGTGGCGTCGTGTGACGGAGTCCGTCCATGAGGCCGGTGGACGCATTTTCATGCAGGTAATGAATGGCGGGCGCCTGTCTCATGCCAGCCTCCTCGAAGGGGCGGAGCCGGTAGCACCCTCCGCAGTGGCCTCCGGGACCGCTGTCAGAGATTTTGAGTCCCGTAAAGAATGCCCAGTTCCCCGAGCCCTCGACGTGGAAGAGCTGCCTCGCATCATCGGAGAGTTCCGTCAGGCCGCCCGCAACGCCATCGACGCAGGGATGGATGGCGTAGAGATCCATGGCGCCAATGGCTACCTTCTGCATCAATTCCTTTCCCCGAGCTCCAATCACCGTGAGGATGCTTATGGTGGAAGCCCACAAAATCGCTACCGCCTCGTGGAAGAAATCCTCCGTGCTGTGGCCGAGGAGATCGGTGCAGACCGTCTCGCATTGCGGCTGTCGCCACAACACAATATTCAGGGCATCGAGGAAACCGACGCCGCGGATGTGCTCGCCACGTATGGAGGGCTGCTCCGCGCAATTGAAGACCTCGGTCTGGCCTATGTGTCCTTCCTCCACGCAGAGCCCACCGGTGAGCTCATTACTGAGCTGAGCACCCTTGCACGCGCTAACGGTCGCACCCGCGTCATCCTGAATTCGGGATTTGGCCAGGTGACCCAGTGTGCCGAAGCCCGGGAGCTGGTTCAGCATGGTGATGCGGTGGCCGTGGGCCGGTTGGCCATCTCGAACCCGGACCTCGTTCGCCGCTGGCAGGAGCAGCTTCCTATCACCGCGCCGGATGAAGGCACGTTTTATACAGGTGGGCAGCGTGGCTACACCGATTACCCGTTCTACACGGTGAGCTCGTAGGCGCTGCTGGCGGAGATGACGTGCGCGCCGAGGCGCGCATAGAGCGCGTTCATTGCTGGATCAGCTTGGGCCACAGAACAGTACGCCCGGCGAACAGTGGGCCAGTGGTGGGCCACTGCGTACTGAGCATGCTGCTTGGCGCGTGTGGCGAGTCCACGCCGGCGATAATCGCGGTCGGTGACCGTGAGCGTCCACTCGCATACTTCGGGGTCTGCATCGCCGTGGCGCGACAGCTCCGTGAGCGCGACGACTCGACCGCGCTCGAGAATACCGATGAGCAACGTGTGAGCCTTCCGGGAACGTAGCCGGGCGTGAGCTGCCTTGAGACGCTGCCGCGTCCACACGATGGGCTCAACACTCAAGTCACCGTACACGGCGTCGGCGGAGGCAACGGTGAGCAGACGCAGGACATCATCCAGTAGTTCTTCCGGAATGTCATAGTCTGGCCACACCTGCGCACCGAGCACCGGGGCAGTGGGCTGGATATCGACGTACATCTGACGTTCGGCGTGCTTGTGGTGAAACCCCAATTCGAGATAAGCCTGCGACATCGGATCGTAGGTATGGTCCGCGTCCGGCGGATACAGCATGCCAACCTGGGCATTCTTGCGGCCTAGTTGACGGGTAAGCCGGAGTGCCTCGCGGGCGAGGGCTCGGGTAACGCCGAGAGCCTCTGGCTCTAGTTCCTCTCCAGGCAAGGGCAAGAGATCCGCGGCGAGGACACATTCGATATCGGCGTTGTCCGTTTCTTCCAAGAGAGAAAGTGAGATGTGGATGAAACCGTCGAAGTCGATTTCCGGGCTGGGCTCGGCTGCTGAAATGACCGGCAGCCCCAGTTCTCCCGCGGTGCCCATAGCAGCGGTAGTGAGCCCGAAAAGGTAAGTCACGGACTCTGCGGAGCCTTGCAAACGTTGGAGCACGCGGCGTGGAGAGCCACTGGCTGCGGGATCACCGCTGGCTTCCTGTGCGGCGAGGTTAGCGTCGAAGACAAAGCTGCGGAGGCAATCCGCCGGCTCAGCGTGTGCCGAGCCCGGCGGAGCGACTATCTGAACGAACACTCAGACTGTGAGCCGCTACTTTTCGTTGACAGCAGCCGCGGCGGCATCCGCGAACTCCTGCCATTGCTGCGCCTGGGCGCGCAATTCTTCTGCCTTCTTGCTATTGCCCTTGGCTTCTGCGGCCTCCGCCTGTGCGGTGAATTCATCCACCTTGGCCTGGAACTGGGCCACGCGGGCTTGGGCCTCTGGGTCCGTCCGGCGCCATTGCGAATCCTCGGCGTCGCTCACGCGCTTTTCCAAAGCCGAGATCTTAGACTCGTATTCGCGCACCTGGTTGCGCGGGACGAAACCAATCTCTTCCCACTTTTCCTGCAGCTCCCGCAGCTTGGCTTTTGCAGTGTCGATGGACTTGGACGGATCAATCTGGGAGTCATATTCCGCAATGAGCGCGTCCTTGGCGGCGGCGTTTTCTGCGAATTGCTTATCCCGTTCATCGTTCACCGCGTTGCGGGCGTTGAAGAAGTGGTCCTGCGCGGCACGGAAGCGGGCCCAGAGTTTATCGTCGATCTCACGGGGAGCGCGGCCAGCGGCCTTCCACTCCGTCATGAGGTCACGGTAAGCACGCGCCGTTTCACCCCAGTTGGTGGATTCCTTAATAGCCTCTGCGCGCTCCACTAGCTCTTCCTTCTTGGCGCGGGCTGCAGCGCGGTTGCGATCGAGCTCGGCGAAATGCGAGCCCCGACGACGGTTGAAGGAATCGCGGGCGCGGGAGTAGCGCTTCCACAGTGCATCATCCGTCTGACGGTCGATGCCACGAATCTGCTTCCATTCCTCGAGGATGGCGCGGATGCGGTCGCCGGCGGCCTTCCACTCCGTCGAGTTGGCGGCGATGTCCTCGGCCTCGGCCGCCAGCTTTTCCTTCTTGGCGATTGCCTCTTCGCGGCGGCGAGCCTTGTCAGCCTGCGCCTGCTCTCCGGCTTCCACGGAATGCTCAATGACGGTGCTCAGGCGCTTGTCCAAGGCGGCAATATCACCAATCACCGCCTGCGTGGGCAGGGAGTCCCGCAGCTCTGCAGCGGTTGTTTTGATCGACGCTGCATCGTCCGGATGTGCCTTCAGGCGGGATTCCAGCAGCTCGATTTCGGTAGACAGATCGTCGTAGCGGGCACCAAAGTGCGCCAAGCCTTCTTCCGGGGTGCCTGCCTGCCATTCGCCAATCTTGCGTTCACCTTCGGGTGACTTTACAAAGACCGAACCATCAGCATCCACGCGGCCCCATTTGGCGGGATCATTCTTTGCGGGCTGCACGGGGCGTGCGGCGGGGGCGGAAGCCGACGGGCCGGGACGAGCGCCCTTGCGGGGCATGGCTCCAGGAGAAGGAATAGCGGACATGGTAGGAAACCACCTTCGGTACTATCGCGCCGCGCGACACGGCTGCCAAAACTTATGTGACACAACACTACCGTTTCCGCCGTGCAGCCGCGTGTTAACCCCGAAAAACTAACCTTATAGGATGGGAGTTGATGCAGAATCTCATGGTTATGCCAGCCTCCCCGGCTCTGGCGGAAGAACTTTCTCCCGGCGATGACGCCTCGCGCGCGCTGCTTGCTGCTGCCTGCGAGCTCGCTCGTGATGCCGCACGCATAAGCGGTTCAGGCCCTCTCAAGGTGGATATCGTGGGATCACGTGATACCCGGTGGCGCACCGAGCACACGGGAAGCTTGCGAGCATGGGGAGCGCCGCAGGTCGACGTCGGCGGCGGCAACTTCCTGCCGGAAATTATGGCCCGCTATGTGCTGTGCCACGCGCTTGTCCAAGCTTCCGAGGAACCAGGCTTCGTGGTGGAGGATTCCCGCGCTGAACTCGGTGAGGTCCGCCCCGGCCACCTGACCGTTGTCTGTGTTGATGGCTCAGCAGGGCTGACCGAGCGCGCGCCGCTAGCCCACGTCGACGGCGCACGGGATGCCCACCTGTGGTGCGAAAGCGTCTTAGCCGGCGGGGAAGTGCACTGCGACGAGGAGCGTCTGCGTTCCGCAGGTGTGCTTGAGACAAGCCTTTGGGCACAGTTGGCAGGCGTGCACCCACGGCACGCGGAACTTCGGGCAGCGGATTCAACCCTCGGGGTAGGGCGCTACGTGGCGGGGTGGCAGTGCTGATGACTAATACGCACCCTCACGCCCCAACCCCCATCGCAGTGGTGGGCCCGACGGCTTCCGGAAAATCGGCGCTCGGCGTAGCTCTTGCGCACGAGCTTGACGGGGAGGTTGTCAACGTTGATTCGATGCAGCTTTACCGGGGCATGGACATCGGCACCGCCAAGCTAACGCTGGAGGAACGTGAAGGTATCCCACACCATCAGCTCGATGTGTGGGACGTGACGGAAACGGCGTCGGTAGCGCGCTATCAGTCCTCTGCCATCGCGGATATCGAGAGCATTCGAGCGCGTGGCAAAACCCCGATCTTGGTGGGCGGCTCCATGCTCTACGTCCAATCACTCGTGGATGATTGGCAATTCCCGCCCACTGATCCGCAGGTGCGCGCTCGTTGGGAGGCCCGGCGCCAAGAGATCGGCACCGATGCCTTGCACGCGGAGCTTGCCCACGTGGACCCTGCCGCCGCGGAGATCATCGAGGACAAAGACCCACGCCGCACAGTTCGTGCACTGGAAGTCATCGAACTTACGGGCAAGCCTTTCAAAGCCAGCCAGCCGCCGAAGGATGCCCCGCCCCGGTGGGGCACGAGAATCCTCGGGTTGCGCACGGAAGCCAGCTGGCTGAACCCGCGCATCGAGCTGCGTAGCCGCCTCATGTTCGACAAGGGGCTGGTGGAGGAAGTTGAGAGCCTCCAAACCCGCGGCTTGAAGGCTGAGTCCACCGCCGGGCGGGCTATCGGCTATGCTCAAGTTCTCCAAGCCCAGCGCGGAGAGCTGACATGGGAGGAGGCAGTGGAGCGCACCATCACCGGAACCCGGCGCTATGTGCGCCGCCAGCGCGCCTGGTTCAACCGCGATAAACGGATCCACTGGTTGGATGCTGCGGCTGATACGAGCACGCAGGCTTTGCGTGTCCTTGAAGGACGTTAGACTCTACAGCTATGAAGTTTGCTAAAGGCCACGGAACTGAGAACGACTTCGTCATTGTGGAAGGAACCGGGCCGCTACCGCCGGAAAAGGTAGTGGCACTGTGTGACCGTCGAGCGGGAATCGGCGCCGACGGTGTATTACGCATCATCCGCGCTGGAGAGCTGCTTGCCAGCGGGGAAATCGATGAGCTCGCGCCGGGTATTAACGCCGATGACTGGTTCATGGACTACCGCAACGCGGATGGCTCCGTGGCGGAAATGTGCGGCAACGGCACCCGCGTCTTCGCACATTGGGTGCGCTCCCGTGGGTTGTTGGAAGAGGACACCTTCACCGTGGGCACGCGCGCCGGCGCCAAGCAGGTTACCGTGCACTCTTTCAGCGAGACCGAGGCCGAAGTCAGCGTGGAGATGGGACCAGCACAGGTGCTCGGTGTCTCCACGGCCTCGATGGCGGGGGAGAGCTTCGCCGGGCTGGGAGTGGACATGGGAAACCCCCATTTGGCGGCCGTTATCCCGGGTCTCACTGCGGAAGATTTGGCGGCCAAGCGTCTTGAGCAGCCCGTCTTTGACGCCGATTTCTTCCCAGCAGGCGTCAATGTCGAGCTGGTGACACCTTTGTGCGATGGAGTGATTCACATGCGCGTCTTCGAGCGCGGCTCGGGGGAGACTCGCTCGTGTGGCACCGGAACGGTGGCGGCAGCGTGCGCCGCGCTTGCCGACGCCTCCCAGGTCACCGGCCACGTCCGCGTCATTGTTCCGGGCGGCGAGGTAGAGGTGGAAATCACCGAAGACGGCTCCACGCTGACGGGGCCTTCGCGCATCGTGGCTACTGGTGAAACTTCACTATAAGGTTTTCGGGACGGCGTTTAGCGTCCGTCCTCCTTTTTGTAATTGGTGCCCAAGGCTAAGGCGGCGCGGCGGGCCGCGAGCCAGGCTTCTTTGAGTTCGGCGGCGCGCTCATCGGCCACTTTAAGCAGGGATTCCAGCTCAGCGGTTTCAGCGTGCGGTGAGTTCACCCGCGCATCGAGGCGGCGTAAGAAGCGTTGCGCACCATGCATCTCATAGTGAAAGGCCTCGATGGTGGGGTTTGCGCAGTCAACGTCGACAAGCGCGGGGCGGTGCAATGTCCTGTCGGCTAAGGACTCCGCGTCATCGCTCGTAGCAAACGTGGCGTAGTCCTCGAGGACACCCGTGATGTCCTCCACCGTGAGCGCAATGGAAGCCCGCAGTGCTGCATGCTCCGAGGCATTGGGGCGGGCATCGGCGAAAAGCCACAGCGCGCCGCAGACGAACGCAGCGAGGATGACTCCCGGCAGCTTCAGCGTCAGAATCAACACCGCAGCGGTAACTACGGCGAGGAGCAGCGCGAGGCCGCGACGCTGAGGTGCGGAAAAACTCATGCTTAAGACTCTACGGGGCCCTAGTGGCCGCCGCAGCCTCCGGAGCCACAGGCGCAGCCGCCTTCGCCGCCACAACCGCCTGTGGGCAGCGCAATCGAGGCAGTCAACATCGCCGACCCCGCAAGCACGGAATCCTTCGGAGGCAGCTCGCCAAAGCTCTCCGGCAGGCACAGATCGAAGGGGAAGGCACCATCCATGACTAGGTGCATGAAGCGTTCACCCGTGAGCTGGTTGTGGCGCCACTCGGACTCCATGACCCGAGCGGAAAAAGTACAGCCCGGGGTGGGGGATTCGGAACCGGAACCGGCCGCAACGATTGCCGCGCCAGTGGATTCAAACATAGCTGGGTAGGAGCCCTTCTCAGCTTCGTAGGCATCTGTGCTGGCGAAGGCGGTGATATCGAGGCCCATCGCAGTAAGCTCGACTTGCTGCCACTGCTGGGTGTCCTCATCGGCCAAGAGCGGGCCCTGCGCCAGGTTCGCCGTCGCCTGTGAGAGGACGTTTCCGAAAGGATCGATGATGTCCAGGTAAGCCAAGACATCGTTGATCATAGAGACGTGAGCGAAGCCTTGGGTGACGCCCTCAAACCCAATGAAGGTGGCGAAAGGTTCGACGGCAAGGATATTGAGTTGCGCACCGGAAGGATCCGTGAACTGAATGAGCTGTCCGCCGCGAACCTCCCCGGTGACTGCCAGCTGGTTGGTGGAAATGGCTGCTTCGACGGCATCCTGCCAGCGCTCGTAGTTGAGGCCAATGGCCTGCATCTCTGGGTGGGTAGTCTCTTTGACGGTCATGCGGACCATTGTATCTGGCACCGGGGGGAGTCAAAACCTCGCTGGTGAGTCACTGCCGCGCCATTTCTGCGGGCCAGGGAACCAGAGATTCCCTGTTGAGCGGGGCGGCGTGCAAGAATAGGGAGCATATGACAAAAGAAACCCATGATGTTCTCCTCGCGCAGGCTTTTGGTGAGCCCGCGCCTTCCTCACAGGAGCCGACTACCGGTGATCTCGACCTAGCTGAGCGCAACGCCTTCCGCCGGGTAACCCGCGAGACCACCATTCGCGCAGAAGACACCACCGACGGCTACGAAGTGGAGTACCGCAAGCTGCGCCTTGAACAAGTAGTCCTCGTGGGGGTGTGGACTGAAGGCACCGTGGCCGAGGTTGAGGCCACTATGTCGGAGCTCGCGGCGCTCACGGAAACCGCGGGAGCCGAAGTGGTAGAAGCCCTGTATCAGAAGCGAGATAAGCCGGACCCGGGCACCTATATTGGTTCCGGCAAAGTGAACGAGCTCAAGGACATCGTGGCTGCCACTGGCGCGGATACCGTGGTGTGCGACGGTGAGCTAACCCCCGGCCAGCTCTCTGCCTTGGAGCGTGCGCTCAACACCAAAGTTATCGACCGCACCATGCTCATCTTGGATATTTTTGCGCAGCACGCCAAGTCCAAGGAAGGCAAGGCCCAGGTCTCGCTCGCGCAGTTGGAATACCTTTATACGCATACCCGTGGTTGGGGCGGCAATCTCTCGCGCCAGGCGGGCGGCCGTGCTGGTTCCAACGGCGGCGTCGGTCTGCGCGGCCCCGGTGAAACCAAGATTGAGACGGACCGTCGGCGTATCCGCACGCAGATGGCGCTGCTGCGTAAGGAGCTTAAGGCGATGAAGACGGCGCGTGAGATTAAGCGCTCGCGCCGTGCGTCATCGACGATCCCGCAGATTGCGATCGCCGGCTACACCAACGCTGGTAAGTCTTCGCTCATCAACGCGATGACGGGCGCTGGCGTGCTGGTGGAGGATGCACTGTTCGCTACCTTGGACCCCACCACCCGCCGCGCCGAGCTTGCTGATGGCCGCCAGGTCGTGTTCACCGATACCGTTGGTTTCGTCCGCCACCTTCCCACACAGTTGGTGGAGGCCTTCAAGTCCACCTTGGAGGAGGTCCTCTCAGCAGACTTGATGCTGCACGTCGTGGACGGCTCAGATCCTTTCCCGCTGAAGCAAATTGAGGCGGTTAATGCGGTCATCTATGACATCGTAAAAGAAACCGGTGAGGACGCCCCGCCGGAGATCATCGTCATCAACAAGATTGACCAGGCCGATCCGCTGGTGCTGGCGGAGCTGCGCCACGCCCTCGACCGCGATAACGTGGTTTATGTCTCCGCTAAGACGGGGGAGGGCATCGACGAGCTCACCACACGCGTGGAGCTCTTCCTCAATTCCCGGGACGAGCATGTGCAGTTGCTTATTCCGTTTACCCGCGGGGACGTGGTCGATCGCATCCATACCCAGGGCACGGTGCGCAGCGAGGAGTACACGGGGGAGGGCACGCTTGTCGACGTCCGCCTGCCCGCCTCCATCGCCGCCGAACTCAGCGAATTTCGCGTGTCTGGTGAGGATACTTAGGTTTCGGTGCTCCCGTGAGCCATAATTATGGTTCGTGAGTAATTTTGGCTGGGCCGTCCACGGGGACGGAAAAACGATTAAGCCGGGCGCGGTTGTCGCACCCGAAGAACGATTGAGCTGGGGCCGCACCATCGGCATCGGCATGCAGCACGTGGTGGCCATGTTCGGCGCGACCCTGCTGGTGCCCACCCTGACCGGGTTCCCGGTCAATACGACGCTGCTGTTTTCAGGCTTGGGAACAATCCTATTCCTCCTGATTACCCGCAACCGCTTGCCTTCCTACCTGGGCTCCTCCTTCGCGTTCATTGCGCCGCTGAGTGCCTCCCAGCAGTACGGCATTGGCGCGCAGGCAGGTTCCGTCTTAGTGACTGGCCTGGTCTTGGTGGCGATTGGTTTCGCGGTGAAGGCAGCGGGCCGCAAGGTTCTTGACGCCGTCATGCCGCCGGCCGTGACCGGCGCCATTGTGGCACTGATCGGCCTCAACTTGGCACCCAATGCTGCCAGCAATTATTCGAGCCAGCCTCTGGTTGCCACGGTGACGCTGGCGGTCATCATCCTTGCCACCGTCGCTGGTCGCGGCATGGTTTCGCGTCTGTCGATTCTTATCGGCGTCGTCGTCGGCTGGGCTTTCGCGGCTGCCACGGGCAACCTTGGCGAGGGTGCTGTGGAATCCATCCGTGAAGCAGCTTGGATTGGCTTCCCCCAGTTCCATGCGCCGGAGTTCCATGTCTCTGCCATCGCGGCAGCCCTGCCGGTGCTGGTCGTTTTGATTGCTGAGAACGTCGGCCACGTCAAAGCGGTCTCTGAGATGACCAAGCGCGATCTCGATGATCTCGCTGGCGACGCTCTCATTGCCGATGGCCTGGCCACCTCCTTAGCCGGTGGGTTCGGCGGCTCCGGTACAACGACCTATGCGGAGAATATTGGCGTCATGGCCGCGACCCGCGTCTACTCCACGGCCGCCTACTGGGTAGCTGCTATCACAGCCATCGCTCTGGCCTTCATCCCGAAGTTCGGCGCGCTTATCTTCACCATCCCTACCGGCGTGCTGGGTGGTGCTTGCATCGTCCTCTACGGCCTCATCGGCATGCTCGGCGTGCGCATCTGGATGGACAACAAGGTCAACTTCAATAACCCGGTTAACCTCACGGCGGCGGCGGTGGCGCTCATCGCGGGTATTGGCAACCTCACTCTCGACGTCTTCGGCGTGACGCTTGAGGGCATTGCCTGGGGCTCGGTTGGCATCATCGTGCTCTACCCGGTGATGAAGAAGCTCTACGGCACTATCGGCGAAGGCCGCGGCGCGAAGTACTAGAGGCGCTTCCGCCGACTAGCGAGGATAAGGGGCCGGAGCAAAAGCACCTTCTGGACGCGCATTTACGCAAAACCCCAGGTGAATGTGTGCAGAAGTCTGCATAAGGTGCTTTTACTTCGGTCCCTTCTGTTGTGAAGCGGCGCCTCTACAAGGTTCTATTCAAATGGGTTTGGGTCAAAAGGTTCTTCTGGGGGCAAACAAACCCTCTAAGCTCCGCTACATGGTTCCCTTGCCCCCAACAGAACCGTTTGAGTAGAGCCTGATGACTAGAACCTTGTGCTAGACAACCAAGCAACAAGAAGCTCCCGCCACCCTCAGCTAAAGAGGGAAGCGGGAGCTGCCGTTCTATAAACGGAAAGTGCTTTAGGAAGCGTCGAGGTCCTGCTCGATGAGGCCGGCGATCTTCTCGACAGCCGCCTCGTTCTCGGAGGTCACGGTGACTTCGTCGCCCTGCTCGGCGCCGAGAGCCATGATCATGAGGGAGGAAGCAGCATCGGTCTCATCCTCGTCCTCATCGCCAACAAGAGTGAGGAAGATGTCCTCGTCGAACTCAGCGGCGGCGTCAGCGATGATGGAGGCCGGACGTGCGTGCAGTCCGACGGAGGAACCAACCTTGACGGTCTTAGAAGCCATGATAATAATCCTTTCGAATTACGGAGTTTCGTGCTTACAAGTGTACGCGGCTTAAGCGCTAGGCGGCGGCCTTAGCCTTGTCTGCCTTCGCAGCAGCCTCTTCAGCAGCCTTGTTAGGCCAGAACTGCTTCATCGCGATGACCGCACTGGCGGACACGATGACGCCGGCAAGGATAGCCACGAAGTAAGCCCACGCAGGTTCGATAGCGAAGATAACAAAGATTCCGCCGTGCGGGGCGCGAGACATGACGTCCAGGGACATCGACAGAGCACCCGTCACTGCGCCACCGAGCATCATCGACGGGATGACACGCAGTGGGTCGGCAGCAGCGAACGGGATAGCGCCCTCGGAGACGAAGGACAGACCCAGCAGCCAGGCGGATTTACCGTTTTCCTGCTCCGCAGGCGTGAACAGGTTCTTGCGTACAAAGGTCGCGATGGACAGGGCAATCGGGGGAACCATACCGGAAGCCATGACGGCGGCCATGATCTTCATGGAAGCCTCATCACCCGTGGACAGGCCAGCAGTAGCGAAGAGGTAAGCAGCCTTGTTGACCGGGCCACCCAAGTCGGAGCACATCATAAGTCCCAGGATGATGCCCAGAAGGACCGCGGAGGAACCGGACATGGAGGACAGCCAGTTCTGCAGGCCTTCCATGATGGCGGCCAGCGGTGCACCGAGCAGCAGGTACATGAGCAGGCCAGTAACCATCGTGGCGAGCAGCGGGATGATGACCACAGGCATGAGGGAGCCGATCCAGCGCGGGACCTTCCACTTGCCAATCCACATCGCAACAAAGCCAGCGATAAGGCCGGTGACCAGACCACCGATGAAGCCAGCACCGAGGGTGACCGCAATGGCACCACCTGCGAAGCCCGGCGCGATGCCCGGGCGGCCTGCCAGCGCGAAGGCGATGTAGCCGGAGAGCGCCGCGACGATGAATCCCATCGATGCTTGACCGATGGCGAAGAGCACGGCGCCGATGTACAGGGCGAACCCTGCCTTCTTGAAGGTCATCATTTCGCCATCAACCATGACGTCATGGCCCGGCAGGTTGGTCAACGAGTAATCGCTGGTGATGGCCTGCCAACCGTTGGCCATGTCGTAGCCACCGAAGAGGAAGCCCAAGGCCAAGAGAAGGCCACCGGCAGCGACGAAGGGCACCATGTAGGACACACCGGTCATGATGGCCTGCTGAATGCGTTTGCCCCAGCCTAGTCCTTCGCCTTCTTCCACGGAACTAGAGGAGGCTGCGCCCGCCGTGCCTGCGACCTTGTGTGCGTTGGGGTTCTTGGACGCAGCGATAGCTTCATCGAGCATCACGCCCGGCTCGTTGATGGCGCGCTTGACGCCCGATTCAACAACGGGCTTTCCGGCGAAGCGCTCCCGGTCGCGAACACCGACATCGGTAGCGAAGATGACGGCGTCGGCAGCCGCGATGGTGTCTGCAGAAACAGCGGTGTTATTGGAGGATCCCTGGGTTTCTACGGTGAGCTCGACATCGTGGCGCTCCTCGGCGGTTTGGGTGAGGGCGTCGGCTGCCATGTATGTGTGGGCAATGCCGGTCGGGCATGCGGTGACGGCTACGATGCGGGTCTTCTGTGAATCCGCAGCCTTGCTCGGGGCAGGCGCTGCAGCCGCAGCGGCTGGTGCCGATTCGCTGGCCGCAGCCTTCTTCTTCGGCTTTTCGGCGTTGACTACGTCGAGGACCAGGGAGACGATTTCCTCCTTGGTCTGCGCGGTTCGCAGAGCCTCCAAGAAGTCCTTCTTCACCAGCGCGCGGGCAAGCTTGGAGAGGATCTTCAGGTGCGCCTTACCGCCACCTTCCGGGGCGGCGATGAGGAACACCAGGTAGGCGTCGCCATCGGGGCCGGAGAAGTCCACGCCGCGCGAGAGTCGGGCGAAGGCCAAGGTGGGTTCAGACACTGCGGCGGAGCGGCAGTGTGGGATGGCAACGCCACCGGGTACACCGGTGCCAGCCTTTGCTTCACGCTCGATGGCGGGGCCAGCCAGTTCCTCCACGGAGGTGGCGCGGCCGGTGTCGTGGACAAGCGTGGCCAGGTTGGTGATGACTGATTCGATGCTGTCACCGAAGTTGGCGTCGAGCGCCACAAGATCGGTGGTGATGAGTTGTGATGACATCGGCAGGTACTCCTCAGTACTACTAAAGGTCGGTGACGGCCGAAACCGTCGTGTGTTCGATATCTAGTTCTTCAGGGGTTGGAATTTGGGTTCCCGGGAGTGCAGCGGCTGCTGAACCGTAGGCCACAGCCTGGCGCAGGGCTTCCGAGTAGGAGGCACCGGAGCGGCGGGCGAGGATATAGCCGGAGAGCGAAGAATCACCGGCACCCACGGTAGAGCGCAGGGTAATCGGCGGGGGAGTAGCGGCCCACGCTTCATCGGCAGTGACCAGCACTGCGCCAGCGCCACCCAGGGTGACGAGAACTTCGGGGATGCCGCGCTTGACGACGACCCTTGCGGCCTTGACCACACCGCTAAAATCACCGTTCTCGGCGGCAGCTTCGAGGGCCTGACCATCCACGTTGGCTAGCTGGCCAAGCTCAAGACCATTCGGCTTGATGAGGTCGGGGCTGGCGGTTTCGAGGTTTTCTCCGAGAGCCACCATAGGGGCGTCGGAGGTGTCGACGGCTACACGGATGTCGGGGTTGGCTTCGCGCGCGACACAGATGAGCTGCGTGTACCAATCTGTAGGAACGCCTTGGGGAAGAGAGCCCGCCATGACGATCCACTCAGCATGTGCGCAGTGCTCAGCCAGCGTTTCGGCTACGGCCTGTTGAACATCCGCCTCAAGCGTAGGGCCGGGACCATTGAGTTTGGTCGTACGGCCATCCGGTTCGGTCAGGGTGGTATTGGTGCGCACCGCGCCATGCGTCGGCACGGCGTGTACGGGAATAGACGCGTCAGCGGCGAGGGCTAAGAACGGGTCTGAGGCCACAGCCGGTAGAAGGGCCAGACTGTCGACGTTAGCGAGCGTTACGGCGTGCGTAACGTTGACGCCTTTACCACCGGCAACGCTGGATACAGACCCTGCGCGGTGTACAGCACCTGGCTCGAGTTCCTCGTTCAGGCGCACGGTGGCGTCGATGCTTGGGTTGGGGGTCAAGGTAAGGATCATTGTGGACAATGTCCCCTTTCGCGGAGTGCGTATATTGGGGGCAAACGCGCCTCGGCGGCTTAAACAAGAACTCCCGTGCGGATTGCCCGTGGTCAGTGTGAAAGTAATGTTGCTTAATGTTGATTATTGCCCGTATGTGTCCGAATGTCAACGGAATCACTGTGGGTTTCGTTGCATTTTTGACCGACTTGTGATGATCTGGATAGAGAAAAACATCGTCTCCGTAAGGAAATGTGTCATGGAAAACGCATCCCCATCCACCATTAAAGGCACCGGCGTCGTCGCCGGCGTTGCATACGCTGAGGCGGTGTGGGTTCGCCCACGCCCAGAACTGCCCACGGCTGGAGAAACCGTGGCGGAGGAGCAACGTGATGCTGAATACGATCACTTCCTCGAAGCCGCCGACATCGTTGCCAGCAGGCTAGAACAGCGTGCCGCTGGCGCTGAAGGTCAGGCAGCAGAAGTTCTGGGCGCTACTGCTGGAATGGTCAAGGACCGAGGTTGGCACAAGGCAGTGCGCAAGGGTATTCGTAGCGGCAAGAACGCCGAATATGCAGTTGTTGGTGCCACAGACAGGTTTGTCACCATGTTTGAGGCCGCCGGCGGCGTAATGGCCGAGCGCACGACTGACCTCAAGGACGTGCGCGACCGCGTCATCGCACAACTGCGCGGTGAGCAAGAGCCGGGCCTGCCCATGGTTGAAGGGGAGGCGGTGTTGCTGGCGGATGACCTTGCGCCGGCGGATACTGCAACCTTGGACACCACCCATATCAAGGCGCTTGTGACCGAGCTGGGCGGTCCTACCAGCCACACGGCAATTATCGCTCGTCAGCTCGACCTTCCGTGCATTGTGGCGGTCGGTGCTGAGCTGCGCACGATTGAGGCGGGAACCCAGATCTTCGTCGATGGCTCCGTGGGAACAGTGACCCTTGGCGCGGATCGCACCGCCTCGCTCAAGGCTGTAGAGGAATACCGCGAGAAGGCGGCACGAGTGGCCGAGTGGCGGGGTCCGGCCCAGACCAAGGATGGACACCGCGTGCAGTTGCTCGCCAATGTTGCCGACGGCAACGCAGCTCGCATCGCCTCTGATTCGCAGGCAGAAGGTATCGGTTTGTACCGTACAGAGCTGTCCTTCCTCTCCGCGAGCGAAGAGCCCACCGTGGAGGAACAAGCGCGCATCTACGGCAAGGTTTTCAACGCCTTCCCGGACTCCAAGGTCGTTGTTCGAACACTCGATGCCGGTTCTGATAAGCCGATCTCCTATGCCACGTTGGACTCTGAGGAGAACCCCGCCTTGGGCGTCCGCGGTCTGCGCATCGCCCGCGATAACGAGGCGCTTTTGACCCGTCAGCTCGATGCCATCGCGCAGGCCGCAGAAAAGCGTGCCGAAGGTGCCACGACGTGGGTTATGGCACCGATGGTGGCCACGGCAGTCGAGGCAAAGTGGTTCGCCGAGCTTTGTCGCGAGCGTGGGCTCACGGCTGGCGCTATGATTGAGGTACCGGCTGCAGCCCTGATGGCGGATACTATCTTGCCGCACCTCGACTTCGTGTCCATCGGTACTAATGACTTGACTCAGTACACTATGGCAGCTGACCGCCTATCGCCCCAGCTGGCTTACTTGACCGATCCGTGGCAACCGGCCGTGTTGCGGTTGATCCAGCACACCTGCGTGGTCGGGCGCGATAATAACGTTCCGGTGGGCGTCTGCGGCGAAGCAGCAGCGGATCCCATGCTCGCCTGCGTACTAACTGGCCTTGGTGTGACGTCACTGTCTGCAGCGTCGACTGCGGTCGCAGGTGTTGGCGCACAACTTGCTGAGGTCACTCTTGAGCAATGCCAGAAGATGGCGGATGCAGCAGTAAACGCTGAGGGCCCAGCTGATGCCCGCGCCGCAGTGATTGACCTATTGGAGCAATTCCAAGCGTCCTAGATTATTGAATGCGCAGGAGGTGTGCGCCCCTCACCATGAAGGGGTGCACACCTCCTGAAACGATCTAGTGGGGGTAAGGCGCCTACTTTTCTGCAGCAATGATCACCTCAACGCCGTGCTCACGCAGCGCTTCAACGTAGGAAGCGGGTGCGCCGGCGTCGGTGATAACGACATCAATTTCATCGAGGGATGCAAAGCTCACGAGGTAGTCATTGCCCAGCTTTGAAGAATCGCACAATACGACGACGCGGTGCGCATTGGTGACGAAAGCGGACTTGATCGCAGCCTCTTGCGAGTCTGCCGTTGAGAGACCGTGATCAATGGTCAGTGCGTTGGTGCCGACAAAAGCCACGTCGGCACGCATGAGCGCCATGGTGCGAAGGGCGGTATCACCAACCACGGCCTGGGTAATTGCCCGTACGGTACCGCCAAGGAGCTGGACTTCGGATACCCCGTTGCTGGCTAGCGAAAGGGCGATCGGCAGGCTGTTGGAGACGATGCTGAACTGACCTGCCGAATAGCGCTGGCCAATGAGATCAGCAAGCGCATTCGTCGTGGTGCCGGCGTCGAGGAAGATGCTGCCGCCATCGGGGAGCTGTTCCAGCGCAGCGCGCGCAATGGCCATCTTGGCGCCCGTGGCCGAGCGTTGACGGGTATCAAGGGTTAACTCCGCGGTTTGGAAGGATTGGGAGGCAACCGCACCGCCATGGACTCGGTGCACGACTCCTTCCCGGTCCAAAACCGCGAGATCGCGGCGAATCGTCTCAGCGGTAACATCGAAGCGTTCAGAAAGTTCGGTGACATTGACACGGCCTTCGACGGCGGTCAATGAGGCAATTTGTCGGCGACGCTCTTCTGCGTACATAGTTCCTCCCAGTGAAGTCTGCCTGCGGTGGTCACTGCGCCCGCCGCGGAAAGGAAACGGGGCTGGGGCGTGTGAACGAAAAGGGCAACGAATGTTGCGGCGATGCCTCCATTGTCCCACTGAATGTGAAGAAAACGGAACTAAACAAAGAAAAACTCACATTACGGGTGCTGTCTTAGTGAAAGAATTCCGTTATAACCTGCGCATATGTAAATGTGTGATGTCGGACGCTAAAGCGGTAGGAATCGGGCATGTACACACACAAGGGGGTAAAAAGAAACAATCCCCCGGCCCGTTACGCCCGCACCGAGTGCGGCTGGTACTGCGGGGTGGGTAGGGCCCTGGGGGATGGCTGAGAGGTGATGACGCCTAGAGCTTGCGGAAAACGGACACTACCTTGCCCATGATCTCAGCTTCGTCGCCTTTGATGGGGGAGTAGGCGTCATTATGGGGAAGGAGCCAGACACCGGAAGAGTCGCGGTGAAATTCCTTGACGGTCGCTTCTTCGCCGTCCAGGAGAGCGGCGACGAATTCGCCTTCCTCTGCGACGGATTGTGAGCGAATAATCACCCAATCGCCGTTGAGAATACCTGCGTCTTGCATGGAATCGCCTACGACCTGCAGCATATAAAGCTCGCCGCTGCCGAGGATCTCGCCCGGCATGGGGAAATAAGCATCAACGTTTTCTTCGGCGGTAATTGGGGAACCTGCGGCAATGCGGCCGACAACCGGGATGTAGTTCGGTGTCGCTGCGTCCTCGGGGATATCGGGGGTGGAAAGATCTGGAGACTTGTTTGCCTGGCCGGTCTTGCGGCCGGGCTTCTTCGAGTCTTCGCCACCGGGGAAGTGGCGGACGTCAACGGCGCGTGGCTTGTTTGGATCGCGGCGCAGGAAGCCCTTCTCTTCAAGCTGCTTCAGTTGGTAGGCCACGGATGATGTGGACTGTAGGCCGGTCGCATCACCGATCTCACGAATGCTTGGCGGATATCCGCGGAGCATTACGGCATCGTGGATAACCTCCAGGATGCGGCGCTGGCGGGCGGACAGGGTGTCGAGGGAAGGGTGGTCGCTTCGCTTGGGTTTGCGGGCCATTCTTTCTCCTAAAACTATTGCGATGTGCACATTCGTGGTCGAGGCTTTGGCGTGCCAGGCATGTATGGGGTCTGCCGGTGGTGCTTCCGCTTTCCTTTTTAGCACGACAGGAAAAAATGTTCGACTAGCGTGGCCGAATTGTGGACAAATTTTCGAGAGGGTGCTATAAATTGAACACACACGCTAAATCGAACGGTTGGTCGATGACGATGTTCGAAAGTGTCCGCCCGGACTCTTAGACTTCGGATATTGCGTCGATGGAGAAGGAAGATCTAGAAAGGAACCGTCATGGCTATCGCTCTCAATAGTGCCTCTGTACTGCGTAGGGATGTTCGTCGGAAGTCCCACAGTGTGGCAGTGCTGGTCCCGCCGGCGGCAATTTGGGATCCCGTGCAGAATCAGACGCGGGCCCATAGTTCGTCACATGCTTCTTCCTGCGGCACGCCTGGTGTTCGAACACTCTCTTCGGAGGGTAGAACGCAGGGGCGCACGATGAATTCGGAAACACCCTTCGTTTCTTCCCGTCGTAGTGTGTCGCGGAGCCGGCGCGGCGGGTCGAACGTAGGTAACTATGTTCTGGGTGCGGTCTTTGGCGCTGCAGTCTTTATTGGAACAGTGTGGGGTGGCCTCAGCATTGATAGTGAGGTTCCAAATGCCCACGGTGCTTCGGCCACCGCGGAGGCAACTTCGCGCTAGAATTCCTTGGGCCGGGGAAGCAAAGCGCGTCGGCGGAGAGGAAGGTTACGGCACTGTGTATTGCCCGTTCTGTCACAATGAACAGTCACGAGTCATCGATTCGCGTGTGATTGATAGTGGAACCTCAATCCGGCGGCGTCGCGAATGTGCCGCATGCAAAGGCCGTTTTACCACCATTGAGAAGGCGGTCCTGTCGGTAGTTAAGCGTAATGGCTTGGCTGAGCCCTTCAGCCGCGACAAGCTGATTCGCGGCGTCAAACGCGCGTGCCAAGGGCGCGATGTAAGTGATGATGCCCTGAAGAAGCTCGCGCAAGAAGTCGAAGAGACCGTACGCAGTCACGGTTCCTCCCAAGTCAATGCCAACGACATTGGCCTTGCCATCTTGGAGCCTCTCCGCGATCTCGATGAGGTTGCCTACCTGCGCTTCGCCTCCGTATACAAGTCCTTCGAAAGCGCAGACGATTTCGAATCGGAAATCCGCCTGATGCGGCGGCGTGACCGCGATAGCTTCTAACGCAATTTATCTGCGGCCTTTTGGATTCTCCGAACAGACACCGCATGAGCGGTTCCTAGGCGTTGCGCGAAGAGCGATACGCGCAACTCCTCGATCATCCACAAGATCTCCTTAACTTCACGCGTCTTCTCGCGGCCTGCGGGCAAGGAGCGCAAACGATTTTTGAGGTAGGCCTTGGCTTCGTCGACATCTGCCTGGCGGTCAGCGTCACGATCTGGGTCCAGGTTCATATCATCAAGCCTGATACGTGCAGCCTGGATATAGCGCGGCAAGTGGCGCAGGTGTTGGATCCCATGAACGGTGATGGCGTGCGGCGGCAAGAGGAAGTCGAGCTGGGCGCGAATATCATCGATTGCCGGCCCCTCCCAGTGCTTCAGCTCAGCGTTGAGGTTGGAGTACTCCGCCAACCCTGGGGCAATGGCCACCACCGCCTGACGCACACGCCCCGGGACTTCAGGCTTGACGGCGTTCAGCAAGTCAGTAAATTCCTCAGGAGTTCTTACAGGCCCGCCCTTGTCCATCATGATGTCGCGCACCGCGGCGACTCGTGCATCGTTGACCAACCCGTCGGCTCCACCGTGTGGGTAGGAGTCGACGGCAACCCGCTGCTGTAGCGGCAACCCCTTGACCATCTGTTGCGTATTTACGGAGATTTCCCGAAGCAACAAGGTGAGGGTGGCAGTGATCATGGAGGCGTCGGCAGCCGCTTTTGTCGGGTGCACCTTGAGAGCGACGCCCTCCTTCGTTGCTACGAGTGCTGGATAGGCGGTGACCTCGTGCCCATCAACGACAGTGGTCACTTCTTCATCGATAGCACCTAGCGTGTCCTCTGACCATTCCTTGACGGAGGCGGATTCAGCCGCCCGGCCAACACGCGAGACGGAGGAGGAAATATGCCCGGCCTGGCGTTGGACCAAGGCCTGCACATCGCGATCAGAATCAATTACCTTGCCCCGTTTATCCACTGCGGCATAGTTCATCCGCAGATGGGGTGGGAGTTGATCCGGGCGGAAATCGCCGGCGTTGATGCCGTGGCCGCCCATGTCCTGCAGCACGGCCGCGAGCTGTTCACAAAGCCCGCCTTCATAGGGCACAAGCTTGGGCAGCGCTCGCTCAGCGAATTCGGGTGCTGGAACCACGGTGCGGCGAAGGGCCTTCGGGAGTGAGCGAATCAGCTCCGTCACCAGCTCCAGCCGCAGGCCGGGTACGAGCCAGTCGAAGCCCTCGGAGTCCAATCCCGCAAGGAGGGGGACAGGGACCATGAGCGTAACGCCATCGAGGGGGTCACCGGGTTCAAATTTATAAGAGAGGTCGTAATCGATGCTTCCCTTTAGCCAGCGGTCAGGGAAAGCCTCCTCTGTCACGGCGTGGTCCTCTTCGAGGAGTGTTTCTGGGTCGAAGTCCAAAGAGTGCTTGTTCTTCTGTTTCTTCCACCAAGAATCGAAATGCCGGGCGGTGGTGACAGTCTCCGGGATGCGTTGATCGTAGAAGTCAAAGAGCGTGTCTTCATCCACCACGAGCCCGCGCCGACGGGCCTTCTCCTCATACTCGGAGGCCTCGTCAAGCTTGCGCTTGTTGTCGTGGAAGAAGTGATGGTGGGTGGTCCATTCGCCGTCGACAAGCGCATTGCGTATGAACATGTCGCGTGCCGCCGCAGGATCGACTCGGTGGTAGGGCACCGTCCGGTCCGCGACCACGGTGACGCCGTACAACGTCGAGCGTTGGGTAACTACCCCTGAGCCACGCTTGCGTGACCATGTTGGATCGGAATAGTTGTGTTTCAACAGATCCTTCGCCAGCTTTTCCACCCAGGCCGGGTCGATGGCGGCAACATCGCGTGCCCACAGTCGCGAGGTTTCCACCAGCTCGGCTGCCATGAGGAACTCCGGTGGTTTCTTCGCAAGCGCTGATCCCGGGAAAACCAGGAAGCGGGTATTGCGTGCGCCAATGAACTCCTTGGAGTTACCGTCACGTGCGCCGATATTGGACAACAGGCCAGAGAGCAACGACATGTGGATGTCATCGGGGCGCCGCTCGGTGCCCTCTTGAGCGTTCCAACCGAGCTGCTTGGCGACGTCCCGCAGCTGCCGCACCAGGTCGAACCACTCGCGGATGCGCATATAGTGCAGGAAATCGGCCTTCATCCGTTTGCGGAAAGCATTGCCGCTCATCTCCTCGCGAGCCTCTTGGACAAAGTCCCACAGGTTGAGCATTGCCATAAAGTCTGAAGACTTGTCTTTAAAACGAGCATGGGCCTGGTCAGCCTGCGCTTGCTTGTCGGTAGGCCGCTCGCGCACATCCTGAATGGTCATCGCGGCAACGATGACCATGACGTCGTGGAGGCATCCGGAGGTGTTGGCTTCAACGAGCATGCGGGCCATGCGCGGATCCACGGGAATGCGGGCAAGATTGCGTCCAATTCGGGTTAGTACCGGCAGCCCATCTTTTTCTTTGCCCTCGAGTGCGCCCAGTTCGTGGAGGAGGAGCAGACCATCGCGCACGGCCTTCGGTTCGGGGGATTGAACGAAGGGGAAGTCGGCGATATCACCGAGGCGCAACGAGATCATTTGCAGGATGACGCTGGCCAGGTTGGTGCGCAGGATTTCGGGGTCGGTGAATTCTGGCCGGGAGAGGAAGTCCTGTTCACTGTAGAGGCGGATGGCAATGCCATCGGCAACGCGACCACATCGGCCTGAGCGCTGGTTAGCGCTTGCTTGGGAGATCGGCTCAATGGGCAGTCTTTGCACCTTGGTGCGAGTGGAATAGCGCGAGATGCGCGCGGTGCCCGTGTCGACGACATAGCGAATGCCAGGCACCGTCAATGAGGTCTCAGCGATGTTGGTAGAGAGCACGATTCGGCGGCCGCGGTGCGAGCGGAAGACGCGATGTTGTTCCTGGTTGGACAGTCGTCCGAAGAGCGGAGTGACCTCCACGTTGCGCCAATGGCGCCCTTCGATGGCTTCCATGGCGTCGCGGATATCGCGCTCGCCCGGGAAGAAGCACAGAATGTCTCCTTCGCCTTCGACCATGAGTTCTTCGATGGCTTCGCAGAGGGTGTCCAAGGGATCGAGGTCGATGGTCTTGCCACCTGATTCGACCTCGAGCGGGCGGTAGCGGATCTCCACGGGGTAGGTACGCCCCGATACCTCGATGATCGGCGCTGGTTCACCGTGAGCGTCAGCGAAGTGCTTGGCGAAGCGTTCCGGATCAATGGTGGCGGAGGTGATGATCACCTTTAGGTCGGGGCGCTTGGGCAGCAGCCTTTTGAGGTACCCGAGAAGGAAGTCAATGTTGAGCGAACGCTCGTGTGCCTCATCGATGATGATCGTGTCATAGGCGTTGAGGAAGCGGTCACGCTGCATTTCTGCCAGCAAGATGCCGTCCGTCATGAGTTTCACAGCGGTGGTGGAGGAGACTCGGTCATCGAAGCGGATGGCATAGCCGACCGAGTCCCCGATGGATTGGTCAAGCTCTTCTGCAATGCGCTCAGCAACCGTGCGCGCTGCCAAACGTCGTGGCTGAGTATGCCCAATGAGCCCTCGACGCCCGCGGCCGAGCTCCAAACAGATTTTGGGAATCTGGGTGGTCTTTCCCGAACCAGTCTCACCGGCGATGATGACTACCTGATTATTCTCGATAGCTTCGGCGATATCATCGCGGCGCCCAGTGACGGGAAGCTGTTCGGGGTAGGTAATGGGTGGTACATGCGCATCGATGGTGCGCACCTTGTCTTGGGCGGCTGCGATATCGGCTCCAATGGCATTCAGGGCCTTGGGGGAGCGGGCCTTGCGCAGGCGACGGCGGAAAGCGCGCTCATCACTCAAGGAAACCGAAGTGAGAGCGCCGTAAAGGTCTTCGCGAGTAGCAGTCATAATCGACCTAAAAGTCTACTCGGAAGGCTATTCGCTCACAGGTCGAGGTGGAGATATTGGTACCCTCGTTTTTATTGCGTGAACACTAATCAATGAAGGGTATGAATTATGACTAATCCTTTTGAATCGAATCCGGAGGATAACGGCTCCAACCGGGGCTTTGGCAGCAACCCGGCTCATAACTCCGGCGACTCCTCCGGAAACAACGGCGGACTTCCCAAATACGAGCCTACTTCTCACCCAGAAGATCAGGCTGGCTTCGGCCAGTCCAGCAGCTACGGCAATTATGGCGGCGGCGCCTACGGCTCCCAGTCCTATGGTGGGTACGAGGCTGGCCAGCCAGGCTACGCTGGTGCGGGCTATGGAAGCGACTCCAGCTACGAAGGCCCAGGCCCAGGCGCCGGCCCGGCCTACACCGGTCCGGTCAGCGCTATCGAAGCTATCAAGTGGGGTTTCAAAGCCGCGCTCAGTAACGCACTTTTGTGGGTGCTGGGCGCCGTCGTCGTGTTTGCTATTCAGTTTGTTCCACAAATTGGAATCAGCGTTGGTGCGCAGAACGCCGATGGGGCGGAGACCTCCGTCATGGTGGACCTCTTCTCCTTCGCGGTGTCCATCCTGTCCTTTGTCATTGCTCTGGTTGTTTATCGTTTGGCCTACCGTGAAATCGACAAGCCGAGCCCCACGTGGGGCACCCTGTTCCAGGGTGTTCGCTGGGTACCGCCGCTCGTGGTGAACATCGTCTTGGGCATTCTTGGTGCGATTGTCTTGGTGATTGTCATCGTCGGCCTGTTTATGGTGGGCCTCGGTGGTGTGGCAGGTGTGGACCTCCAGAACCCAGAGCAGCTCAGTGAAAATGATATTTTTGCACTCGTTGGCTCTATCTTCGGCGGAGTCATCATCGTCATGCTGATTGCGCTGTTCATTCAGCCCTTCTTCACTCTCATGCCGTGGTTGGCAGCCGATAGCTCCTCCGTTGGTGAGGCTTTCTCCCAGGGTCTGAAGCTGGGCAAGGAAAACTACGGTCACATCTTGCTGTTCATTGTCCTGTCCGGTCTGATGGCTTTCGCCTCCCTCATCACCCTGGGCTTGGCACTGATCATCATCGCGCCGGCACTGCAGCTGGCAACCGCACACCTGTGCCGCCAGTGCCAGGGTCGCTATGCTCCTGCAGCCTAAGGCTTAAGCTGTCGAATCGATACGCAACGCCGCCCCTGACTTCATGAGGTGAGTTAGGGGCGGCGTTGTCGTCTTCTTTAGCTCTGATGCTGGAGCTGGGGAACAGTTAGGAGGCCGTGAAAAGTGTCCGGGAACGCTCCGCGGCGTCGTGGAAGGCAGCGGTGACCAAGGTCCCGAAAGCGCTGAACTCATCGGCACGGGCAGCGGAAGAGCGGAAGACAAGCCCCACGTGCCGCTCCGCCGTGACAGAAGGGGCAAAGTGTGCGACGGAGAGCCGCGGATTCTGGCATTCCGTTGCCAGGGCGGACTCGGGGACGAGAGTGGCGCCGAGGTTTCCCATGACCAGCTGCAAGATAGTAGTCAGCGACGAGGCTCGAGTGACGGCATTGGTGGCTTCGGAGGGATTGACCTTCGCGCGGCGGCACAGGTCGAGGACTTGGTCGCGGAGACAGTGGCCGTCGTCAAGCAGGAGCAGATCAAGGTGCCCTAGATCCTCGAGCGTGAGATCCTTTCGACCCGCAAGTGGGTGCTCTGCCGGGGTGACTGCGGTGAAGGTCTCGCTGTAGAGAGGGATCTCCACCATTCCTGGGGCTTCGGTGGGCAGAGCAACAATGGCTAGGTCCAGGTTGCCCTCGCGCAGCTTGTCCAGCAAGTGCTGGGTCTGTTCCTCGACGAAGCGGGGTTCTAAATCGGGATAAGTCTCGCTGATGGACTGCAGCAGCCCCGGCAAAATATAGGGCGCGATGGTGGGGATGATGCCGATAGTAAGGGGGCCGTTAAGCGTGCCGCTAGCCCCGCGCGCTTGGCTGAGGAAAGCATCGGAAGCTTCGAGTGCTGCCTTGGCATAAGGGAGTAGCGCTTCACCTGTAGACGTCACAATAACCTTGCGGGTCGAGCGCTCGATCAGCTGTACTCCCAAACCTTGCTCGAGTGCGACGAGGGCCTGGGAGAGCGAAGGTTGGGAGATATCCAGTTTGGCGGCTGCGGTTCCAAAGTGCTTGTTTTCCGCAATCGTGACGAAGGTGCGCAACTGGGCGAGGGTTGGGCGATACTCCTTATTGTTCATGCCTATAACTCTAACACCTCTAATTCGTGGAGCCTATTGACGTGCGAAGCCCTCCGTGGCATACTCAACAAGCAAGCGACTGCGTACCAGTTAAAAGGCAAAGTGGTGTGCGGTCGTAGAGATTTGCATCACTTTTGTGCATTGTTGTGACTATTGAAGGAGATGAGTCTTCTATGCCTATCTTGACCGTTGGTGAGAAGTTCCCGGAGTTCGAGCTGACCGCGCTGAAGGGTGGCGACCTCCACGACGTCAACGCCAACCAGCCTGAGGACTACTTTGAGCAGGTGTCTCTGGACAAGTACCAGGGGATGTGGAAGGTCGTGTTCTTCTACCCGAAGGACTTCACCTTCGTCTGCCCGACGGAAATTGCAGCTTTTGGCAAGCTGAATGAAGAATTCCTGGACCGCGATACCCAGGTTCTTGGCGGCTCCACCGATAACGAGTTCGCACACTTCAACTGGCGTGCAACCCACCCGGAGCTGAAGGAAGTTCCGTTCCCGATGTTCTCTGATATTCGCCACGACTTGATCCGTGCCCTGGGTGTGGAGAATGCCGACGGTGTTGCTGACCGCGCGACCTTCATCATCGACCCGGACGGTGTTATCCAGTTCGTGTCCGTGACTCCGGATGCTGTCGGCCGCAACGTAGATGAGGTTCTGCGCGTGCTGGACGCCCTGCAGTCTGAAGAGGTCTGTGCCTGCAACTGGGAGGCTAATGACCCGACCAAGAACATCGACAAGCTCGAGGTTGTTAAGTCCGCTCTGTAAACCAGCACTAAGCACAACCGCCCAACCTTAAAGGAGTTACATTAGTGTCCATCGAAAATCTGAAGTCCGCGCTTCCGGCATATGCCAAGGATCAGAAGCTCAACATTGGTTCCCTTACGCGTAGCACCGAGCTGAATGAGGAACAGCTGTGGGGCAGCTTGGTTGCTGCAGCTGCTGCGACCCGCAATGATCTGGTGCTGTCGGAGATTCTCGAGGAAGCCCGCGAGCACCTCAGCGAGGAGGCAGTTGACGCAGCTCTCGGTTCCGCCACGGTGATGGCTATGAACAACGTGGCCTACCGTGCAAAGAGCTGGTTGGGCGATGATTTTGCCCAGGTCAAGTTCGGTCTGCGCATGAATATCATTGCTAAGCCTGGCGTAGACAAGGCTACGTTCGAGCTGTGGAGCACCGTCGTCTCCGCCATCAACGGCTGCGAGCACTGCCTGTCCGCACACGCTAATACTCTCCTCGAGGAAGGCGTGACCAAGGAGCAGATTTGGGAAGGCATCAAGGTCGCTGGTGTGGTTGAGGCCGTTGCACAAGCGCTCCAGGCCGAAGCCGTACGCTCCGCTGAGTAAATGACTCAGTGCGCTTTCCCAAGCGCAGTTAAGCAGTCCCACGCACCGCTCGCACTGCGGTGAGTGGGACTTTGTGCATTGTCGGCTTGGGCCCGGACCTGGGGCAGAGGAAAGTGTCCTAGCATGGGCTAGCCGATGACCCCGCCGAAGGCTACGCCGATGCCATAGGTAATGGCGAGGCCGAGAGCGCCACCGATGACTAGGCGGAAGACGGAGCGCGCGGCATCCGTGTCAGCGAGGCGTGCCGAAACGTAGCCCGTGATTGCCAGGGCGATCAGGGTAACAATGGCGACTGTTGCTGCAGCCATGCTCATGGGTGCGAGGAAGATTGATAACAGGGGGAGTGCGGCGCCGGCAAGGAAGGATACGGCCGACCAAAACGCGGCGTGCCAAGGATTTGTCAGGTCTTCGCCATCAATGCCCATCTCCAGTCGAAGGTGTGCCTCGAGAAGTCTATCTTCGGCAGCGATCTCGCGGGCGGCAGTATCCGCGGTTTCGGTATGCATGCCGTAGCTGGCGAGCATAGAAACGAGCTCGGCATGCTCTTGCTCGGGGAGATCTGCCAGCTCGCGGGTCTCCTTGTCTATCATCATGCGCTCGGAGTCGCGTTGTGCCGAAACAGAGACATATTCTCCGAGTGCCATGGAGGCAGCGCCCGACACCGTTGCGGCTAGGCCGGCGGTGAGGATGGCGCTTGCCGACGCCCCAGAACCAACGACGCCAAGTAGAAGTGCCGCGACGGAGACGATGCCGTCGTTAGCCCCAAGTACACCTGCGCGAAGAGAGTTCAGACGAGCGTTGTGTGAGGCTCCGTGGGGTTCGCTGATATGTTGTGGCATTGCCAGCTCCTTGGATACCAGAATATGCGTGGCTCTCTAGTGCTTTCGCAGTTGTCTAGAGAACTTCTTATGTTCCAGTATCGCCGCTGGTCAGGGCCTTGTAAAGCGTGTGTAGGCTTAGCTGAATGCAGAGAGTGAAGGCTTAGATTATAGTGCCGGTCCATTCACCGCATGCCGCACCGTCCACGGAAAGAGCCATGGTAAACACTTCTTCCGAGAGGTTGAAATGAGCGGTGGGGAGGGTAACAGTCAACTCTTCCGGGGTGTACTCGTAGGGGTAATCAACCCGACGGTGGGCGTCCCTGGTGTCCTCGCCGAAGGAAGAGATTTCCATCGACGTGAGCTGCTCTTGTTCGAAGTGAGCGGTGAGCTCCAGATCGAGCGTGTGCAGGGTGAACACGACGTCACGGTGGTGGGGCATGCCTCCGAGGAGCCAATGCACTGTGACGGCGTCCTCGTGGGTCTCAAAATGGACGCCTGCGAGGCGGATGCTGGTGGCTGGGGAGTTTTGTGGGTTCATAGCGGCCCCCACTGTACTCCCCGGATGCCTACTTAAAGTCGAGAGAAAAGTACTCAGCCCTAGTCAGGTGTAGAACCTTTTCAAAGAGCCAGCAAAAGAGCAGCGCAAGGGCGAGAGGAAGGATGACATAAACGAAGGTAATAATCATCACGTTGCCGGCGCTCCAGCCCCAGCCTTCGTAATTGAGGGCTGCCAGTGGGCCCATGAGACCAGAGATACCGAAGCCAGCAGAGATAGGGGTGCCGGAGATTCCTAAAGCGCCACCGACGCCGCCCAGCACGGCAGCGGAACAAATCACGGGCAGGAAGGTGACTGGTTTGGATAGCATGTTGGCCATTTGCACCTTGGGGGATCCCAAAACGTGCAGGATAGAGGTGGCGAAGCCGTTGACACGCCAGCCGGCAACGAGGAGCGTGAATCCGGCGGCGACGGCGCCCAGGTTCGCGGTTCCGGAGGCGATGCCGTCGATGAAGATGGCAGTGGCAATGCCGACTGTGGAGACCGGGGAGACAATCATGATGGCGAAAAGGACTGCGAGGACAACGCCCATAAGAACGGGCTGCAAGGTCGTTGCGCCATTGACCAAGTTGCCCAGCCAGAGGGTGAAGACCTTGACGATGGGGAAGGTGACAGCCCATCCGATGGTGCCCGCCACCAGCGTCACGATGGTGGATAGCAACAAAATAGAGTAGTTCTTCAGCCTGTCGCCGATAAAGAGCAATAATCCCACTGCTATGGCTGCGGTAATGCCTGAGTTGATAACAAGACCGGTGCCTTTGAGGAAGAAGCCGCCTTCGGGGTTAACAGTGGCCACGCCTGAGCCGCAGAAGGACGCAATACCAACTGCAGCAGTCTGGATTGGAGTCATCTTAAATTCGATGCCTACCAGGACGCCGATCATTACCGGCAAGAGGCTTGCGGCTAGGCCCGTCAGTGCTATGACGGTGGATGCGCCGGACCACAAGGGGAGTAGTGCCTTGGCTAATTCACCGAGCAGTGCTTGTGGGACGAGCGACACAACGACGGCGATGGAGATACCGTTGAGAACCTTCATGGTGAAGGAGCCAGGTGTGAGGCGCTCGGCCGCGGGAGCTCCGCTGGCGTGAGGGATAGGGGAAAGCTTGCGTTCGTCTATCTGTTGTGGCGTGCTCATTCCCAATCATACGCATAATATGCGGTGGGTAGAAATTATTAATACAGAAAGGGGGTATTAATAGTCCCTGCTTATGCGCCCTAGTACTCCACGCGCAGCTCAGATAGCCGCACTTCCCCGACTTCATCGGAGGCATCGAGATCTACGGTGCCAACGAGCTGATAGGAGTTATCACCCTCTGGGTCCTTAAGGATCTGACGCACGGTCCACGACCGCGAGCCGCCAACGCCACGAACGCCCGAGCTCGTGTCGCCTTTGTCCAAGACAAAGTATTCCTGGCCCCTAGCCGCTGGCCCAGTGTCGATGTCCTCGTAGTCATCGAAGTAGTCATCGAGGGCACGGCCAAAGTCAGGAATCTCCTCCAAGTAGTCCAACAGGTCTGCCAAGCGCTCTTCCTTCTCCAACGCAAAGAGCTGGGCAAGTCGGAAAAAGTAGTTGCGCACCATGATGCTGAAAGCCCGCTGATTCGCGGTCAAGGCGGTGGGATCCTCGACTCCGAAGGCCAACTCGCGGTCCAAATCCTCCTGGGAAATGGGAGAGTCCTCGCCAGCCAGCTCAGCCCACTCGTCGACAAGCGAAGAATCGACTTGGCGGATAAGCTCACCGAGCCAGACGATAATGTCCTCGAGTTCCTCGGTGAGGAACTCCGCAGGGATGGATTGCTTGAGCGTGCGCCAGGCATCGGTCAGGTAGCGCAAAATGACGCCTTCCGAGCGGGCAAGGCCGTAGGTGGCGACGAGATCGGAAAAAGTCATGGCGCTCTCCAGCATGTCGCGCACTACAGACTTCGGCCGCAGCTCGAACTCCTTAGCCCATGGGTTGGTCTGGCAGAAGGTCTCATAGGACTGTTCGAGGAGCTCTTCCAGGGGCTTTGGCCACGTGATCTCCTCCACGATGGCCATGCGCTCGGTATAGTCCACGCCCTCAGCCTTGAGTGCTGCGATTTCCTCGCCGCGTCGCTGCTTTTGCTGTGCAATGAGCACCTGGCGTGGATCATCAAGTACCGCCTCGAACACGGAGATGACGTCGAGTGCATAAGTATCCGAATCTGGATCTAATAAGGTGAGCGCTGCCAGCGCGAAGGGCCCCAAAGGTTGGTTCAAGGCGAAATCGCGCGGCATCTCTCGCACGACGTGGTAGGGGCGTCCGTAGATATCGAGCCCTTTTGTAGACTTTTGCACCACGCCCGAATTGAGAAGTCCCCGGAACAGGCTCAACGCCGTCAGGATGTCCTCGTTCTGGCGGGCACGCGTGTTGTGGCTCGTGCGCAGCAGGTGCTTGAGATGCTCATAGCCGTTCCCGTGGCGGGCGAGCACGTTGAGCAACATAGAATTGGACACTCGGAACTGGGACGTTAGTTGCTCCGGTTCGGCGTCGATAAGCCGTGCGTAAGTCTGTTCCGACCAGGACACTTCACCGTCGCGCGCAGACTTCTTTTTCAGCTTCTTGAGCCTTGCTGGGTCATCGCCCACACGGCGCCGCGCCTTGGCGTTCTCAATCTCATGCTCTGGCGCCTGCACCACGACGGTGCCTTCTGTGTCATAACCGGCGCGGCCAGCGCGGCCAGCAATCTGGTGAAATTCCCGGGACTTCAGAATGCGTTGGCGGGTTCCATCATATTTAGCAAGGCCGGTCATCAGGACTGTGCGAATGGGAACGTTGATGCCCACACCCAAAGTATCGGTACCGCAAATAATCTTGAGAAGGCCCTTCTGCGCCAACCGCTCAACCAAGCGCCGGTATTTCGGCAACATGCCAGCGTGGTGCACACCGATGCCCTTACGTAGAAGCTTAGAGAGGTCTTTGCCGAACGTCGTGGTGAAGCGGAAGCCCGCGAGCTCAGCGGCAATGGCCTCCTTCTCCTCAGGGGTGATGATCTTCGACAGCGAAGTTAGTGCCTGCGCGCGATCCGAGGCCTCGCGCTGAGAGAAATGGACGACATAGACAGGGGCTTTGCCGTCGGCGAGTAGCTCCTCGATGGTCTCGTGGACTGCAGAAAAGACATAAGAGAAGTCGAGGGGCACCGGGCGCGTTGTTCCCGCCACCAGTGTCGTCGTGCGGCCAGTACGCTCCGTCAAATCCTTCTCCAGCCAGGCGGTATCGCCCAAGGTAGCGGACATGAGCAAGAACTGGGCCTTCGGTAGCTCCAGCAGCGGTACCTGCCAGGCCCAGCCGCGTTCGGGCTCGGAGTAGTAATGGAACTCATCCATGATTACCTGATCAATGGCGGCTTCCGCGCCATCACGCAGCGCAATATTCGCCACAATCTCGGCCGTCGCGGCGATGATGGGAGCGGAGCCGTTGACCGTGGCATCACCGGTCATCATGCCGACGTTCTCGGGGCCGAAAATCTCACAGAGCGCGAAGAATTTCTCACTCACCAAGGCCTTGATAGGTGCGGTGTAGAAACTACGCTGGCCGCGCGCCAAAGCAATGAAGTGGGCGGCGTTGGCCACCATGGACTTACCGGACCCAGTGGGAGTTGCCAGGATGACGTTATCCCCGGCAAGGATGCCGAGGGAGGCCTCTTCCTGCGCTGGGTAAAGCGAAATACCGCGGCCAGAAGTCCAGGACAAAAATGTGTCCCAGATGGCCTCATCAACCATCGACTCGGGGACTTCGGCGAGATCGGGCAACATCTGAGAAAGGTTCACCCGTCCCACCTTAGGCGAAAAGCACCGCGGACTAGGCCTCCGCCCTAGAGTCCCGGATACCTGTCCTCGGTGCTTGTGTTCGTGCGGTATACCTAACCGCGATTAGATGTCATCATCCATATCCGAGCCGGGGCCTTGCTCCCGACCGTAGTTGTCTTCGCGGTCATCGATCTCTTCGGAGAGGATATCCGGGTTCTCGTCGAGGCCCGCGAGGAAAGCTTCGAAGTCTGCTCCGATCTCCTCACCAGTAGGCATGTGCTCTTCGCCCGGCATGATGGCCTGCGGGTGGCGGGAGCGGTAGCGCTCCATGTAGGCATCGTATTGTTCCTCCAGCTGGTGGACCACGCCTGCAATCTCCTCAGAGTTGGTAACCTGCTCCTCCAACTGCTGGTTAACGCGAGTCACGTCTGCTTCCAAGCTGCCCAGCGGGATGTTGAGGCCAGCTGCGCTCGCCACCGAATCCAAAAGACGCAGCGTGGCCGACGGGTACGGGGAGGCGGCCAGGTAATGCGGAACATGAGCGGTGTACCCGGCGACGCGGCGGCCCTTCTTGTCCAAGGCTCGCTCGATATACAGAGCGGCGGCGCCGGGGACCATCATGGTGGATTCCATGCGCACCATTGAGTTAAGGAGCTCCGGGGAATTACCATGCGCTGTTACCACAGTGGGGCGGGTGTGCGGCACCGGCATGGGCGCCGAGTAGAGCATGATGGTGTTCTTGATATCGAATTTCTCCACCAAGTTCACCACCGCATCCGTAAAGGCCTCCCACCGCAAGTCCGGTTCAGGGCCCGAAAGAAGCAAGAATGGAGTGCCAGAGTTATCCCGCAGCACCTTGATGCCCAAGTCAGTGTTCTCAATCTCCACCGTACGGTCATGATCGATGGTGACGGCGGGGCGGCGCGAGCGGTAATCAATGAGCTCATCATTGTTAAACGAGGCCAGCTGGCGGTTTTCCAAAGCGGCCTTGAGGTGATCGGCACTGGCTTCGACGGCCTGTCCGGCATCGGCATAACCATTCATAGCAACGATCATCGTGGGGCCGTTGTCTGGAGTCGAATCATCCTTGACCACTGGAGCGGGATACTCCAGTTCATACATGCGGCGCTGTTCTTCCTGCATGGTAGTGATTCCTCCTTCTCATCGTGCGCTTCATAACGAGCGTACGGACTTCATCAGCGTTCTGTGTCATGCAACGCTTAGGGCTTGCTGCCTATTCCCAGTTGAAATGGTGCTCCAAGGAGAACACAAACCCGTCGAGGCTGCCTATGCGGGACTGCCTGCGGGATCTGGTGATGATCGTACAAGCATGCCATACAGTCACTACTTCTTCCAGGCTTGCCTTTGCCAAGGTGTGGATAACCCAGTGGCTTCCCATGGATTGAGCGGCAGTCCGGACTTGTTATCCACAGATATGCCGTGCGCGCCGGGGTATCCCTAGCATTAGCTGCCGCTGCTGGTTCAGGCTACAGGGTATGAACACATTTTCAACGCACACAGACCGTACACCGCCGATAACAACTCCAGGTCATCTTCTCGCTAACATCCCGGGCCTCTTAGGCTTCTATCCCACCGAATCGGTGGTGTTTATGGCCATCGACACCACTCCACGCGGCCCAGCCATGGGGCCGCTCGCTCGCGTCGACATCACGGATGCCCAAGGAGCGATCACAGATATCGCACCATTACTAGCGGAGCATGCCCGCGAAGGCGTCTTTGCCTTCCTCATCTCGAAGCAGTCTCTCACCGAACTGCGGGAAGTGTCCCACTGGCTTTATGGCCTGGACCGTGCTGAGGATGGGGTAGAGATCGACGCCGCATGGTATGCCCAAGAAATCACCCAGAATGCGCCTTATGTCTTGCTGCATGGAACAGTCAACGCGGACGGTAGCGGGCCGATGAAGAAGTGGGTGGAGGGGACTATACCGGCGCTGACCGACGCCCCTTCGATGCGCTCTTGCGTTGACCACAATGTGGTACCGGAGTTAAACAGGGAGGATTTCTTTGCCGTCTTTGCACCTGGGAATAGCTACCTCGACGCCGAGGAAGCCGAAGTCTTAGCGCAGCAAGCACGCGATACTGCGGCGCGGTTTCGCGAGCAGGTGGCCGTTGCGCAAGGGAAGAAGCGCAAAGACTTGCTGGATCACTTTCTTGAGGATGCCCAGTGGGCGCTTGACCAAGTGGCATCGGCGGAAGAAGCAGAACAGGACAGCAAGCTACTGGAATCTTGCGCAGTGTGGCTAGCGACGACGTGGACGCGCGACCTCGTGGTAGATATCTGCGCAAAGTCAGGCGAAACCGGGGCGACCCTTCTCCTCGCAGCGGCCCGCACATTCGGTGGGGAGCTGCGGGCGAATGCGCTGACTCTTTTCGCATTAGCGCAGTTGGAGCAGGAGTGGGATATCCTTGCCGGACCAGCATTGCAGCTCGTCACGGAGGAGTTTCCCAGCCACCGCCTCGGCGCGCTGCTGTGCCAAGCATACCGCCATGGCCTGCATGAAAAGATACGTGATTCGATTCATACAGGGGCGCTCAAGGCTTATGACACCGCCCTAGGTGAGGAGCCTGCAGAAAAGACGCTTAGCGCCGAGCGGAATGAGCCCGCTCGCCGAGCTGCCGGGTGAAGTTCCAAGCATCCGTGACGATGGTCTTCAGGTCGGTGCGGATCGGGTTCCATCCGAGCTCGGATTTAATCTTGTCTGAGGAAGCCACGAGCGTCGCGGGGTCACCAGCACGCCGCGGCGCAAGCTCTGCTGGGATGGGGTGTCCAGTGACTTCGCGGCAGGCCTCAATAACCTGCTTGACCGAGTAGCCATCCCCGGAGCCGAGGTTATAGATGCGGTGGGTGCCAGCGGAATTGCTCCCCAGCGCCAATACATGGGCTTCGGCCAAGTCGCGAATGTGGATGTAATCGCGCACTGCGGTGCCATCGGCGGTGGCGTAGTCATCGCCAAAGATGAAAATCTTCTCGCGATGTCCCAGCGCTACCTGCAGGACAAGCGGAATGAGGTGGGTTTCTACCTCGCGGTTCTCTCCGATATCGCCGTAGGCGCCGGCGACGTTGAAGTAGCGCAGGGAAGTCGCCCCCAAGCCATAGGCCTGGGCATAAGAGGTAATCATGTAGTCGATGGCAAGCTTCGATGCGCCATAAGGATTCGTCGGCTGGGTGGGCATCGTCTCCGTGATCGGTACCTGCGCCGGCTCACCGTAGGTGGCAGCGGTTGAGGAAAAGACGAGGTTGGTGACCTCGAATTCACGCATAGCGTTGAGCAGCTTTAGCGTAGTGACCACGTTGTGCTGCCAATAGTCAGCTGGGGCCTCCACAGATTCGCCCACGAGGGAGCGGGCCGCGAAGTGCAAGACTCCTTCGAAACCGCCCTCAGACAACACCTCACGAGCGACATCGGCTACGTCGCCTTCAACGAGGCGCGCCTTCTCCGGGATGGCCTCGCGGTTGCCGGTAGAGAAATTGTCGATGATGGTGACATCATGGCCTTTTTCAACGAGAACGGCCGCGCATACGCTGCCGACATAGCCGGCGCCGCCGGTAACTAACAGTTTCATTGGATTTAGTCCTCCTTGACGCGGATGGCGTGAGCGAGGTCGTCGACAAGCTCGACAGTATGCCCTGATGTTGTTGTCAGCCTAATCGTCCCGCTCTCATTGACTACGGTGACGTGCGAGCCAACCTGGATTCCGCAGGCATACAGGTCGTGGAAGGTGGAATTATCAGCTTGCAAGACCTCATTGATTTGCACGATGGTGGCCTCGGTTTCTTGCCCCGTGGGAAGGTCGATGGCGCGAGTGCCCAAGTCGAGCTCTGCCGGAGACAAACCCAGCTGTCCCAAACCGGGGATTGGGTTGCCGAAAGGTGAGCGGGATGAATCCTCCAGCACCGCGACGACTCGCTTTTCCACCTCTTCGCTCATGACGTGTTCCCACCGGCAGGCCTCGTCGTGGACCTTGTGGATATCCAGACCAAGGACATCCGTGAGCAACCGCTCAGCCAAGCGGTGTTTGCGCATGACGTTGGTAGCCAATTCGCGGCCCTGCTGAGTGAGATCAAGGCTGCGGTCGGTGCGCACGTGGAGAAGTCCATCGCGCTCCATCCGGGCCACGGTCTGGGAGACGGTCGGTCCGGACTGCTCTAAACGCTCTGCAATGCGAGCGCGCAGTGGGGTAATACCTTCCTCTTCGAGCTCGTAGATGGTTCGCAGATACATTTCCGTGGTGTCAACTAGGTCCCTCACGTGGGCTTACCTTTCTGCGTTGTCGGCGGTCCGTAGCCACATAGGTTTAGGCCCGGTAATAGAAGTCTATTAAGAGAATATCTTAAACAATAGCGCATTTTTCGAAAGCTGAGCGCGCGCAGCACTGTGCGTCCGGCAGGGGAGTGGGCGGGATTTAAAAGCATTGAGGGCTGAGGACCACCGTGAGGAAAACAAAAGCCACCGAGCAACGTCCTCTGCGGCCCAGCAGCATAAGTCAACTGGGCCGTAAGGGCATTGCTCGATGGCTAAGACTAGGAAGGAAGTTAAGGTTTAGAGAGCGTACTCGCGGAGGCGGTCCGCACGGTTGCCCTCGCGCAATTTGGCCATGACCTCACGCTCGATTTGGCGAACGCGCTCACGAGAGAGGCCGAACTTGCGGCCAATCTGGTCGAGGGTACGCGGGACGCCATCGTCCAAGCCATAGCGCAGGCGGATGACATCCTGTTCGCGTTCCTCGAGGGAACCAATCACGGAGCGGATATCGGAGTGGCGCATGGAGGCCACTACTGCGGTCTCGGCATCCGTTGCCTCGGCATCCTCAATGAAGTCACCCAACGGGGCTTCCTCATCGGTACCGACTGGCATGTCCAAGGAGACAGGATCGCGGGATTGGCGCAGCAGCATCTCGATCTTGGACTCTTCGATTCCGGATTCTTCAGCGAGCTCCTCATTCGTGGCCTCGCGGCCCAAGGACTGGTACATCTCGCGCTTAATGCGGGAAAGCTTATTTACCTGCTCAACCAGGTGCACAGGGAGGCGGATAGTGCGGGACTGGTCAGCCATGCCGCGGGTAATGGCCTGGCGGATCCACCACGTTGCATACGTGGAGAACTTGAAGCCCTTGGCATAATCAAACTTCTCCATCGCACGGATCAGGCCCAAGTTACCTTCCTGGATGAGGTCCAGCAGCGGCATGCCACGGCCGGTATAGCGCTTAGCCAGGGAGACCACGAGACGCAGGTTGGCCTCCAATAGGTGGGAGCGTGCCTTCTTGCCTTCGCGGGCCAAAATCTTCAAGTCGCGCTTCTCAGCGCGGGTCAACTTTTCGGCATTCGCGAGCTTGTACTCAGCGTACAGGCCAACCTCGATGGTCTGTGCGAGCTCAACCTCATCCTCAGCACTCAGCAGCGCAGTTTTGCCGATTCCGTTGAGATAAACGCGGACCAAGTCCGCGGAGGGATTGTCATTTGTCTGGTTACGGCGTGAGCCGCGGTCAACTTCCTGTCCGTCCTCGTCCTGGACGCTAGCAGCGGATGATGTGGCCATCTCATGCCTCCTAAGTTGCGGCTTGGTTCATCTCCTACAACGAGCTTTCGGCGCAGTTAGTTCCCGTGGCTCGAAAAAGTTTCATACTCCCACGGGAAGAAGGAGTCTTTAGGCCATTTTGGGGGAGGCACGCCGCATCTAGACCTCCACGAGCACGGTGAACGGCCCTTCGTTGACCGAGGAGACGCGCATCATCGCTCCGAAGCGGCCTTCCTCCACGGTGATGCCGCGTTCGCGCAGGCGCGCAACAACTCCTTGAATCACTGGCTCCGCGGCTTCTCCTGGGGCCGCATCTGGCCACGAAGGGCGGCGGCCTTTCGCGGTTCGTCCGTAGAGAGTGAACTGGCTGACCACCAGAACTGGCGCACCGCTATCGACCACGCTGGTTTCACCCTCGAGGATGCGCAGCTCGGCGATCTTGCGCGCCATCGTGTCCATCCTCTCCTCTAAGGTTGGGCCGTCGCTAGCGGTGAAGTCACCACCTGCCTCGATGTCCTCCCGCGACACACCGATGAGTGCCAGGATGCCGCCGGTGTCGGGGCAGGTAATGGACCCAACGACGTCGTTGTCCACGGTGACAGAGGCTTCAGAAACGCGGGTTAAAACAGCACGCATGGCAGGGAAGTACACAACCTTTCTGTAGAGGAGTTCTTTCTCGGATGAGAAGTCTGCGGGGATTGAAGGAGGAAAGAGGCTCTTAGTGGGGGCGCGAGGCTACTCAGTGTTGCTAAAAGCTAGCAGCTCGGTCGGGATGAGAAGCCCATGGCGGATAAGGTCCACGATGGCCGGGAGCGCTGCGCTGACCAACTCGGTTTCTTCAAAACCCTGCGCGGCGGCATAGAGCTCAATGGTTTCACCGATGCTCAAACCATTCGGGTTAAGCCCGGCGACAATAGCCGCGAGGTGTTCATCGACATCGTGCTGCCAGCGGGGGCCATCGGTACGGCTGAGCCGCAGCGCCGCGCGCTCAAAGCCCATGCCCAGGTCCCCATCGGGCAGAGCAACGTCCTCACGGGCCACCCCGGGGCGCAGCTGCACATGCTTAGTTTCCAATTCACCCGGCAGCAGGTTGCGCAGCCATTCGACGCGCGCGAAGTATTCCTCCACTTCCGGGCCGAGCGGATCGATAACTGGCTGCGCCATGGTCTCCGCCAAGATATCCGAGGGCTCGTCCTCACCGATGCGCTGGATGGCCACGAAACCAAACCCGATTCCGGTGACCTCATGTTTACGGAAGTGCTCCAGCCACCGGCGTGACCGCTCTTGGCCTTCAGAGCTGCGAACATCCACGGATTCATCGCTCAACCAGGTTGAGACATATAACGCTGGGTCCGCCACATCGCGCTGAATGATCCATGCGGCAACGCCGGTATCCGGCAGCCACGAGCCGACACGCTGCTGCCATGATTCTTCGCCTTGATGCACCCAGGCAGCGAGTACGTGCGCAGTACCCCCAGGGTTGAGATGCTCGACTGCCTGGGACACCACCAGCTCGCTTGCTCCATCCAGGTTGAGGCCGGAGTCTCGATAGACATGGCCCACTTCGGGCAAGCCAACCACGAATGGAGGGTTAGCCACGATGCGGTCGAAGCGCTCATTCTCAACGGGTTCGTACCAGGAGCCGTGGCGTAGCTCAACGCGGTCTTCCGCCTCCGCGGTTAGGACGGTGGCGCGGGCTAGTTCGAGGGCTCGCTCATGGACGTCGGTAGCCACAATGCGTTGCGCAGAATCCAGCTGTCCGAGGACCTGGACGCCCGAACCCGTGCCCAAATCTAGTACTGATTCCACCGGTGTGGTTGGCGTTGAATGCAACAAGGACAGGCTGGCCGAGCCCACTCCCAACACATGCTCGGGGCCGGGGACGTGATCCACCAGAGATGCATCAACATCGGAGAACACGACACGATTCTTGCCCACGATGATGTGCGGTCGAATGTCATAAGCCACGTAGGCGGTGCCGTGTTCGTCGCTAAGCACGACACCGCAATCAATGAGCTGGGTAGCTAGGCGTGCGCCGAGGACGTCGGAAAACAGCGTGGCTGGCACGTGTTCATGCAGCAAGAAGATACGGATGAGATGGTCCAGGCGGGAATCACCGCCTGCTCCTAGCGCAACTGCGGCGGGCTCGCCGCGGTGCAGGGCTTCGGTGTACTCGGGCCCCAGGTGGCCTGCGATGCCATCCGCACTAAACCCTGCGTCCGCAAAGACTCGGGAAAGCTCTGCCGCAACGTCCGCGATGGGGTGTTCCGGGTTCATCGCTGGGCCAAAAGGAGAAGGCTGCTGGGTGCTCACAAGAGAATCCTTAAATGCATCGGGGAGGGAAACAGTGATGTTCTAATCTTCGTGGTCAATAGTGTCAGTTGCAGTACTGTTGGCGTCTGCTCCTGACGTGGGATGGTGCCGCCCAGGCGCGCCGGGCAGTTCACCATGGGAACCGCTGGTGAGTTCCTCACGTTGCGCTTGCGCCATTTGCCGGGCAAGGGCTGGTTTATAAACAGCTTTTTCGCGCTTGTCTTTCTTTTGACCCCGGCCATTGCCAATGACCACAGCGATCCAGGGGAGGGGGAAGGTGACGGCCACGACTAGGGCGGCGGGGATCCACCACTGCCAAACATAAACCATGGCCCCGGCTATCAGGAGGGATGGAACGCGCAGAAACTGCAGTATGGAGTAGATGATCTCGCGGCGATGCCGGTCTTGACCCGGGGCGAGTTTGGCCGTGGTGATGAGGTGCGTTTCGCGCCCGAATCGGCGTCCGCGCCGCTGCCCCGATCGTGGGGTATGGCGGGTGTTATCGCGCGAGTTCGAAGGGGTCATGCCTATCAGCGTAGCTGGAGGACTCGCCAACTTCGATACTGATGCGGCATGATAGTGGGCGTGAGTACGACGACTAAGACTATTGAGCGCCCTGATGTCCGCGAGGATACGTCGACCAACGACGACACCCCGAAGTTTTTCCACTACGTGAAGAAGAACCAGATCCTCGACTCTGCGGTCAACGGCAAGTACGTCGTTGCCCTGTGCGGGGAGACCTTCCCGGTAACCAAGCAAGCCAAGCCTGGTTCGCCCGTGTGCCCTGACTGCGAGCGCGTCTATAAGAGCTTGCGCCGCCGTTAAGCTTGGCATCGACGTTCATCCTGCGTCGATGCCAAGCATTAGGGATAGAGAACTTCACAGAAGCGGGATGTTGGGATAACTAGAGGGGGATAGTCGCTGACCGTGTCTACACAGACTCCAGCACAAAGATTTGCCAATAATGGTTCGCTGCGCGTGTGGCAACGCGCGGCTTTGGATAAGTTCCTAGCCACCAAGCCGAAGGATTTCATGGCGGTGGCAACGCCAGGTGCAGGTAAGACCACCTTCGCCCTGCGCGTGGCCACAGAGCTCATGGCGGACCGCACCGTAGAGCGCGTCATCGTGGTGGTGCCCACCGAGCACCTTAAAGTGCAGTGGTCGGAATCCGCCTCCCGCGTAGGGCTAGCGCTCGACCCCAAGTTCACAAACTCCTCGGGAGTCAACCCCGCGATGGACGGTGTCGTGGTGACCTATGCGCAGGTGGGCATGCACCCCTTCAAACACCGCGCGGTGGCCTCAGCCCGGCGCACCCTGGTGATCCTCGATGAGATCCACCACGCCGGCGACGCCAAGAGCTGGGGCGACGGCGTGCGGGAAGCCTATGATGATGCGGAGCACCGCCTCGCGCTGACCGGTACTCCCTTCCGCTCCGATGACTCGCAGATCCCCTTCGTGCGCTACGAGGAGGACGGGGAGGGGCACTTGGTCTCCCGCTCCGATCACACGTATGGCTATGGCGATGCGCTTGCCGACGGCGTCGTGCGCCCCGTGGTCTTCCTCAGCTACTCCGGCGAGTCTCGCTGGCGCGATAGTGCCGGTGAGGAACATGCGGCCCGTCTCGGAGATATTCTCAATCCGGAGCAGACCGCCCGCGCCTGGCGCACGGCCCTCGACCCTAAAGGCGAGTGGATCCCCACCGTCCTGCAGGCGGCGCACACACGGCTGATGCAGATGCGCCGCAACATGCCGGACGCCGGCGGTCTCGTACTCGCTACCGATACGACGACGGCGCGCGCCTACGCGAAAATCCTCAAGCAGATTTCGAATACCCCAGTCTCTGTCATCCTCTCCGATGACCCAGGCTCCTCGGCGCGTATTGCGGAGTTCTCTGAATCCACCGACGAGTGGATGGTGGCCGTGCGCATGGTGTCGGAGGGCGTCGACGTTCCCCGCCTCGCAGTGGGCGTGTATGCCACCTCTGCTTCGACACCGTTGTTCTTCGCACAGGCCATCGGCCGCTTCGTGCGCTCCCGCATGCCCGGCGAGACAGCCTCAGTCTTTCTTCCTTCCGTGCCGGTGCTCTTGGGACTTGCCGAGAACATGGAGAAGCAACGCGACCACGTCCTGGGAGGGGAGAAAAACCCCGACAAGGAAGGCTGGGACGATGAGCTGCTCGAGGACGCCAATAAGAAGAAGTCCGAACCGGACATGCTCGAACCTTCCTATGAATCCTTAGGCGCGGAAGCAGAATTCTCAGGACTGCTCTACAACGGCTCGCAGTTCACCACGGGCAATATCACCGATGAAGAAGAGGATTTCCTCGGCATCCCCGGGCTTCTCGACGCCGACCAGGTCAAGGACCTCTTACGCAAGAAGCAGTCCGATGAGCTGGACCGCCGTGAGGCAGAAGAGAAGGCGCGCCGGGCTGCAGAGGCGGCGGAGGAACAACGCCGCAAGCTCTACGGCACCCCACATGCGCCCAAGCGCGGGGCGGAGGCGTCGGCGAGCAGCGCCGGTTCCCAGCCAGGTGTGGTGGATGAGATTTCCGCGTTGCGCAAGGAGCTCAACACAGTAGTGTCTATCACCGCCCAACGCACCGGACGCCCACACGGCGCCATACATACCGAAGCCCGCAAGGCCTGCGGGGGCCCGCCCACCGCATTGTGCAATGCTGAGCAGCTTCAAGAGCGCATCGATTACCTGCGCAAGTGGTAGCGAGCGCGGAGGCAGTAGAATCAGGCACAGTATCCGGTAGCGCGGGTAGGCTCGGCAGCAATCCGTGAAGAGTGCTCTAGGCCAATGAAACCCTAAGGAGAAGGATGATGAAAAAGCTCATCAACTCACCGGACAACGTAGTAGCCGAATCAGTAGAGGGCTTTGCTTTAGCCCACGGTGACATCGTCACTCGCTCCACCGATCCGCTTTTCGTTGCCCGCAAGCAGAAGAAGGACAACGGCAAAGTTGCCATTGTCTCCGGTGGTGGTTCTGGGCACGAGCCGCTGCATGCGGGTTTCGTTGGACAGGGCATGTTGGACGCGGCAGTGCCAGGTGCCATGTTCACGTCGCCTACGCCGGACGCTATCCAGGCCGCCACCGAAGCCGTGAACGCTGGGGCGGGGGTGCTCTACATTGTGAAGAACTACACCGGCGACGTCCTCAACTTTGACACCGCGGCGGAGCTGGCAGAATTCGATGATATTGAGGTCAGCCAGGTCGTCGTCGATGATGATGTCGCGGTGGAAGATTCCACCTTCACGGCCGGTCGGCGCGGCGTTGCCGGAACGCTGTTGGTGGAGAAGCTGGCAGGTGCCGCAGCTGAGCGCGGAGATGATCTCGCGGCAGTAACTGCTGTGGCGAAGAAGGTGGTGGACAATACCGCGACTATGGGAGCAGCGCTTTCTGCCTGCACCGTGCCACACGTGGGCAAGCCCTCCTTCGACCTCGGGGAGAGTGAAGTTGAGCTGGGCGTGGGCATTCATGGCGAGCCGGGACGCAAGGAGATTCCGCTGGTTTCTGCCGATGATGTTACGGACCACCTTCTCGACCCCGTGCTGGCAGACCTCAAGCTGAGCGATGGTGAGCGAAGCATCGTCGTTGTTAACGGTATGGGAGCCACTCCGGCCTCCGAGCTATACGTGGTCTACCGCCGTGTATCCCAGCGCCTGCAGGAGGTGGGCGTGAGCATCGAGCGCTCCCTCGTGGGTAACTTCGTTACCAGCCTAGATATGGCCGGATGCTCCGTTACAGTCATGCGCGCGGACGAGGAAGACCTCGAGCTTTTTGATGCCCCGTGCCACACCGCTGCACTACGACAAGGAATGTAGATATGACCGACAATGCAACTTTGTCAACAGCCTGGGCCCAGGCGTGGATGAAAAACTGCGCCGCAGCGGCCCACGAACACCGCGAAGAACTCATCGAGCTTGACCGCGCCATCGGAGATAGCGACCATGGCGAAAACGTCGACCGCGGTTTCCGAGCCGTCGTGGAGAAAGTGGATTCGGATATCTCCCCGGAGGCTTCTCATGTTGCTGATGTGTTGAAGCTGACGGCGAAGACACTCATGTCCACCGTTGGTGGCGCCTCTGGTCCATTGCTGGGAACCGCTTTCCTACGCGCGGCTAAAGCCGCAGGCCCTGGAGAGATCGATGCGCCCACGACGGCCGCTCTCATTGAAGCCGCACTTGAGGGAATCACCGTCCGCGGTAAGGCAGCTGAAGGGGAGAAGACAATGGTCGATGCCTGGGCGCCGGCCGCACGGGCCGCTCGCGGTGCGGCAGATGCCGCGAAGAGTCCCGCTGAGGTGCTGCGCGCAGCTGCCGACGCCGCCGCAGCAGGCGCGGAGGCGACTATCCCGATGGTGGCCACGAAGGGCCGCGCTTCCTACCTAGGGGAGCGTTCTGCTGGGCACAAGGATCCGGGTGCTACATCCTCGGCTCTTTTCATCGCTGCGGCTGCCGACGCCACCGAAACCCTCAAGGAGGAAGCATAGAATATGGCACAGCCCCGCGTTGGACTCGTTCTCGTATCACATTCGGCAAAGCTCGTTGAAGGACTGACTGAGCTTGCTGCTCAGATGGCTCCCGACGTGACCATCCTTCCTGCCGGTGGTGTGGAGGAGGGCGGCATCGGAACCTCCTTTGACCTCGTCGAAGGGGCTATCAGCCACGCACGTGGCCAAGGCCTTAGCGTGGTCGTCCTCACCGATTTAGGCTCGGCCACGATGACCGTTGAGTCCGTTCTCGAGTTCCTCGACGAAGACACGGTGAAGTTCGTTGATGCCCCCTTGGTCGAAGCTACTATTGCAGCAGCCACCGCCGCACAACAGGGCGATGGACTTGCCGCCGTGGTCAAAGCCGCGGAACGCGCCATCGAGGTCTTCCTTCCGAAGCAGCCCTCAGCCACGGCGTCTGCAGAAGAGGATGACCTAGACACAAACGCTGGCGGGTACTCACTGACAGTGACTGTGGCCGATGAGGCGGGTCTGCATGCCCGTCCGGCGTCAAGGATTGCAGAGTTGGCTGCGGAAGCAGCAGGGGATGTCACCCTCTCCTGTCACGGAGAGTCGGCAGAGGCAGATTCCGCAATGATGCTGATGTCTCTCGGGGTATCCCAGGGCGCTTCGGTGACGATCAGCGGAGATGTTTCCGATAAAGACGTTATCGATCGGATCGCCACAGCCATTGAGCTGGGGATCGAAGGCTAGAAAGCCCATGGGTCTGTCGGCTGCATAGGGCAATGAAAAAGCGGCGAGGAGGGTTAAACCTCCTCGCCGCTTTAATTTCTCCAGTTTGCTTAGTCTAGGTAGTCGCGCAGCACCTGGGAGCGCGATGGGTGCCGCAGCTTAGACATGGTCTTAGACTCGATCTGGCGAATACGCTCGCGGGTAACACCGTAGACTTGACCAATTTCGTCTAAAGTGCGCGGCATGCCATCGGTCAGGCCGAAGCGCAGGCGAACCACGCCGGCCTCGCGCTCGGAAAGGGTCGTGAGCACATCCTGGAGCTGGTCCTGCAACAAAGTGAAGGACACGGCGTCGACGGCAATGACTGCCTCGGAATCCTCGATGAAATCACCGAGCTGGGAGTCACCCTCATCACCGATGGTCTGATCCAGAGAAATAGGCTCGCGGGCATACTGCTGGATCTCCAGCACCTTTTCCTCGGTGATGTCCATTTCCTTCGCCAGCTCCAGAGGGGTAGGCTCGCGGCCCAAGTCCTGCAACAGCTCACGCTGGATACGGCCCAGCTTGTTGATGACCTCCACCATGTGCACCGGAATGCGAATGGTACGTGCCTGATCCGCCATGGCGCGGGTGATGGCCTGGCGAATCCACCACGTGGCATAAGTGGAGAACTTATATCCCTTGGTGTAGTCGAACTTCTCAACGGCGCGGATCAGGCCCAAGTTGCCTTCCTGGATGAGGTCCAAGAATGCCATGCCGCGGCCTGTGTAGCGCTTAGCCAAGGACACCACGAGGCGGAGGTTTGCTTCGAGGAGGTGATTCTTTGCCTTGCGTCCATCACGGGCGATGGCGCGCATATCGCGCTTCTCCATGGGGGAGAGCTTGGCGGCCTTGTCGCCCTCGGCACGGGCCTTTTCCATCTCATCCATGCGGTATTGAGCGTACAGGCCGGCCTCGATGCGCTTGGCCAAGGAAACCTCCTGCTCTGCGTTGAGCAGGGCGACCTTGCCGATTTGCTTCAGGTAGGCGCGGACAGAGTCTGCCGAGGCAGTTAGCTCTGCGTCCTTGCGAGCCTGACGCAGGGCTGCGGACTCATCCTCATCCCAGACAGATGAGCCGTCATCCTCTTCTTCAGAGTCCTCGCCCTCGAGGTCGTCATCGTCGTCACCGAACTCGTCGTCCTCGTCCAACTCTGCGTTGTCCGGATCGAAGTCGATATCGGCATCATCGTTGGTTTCGGCATCCAACTCGTCGTTCTGATCCTCTGCGAGCTCATCAGCAGACTCAGAGCTTTCAGGCGAGGTTGCCTTCTTAGCCGCCGACTTACGCACAGTTTTCTTGGCGGTCTTCTTCGTCGCCTTCTGCGCAGACTTGCGAGTTGTCTTCTTAGCAGTTTTCTTGGCTGTCTTTTTAGCCGTCTTCTTCGCAGTCTTTTTCGCGGTTTTCTTAGCCGTCTTCTTGGCTGTCTTTTTTGCCGTCTTCTTGGCGGTCTTCTGTGCAGGTGCAGATGCCTCGGAGGTGCTCTCGCCCTCGCCGAGTACCTGGTCTGAAGAATCAGTGGCTGCCACGTACGCCCTTTCGACTTGCTCTTTGAGTGGAAACTATGGGGACGCGCAAGTTTATCGCGACTAGTCCCCGATGCTAGCCCGCCTCCGTAATGAGCAGGGGAGGCGCGCCGCTGGATATTCGATAATCGACAGCCCAGTATAGATCATTTTTCTCACCAGGCGGTGACTGGGGTCAACTGGGGAAGATAGGGTTTGCTCGGTTTATGGGCGAATGCCTTCCTTCGCTGCCATTGCGGCCCCGACGATGCCCGCGCGATTGCGGAGCTGAGCTGCAACGACCGGAGTTTCGATGCTCAAGTGCTCGCCCCACTTGTCAAACTTCCGAGAGATTCCGCCGCCGATGACAAAAGCTGAGGGATTAAAAAGAGCCTCGTATTCGTGGAGTACTCGGTTGACGCGCTTTGCCCACTGCTTAGTCTTCAGCCCCTCACGATCCTTGACTGCGGACGAGGCTTGGTGCTCTGCCTCCTTTTCTCCGACGATGAGGTGGCCGATCTCTGTATTGGGGAAGAGCTGGCCATCTAACAGGAAGGCAGAGCCGATGCCGGTGCCCAGGGTAAGGAAGATGACAGGGCCGGAGCGCGCGACGTCATCGCCGTAGGCCACCTCGGCGAGGCCGGCCGCGTCGGCGTCGTTAAGCACAGTAAAAGGCGCATCGAGGTACTTGCCCAGCAAATCCTGCGCGTCGACCCCGATCCAGGACTTATCAATATTCGCTGCGCTGCGAATAATCTGTTCTTTGACCACCGCAGGCATAGTGATTCCGACAGGGCCGTCCCAGTTCTTCTCAGCGACGATCTGGGCGATTACCGTGGCCACGGCGTCGGGGGTGGCAGGCTGTGGCGTGGCGATCTTGAGGCGGTCGCCGACGAATTCTCCTGTCGCGAGGTCTACTACGGCACCCTTGATGCCGGAGCCTCCAACATCGATGCCGAAGGCATGGCCATGGTGTTGGGGGCTCGGATTCGTGTCCTGCTGCTGTGATTCTTGCGCGGTCATACTGACAGTCTATGTTTAGCCGCCCGATGATGTGGAGATACTTCAGCATTTGCGCCGAAGGCGGGGGGAGTCGCTCCGATTTTTATCGTCTGATGCATCGTTCCTCAATGCATAGTAAGCGGGGTGTGAGGAGCTTTACCCAGAAAAATCTTCCCCGATGTAAAAGGCGCAAACCACCAGCTCACAACTATGAAAGCAGGAGTGGAGGGGGTAATAGGGTGAGCTGTATGGTGCCCCCACGGCGGGGCGAGTGTGACAGGCGGGCCTGTGTGGTTTAGGATGCCGTCGATAAATACACGTACCTATCTATCTGACTCACAGAGGCAAGCATTATGGCCACCGATTATGACGCACCGCGTCGCCGCGCTGAAGATGAGCTCGAGGCTGACTCCCTCGAGGGCCTGAAGGCGGCTGAAAATGACAACAACGGCATGGATGACGATGGCGAAATCGTCGAGGCATTTGAGCCGCCGTCAGTAGACCTGACGGGCGAGGAACTCAACGTCACTGTCGTGCCGCGCAAGGACAACGAGTTCACCTGTTCCGTGTGCTACTTGGTGCAGTCCAATAAGCGCCTGGACCATGAAGAAGACGGGCAGCCCGTCTGCATGGACTGCGCTTAGCTCATAGGGGTTCAGCCAATTAGCTGATCTAATGAGCTAATGAGCTCCCCGATTCTGCACGCGGCGTTTTAAGCCTTGGCAGCAGCGGCCTGTTCGGGAACGAAGGCAGCAAGTAGCTTGGCGGGGTTCTTAGAGCCGATCAGCCAATAAGGTGTCGGGTCCTCTGGGTCATCGAGGACAAGCATTACATGTTCTGGCACCCAGCCATGTGTCACAAGGAATGCAGCGGGATCGAGCTGTGGGCCCAACGCATTGCGGCGCGCGGTGGCTGGCACCGCGGTGCTTCGGGAGACAACATCATGTGGCAGCTGCGCATCCTTCACGGTGAGCCACCGCGTGCCGTCGGCATCCTGTTCCACCTGTACTACCGTGTTGGACCAGGCTAAGAGAACCCACACGGCGATGGCGCTGAGCAGAATAGCGGGGATGATGACCCACATGATTCCGCGGTTGAGGCTAACCGTGGCCGTAGAGATCGCCACAACGGCGGCCGCCATCAACCACCAATGCCACGGCACCCACTGGCGCTCGCGGTAAAGGATGACGGGGGATTCGGCAGCCGCCGAGGGGGAAGCAGACGAAGAACTCGAAGTCATGGCCTCAGAGTCTAGTCGTCGGGGAAGGGGAGAACCCAACACGCCGAGTAGACGCAGCCTCTAGGCCCTAGCCCGTGGGTGGGGCACGGTGGAAGCAAGGTAGGCTGGGCCGCGTGAATGAGCAACATCCCCTCGTAGATCCGGTAAGTCCTTTTGGTGAGATTCAGGTAAAGCGCCTTGATAAGGAGCTTCCGCTGCCGCAGCGCGCCCATCGTGGCGATGCCGGTGCGGATCTCTATGCTGCGCACGATGTCACTTTGCGTCCCGGCGAGCGGGCTTTGGTCGGCACGGGTATAGCCCTTGCCCTGCCGATGGGCACGGTCGGCTTGGTCCACCCTCGCTCCGGCCTGGCAGCCAAGCACGGGATTTCCGTGGTCAACACACCAGGCACCATCGATGCGGAGTACCGCGGTGAGATTAAAGTCTGCCTTATTAACCACGACCCAGTAGAAACTTTTGAGGTTGAGCGGGGAATGCGTATTGCCCAGCTACTTGTGCAACGCGTGGAGTTGGTGGGTTTCCGTGAGGTTGAGGAACTCGATGACACCGCTCGCGGTGAAGGCGGTTACGGCTCCACTGGCGTCAACTGACCCCGAATAGACCGGAAACACACACGAATTAAGGAAGGCACTAACCATGGCGATGTGGCCCTTTGGCAAAAAGAAGAAGGACGAGAATAAGACCGAGGACGCGGGGAAGAACCCGGATGTCCGTCATGACGAGGCTGTTCCGGAGTCAGCAGAGACCGTAGACGATACCGCTGCCTCGGCTCCTGCCGATTCCAACGCTGGCCCAGTCCGCGAAGACAGCGATGTTTTTCATGGTGTTACCGGGCTTAAGGCCGTGGCGCATGATGCCATCAACGGGGAAATGGGCCCCTACGACGGCGATAACGTCGATATTGCTGAGTTTAACTTTGAGGATTTCTCGGTTGGTTTGCTGGACCTGGGTTCCATGCGCATCCCGCTGCCCAAGGGCTCGCAGGTCCAGGTGGAGATGGGCCAAGACGGCCCGCGCATGCTCCACATCCTTACGCCGCACGGCCGCATGACCCCCGTAGCTTTTGCAGCGCCGCGCACGCCAGGGCAATGGGCGGAATCTGCGGAGGATATCGTCCAAGGCTTGGAAGCCGATGGTTTTGCCGCACACCCAGAGGACGGACCTTGGGGATCTGAGATTGTTGGCTCCAGTGACAAGGGCGGTATCCGCATCATCGGTGTGGAGGGGCCGCGGTGGATGTACCGATTGACCCTGGCTGCCCCGGCGGGCAAGGAAGAAGAGCTCGCAAAGCTGGGGCGTGAAGTCGTCGCCCGCACCTTCATCTACCGTGGTGAGGAGCCTATCCTGGCCGGAAGTTCGCTTCCTGTTATGCTGCCGCAGCAACTGGCCGAACAAGTTCAGCAGGCCCTGAAGCAGCGCCAGCAGCAGGCCGCCGATGCCGACAACACTGCAGCACCGGAGGCCGCATCAGCTACCGCGGGCGCCGAGAACGCCGCGGAGGCCCAAGCCCGCGAACAGCTGCGGGATCTCGAAGACAACGAGAAGAACTAAACCTTTAAACGTTGTTTTCTCTCCCCGGCACTAGCGAAAAGGATTCTTAGTACACGTGACCACCCCTACGCCTGAAGAGCACGATTTCACTGAGCACGGCACCGACCCCAACCCCGCAGATACCGCGGGGCCGAGTGCCGATACGTCACCGCAGGCAACGGCCGTGGTCTCGGATTCCGAGGCGGAACCATCGTTGCTCGAACAGATGGGAGGCCTGACTGGGCTCGTGTCCGCGACCCTGCCGGTGCTGGTTCTCATCCCGGTCAATAACGTTTGGGGTCTGGGACCAGCTCTGGCTGCGGCGCTCGGTGTGGCATTGGCCATCAGCGTGTGGCGATTGGCCCGCAAGGAGACCCTGCAGCCAGCTGTTTCCGGTCTGTTGGGCGTGGCCATCTGCGCCGCTATTGCCTGGTTTACAGGGGATGCCAAGGGCTATTTCCTTTATGGAATCTGGATGTCGCTCGTGCTGTTCATCGTGGCGGTGGTCTCTATCATCGCGCGCTGGCCACTCGTGGGCGTGGTCTGGAAGGGCCTAAACGGCGATGACATGGGTTGGCGCACAGTGCCGCAGGCGCGGCGGGCTTATGCCTTGGCAACAGCGGGGTGGGCCGCAGTTTTCATCGCCCGGTTCATCGTGCAGCGCGCGCTGTACGACGCCGACGAGACCACCACCCTCGGCATCGTCCGTATCCTCATGGGCTGGCCGCTGACCGGTATCGTCACCATCCTGACTGTTTGGATGGTGCGCCGCGCCAACGCTGCTGTTGAGGAAGCGAAGGGCTCCGAAAAGACTCAAGGAGAAAACTTATGACTAAGACTGAGCGGAACGCTGAGAGCGCAGCCATCACCAAAGGCCAGTCTTTCGATACCACCGTCGAGCGCATGGGGCACGGCGGTGTCGGAATCGGCGCAGCACCCGACGGTCGTGTGTGTTTTGTCCCAGGCGCTTTTCCCGGAGACCAGGTGACTGTGACCGCCGCCAAGGTGAAGAAGTCTTTCGTGGAAGCCGAAATCAATGCTGTGCTCCAGGCAAGCCCTGACCGCGTTGAATCTGCCTGCCCGGCGGCACAGCGTGGTGCCGGGTGCTGCGACTTCGCTGAGCTAGACCCAGCGGCGGAGCCAGGAATCAAGGTCGCAGTTTTGCGGGATCAGCTGCGACGGGTGGGACGCCTTGAGAATGTTCCGGAAATCGAGGCCGTTGATGTGGCGCCCCAGCGAGGGTGGCGCACGCGGGTCCGGTTGGGCGTCGACAAGCAAGGGCGTGCTGGTGTGCGCAAGCGCGGATCCACAGAACTGATTACGGACGTGGCGTGCAGCCAGCTAATACCAGGCCTTGTCAGTGGTCTGGTCGGTCCTGGTGCCCGCACATTTAGCCCTGGTGCGGAGGTCATTGCGGTCATGGACAGCGACGGAAACCGTCACGTCGTGGAAACCAGGAAGGCGCCGCGCGGCCGGAGGGTCGAGACTATTCGAGAGACCATCGAGGCGCCGACGCAGGACGTAGTCCAACGCGCTGATGGCCACGAGTTTCACTTCCCACCCACCGCCTTTTGGCAGGCACATATCGGCGCACCTGATGTCTACACACAGCTTGCGCGCCAGTGGCTCGCGGCCGAAGGAGAGGCCGAAGAGCATGAGGCAACGAGGGAATCCGAGGTCACGGCAGTGGCTTGGGATCTCTACGGAGGGGTAGGGCTGTTTGTTCCCGCCCTGGCTGAAGTCACTGCACCTGAAGGCGGACACACAACGGTGTATTCCGTCGATTACTCGCCGGCGGCTGCGGTAGCGCAGCCGGGGCTTTCGGACATTGATGTGCACTTCCGGACGGCTAAGGTGGAGCAGGCCGCAAGCCAGCTGCCGCGGCCAGCAAGGGTCATTTTGGATCCCCCGCGCACCGGTGCAGGTGTTGAGGTGGTGGAGGCCATTGCTGCCGCGGCGCCGCAGCGCGTCCTTCACATTGGCTGTGACCCCGCTACATTTGCACGTGATATCGCTGCGTGGTCCGAGCGCGGCTACTGCCTGGAACGCCTAGCTATGGTGAATGCCTTTCCGGGAACACACCATTTTGAGACCTTGGCGCTGCTGGTTCCTGCGGCATAACGCAGGATGCATCCGCGGCGGAAGAACCCGGGGTAATGATTGACGTGTCACGCGTATAAGCGGGTACGGTGGTAGAGAAGAAAACGATCGATGAAGGGGTTTAAGGCAAGCTCTATGGGCATTCTGGATTCCATTCAATCACCAGGCGATCTCAAAGCCCTGAGCAAGACGCAACTGGTTGAGCTCGCGGCGGATATCCGCCAACGCTTGATTGAGAAGGTGTCCGCCACGGGCGGTCACCTCGGGCCCAACCTGGGCGTTGTGGAGCTCACGGTGGCGATCCACCGCGTCTTCGATTCCCCGCGGGACCCCATCGTCTTCGATACCTCGCATCAGTCTTATGTGCACAAGATGCTCACCGGCCGTGCCAACCAGTTTGATTCCTTACGCCAGAAGGGCGGCTTATCTGGGTACACGGACCGTGGGGAATCGGAACATGACTGGACCGAATCCTCACACGCTTCGGCAGCGCTATCCACGGTGGATGGCCTTTCCAAGGCATTCAAGATTCGCGGTGAATCGCACCGCAATGCCGTGGCAGTCGTCGGTGATGGTGCCCTCACCGGTGGCATGTGCTGGGAGGCACTGAACAACATCTCTGCGGATAAAGACCGCAACGTCGTCATCATTGTTAACGACAATGGCCGCTCCTATTCGCCGACCATTGGCGGCCTTTCGGAGAACCTCGGGCGCATTCGTGCACAGCATGGTTATGACGAGTTCATGGAGCTGGGCAAGAAGCGCCTAAAGTCGATGGGCTGGGTAGGCGAGCGCACCTTTGATGCTCTGCACGCGGTCAAGGAGGGCGTAAAGTCCACCGTTCTGCCCACCGAGATGTTCCCAGAGCTGGGAATCAAATACATTGGCCCCATCAATGGCCACGATATCGACGCGGTGGTCCGGGCACTGAGCTATGCCCGGGACTATGACGGTCCCATCATCGTGCACACCGTCACGGAGAAGGGACATGGCTTTGCCCCGGCGGTCAATGAGCCGAAGGACCAGATGCACTCCACCGGAGCTATTGACCCGGTCACCGGTGTATCCAAGGGGCAGAAGCAGCCGGGGTGGACTGCGGCCTTTTCCGAGGAACTCATCAAGGCCGGTCATGCGCGCGAGGATATCGTGGCTATTACCGCTGCTATGGCGGGGCCGACGGGCCTTGCGCCTTTCCAGGAGGAATTCCCGGAGCGATTCTTCGATGTTGGCATCGCGGAACAGCATGCCATGGCCTCCGCCTCTGGTCTGGCGCTGGCCGGAATGCACCCGGTAGTGGCGGTGTACTCCACCTTCCTTAACCGTGCAGTGGACCAAGTTGTCATGGACATCGCGCTGCTCAAGCTGCCCGTCACCATCGTTCTCGACCGCGCCGGTGTCACGGGCTCTGATGGTCCATCGCACAACGGAGTGTGGGACATGGCGTTGATGAGCATCGTCCCGGGGATGCGCATTGCAGCACCACGCGATGGCGCACGCCTGCGAGAGCTTTTCAATGAGGCCATCGCTATCGAGGATGGCCCCACGGTGGTGCGCTTCCCTAAGGGCAATCTCCTGGAAGATTGTGAGGCGATCAAGCGCCTCGATGATGGGGTAGACATTTTGCGCTATACCGATGCTGCCGAATCCGCGGATGAGGCAACCGATGTGCTTATCGTCTCCATCGGAGCCATGAGTGCTCGTTCTTTGGGTGCCGCCGAGGTACTAGAGTCTCAAGGCTTCAACGTCACCGTCGTGGATCCGCGCTGGCCGGTGCCGGTCCCGCAATCCATCGTTGCACTCGCTGCTGATCATGATCTTGTGGTCACGGTGGAGGATGGCCTCTTGCGGGGTGGCGTGGGTTCCATGGTGGCGGAAGCACTCGACGCCGCGGATGTGGATACCCCAGTTCACCGCCTTGGTGTTCCTGGATGCTTCCCCAAGCATGCCAGCCGCGGAGAAATCCTTGAGGAATTCGGGCTGACCCCGGAGGGAATCGCGGAATCCGTCAGTGAGTGGGTAGCTGCTCGCAGCTAAAAGCGCCGGGGAGCGGGGCGCTACCGCGCTAGTCCGCGACGCAGGAGCGGCGTGGACAGCTCCACCTGCCATTCGCGTGCGCCTTGGGAACGCAGGAAATCGGGGATATCGGCGTCTGCTGCGATTTCGCCTGCCACACCGCCTTCAGGTCCGCAGGCTGCCCAGACTACAGTGCGGACCAAGCTGGGTTTGAGGATTAGCTCGTAGCTCATGCCCAGCTCTTCACCGAGGTCTTCGAAATCACCACGAATCTCGGTATAGAGCTGCCACAGCTCGGGGAAATCCCGGTTAAAAACTGATTTGGAAGGAACCGGGTGTGGGCTGCGCAACGCCTTCGGCCACTGCTGACGCGGGCTAGCAAGGGCGGTCTCGACGGCATCGAACCAGCGCAAGGTGGCGCCGCCGCGCCGGCGGGGGAAGCCTTTAACTTGATTGATTTCGTGCGGGGAACGGGGCACGCGGCGAGCGATTTCGACGAGCACGCGGTGCGACAGCACTCGGTTAGGGGCGATGTCTTGGGAGCGAGCGATGGATTCGCGCCGCTGCCACAGCTCACGGGCCACCACGAGTTGCTCGCGGGATCGCAGAGAGGAGACACCCTTAAGAGCCCGCCACGACCTAGGTTCAGGCCCAGTGATGCGGGCATGGTCTTCGACAATCCTCTCGAACTCTTCATAAGCCCAGTCGAGTTTGTCCTGCTCCGCAAGAATATCTCGCAGTGTCACGGCGAGCTCGTTGAGAAGCTCCACGTCGAGCGCCGCATAATTGCGCCACTTCCGCGGGATGGGGGTTTCGGACCAGTCGGAATCGCCGTAGCCTTTTTCCAGCTCAACGTCGAAAAGCTCCAGCACCATTGCGGCCAAGTTAGGGTGTGCGAAACCGGCGAAGCGGGCAGCCAGCTCAGTATCGAACAGCATGCCTGGGTATAGGCCCAGCCACGCTAGGCTTGGGAGATCGGAAGGGGCGGCATGGACCACCCACTCTTGCCCATTGAGCACCGGTGCGAGTGCTGCGTGGAGCTCGTCGCGGTGGTGCTCTGGGGCGAATAAGAACGTGCCCGCACCCTCGCGGCGGACTTGCACGAGGAAGGCGCGGTCATCAAAACGGTAGGACGAGGCGCGTTCCGTGTCGATGGCAAATGGCCCCGTGCCCGCGGCTAAGCGGGCGGCACCGGCCTGAAACTCACGGGGAGAAAGGAGGACTTTCGGCGTTCCATCAACCGGTACCTGGCGCAATTCGCTCATCTTAGCGTCCGAGTTCGGCTACGCCCTCTGGCGGCAAACCAGCGACGAGGGAGAGGACTTGCGCAAAAGCTTCGACGTGTGGGGCAAGATCCAGGCCGGATGCAGTCCACGAGGCGCGCATTTCTAATTGGTAGGCGCGCGGTGGTCCGCCGATTTCGCCGAAACGAACGGAAGCGGTCGAGGTGACGGTGCCGCCCAAGTTCGTATGGGTAGCTTCGCGCACGTCGAGGGATTCAGTGAGCCATTCCCAGGCGACGTCGGGAAGCAGCGGATCGCCGGCGACGGCATCGTCCAAGTCTGCCTGGATGTAGGCCACCAGGCGCATCGCACCTTCCCAGGCTTCCTCAGCGCCTGGGTCGTGCAGCAGGATGAGGCGGCCGAAGGCATCGCCTTCAGAGTCAGTTGGGATAAGGTCCCCGTGTTCTTTGCGCTCAACTTCGAGGCCGATGGCGTGGCTGAAGGGGGTCAGGCGTTGCGGTGGGCGGATGGTGCCCAAGGTGATTTCTGGGCGCAGCCGTGCGGCATGGAGGGACTCGACGGCCTCCGTGAAGGCGGTCGGAGTGCTCGGCTCCGCAGGGCGCGATTCGGCGGAAGAGGCGGCGGCGCGATCGTGCAGGTTGGTCGGTGCCCCTGCGAGGTTGCGCGAAGAAACGTCGGAATTGCTCACGGGGTTCAAGGTATAAGCTCCGCCCGTGTGGCGGTGGAAGGCGCGCCGAAAGGCTAGTGGCGCGGGGGGCGCCTCCAACTTATGATGGATAAGAAACTCTGTTGGTTGAAAGAAGGAGAAAGGCATGTCGAAGGTCAACTTCGCCGAGCTCAACAAGGTCCAGCGCTATTCGCAACACGCGGTGTTCCAGGTCATCCCGGGTGCGTTGGGCACGGAGCGCGAGGAGATCGTCGCGCAGGCGCAGAAGTTCTTCTCTGAACTCGAGGAAGCAGGCGTGGTTACCGTGCGCGGTATCTATGATCTGTCCGGGATGCGGGAGAGCGCTGATTACATGATCTGGTGGCACGCTGAGGAATTCGCCGACATCCAGAAGGCCTTCGCGGACTTCCGCCGCGAGACCGTCCTGGGCCAGGTTTCTGAGGTGACGTGGGTGGGAAATGCCCTGCACCGCCCGGCGGAGTTCAACAAGTCCCACCTGCCGTCCTTCATCATGGGTGAGGAGCCCGGTGAGTGGATTTCCGTCTACCCCTTCGTGCGTTCCTACGATTGGTACACCATGGATGAGGAAAAGCGTCGTCGTATCCTCATGGAGCACGGCATGCAGGCACGCGATTACCCGGATGTGCGCGCGAACACTGTGCCGGCCTTCGCGCTGGGTGACTATGAGTGGATCCTGGCCTTTGAGGCTCCGGAACTGCACCGCATCGTGGACCTGATGTACCTGATGCGCTACACCGAGGCTCGCCACCACGTGCGTGAGGAGATTCCCTTCCACACGGGTCGCCGCGTGAAGGATGTGGCGGAGCTAATCGCGATTCTGCCTTAAGGGTCGCGATTGTGCCGGAAGCCGGTTGAGGGTTTAGTCCTCGACCGGCTTTTCTTCTAGGTCGAGGCAGATGGAATTGATGCAGTAGCGTAGGTCCGTCGGCGTATCATAGCCTTCGCCTTCGAAGACGTGTCCAAGGTGGGACTCGCAGTTTGCACACAGCACTTCGATGCGGCGCATGCCCAGTGAATTGTCCTCGCGTTCAATGACGGCGTCACCAGCCAGCGGCGAGAAGAAGGACGGCCAGCCGCAGTGCGATTCAAATTTCTCCGTGGAGCGGAAGAGCTCGGCGCCGCAGGCTCGGCAGGAGTACACGCCCTCGGTGGTGGTGTTGGTGTATTCACCGACGTGGGGTGCCTCGGTGCCAGCCTCGCGCAGGACGTGGTATTCCTCCGGGCTTAGGCGCTTGCGCCATTCAGTATCAGCAATGAGCTTGAAATCAGTCATGCGGGGATTCTATCGCTCGCTTGAGGCTTGGAGCTAGTGCCTCGCTCCGCGGTCCACCAGCCTGAGACAGAGGCGGCGGTGACCACGATGAGCAGTCCCCAACCAAGGGTGGCGATGAAGACGCTCATCCAGTGCGCGGCGGTGGGCATGCTGGCCGACGTCCACTCGAGCGGCGCCAAGAATAAAAATGCGGCCAGCCATGCTCCCCACGTGTGGAAGACCGAGCGCGCAAGCACCGCCGTAAACAGCATGGGGATAAGCCACATGGAGTAGTACTGCTGGCCTAAGGAGGAAAGGAAGAAGATCCCGACCATGATGGCACCACTGGTGCTCAGCGCCCAAAAGGTGGGTTCACTGTCGCGCCAGCGCAGTAGGCCGAGGATCGCCACTGCCGCTAGCGCCGCGAAGAGCAACCAGATGGGGTAGTAGATGATGCCGGGGAGATCGAAGTAGGCGCGCACGCCCGGCCACGAGGCGTTGGCATAATCGCGCGTGGTGGACAGGTAAGGAAGAAGGTTGGCGCGGAAGCCCTCCACACCGGGGACGAACGGCCAGGCTGCAAGGTTGGCTACCAGCGGTACAGCTACGCCCAAGCCCACAGTGAGCCAGCGCTTGCGTACGAGGGCGAGGAAGAGCAGCGGGGCAAATTGCGGCTTGACCACGATTGCCAGTCCGATGCACAAGCCAGCGGCCCAGCCGTGTTTATCCAGCAAGGCCAGGAACGCCACCATTGCGAGCAACAATAAACCGTTGATATTGGTAAAGACCAACGTGTTGATGACTGATTCGGTAGCGAAGGCCGCGGCGATGCTGACCGGCCACAACGGGCCTCGCAGGCTGTGGCCTACGAAGCGGGTCAGCACGGCCAAAGCGGCAATGATGGCTGCGGCGTTGGCCAGAATGAAGGCGATGCGCGCGTGTTCCTCGGACACGAGCCCCAAGGGGGACAGGAGGACCGTGGCGCCTGGGTTATACAGGTAGAGCGGTTCGACGAAGGAATAGTTTTGCTCGTAGACCGGGGTGCCCTCCCATAGGTTCCGGATGGCGCGGTAGACGGTGCCGAAATCATCAGTCACCGTGCCGTTGAAGGCGAGCACGAAGATGCGATGAAAGACCACAACAATGGCGGCGGGCCACGCGGCGGCCGTCCATAGTCGCGCAGGAGCTGAGAGCGAGGGAGCCGGAGAAGTCACGGCAGCACAGTTTACGGGGTCTGAGTGCGCCGGTAGCGCAGAAACACCGTGCTGTCGACGGCAGTGACGTTCTCCAGCTCGAGCTTGAGCGCGGGGGAGGTAGCCGCGCCGTCGACGACGGGCTTTTCGACGGAAGGGGATAGGTGCGGATCAAGCGTCAAATAAAGCTTGTCCATGAGGCCTTCTGCGATAAAGGCGGAGTAGACGGATGGTCCACCCTCGCAACTTATGCGGCGCGCGCCCTGGGCTCGAAGGGCAGCAATAGCCTCGCTCATGGTTCCGGTACCTGTGCTGATGACTTCGGCACCGGCGTTGGCTAAGCGCCGTGCCTCGGGCGAAGACGCTCGTTCCTCCGGGGTAAGAACAATGGGGCCGGAGGCTATAAACTCCTCGAACCCGGCAAAGTCAAGGGAGTGGCTGAGCACGGCGAGCCGCGTGCTTGTCGACGGTCCGTACTCTTCCGACTTCACCGTGGCTGAGCCGATGACGGCAATGTCGGCCCACTCACGCAGTGCAGCGAAGAGCTGAGCGTCGGTGCCGTTGCCCATCGGTCCTGAGGTTCCATCGATGGTGGCGGAGCCGTGGAGAGTGCTCACCGCGATCAAGCGGATTCCTTCTCGGTCAGGCCCCATGAGGTGTTCGATCAGCGCGGTGTCACTCATGGCGCCCTACGGTACCTAAAATGTCGACGACGGCTTAGGGTGTGGGATTAGTCGGAGCGTATGTGATCAGGCGCGTTGGAACCGCCATGTGCCGAAGCGCAGCGCAGAGGCTCCCCAATGCAATAGCAAGAGCACCAATAAAGCAAGGGACAACCGGTGCCAGCCTTCATCCCAGGAGCCAAGGCACAAAGTGCCGACAGGGAATGTGGAGCCCCACCAGCCTGGGCCATAAGGGGCCCACGCAACTACCGCTTGGTAAAAGCAATACATTGCGAATACTACGCAGGGCGCACCAATGATGAACATGATGATGCCGTAGAGGTGGGCGTCAAAAAGCAGTGTCGAGGCCGCCGTTGACTGTCCAACCACGCCGAGTGGGATCCATGCCGTACCCGCAGCCGCCTCGCGCGGCCTATCTTGACAGCGTACTAAAGACCAATAGCAATAAGCGAACAGCGGAATTGCGGTGATGAACGTGAGGAAGAAGCAAAGCTCACCGGCATAGTGGTAGAACTGCCCGTGATTGATAGCCAATTGACCCGCGGAGGTCGCCGCCACCATGGGGGAGACCAGCGCCAGCCCCCAAGGAAACGCGGGCTTGTCGTAGTGGTCTTGCTGTTTGAACAACCCCCACAGCTGCCACAGGCAGACCACGACCGAAAGCGGTGCGCCAATCCACCAACTTGCCAACTGGAAGGCATCGGTTCCGGTCAGCGCGGTCCATGCCGAGCCGCACGCCAGCAGGCCCATCGTGTACATGCCCCACGCAGCCATATTCTGGTGTCGAGGCGGTTCATTTTTCGCGCCCACGGTAAAAATCACCAGCAGAACAGCTGCGATAAGAGCAAAAACAATTTGGCCTACGCGTAGACCATGCAAACCCGACAAAGTTGACGCAATTGAGGTTCCCATCAAGGAGCCTGCCCAGGATGGGCCGTACTTTGGCAACTGCACATCTATCACCCTATGCCTGCACGTGTTGCTATTGAACCATTATGGAGTTATCGGGTAACTACGCGTGGGGGCAGGTCCAATATCGTGCAGACTTTATTAACCATGCCGTGTCCCCCAACGGGTTAAGCTATCGTGTCTGGCTTTCTTGGCCAGTTTCAGGAACAATGAGAAAACACCCCTGGGTGAACAGCTAAATGCGGATTCATTTTCCACATAGTATCCACGCGGAGGCTTGTGTTATACGCTGCACGTCTTTAACCTGCAACTTTAATGGTGGTCCTAGCTGGGATTGAACCAGCGACCTTTCCGGTGTGAACGGAACGCTCTCCCACTGAGCTATAGAACCTCGCTGCAGCACTTAAGGTACACCGCGCGTATGGAAACCCCTAATCGTCCAGCTCAACCGCGCTTTCATTTACTCTGCGTGGCTGCTCGCGGCTGTTGGGATGTAGTGGCTGCTCAAGGCTGTGTGAGAACGGATGGATCTTGGAGATCTCCCGTCAGTACTAGTGTGTTCCTAGTGCAAATCATGCGCAATCACTGTAACCGCAGTCTCAATCACACTAATGTAATCCATGTGCTGTTGGATGGTTGGGGATTAGTGCTGTGGGCTGCGGATTTGGAAACTAGGGCGGTGCACGATAAAGTTTCTTCTCGCACCACGGCATACCAGCCGGGAACGTGCAATGCGGATGTAGCGCAGTTGGTAGCGCATCACCTTGCCAAGGTGAGGGTCGCGAGTTCGAGTCTCGTCATCCGCTCCAGGACTTTCTTGACCTTCAGCCTTATCGGCATAAGTAGAGAGTCTTGATAAATACATAAGCGCGATTAGCTCAGTGGGAGAGCGCTTCCCTGACACGGAAGAGGTCACTGGTTCAATCCCAGTATCGCGCACAAGGACTTAGTCCTAGAAACCGGGCCTGGTTTCGAATGCGGATGTAGCGCAGTTGGTAGCGCATCACCTTGCCAAGGTGAGGGTCGCGAGTTCGAGTCTCGTCATCCGCTCCAGCACATGTAGTGTGTGAGGCGGTATCGCCACGGTGGAATGGCCGAGTGGTGAGGCAACGGTCTGCAAAACCGTGCACACGGGTTCGATTCCCGTTTCCACCTCAAGAGCTGGCACCCAATTCTGGGTGCAGTGAGCGCGTTTAGCTCAGCGGGAGAGCGCTTCCCTGACACGGAAGAGGTCACTGGTTCAATCCCAGTATCGCGCACAAGGAGTTCCTTGCGGACTCCATGGCAAGCTCCGTCTTGCCACGCGGATGTAGCGCAGTTGGTAGCGCATCACCTTGCCAAGGTGAGGGTCGCGAGTTCGAGTCTCGTCATCCGCTCCACATCGAGTGCCCCTCCAGTTTGGGAGGGGCACTTTCTAGTTTTCCCTCTCCCGGGCCGACTTCGGGGGTTAAGGGGGGCAGAGGGGGCTCTTCCCCGTCGGCGAGAGAACTTCCGGTCAGCTGTTTATGATGTTTCTCACAGTCTTGTCGTCTCAAGGAAGTAGGCATCATGAAAGCCTTTTCTCCACCTTTGTCTTCCCCGCAGGGCCTGTTACGCGGGGTCTTTGCTATTCTCGTAGCTCTTCTCATCGCGTTTCTCAGCGTGGCGTCGGTGCCAGCTTTTGCACAGAATCCCACTGGGGTGACGCCCAGCGCCGAGCCGAGCTCCGAAGCTGCCCCCAATGGGGGTGCCGCCAATTCCCAGAGTGGTGCAACGATGCTCGTCCTCGACTCCTCTGGCTCGATGAATGTGCAAGACGCTGGCGGACAGACTCGTCTCGATGCCGCGAAAGACGCAACGAAGAAATTTGTATCTGAACTCGGTGGCACCATTCCTCTCGGCCTCGTTACCTATGGCGGCACGGTCGACGAGGCACCAGAGAACCAAGAAGCAGGGTGCCAGGATATCCACGTGGTCAGCGGTCCTAAGGAGGACGTAGGGGATTCTTTCACCGGTCCTATTGATGCACTTCAGGCGAAGGGGTATACCCCGATTGGCGATTCCCTGAAGAAGGCCGCCGAGGAATTAGGTGGTCAGCACGGCACCATTGTGCTTGTCTCTGATGGAATCGATACCTGTGCGCCGCCGCCAGTATGTGAGGTGGCCAAGGAACTCCACGAGCAGGGCATTGACCTGGTCATCAACACCATTGGCTTTAACGTCGATGAGGAAGCCCGCAAGGAGCTTTCCTGCATTGCAGAGGCCGCAGGCGGCGAATATCTCGACGCCGATGATGCTGACTCACTGGCAGCGATGATTAAGAAGGCCGCTGGACGCGCCGCGGACATCTACCAATCCGATGTCGAACAGATTGAAGGTAGCGAAGATATCAGCCAACCAACGCCGCTGCCGCGCTGGGAATCCGGTGGATCCTTTGTCTTTCGCGCGCAACTGGAGCCGCCGACTAACGGCGGCGAGGATACTCACAAGGATTTCCACGCGGAGTCATGGTCTATTCCCGTCAAGCCGGGCGAGCGCTATGTAGCGTCGATATACAAGACTTTGGATGGCGCTGTGGTCAGGCCGCAGAGTCTCAGAATGTCGGTCTTCTTCGGTGACGGTTCTGAGCCACCGACGGGAAACCATGGCGGTGAACAAGGCTCCATTGAGTGCACCGCTGATCAGGACTCCTTCCATACCGGCATTCGCGCAGACGCTTTGCCTAGCGCGAGTGCTTTTACACGAGAAATCGGATCCGAGAAGTGCCCAAGTGACGAACTTGTCTTGACAGCAAAGCGATCTATGACCCACAAAGCTGAGGAGCCCCTAGACGTAGAAATCCTCCTGCACCGCATTGACCCTGTAACCAATATGGATGAGCTGGTGAGTGGGATGGACAGCGAGGTAGAGGGCGAATTGCACGCCAAATTTGAAGGCGCTGAAAAAGTTCGTGCGGCTAGCTGGTTCGGCGATGCCATTGAACTACAAAGCGGAGATACCATCGAGACCGATATCGTGCGCGGTGAGGCGCAAGTCTTCAAGGTTCCTATGAAGGAAGGGCAGCAGCTTGCCACTGCCTTGAAGGTAGGCGAGATGTCTGACGAGAATGCCTTGAAGTATTCGAGCCTGAATTTGGAGATTCTAAACCCCGCGCGCGAGCGAGCTGGTGACAACGAATTTATGTCGGCGGTGAACGAGGAGCAAGAAATTGCGGCGCACTCGGTTACACCGACGGCTTTCGCTAACCGTTTCGGTCAAAGTCAGGCAAACGGGCAAAAAGCCCAAGCCAACTGGTTAGAGGGCGACTACTACGTCTTGGTGACTCTGGATGCGGGCACGGATTCCGAAAAGGAGGATGAGGTACTCGATGGCAAGCGAGACACGGTGAAATATGCTCTCACCGCCAAGGTGTTGGGGGAACCAATCCAAGGGCCCATTTATGAGCCCGTCAAGGACAAGACTGAGGCACCGGAGAGTGATGGTGACGAAGGAAACGTGGACCAAGCAGCAAGCGCCGATGAGGATAAGGGCCTCGGCCTGGGCACTCTCAGTTATTTCCTAGCTGCGGCCCTGGGCATCATCGCTCTTGCCGTAATCATCCTGGTAGCTATCCTTCTGCGCGGACGTAGCCATTAGAAGCACTACAGAAAACACGACCTTGCTGCTGGAGAGGGCAGGGAACTTTTCCGCCGCGTGCAACGACTACTTGATAACCCCACGCACTCCATGTGGGGTGAAGGATTGGCTCGAGGATCCCTCCCGGCGATAGGATGAGGGAACCTTCAATCAAAAGTTTCATCAGACCATCAAGGAGTAGTCCGAGAAATGCAGCTGCGTCAGGTCACTACGGGAATTACCGCTGGGGCCGTGGGCCTTGCGATTGGGTTGTCCACGCCGCTAGCGATGGCACATGACTCAGTCATTGGCGGAAACGTGGTGGGTGACGCACCGCTGGAGGAGTTTCCTCGTGAAATCACGCTGGAGTTCTCTGGTATTCCTCGGGATGACTTCAATACTTTTGCCGTGAGCGATAAGTCAAGCGGTGAGGTGCTCTTTGACGCCACCCCAACCATTGATGGCCGCAATCTCACCGTTGAGGTTCCGCAGGACATCGAACCTGGTGATGGTGAATACCAGGTCGGTTTCCGCATTACCTCCTCCGATGGCCACTCCACGCTCGGTTCCGTGCCGTTTAGCGTGGGCTCTGGGGCCGGCGGACATGAAGCCGCAGATACTTCTGACGATGGCGCCAAGGAAGGCGAAGAGGCGCAGGAGTCTCAGGATCCGCTGAGTTCCTTGCCCACCGCGGCTAAATGGATCGTTGGCGTAGGAGCAGTTCTCGTCGTCGGCGCAGCGCTCTTTGCCTTCGGAGCAAAGACCCGCCGCGCTGGTGGAGAAGGCTCAGAAGGCTGAACACTCCACGGCTCTGATGAGTCGAGAGTCAATCCGCACTTTCCTTAACTACTGTTACTGCAGAAAGGCATGTCCCATGCTGAATACCCGTTCTTTCCTCCGTGTCTCCGTGGCGGCCCTCGCAGCAGGCAGCCTGACCTTGGCGGCTTGCTCCCCGAGCGAAGAGGATTCCGCCGCAGCTCCGTCGAGCGCTGCAAGCAGCGCTGAGAATGGCGCTGAGAAGGACAAGGACGCAGAGGCCAGTACTTCGGTTTCTTCCTCCGCTGAATCTGGCGTAATTTTCGAGGATGCTGTCGCGCGCGCCATGGAGAAGGACTCCGATATGACCGCTATCTTCGGCACGCTCCACAACAACACGGACAAGGACATCAACGTAGTTGGCTTCAGCTCTTCGGTGAAGGCGAAGCACTACGAGATCCATGAGGTTGTCGATGGCGTCATGCAGGAGAAGGAAGGCGGTTTCGATATTCCCGCTGGCGAATCCCTCGAGCTCGCGCCGGGTGGGTTCCACTTCATGCTGATGGGAGTGACCGAGCCCGTCATGGCCGGTGAGACCGCAACCCTGACGCTGGAGCTTGCCGACGGCTCCACGATCGAGCTCGGCGATATCCCGGTGCGCACCATTGGTGCCGGCGATGAAGACTACGGCGACATGGGCCACATGAACCACGGCGATATGGACCACGGATCCATGGATAATGATGAGCACATGGACCACTCGGACTCCGCAGACATGTCTGACATGAAGAAGGAAGAGCACGCGCACTAGAAACCAGCGTGTTCCGGGCCAAGGTAGGCAAGAAATCGGTTCTCACGAGATAGGGAGATATCAAAGATGAGCGGGTTCGAGGAACCTGTCAGTCGGCGTGGACTGCTCGCCGGAAGCGCTGTGGCGGCAAGCGCGGTAGCGCTTGCAAGCTGTGCGAAAGGGGATGAACCTGGACAGGCATCTGCGGATGCCTCCGCGGATGCCTCTCGCGCAGCGCAGGCTGGGGACGCCGGCAGCACAGGCCCGGTAAACCGCGAGGAGACCATGGGCGACGATATCGTCGCCTTCGACGGGAAGCACCAAGCAGGCATCCAAACTCCGGTTCAGGCGCACGTGGAATTGGTGGGCTTTAACCTCAAAAAGGACACCACCGCTCGCGGCGCGGCCGCGTTGATGCGCCTGTGGACGGAGGACGCCCGTCGCCTCTGCACCGGTGAGAACCCGTTGGGCAGCCTCGAACCCGAATTGTCTACCACCCCAGCAAACCTCACCGTCACGTGCGGTTGGGGAGAGGGATTCTTCGACACGGTGGACGTCGCCAAGCCCAGCTGGCTGCGCGATATCCAGGCTTTTGACCATGATGACCTCCGCCCGGAATGGGGCCAGACGGATATCGTCCTGCAGATCTGCAGCGATGATCCTTTCACTGCCGCCTTCGTATTGCGGCATATGACCCGCGCGGGCAAAGATTATGCCGACGTTGCGTGGATCCAGCAGGGGTTCAGTCATGCCTATGGCTCCGCACCGAAGGGGATGACTCCACGCAACCTCTTCGGGCAAAAGGATGGAACGGTCAATCCCCGTAGCGATGAAGACTTCAACGAGCAAGTGTGGATCGAAGACGGCCCCTTCGCCGGTGGCAGCGCCATGGTGGTACGCCGCATCCACATGAACCTGGACACATGGGAGCAGCTTGATCGCGCGGCACGTGAGAACTCGACTGGGCGCACTCTCGATACCGGAGCTCCTATAGGCGCTAAGGACGAGTTTGACCCGGTGGATCTGGATGCCCGTAACGAGTTTGGGCTTAAAGCCATTGATGAAAACTCTCATGTCGCCAGAGCGCATCCGCCGGCAGAGCATCCAGAACAAAAGCTTTTGCGTCGCCCGTATAACTACAACCTGCCGCCGACTCCGGAGACCACCCAGCGCGGTGAACTTAGCAACGCCGGATTGATCTTCATCTGCTACCAGAAGGACCCGACGACACAGTTCGAGCCTATTCAAGCGCGTCTTGATGAAGCGGATCGCCTCAATGAGTGGATTCGACACATTGGTTCGGCCGTGTACTTCATGCCAGCCGGAACTGAAGGCGAAACCTTCTGGGGCGAGTCGCTCATACGCAGTTAAGAGGGGTAGACTAAGCCGCTGTAACTTTCTCGTTGAGTGCTGCTCGGCCAGGTATGTCGAGCGGCGCGTGAGCGCAAAGGAGCGCACCAAGTCATGGCGGAAATGATTCCAGCAGTCCCGGTGAACTACGAACCAATCACGGTCCCAGCCGGTACTGCCGTGGGAGCAGCGATGCGCGAGCATGAGCTGCCCAACAAAGGCCCGGAAGCTGTCGTCGTCGTCCGCGGCGCCGATGGCACCCTCTACGACCTTTCCCACACCCCGGACACGGACGCCGAGTTCACCCCGGTTGCTGCCTGCGAGGAAGACGGCCGCGCCGTTATCCGCCACTCCTGCGGACACGTCATGGCCCAGGCAGTGCAGGCGGAATTCCCCGGCACCAAGCTGGGCATTGGCCCGGCCATCGAGAATGGCTTCTACTTCGACTTCCAGACCGCTAAGCCCTTCACCCCAGAGGACCTCAAGGCCATTGAGAAGCGCATGAAGAAGATCATCAAGGGCGGCCAGCGCTTCGAGCGCCACGTCTACGCCAGCACCGAAGAAGCCGAAGCGGCACTGGCCAATGAGCCCTTCAAGCTGGAGCTGGTCCAGGACAAGGGCAATGTGGATCCGGATTCCGATGAGGCCGCCGAGGTGGGCGCCGGAGATCTGACCCACTATGACAACGTCAACCCGCGTACCGGCGAGGTGGAGTGGTTTGATCTCTGCCGCGGCCCGCACGTGCCGACCACCAAGTACATCCCGGCATTCACCCTGACGCGTTCCTCTGCTGCCTACTGGCGCGGTGACCAGACCAAGGCTGGCCTGCAGCGCATCTATGGCACCGCCTTCGAATCCAAGGAGGCCCTGGAGTCCTACAAGACCATGGTGGAAGAAGCTGAAAAGCGTGACCACCGCCGCCTGGGTGCTGAGCTGGACCTATTCTCCTTCCCGGATGAGATTGGTTCCGGTTTCCCCGTCTTCCACCCCAACGGCGCCACCGTGCGCATGGAGATGGAGGAGCATTCCCGCCGCCGACACATCGCGGACGGCTACTCCTTCGTGTCCACCCCGCACCTGACCAAGGGGGACCTGTTCAAGAAGTCCGGCCACCTCGATTTCTACGCGGACGGCATGTTCCCGCCGATGCAGCTCGACGGTGAGTGGGACGCGGACGGCTACTGCACCAAGCAGCCGCAGGATTACTATGCCAAACCGATGAACTGCCCGATGCACAACCTCATCTTCGCTTCTCGTGGTCGTTCCTACCGTGAGTTGCCGCTGCGCCTCTTCGAGTTCGGAACGGTCTACCGTTACGAGAAGTCGGGCGTTATCCACGGCCTGACCCGCGCCCGCGGCTTTACCCAGGATGACTCCCACATTTACTGCACCCCGGAGCAGCTCGAAGAAGAGCTGACCAAGGTTCTGGAGTTCATCATTTCCTTGCTCAAGGATTACGGCTTGGATGATTTCTACCTTGAGCTGTCCACTAAGGACCCGAACAAGTACGTTGGCTCTGATGAGATTTGGGAGCGCTCGACGGCTATTCTGCAGTCCGTGGCGGAAAAGTCCGGTCTTGAGCTGGTCCCGGACCCGGCAGGCGCGGCCTTCTACGGCCCGAAGATCTCTGTCCAGGCTCGCGATGCCATTGGCCGTACCTGGCAGATGTCTACCGTGCAGCTGGACTTCAACCTGCCGGAGCGCTTCGAGCTGGAGTACACGGCGTCGGATGGCTCCAAGCAGCGCCCGATCATGATTCACCGCGCACTTTTCGGTTCCATCGAGCGTTTCTTCGGCGTGCTGCTGGAGCACTACGCCGGCGCCTTCCCGGCATGGCTGGCCCCGCACCAGGTGGTGGGCATCCCGGTGGCGGATACCTTCGCCCCGCACCTCGAGAAGGTCTGTGCCGAGCTGCGCTCCCGCGGCCTGCGCGCTGACGTCGATACCTCTGATGACCGCATGCAGAAGAAGATCCGCAACCACACCACCGGCAAGGTCCCGTTCATGCTCCTGGCAGGTGAGCGCGACGTCGAGGCAGACGCCGTGTCCTTCCGTTTCCTTGACGGCACGCAGGTTAACGGCGTGCCCGTGGAAGCTGCGGTCAACGTCATCGAGGCTTGGGTTCGTGAGCGCAACAACGAGCAACCGACGAAGGACAGCATCGCCGAGCGCGTCTAGATGCATATGCATCTAGGCAGAGGCTAGAAAGGGAGAACACTAAGAGTGGGAGAGTACGTCGATACCGGCCTGGGAACCCCCGACCGCTTAGAGCGCCTGTGGGCGCCGTACCGTATGAGCTACATCAAGCGTGAGGGCGGCGCCGGCGACGTGCCAAAGGAAGCCCATAATCCGTTCGTGGAGATTCCACAGATGTCGGACGAGGACGGGCTCATCGTTGCCCGCGGCGAGCTTGTCTATTGTGTTCTCAACCTCTATCCCTATAACGCCGGGCACATGATGATCATCCCGTACCGCCAGGAATCTGAGCTGGAAAACCTCACCGAGGAAGAATCTCGCGAGCTCTTCCAGTTTGCACAGGCCGCCATCCGGGTTCTTAAGAAGGTGTCCGGCCCCGATGCCGTCAACGCAGGCTTTAACCTGGGGCGGGCCTCGGGCGGATCGGTGGGGCAGCACCTGCACATGCACATCGTTCCGCGCTGGAGCGGAGATTCAAACTTCATGACTATTGTGGATGGCGTTAAAGTGCTGCCGCAGCTCCTCAAAGACACCCGCTCCCTGTTGGCGCAGGGGTGGGCGGAGCTCGCCGCTGAGGGAATCATTTCAGGAGAAGCGCATGCTTAGTGTTCATGGGCGCAAACCCGCCGCCGTGGTTGTGGTCCCAGTGGCCAAACTCTTCCTGAAGATGGGGCTGACACCCAATGTCGTTACCGTCGTGGGCACGATCGTCACGATTGCTATTTCGGTTATCCTGATCCCGCTTGATCACCTCTTTGCGGCTGCTCTGCTGTCGGGACTCTTCGCCGCTTTCGACATGCTCGACGGCACCATGGCGCGCCTGACCACCGGCGGATCCAACTTCGGCGCGACTCTCGACGCCTCCTGCGATCGCATTACCGACGGCGCTTTGTTCGCAGCAATCGCCTATTGGATGGTGTACGTCGATAACGCCCACCCGATTAACTTCGCCGCCTGCATGGTGGTGCTCGTGAGTTCCCAGGTCATCTCCTATGTCAAGGCGCGCGGCGAAGCCTCCGGTTTTAAAATGGTCGGCGGACTCGTCGAGCGCCCCGAGCGGCTTATCTTGGGCCTCGGCGGCGTGGGCCTGGAAGGCTTGGGCGTGCCTTATGCACTCGAGGTTGCCCTGTGGCTGCTGGCCGTGGGCTCTGCCTTCACCATCTACCAGCGGATGCGCCAAGCAGCGCGTCAGGACACTAAAGCGCGTTTCAAGAAGGATCTGAAGCACCTTTAGCCCGACACCCTCTTCCACCCCGGAAGGTATCGCGCCCCCGGCCCACACAGAAAGGCTCCCGAACCGTGGCTCTACTGGACCGTGACCGGCTGACCGCCGCCGCATACATCGCGTGCTGGAAGGTTGTGCGGTTCCTTCCCCAGCCATTGGCTGTCTGGTTGTTCGAACGCGGTGCAGATCTGGCAAGTAACAACGGCCAAGGCATGGAACAGCTGCGCCAGAACCTGAGCCGGGTCGTGGGGGCGGAGAATGTCACGCGGGAACTGGTCCGGGATTCGATGCGCTCCTATATGCGCTACTGGCTCGAGGCTTTCCGTCTGCCTGCCATCCATTCGGACCCTGATCTGCAGAGGCGTCTATTGACAGGCTTGCGCGGCAAGGAACATGCAGATGCCTCCGTGGCTTCCGGGCGCGGGGTGATTTTCGCGCTTCCGCATTCAGGCAACTGGGACATGGCGGGTGTCTTTTGTGTGGGGCACTATGGCGGCTTCACGACGGTGGCTGAGCGCTTGAAGCCAGAGGTGCTTTTCGACGCCTTCGTGGACTACCGCGAGAGTCTTGGCTTCACTGTCCTGCCACTGACCGGTGGCAGTTCTTCTCCTTACTCGCGTTTGAAGGACACGCTGGAACGCGGTGGGGTGGTGTGTTTGTTGTCCGAGCGGGACCTCACGCGCACCGGCGTGACGGTAGACTTCATGGGCGAAGAGGCTAATGTTGCCGCCGGTCCCGCCCAGCTGGCCATCGAGACAGGAGCTGCACTCCACGTCGTGCACTCGTGGTTTGACGGTAAGGGTTGGGGGTTGTCCGTCAGCCCCGAAGTGGAGGTCACTGACCTGCAGGAGACGTGCCAGCGCCTCGCGGATGGCTTTGTGGAGAACATCAGGGCACATCCAGAAGACTGGCACATGTTGCAGCCACACTGGAACGCCGACGTAGAACGCCGGCGCGCTTCCCGCCAGAAGAAGTAGAAAGGCAGAACACAGACCATGCGCATAGGTATTATCTGCCCCTATTCCTTCGACGAGCCTGGTGGGGTTCAGGCCCACATCCTTGACTTAGCGACCATGTTTATTGAACAAGGGCACCATGTGGAGGTACTGGGGCCGGCGTCGACAAGCACGCAGGTCCCCAGCTTTGTTCGCAAGGGCGGCTGGGCGGTGCCGATTACATATAACGGTTCCGTGGCTCGTCTTGCCATTGGCCCGCACGTGCACCGAAATATCAAGCGCTTCATCCGCGAGGGGGATTTCGACATCCTCCATATCCATGAACCCAACTCCCCAAGTTATTCCATGGCTGCTCTGGCTGTGGTGCGCGGGCCCATCGTGGCGACGTACCATGCTTCGGCCTCGAGCTCTCTGGTATTGACCCTGGCCAAGCCTTTCCTCCGCCCGTACTTGGAAAAGGTTCGGGGAGGTATTGCGGTTTCAGAGATGGCGCGCCGCTGGCAGGTTGAGCAGTTGGGAGGGGACCCTGTGCTCATCCCCAATGGGGTCGACACCTCTGTCTATGCGCGCGAGCGTGCCCGCGCTGAGCATAAAGAGAATAATTCAGAAATTGAGATTGTGTTCTTGGGCCGCCTCGATGAGCCGCGAAAAGGCCTGGACATTCTTCTTGAGGCACTCACGCTGCTCCCGCAGCCGGTCCGGGTGACGGTTATGGGCGGGGGACACCCGCGACGTGTTCCGGGAGTTGACTTCGTGGGGCGTGTCAGCGATGCCGAGAAGGCGGCCATTTTGGGGCGCGCTGATATTTATGTGGCTCCCAATACAGGCGGCGAAAGCTTCGGCATTGTTCTTGTTGAGGCAATGGCCGCTGGATGCGCAGTGGTGGCTTCAGATCTGGAGGCCTTCGCCGCAGTGTGCAACGCAGACTCGGAGGAACCCGCGGGTGCCTTATTCAAGAACGGGGATGCTACGGACTTAGCGCGGGTGTTGGAGGATTTGGTGACCCATTCCGACAAGCGGCAAGCCTTGATTAAGGCGGGGGTGGAGCGTGCTCGCGAATACGACTGGGATCATGTGGCCGCAGCTGTCATGCAGGTATACGAGACCGTGGCGGATGGCACGAAGGTTCGGGTGTCATAAATGGCTATCGAGATAGTTATCGCCCTCGCTGTACTCCTCGTACTCGGTATGTGGGCGCTGTACACGGCGCAGCGGCTCAACTCGCTCCACATCCGCACCGATGCAGCATTGGCGCAGCTTGAAGCCACTCTGGATCGCCGCGCGGCAGTGATAAGTGCCTTGGCTCCTGAGCTTGAGGTCATCGCGGCGCGCGCTGAGTCAACGGAGCTTGTGCAAGGGCATTTCGATGAACGAGCTACCCGGGAACGGGAGCTCTCGGCGGCTATTGCGCAGCGTTTTGAATCACGCCCGCCCGTGCTTGCCGACGCCGAAGGTCGCATCCACCTAGCGCATCGCTTCTACAACGAGGCAGTCAGCGATACTCGCGCGCTGCGCCTGCGTCCCGCGGTCAAGCTGCTGCGTCTGGGGGGAACCGCGAAATTGCCGGAGTACTTTGAGCTCAGCCAGATCGACGTGTGACTCACCCGCCCTGTCACACCCGCGCCTGATTTGCTCTTGGACCTGACCCCTGTTTGGTAGACACCTGATATCCAGCCCAGTTGGGTTGGGAAGAAAGGTAATCTACCACCATGCCTAGGTACTCCGAACAGTTCAAACGTGATGCTGTGGCCCTCTACGAAAACAATGAGGACCTCTCACTTCACGCGGCTTCAGCAGAGCTTGGAGTCAATCGCTCCTCACTTTATTCCTGGATCAAGCAGTACGGCACCGGCAAACGTGCCCGCACGAAGACCATGCGTGACAAGGCCCAGGCGACGACTGATTCTGAGCGGATCCGCCAGCTAGAAAAAGAAAACGCAAAGCTGCGCGAAGAACGCGACATCCTGCGCAAGGCCGCGAAATATTTTGCCGAAGAGACACGCTGGTAATCCGCTTCCAGTTTGTCGATGACCACCGAACCGAATACTCGGCTCACACGGATGTGCCACGTGTTAAAGCTCAATCGCTCCTCGTTCTACAAATGGGTCAACACCCGCCAAGAACGCAGGTTAAAGACGTGTTCCGATGCCCTTATTGGTGCGAGAATCAAGACCATCTTCGATAATGAGCACGGGCTTTATGGTGCTAAACGCATTGCTGCAAGCCTCAACGACGATACGGGCTTTCCTCCGATCAATCACAAGAAGGTCGCACGCATCATGAAATCCATGGGGCTAAAAGGCTTTAGCAAACGGCGTCGATGTATCACCACCAGGCGCAAGCCTGGCCGTCGAGTCATGCCAGACTTAGTAGGCCGCAGATTCACCGCTGACAGGCCGAACCACGTCTACGTAGGCGATATCACCTACCTGCCGTGTAAGGGCGGCAAGAACATGTACCTGGCCACGGTCATCGACGTCTACTCGCGCAAACTCGTCGGCCATGCACTCGCCGATCACATGCGGGTATCACTGGTTATCGAAGCTTTATCTCATGCAAGGAAAGTCCGTGGAAGCCTTAAAGGGGCAATTTTCCATTCTGATCATGGCAGTGTGTACACCTCACAAGCATTTAGGGACCACTGCACCCAGCTTGGTGTTCGCCAATCCATGGGCGCGGTGGGAACGAGTGCTGATAATGCCTTGGCAGAATCGTTTAACGCCACTTTAAAGCGTGAAGTTCTGCGTGATCGGAAAGTCTTTGACAGCCCAATCAGCTGTCGCCAAGAAGTCTTTCGATGGTGCATGCGCTACAACACGCGCAGACGACACTCCTGGTGCAATCTTCTAGCCCCCGATGACTTCGAAGCACTCACATCAGCTACACTGACCCAAGCAGCATAGCTAACCCCCGACGTGTCTACTTTCCGGGGGTCAGGCCCCTTGCCACGCGGTACTCAAGCAGATGCCAATAGACGGCAAAAGCGGTCATCGCCACGATAAGGAGGTTGCGCAACACGAGTGCGTACACCGGGTTAGGGTTTTCGCCCACATAGAACCAGATGTAGTTATAGCCATAGGGATAGATGACGGTTCCCAAGGCCGCCGTTCCCACAGCGAGTACCGCCATGATGGCGCGTACCCCTCTAATGTCAGCGGCCGCCTTCCGTGGGGTATTGGCCGCCGTGGGAGTAGGAGAGCGAAGCGCCACTGCTAGTATCGGCCCAAGCCACACGATGTACTGCGGAGAGAAGACCTTATTCGTCGCGATTAGAAGGAGGATCGCCGCGATGAAGAAGACAAGGGTCGAGTGCGGACTCCAATTCCCGCGCAGAAAGTGCACGAGTGCCACCCCTATGATCCACACGAGGGCCGCTCCCATGGCGATACTGCTCAAGGCAACTGCCGTGTCGACGCCAGGGCCGGAGATCTCATAGCTTTTCGAAGCCGCGTATCCCATCGTCCACACATCAGGCTGGCGATGAGCTTGGTACACGAACCACGTGGCGGCCAGAGATTCGATCTGGAGGCCGCGCTCTCCTTGATAAGTCAACGGGGAAAGAACTCTGTCCACGCTGGTCATTGCTGCCACGCCGATGCACAGGGCAACGAGACATCCAAAGAACGCGGCTAGCCGCTGCCACGTAGCGCGGGAGGTTGCGCGCCCGACAAGCCCGGCAGCGAGGACACCGGGCCACAGCTTCGCAGCGGTGGCCCAAGCCAACAGAACCGAGGCAAGCCGCGGGCGGGTGGCCAGAAGTGCGCCCGCACCGGCAACCAATAAGGCGGGGTAGAGATCGAGCCGCCAGGTAAATACATGTCCCGCTGCGGTGCCGAAGAATACCCAGAACCACCCGGCGCTATACGCCCCTGGGGTGGAGCGGTGATGGCGCAGGAGGAGGGCGAGGAAGGTGGCGTCGGCAAGCAGCATCATTGCCGTAAAGCCGATGGCATAGCGCTCAAAGTCGTAGCCGGTAAGCCACGCGAGCAGAACGCTGGGCCAGGTACCGACTTGGGGATATTCCGTCATGTCGCTGGGGTTAGCGCCGTAGACACCCTCGAGGTAATACCGAACGTCCCCGAGCGGACCCTTCTCGTTGAGGAGTAGGTAGATAAGGAAAAGGCGTGCCAGCACCCAGCCAGCCCAAATACTTGGGGCCTTAGCGATTATTTTCAATGGCGGACTCGACGTCGACGGGTGGCCCCAACATGAGCAGAACGCTGAAGACTACGGCTACGACGAGCAGCGCAATGAGCGCGGTGCGCACCGGGTGGCGAATGGCCTGCGCCAAGATCGTGTCGAAGACACCGTGTGGCTCCGCGTCATCGTCATTGCTAAACCGCCACGGACCGGCGACGAGTCCGCGCTGCGATACCCACACTGCAAAGGGCAAGGCCGCGAAGGGAATTACGGTTACGACCAACCCCAGAATTCCCACGCCAAGTGACCAGCGGTTATTGATCCATACCAGCGCCGTCATGAGCAGGAAACAGAGGAAACCGAAGCCGTGAATACCTCCCGCGATGGGGGTGAGCGCTTCGGTCGTGCCGGAGTACTTGAGGATCATGGAGAAGATCAGCAGGCCCCACGTGAACATTTCCAGGTATGCGGCCACACGGTGCACGCTGTGCGGGGTGGTTGAAGTCATGCGGAATATAGTACGCAACTCCCGAGAGCGGATCAGCACGTGAGTAGGATGGTCGGGGTTAGTGTGGCGAGCGCCATAGCAGAAAGGAAAGGGGAGCAGAACATGGCATCGGTGGCCCAGGCGGTCGATATCGAGCGGATCGGTGAAGACGAGTTCCGCGGCCCTGTGGTTTCCTCGCGCATTACGCGCACCTTCGGCGGGCAAACCATGGCGCAGGCGCTGCGGGCAGCGCAGCTTACTGTCGATGAAAAGCTAGCGCACTCCATGCACTGCTACTTTGTGGGCCCGGGCGATTCCAGCGCTCCCACTACTATCCAGGTCGAGCGGATTAGGGATGGCCGTTCCTTTGCGCACCGCCACGTGCGCGTCTTCCAGAACGATCGCTTGATATTCATGCTCAGTGCCGGTTTCCACGCGACCGGGGATATCGGCCCTGAGCATCAAGCCGCAATGCCACAGGTACCGCCACCGGAGAGCATTAAGGACTCGCCATACTACACCCGCATCATTTTGAAGGAATGGGAAGACTGGGACGTGCGGCTCATTCCGGACGCGGAGCGCGATGCTGTCGCCGCCGAAACCACCGGGGCAGGGTTTAGAAATATCTGGTTCCGCAACACCGGTGACCTGCTTGGTGCTACCTCTGACCAATCCCTCCACCAGGCAGCGTTGTTGTATATGTCTGACATGACGTTGATCCGCACGGCGCTTCTCCCGCACCAAGGCGAAAGGATTCAGCTAGCCAGCTTGGATCATTCGCTGTGGTTCTTGCGCCCGGTCAGGGTGGATGAATGGATGCTGTATTCGCAGTCGAGTCCCTCAGCGCAGACAGGGACTGGTCTCGCGCAGGGAAAGATTTTCAATCAACGCGGCGAGCTCCTGGCCGTGGCGATGCAGGAGGGGCTGACACGCACCCTGTATCCGGAAAGTGAAGGCTCCAGCGCCAATGGCAATTGGCAAAACGTCTAGGATGCAGGCGGGGCACGGCCCCCTGTGCTGGTGGAGGCTTGCTGAGGCCGTATAATTACAACAGTTTCCACACAAGTCTTTTAAGCCACATCGAAAGGGATGACATGGCAGGCCACTCTAAATGGGCAACTACGAAGCACAAGAAGGCGGCGAACGATGCCAAGCGTGGCAAGGAATTTGCCAAGCTGATCAAGAATATCGAGGTGGCAGCCCGCACCGGCGGCGGTGACCCCGCAGCCAACCCCACCCTCGATGACATGATCAAGAAGGCCAAGAAGGCCTCGGTTCCCAACGACAACATTGAGCGCGCCCGCAAGCGCGGCTCCGGCGAAGAGGCCGGCGGTGCCGACTGGGAAACCGTAATGTACGAGGGCTATGGCCCGAACGGTGTGGCCATGCTCATCGAGTGCCTGACGGATAACCGCAACCGCGCGGCGACCGACGTCCGCACCGCGATGACCAAGAACGGCGGCAACCTCGGCGAGTCCGGTTCCGTGGCATATATGTTCTCCCGCACCGGTTTGGTCATGGTGGAAAAGGGCGAGCTCAGTGAAGATGACATCCTTATTGCAGTCCTCGAGGCCGGCGCCGAAGAGGTCAACGATAACGGCGAGAAGTTCGAGATCACCTGCGCACCGGGCGATGTGCCCGCCGTACGCGAGGCGCTCGTTGCTGCCGATATCGAGGTCGATGACACTGATACCGACTTCCGAGCTTCTGTTGAGGTGCCGCTGCAGGCAGATGATGCCCGTAAGATCTTCCGCCTCATCGATGCTCTCGAGGATTCGGATGATGTCCAGAACGTTTACACCAACATGGACTTAAGCGAAGAGGTCCTCGCCGAGCTGGGCGAGGACTAAGGAGACTAGTCGAGCTTGAGGCCTTCCAAGCCATGAGCAGTCACCGTCTCTAACAGTGGTGCGCGGCCCGGGGCAGTCTTAAACACGGGGCTGGACTGGTCTGCTACGCCGAAGGTCAGGGCGGTGACGAGCTTGTGTTCCTCGTCCACGCCCAGGAACTCACGGACGGTTGGGGCGAGCAGTGAAATCATGCCCTGGGGGACGCCGTGATAGCCGTGCGCCTCGAGGGAGAGCAAGAAATTCTCCGCATAGGTGCCTTGGTCGAAGGCGGCACGGATGCGGTCACCCATCGGGGGAATGAAGAGCAGTGCGGTGTGCGGGGCGCCGAAGAAGCGAAGGTTTTCACGGATAAACTCCGTGCGCGCTTCCTTGTCCTCGCGCGCAATGCCAAGGAGCCCATACATCTTGGCCGCTAGCTGCTGAGAGCGCTGCGGGTGAACGCCTTGACCGTAGTCAATCGTGAAATCTGGATTGATGCCGTTCTTATCAAATTCGGCTATGAGCGCAGCGCTTAGTTCCTGCAGTGCCGTACCGCCGACGAGGTGCACATTCCACGGTTGGGTATTGGAATTGGAGGGGGCGGATTGGGCGTCGATAAGCACCTGCTCGATGACCTCGGCGGGGAGTGGCTACGGAAGGAACGCGCGCGGTGAATGGCGGGAACGGATAAACTCTGAAAAGTCATTAGGACGTTGAGACATGTGCGCCACTCTACGCCGCGCGGTGGAAGAGGCGAATAGTCGGCTTGGGGGACTGCCGGCACTAGAACACATGTGTGTACACTGTTCCTAGATAAGCGAGCGCATTACAAGGGCGCATGTGACAAGGGTGAGGAGGCGGCCGTGAACTTGGAGGGGTTGCGCGTCATGGGCATTGATCCCGGTCTGACTCGCTGCGGCCTGTCAGTTGTCCAAGCCGGGCGTGGGCGCGGGGTCATTCCCATCGCCGTAGGGGTCGTCCGCACCCCCAGTGACAAGGACTTGGGGGAGCGCCTGAAGCTACTATCGGTGGCGGTCCGGGAATGGATGGATGACTATAAGCCAGATGTCGTGGCCCTCGAGCGGGTATTCGAACGCGGTCAAGTCTCAACCGTGATGCAGACCGCCCACGCAGTCGGGGTCTTGGTCCTTGCCGCAGCAGAGCGGGATATCCCGGTGCACATGTACACCCCTTCCGAAGTCAAGAAAGCAATTTCGGGCAATGGGCGCGCTGATAAAAAGCAGATGACCGCCATGATTACTCGAATTTTGGGGCTCAGTGAGGCGCCTAAGCCGGCTGACGCTGCGGATGCCCTAGCCCTGGCCGTGTGCCACTGCTGGCGTGCGCCAGCCCTGGCATGGATGACCGGCGGTGATGCGAGCGCTGGCGTCGGGGCCGGGGCACGAACGAGCGGAGTGCGCGGCACCTCGCCGCGTACCGCATCCGTCTCCCGGGCGGCGAAGACGACCTCCTAAGCTAACTGGCACAACCACTCACATCAAGGAACCTCATTAATGATTGCATCTTTGCGCGGAACCGTCCTCGACATCCAGCTTGATCATGCCGTGCTGGAATGCGCGGGCGTGGGCTATAAGGTCCTGGCCACCCCGGCCATGCTGGGAACCCTCCAGCGCGGTGAGGAGGCGCGGGTCATGACCACGCTCGTGGTCAAGGAGGACTCGATGACGCTCTACGGCTTCACCAGTCAGGATGACCGCGATATGTTCCACGTCCTCCAAACGGTTTCTGGTCTGGGGCCAAAACTGGCGCTGGCTGCCCTGTCCGTGATGAGCGCGGGCGATTTGGCCCAGGCGATTGCGGGGGAGGAGGCCGCACGCTTGCAGAAAATTCCGGGAGTGGGCAAACGCGTTGCGCAACGGTTGATTCTGGAGCTTAAAGATAAGGTCAAGGCCTTCGCCCCCGCAGAAAGCGCGGATCTCTCGTCTGCTGCCCCGGCTGCCGCTGGGCCGGTGGTTGAGGATGTCGTCGAGGCGCTTATTGGTTTGGGCTTTACTGATAAAATGGCCCGGCCCGTGGTGGAATCCGTGGTGGCAGAGCAACCCGATGCGGCGACGCCGGTGGTGCTGCGCGCTGCGCTGAGCCAGCTTGGCGCCAAGAAATAGGGGAGAGTGGGTGACATGTCAGACGTAGAACGCACTGAGTTTAAGCTTCCGGAGGGGATGGATTTAAGCTCGCCTCCGCAGCGTAACCAGGATGTGGACGCCGCAGAGCAGCAAGGCGAGCACGATATTGAGCGCTCGCTGCGCCCAAAGTCCCTCGATGAATTCATTGGCCAACCCAAGGTGCGCGAGCAGCTATCGCTCGTGCTTAATGGTGCGAAGAACCGTGGTGTCACTCCGGATCACGTCTTGCTCTCCGGCCCGCCCGGGCTGGGCAAGACCACCATGGCGATGATCATCGCCCAAGAGCTGGGAAGCTCCTTGCGCATGACCTCGGGCCCGGCACTGGAGAGGGCCGGGGATCTGGCGGCGATGTTGTCGAACCTGATGGAGGGTGATGTGCTCTTCATCGATGAAATTCACCGCATCGCCCGCCCGGCTGAGGAAATGCTGTACATGGCAATGGAGGATTTCCGCATCGACGTCATCGTGGGCAAAGGCCCGGGAGCGACCTCCATCCCGCTGGAAATCCCACCTTTTACACTGGTGGGAGCGACAACCCGCGCGGGCATGCTGACTGGGCCGTTGCGTGATCGCTTCGGTTTCACCGCCCAAATGGAGTACTACGATACTGAGGACCTCACACGGGTCATTAGCCGTGCAGCGCGGATTCTGGAGGTAGACATCGATCAGGATGCCGCAGTAGAGATCGGCTCCCGCTCGCGTGGAACGCCGCGTATTGCCAACCGCCTCCTGCGCCGAGTCCGCGACTATGCCGAAGTCAACGGGGATGGGCATATTGATGTTGCAGCTGCACAGGCAGCGTTGCGGGTCTTCGACGTCGATGAGCGCGGATTGGACCGCCTTGACCGCGCGGTGCTCGGGGCCTTGATCAAGGGCCACGGCGGTGGCCCCGTAGGAGTGAATACCCTAGCCATCGCGGTAGGCGAAGAACCATCGACGGTGGAGGAGGTCTGCGAGCCCTATCTCGTGCGTGCCGGCATGATCTCACGAACCGGCCGCGGCCGTGTGGCAACAGCCGCCGCATGGCAACACCTAGGATTGGAGGCGCCCGAGGGGGCGATTGGCGGGACCCTTTTTTAATTGGCCCGGAGGCAGGGCGGTCTGGCACACTGGCCTTTTATGAACGGAACTCAACTTCTTCTTCTCCTTGTCCTCGCCGTCCTCGTCATCTTGCCGAGCTTCATGTCGATGCGAGCGCAGCGCAAGCGCCAGGCTCAGATGCAGAAGCTCCAATCCTCGCTGCAGGCGGGTCAGGAAGTGATTACCGCTGGCGGCCTCCACGGCACTGTCGTGGAAGCTCGCGGCGAGCAGGTCGATCTGCAGGTAAAGGATGGCACGGTGATGACCTTCGACACGATGGCCATCGTTCGCTCCGCTGACGCAGCCAGCGCGAATACTAATGTTCCGGTTGAGGCGGAGGACGAGAGCGACGAGCGCTTCCCGAAACTCTAAAATTGCGTTGCGCTCGTCACAGTACGGGCGCGTACCTTAAGCCTGTTAAGGAAAACAACGGTCCATGACGTACCATGGTGGACTGTGCTTTAGTCATGGTGGTACCGCGGCGCCCAGTGCGTGCGCGGCGTTAGCTGCCATGACCTATGACTTTTAGCCCTGTTCCTCACAACACAGGAGATCTTTGTGTCCGCTTCGAAACGTGGTGGCGTTAGCAGCCGTCAACGGCAATGGCCCAAGCGTGCGATGGCGCTCTTCGCGCTCATTGTCATCGTGGTTTATGCGCTGATATTTTTGACCGGTGATAAATCACCAACCCCCAAGCTCGGCATTGACCTGCAGGGCGGAACCCGCGTAACCCTGGTACCGCAGGGTGAAGACCCCACCCAGGAACAGCTGCAGCAGGCACGCACCATCCTCGAGCAGCGTGTGAATGGCATGGGCGTGTCCGGCTCTGAGGTCGTCATCAGCGGCTCCAGCTTGGTCATTACCGTCCCCGGTGAAGATGCCTCCCAGGCGCAGGCCGTGGGCCAAACCTCCCAGCTGTTGTTCCGCCCAGTGGGCGAGCAGCCGATGCCAGACATGGACACACTTGAGAAGACCATGACTGACATGGCTAACCGCTGGGTTAAGTACGGGGTAGTAACTCCGGAGCATGCCAATCAGTCGCTGGCCTCCATCCACGAAGCACTGAACCAGAGTGCCGGCGCTGCCCAGGGCGGCGATCAGAAGGACAAGGAGAAGGATGACAATTCACCGGCTCCGACCGTGAGCGAAAAGCCGCTTCCAGACCCAGCGAACTCCCTTGAGGAAACTGAGCGCCGCGACAAGGTCACTGAGGTTCTGCTCAAGGACCGCCAGTCCGAAGACCCCACCGTGCAGACCGCAGCCTTGGGGCTGATGACCTGTGATGCAGAATCTGATCCGCTGGCAGGTACCGATGACCCCGCAAAGCCGTTGGTGGCTTGTGATTACTCGAATCAGCAGCCGTACATCCTTAATCCGGCTCCGCTGCTGGACGGCATTGATGATCCGAACGGAACTCGCCTGACCGGTAACGAGATTGATAACAACGCCCCGATTCAGGGCGGGCTGAATTCCCAGACTGGTCAGATGGAGATTAACTTCGCCTTCAAGACCGGCGATGGCCCCAATGGTTCGCAGACTTGGGCCACCCTGACCCAGGAGTACCTGCAGAAGCAGGTGGCTATCACCCTTGACTCCGCCGTGATTTCCGCGCCGGTAATCCAAGGTGCGACCCCGGTTGGTTCTGCTACCTCCATCACCGGTGACTTCACGCAGGAGGAGGCCCAGAACCTGGCCAATAACCTCCGTTATGGCGCGCTCCCGCTGTCCTTTACCGGCGCCAACGGCGAGCCGGGTGGCACGGTAGAAACCGTTCCGCCATCGCTGGGTAAGGCAGCTCTTGAGGCAGCGCTCATCGCGGGCATCGTTGGCCTCATTCTGGTTTCGCTGTATTCCATCTACTACTTCCGTGCCCTGTCTTCGGTGGCCCTGTTGGTCCTCATCGCAACCTGTGTCCTGCTTTATGGTGCACTGGTTCTGCTGGGCCGGTGGATCGGTTACTCGCTTGACCTTTCCGGCATGGCGGGCCTGGTTATCGGTATTGGCGCCACGGCTGACTCCTTCGTGGTTTACTACGAGCGCATGAAGGATGAGCTCTTGAGCGGACGTACCTTCCGCTCCGCCACCCGCACTGGTTGGGAGCGTTCGCGAGCAACGATTGTCACCGGTAAGGCCGTGACCCTCATCGGCTCCGTCGTGGTCTACTTCTTGTCCATTGGCGCCGTCAAGGGCTTTGCCTTCACCATGGGCCTCACCACTATCTTCGACCTCGTCGTATCCTTCCTGATCATGGCTCCGCTCATGCAGCTTCTTGGTAGCCGCCCGGCCTTTGCCAAGCCGTCGATGAACGGCCTGGGCGGTATTTACAACCTTGTAGAGGAGCGCCGTGAACGCGGCTTTTATGCCAAACCGGCCAAGAAACCCGTCGCTACTGCTACGGATGAGGAGAAGTAACCATGGCTGTCGAAACTACTAACCGCAAGATTTCCCGTTTTGACCGTCTCTATGTGGACGGCAGTGGATTTGACTTCGTGGGTCGGGCTAAGACCTGGTACACCATCGCCGGCGTGCTGCTTATTGCCTCGATCCTGGCTATCGTACTTCGCGGCTTCAATCTGTCTCTTGATTTTGAGGGCGGAACGAAGCTCAACATGCCCGCAGGCGATCTGTCTACGGAACAGGTAGAAGAAACCTTCACGGAAGCCACCGGTGTAACCCCGGAGCTGGTGCAGATTGTGGGCGCTGGTTCCTCGGAGACTCTGGAGATCACCTCCGAGCGGCTATCGCAGGATGAGGTTAACCAGGCCCGCCAGGCCATTTTTGAGACGTACCAAGTCAAGGACGACAACGGCAAGCCGAGCCCGGATGCAATTGGCTCCTCGACGGTGTCGGAATCCTGGGGTTCCTCGATCACCCAACGCATGGTTGTTGCCATGGCGGTCTTCCTCGTGCTGGCCACCATCTATGTGGCGGTCCGCCTGCAGCGCGATATGGCTTTTGCCGCTATCCTCGCGCTCATCTTTGACGGCGTCTTCATCGCGGGCATCTACGCGCTTTTCGGATTTGAGGTGTCCCCGGCCGTCATCATCGGTCTGCTGACAGTTCTGACCTTCTCCCTCTACGATTCCGTCATTGTCTTCGACAAAGTGGATGAGAATACAACGGGCCTGGAAGGCCAACGCAAGAAGACCTACGCTGAGCTCACCAACCTGGCCGTCAACCAGACCGTGATGCGCTCCATTTCCACCTCCGTGATTTCGGCCTTGCCTATCATCGCGCTGTTCATCGTCGCCGTGTGGTTGATGGGCATTGGTACTTTGCGAGATCTGGCATTGGTCCAGTTCATTGGCGTTATCGAAGGTGTCTTCTCCTCCATCTTCCTGGCCACCACGTTGCTGGTGACCTTGTCGAATCAGCGCAAGAGCGTCAAGAAGCACAACGAGGTGGTCGCTGCCTACCGTGCCGAGGGCGGGAGCGCCGAAGCAGAGGATGAGGGGGCGCCGAAGGCAACGCGCACCGTGGCATCCCCGGCCGCAGCTTCTGCACCAGCCGCAACACAGACCGAATCCGGGCCGCGTAGCGACGAGTCCGGTGGGGCGTCCTGGCGCCCTGGGCGCTAAGCCGTGCGTATTTCATCATTCGCAGCGCTGCTTGCATCCGTAGCTCTTGCCGTGTCCGCGTGCGGGGCACAGGAAGGCGGAACTGACAAAGACACACCGCCTTCGCGTTTTGCGGTGCTGGCCGACGCCCCCATTGCCACCAGCAATGCGGCCACGGCGTGGGGGGATGCGGTTGGCGCAGCCCAGCTGGCAAGCCGCGTTTTCCCTGCACTCTACGTGCCGGGCCCGGCGGGGCAGATGGTCCCTAATTCAGATCTCGCCGATGCTGAATTCTTCCCCGCCGAGGGAGAAAACGCTGGGGCGCACGTGGACTTCACCCTCACCGAGCAGGCGCGTTTTGCCGACGGCGAACCCGTGACCTGTGATGACTACCTTTTGGCCTTTACCGCCGGGCAGTTGAGCGAGACTTTCGGTTCCCACCTTCCACTGATGGAAGAAGTGGCGGAGGTGGAATGCGCGCCCCATAGCAAGAAATTCACCGTTTGGTTTACACCCGATGCTGGCTCGCGGTGGCGCTACTTGTTTGGTCCGGGTTCGGTAGTCCCAGCACACGTGTTGGCCAAGCGGGCTGAAATGAGCATCGACGACCTCAATGCAGCTCTGCATTCCCAGGACGTAGCCACTTTGCAGCCGGTAGCAGAGGCGTGGCGCTATGGTTTCTCTACGGAACCAGGGCGCTTTGATCCGGAGTTACAGGTTTCCTTCGGTCCTTATAAAATCGAGCGCGTTGAGGATGACGGTGGCATCGTGCTGACCACCAACGAAAACTATTACGGCGATAAGCCGACTCTGCGCGAGATCCTCATGCTTCCGAGAAGCGCGGACGCCGCCGCGTTCCTTGCCTCAGATGAGCTCCGTGTTGCCGAGGCTGCCACCGCGTCACCGTCGTGGTTCGACCGAGATACCGAGGGCAAGTCAGTGGAGGAGACGTCTTTGGCGGGAAGCCTGACTGACACCTTAGTATTCTCCGAGGCTGGGGCTCTTTCTCAACCATGGGCACGCGCTGCCTTTGCGGCCTGTGTGGATGCACAGCGTTTGGCGCAGGTCTCGTCGAAGGAATCGGGCGTGGACGTTCCCGCTGTCACCGTCCGTACCGTGCGCAATGATGATCCGGTCGCGGCGCAGATGTCCTCGCTGACAACCGTTCCGCTAGACAATGCAACGGCATCCGGTCTATCCGGCTACACCATCGGAGTGGGTTACCTCGCGCCTAACCCGCGTTATAAGGCGATGGTGGAGGAGCTCCGCGCGGCGTGCGAACCAGCGGGAATCACGGTGGAGGATCGTTCCGGTGAGCGGGTTTCCCGTGCGCAATTGGCCGCGGATCCTGCAACTGGGCTGCCGGAGATAGATGTCTACCTCGGCGCCGTGGACCCGATGCGTGAGCATTCCGCGCCGTCCTCTAGCGTGAAGCACGCGGCGGCGCTACGGAATCTGGAGCAGGAATTGTGGGAGGAGCTGCCCTCTATTCCCATCGCCGCGCAGCCTCGCACTTTCATTGTCGACCGCGCTGTCACCGGCGTGGTGCCCTACACTGGCCTTGCGGGTATTGGGTGGAACCTCGACCGTTGGAGCTATAACCCCACAACAGCAACTGAAACAAAGGAAGAGTCGTGAGCGAGATTTACGTCGCAGCAGCACAAGCCTTGAAGGACAAGGTGCGCCTTGTCCAGGATTTCCCAGAGGAGGGAATCCTTTTCGAGGATCTGACCCCGGTGTTGGCTGATGCTGATTCCTTCACCGCCGTTGTCGATGGCTTGGCAGAGGCCTGCAAGGAGCTCGGCGCTGACATGATCGGCGGCCTCGATGCACGCGGTTTCCTGCTGGGTTCAGCCGTAGCCTACAAGCTGGGACTAGGAATTTTGGCTATCCGCAAGAAGGGCAAGCTCCCACCGCCCGTCTTGACCCAGGAGTATGAGCTGGAATACGGCACTGCAGCGCTGGAGATCCCCAATAGCGGCATTGACATTAAGGGCAAGCGCATCGTGCTTGTCGACGACGTCCTCGCCACCGGCGGCACACTCCACGGCGCCACCCTGCTCTTGGAATCCGCTGGAGCTGAAGTCGTGGGCAACGTCGTGGTCCTAGAGGTCCAAGGACTCGAGGGCCGCGAGCGCCTCAAAGGTTCTCCTCTGATTGTGCTCAACCAGATGGGGTCGAAGGACTAAGGTTGTATGCCTAAGCTACTTCGCGGAGGCAGACATGACGACTGAAAAGCAGGACAAGACTGCATGGCGGCCAGGCAGCGTGCGCGGCATGTCCGCCCGCTTGGCCCGCTCCCTGACGGGTGGCCGAGTAAAGATTAACCCGGCGCTGGACCCTTTGATGTCCATCCACCGGGAATTTCACCCGAAGGCAGACGCGGAGCTGCTCAACAATGCCTACACCACGGCACAGCATCTGCACGAAGGCGTTTTCCGCAAATCCGGCGAGCCCTACATCACGCACCCGTTGGCGGTGGCGACCATTGCGGCTGAAATTGGCATGGACACCACGACTGTCGCGGCGGCTTTGCTCCACGACACAGTGGAAGATACCGACTATTCGCTGGAGGACCTCACCCGTGATTTCGGGCCCGAAGTAGCCCGGTTGGTCGACGGCGTAACGAAGCTTGACAAGGTCGCCCTCGGTGCTGCTGCGGAAGCAGAGACAATCCGCAAGATGATCGTGGCCATGGCCACCGACCCGCGCGTGCTCGTCATCAAGGTGTGTGACCGCCTGCACAACATGCGGACCATGCGCTTCCTGCCGCCCGAGAAGCAAGCAAAGAAGGCACGCCAGACCCTCGATGTCATTGCGCCGCTGGCTCACCGCCTAGGAATGGCCAGCGTCAAATGGGAGCTTGAGGATTTGGCCTTCGCCATCCTGTACCCAAAGAAGTACGACGAAATCGTGCGCATGGTAGCGGATCGTGCACCCTCGCGTGATCGAGCGCTGAAGGAGATCAAGGCCCAGGTAGGCCAGGCCCTCAAAGCCAATGGCATTGAGGCCGAAATCATGGGTCGCCCGAAGCACTACTGGTCGATTTACCAGAAGATGATCGTGCGCGGCCGCGACTTTGCGGAAATCTTCGATCTTGTGGGCATCCGCATTCTTGTCGATGACATCAACTCCTGCTATGCCGCCATTGGCGTGGTGCACTCGCTGTACCAAGCTCTTCCGGGGCGCTTTAAGGACTATATTTCCTCGCCGCGCTTTGGCGTGTATCAGTCATTGCATACCACCGTGATCGGGGCGGGTGGCTCCACCCTTGAGGTCCAGGTGCGCACGCACGAGATGCACTATAACGCGGAGTTCGGCGTGGCCGCCCACTGGCGCTATAAGGAAACTAAGGGCAAGAACTCGGGCCACCAAGAAGAAGTGGACCAGATGGCGTGGATGCGTCAGCTGCTGGATTGGCAGAAGGAAGCGGCAGACCCCAACGAGTTTTTGGATTCCCTGCGCTATGACCTTACAGCCAAGCAGATTTTTGCCTTTACCCCAAAGGGGGACGTGGTCAACCTGCCCGCGGGTTCCACCCCTGTGGACTTCGCCTATGCGGTGCATACCGAGGTCGGCCACAGGTGCATCGGAGCGAAGGTCAACGGCAAGCTCGTGGCCCTGGAATCGGAGCTAAAATCCGGCGATAAGGTCGAGATCTTTACCTCTAAGGATCTGAATGCTGGTCCCTCGCGGGATTGGCAAGAATTCCTCGTATCGCCCCGCGCAAAGACGAAGGTGCGGCAGTGGTTTGCCAAGGAGCGCCGAGAAGAGCACCTCGAGGCAGGGCGCGATGCCTTGGCTGCCGAGGTGCAACGCGGCGGTTTGCCCATGCACCGCCTGTTTACTGCCAGCTCCATGAAGCAGGTTGCTGAGCAGCTGCACTATCCAGATGTGGACGCTCTCTATACCGCTATTGGCGCGGGCCACGTGTCGGCACAGCACGTTGCCAACCAGCTCATGGCCCTTTTCGGGGACCAAGACGATGCCGTCGATGCCTTGGCTTCGCGTACCCCACTGAGCGAGCTGGAAAACTCCCGCGCTCAGCACACGAAGGATTCCGCAGCCGGTACCGGAATCTTGGTGGAGGGCAGCCCAGATGTCATGGCCAAGTTGGCGAAGTGCTGCCAGCCGGTGCCAGGGGATGCCATCTTTGGCTTCGTCACCCGCGGCGGTGGTGTGTCTGTCCATCGAGCGGACTGCACCAATGCCGAAAAGTTGAAGTCCGAGCCCGAGCGCATGATGCAGGTCGAGTGGGCCGGCGGACCGAAGTCCTCCGGCGCATTCGCCGCAACCTTGCAACTGGAGGCGATCGACCGCCAAGGCCTGCTTTTTGAGCTCACGCGAATCTTCAGCGAGCAGAGCCTCAACGTGCTGTCGATGACGTCCAATCGCGGTGATGATCACATCGCCACCGTGCGCTTTTCCTTCTCGGTTTCCGATACCAAGCAGCTGGGGCAGCTCATGACAACGTTGCGCAACACGGAGGGTGTCTTCGACGTTTATCGCGTCACCGCCTAAGCCTCCCACCCCTGATTCGGGGGTGCGTGGCTGAACTCAAGGTTGCGCGTGGGTGAAACTGGGAAAGATCTTTGATGAACGCGCTGGTGGCGGATTCAACGTGCGCTGCGCCTTCGTGATGCATGCGTTATAAACACGTGGACAAGATTCCTCTCATTCTCAGGAGAACCACGTGAACTTCCGTCGCTTTGGCCAGCTGTTGGCCGCCACTACCGTTACCGCCGTTGCTGTCTCCGGCGCACCTGCTTTCGCCGCTGAAGCTGACCAGGTGACTTTCTCCGTCACCAACTTCACCGACTTCCACGGCCACCTCGAGCCAGCAACCGATCGCTCCGGTAACCCGTCTGAACTCGGTGCGGCACGCATGGCGGCTCTGATCAAGCACGTCAACGAAGACCAGGAATATGCATTGACTTCCTCCGGCGATAACGTCGGTGGTTCTCCGTTCGTGTCTGCTATCTCCGGTGACAAGTACACCACCCAGGCCCTGAACGCCATGGATCTGGCTGCGACCGCGGTGGGCAACCACGAGTTCGACAAGGGCACCGAGGACCTGACCGGACGCATCACGAACGAATCCGAATTCCCGATTCTGGGTGCCAACGTGATCAAGGACGGCAAACCGCTGCTCGATGCCTCCGCAGTCCGCGAAATCGACGGCGTTAAGGTCGGTTTCGTCGGTACCGTCACCGAGAACACCAAGTACAAGGTGTCTGCCGCCTCCATCCCGGGCGTTGAGTTCACTGACCCGGTAGAAGCTACGAATAAGGAAGCTAGCCGTTTGAAGAAATCCGGCGAGGCCGATGTGGTCGTCGCCCTCTTCCACGAGGATGCACAGGGCTTTGCCGAGGGCTTCAACAAGGATGTTGACATTCTCTTCGGCGGTGACACCCACCAGAAGACCATGGGCGAGGTCGAGCGTGAAGGAGCACTGCCGCTGCAGTGGGCTCAGGGGCACGAGTACGGCAAGTTGCTTAATGACGCCGACATCACCTTCGACAAGGCCGAGAAGAAGATCACCAAGATTGAGCTAAAGCAGTACACCGCTGCTGATGCCGCGGAGCTTGCCGACGACCCAGCGGTTGCTGACATTGTCGCTCAGGCCAAGGCCGAGTCTGACGAGGAGGGCAACAAGGTTGCCGCCATCACCGAGCAGGCCATGTTCCGTGGTTCCGACGAGGGCGGCGAGCCGGGCTCCAACCGCGGCGTGGAGTCCACCCTCAATAACTACATTGCGGACGGCCAGCGCTATGCACTGTCCCAGCAGATTGGTAAGGACATCGACCTCGGCATCATGAATGCCGGCGGCGTCCGCGCGGACCTCAAGGCGGGCGACGTTACCTACAAGGACATCTTCGCTGTCCAGCCTTTCGGCAACCAAGTAATCACCGGTACGGTTTCTGGCCAGGAGTTCATTAATGCCCTGGAGAACCAGTGGCAGCCGGGCAACGAACGCGCACGACTGGCTATGGGCCTGTCCAACAACGTCACCGTAGTCTATGACCAGAAGGCGGAGCAGGGCAAGCGCGTTAAAGCCGTGACTATTAACGGCGAGCCGCTCGATCCGAAGAAGGACTACACCGTGGCGATGTCTTCCTTCCTTGCTCCGAGCGCTACCGAGAAGGGCGGCGATGGCTACTTCAATGCGGGCGCACTGAAGGATCGCAACGATGTTGGTTACATGGACACCCAGGCGATGATTGACTACATCAAGTCCGATAAGGCTGAGGTCCGCACCGGCCAAAGTCAGATTGGTGTTCACATCAAAGGCGACGTGAAGCCGGGCAACGAAATCACCATCGACCTGTCTTCCCTGAACTACTCCAACGCAGAGGAGCCGCAGGCTAAGAAGGTCAGCGTTGCTCTTGGTAATGCAAAGGCTGAGGCTGACATTGATAACTCTGCGCAGGAAGGGGACAAGGGCTTCGGTGAGCGCGGCCGCGCAACCGTCAAGCTCACCATCCCGGAGGGCCAGACTGGCGAGCAGAACCTCGTAATCACCACCGATGCTGGTACTGAGGCTGTACTTCCGTTGTCCCTTGGCGGCAATGACGGCTCGCAGGATGGTGGCTCTGCTAAGTATGCTGGTTCCTCCATCGGCCTGAGCGTAGGTATCGTTGCCGCAATTGCTGCTGCTGTCGCAGCAGCTATCGGTGCCATTAACATGCCGGTTGCTGCGCTCCCAGCTCCGGTTCAGCAGATGATTGAGCAGCTGCGCAAGCAGTTCAACATCTAGTCATTTTTGACGCACAAGCCCGCACTACGGTGCGGGCTTTAGCTTTATCTCGCGGAAGGTAGGGTAGGAGGTTGTGGATACACTGAGGCTTTTTGGACGCGAGGCAATGTACCAACTTGGTATCGAGCCTCACCGCATTCCCCTGGTGATGCTTGCAACGCTGGGTATCTATCTGGCCTTCATGGTGTTGGTCAAGCTCTTTGGCAGCCGCGTTCTGACGTCCATCACTGCCTCTGATGCTGTCATCATCATTATGTTTGGTGCGGTCTCGGGCCGCGTTATTGTGGGCAATCCGCCGACGCTTGCCGCCGGCATCATTGGCCTGTTTACCCTCATGCTCTTGGAGGCCGCCTTCGGCACATTCCGCCAATTGGTGACGTGGTCACGGTTTATTGACCGCAAGCCGGTATTGCTGGTCTATAAGGGGCAGCTGCAGGAAGACAATATGAGTTTCGCCCACATCACTGAAAGAGACATTAACTCCGCCGTGCGTAAAGTTGGCCTCGGCCGGCGCAGCGATGTGCAACTGATGATCCTGGAGCCAACCGGCCAGATTTCCGTCATCCGACGAGGCCAGCTTGTCGATGCTTCAGTGTTCAAGGATGTCCTTGGCGCCGAGCGCATCGAGGAAGTGGATGAGCAGAATTAGTAGGGGTTTCTGGCTTCTTAGAGAAGCCGCGCCGAGTCTATTGCGCCGTCGTATCTGGCGGAACGAAAAACGAAAAATCTCCTCTCACGCGCATTGCGCAAGAGGAGATTAGAGGCGATCGTGGCTTACTTGGTGCCAGCGATCTTGTCGCCGAGACGCATTGCGTCATTCATGGCGCCGATGATGGAGGTGAAGACCTTAATCCACTCGCGGATTTCCTTCGGGCTGATGTTGCCCTCATCGTCGGAGGAGAGGGCGAAGAAAGCCTTGGAGGAGCTGTCATCCTCAACCGGAGCTGCGGAAGCAACTGCGGTACCGGAGAAAGCGATGGTTGCAGCGGTAGCAGCAGCAACGATGGACTTACGGGAGAAGAACTTCATGGTGTGTCCTAATCTGATTCGAATGTGAACGGAATGCCAGACTTATGTGGTCTGACTTACTTAGCGAAGTTCTTGTTGTAGAAAGCGAAGACAGTGCCCAGAGCGCCGATGATGGCGGTGAAGACAGCGATCCAGTCGCGGATCTCCTTTGGGCTCATGTCGGAGATGGAGGAACCCTTGGAGTCATTGGAGGAAGAAGAGGAAGAAGACTCCTTGTCCTTATCCTTGTCCTTATCCTTGTCCTTATCCTTGTCCTTGTCGTTGCCGCCGTTGTCGGTGGTGGTGGTGTCGTTAACTACAGGAGCGTCGTCGGTGGTGGTCTCAGCGGTAGCAACGGTCACGCCGGACAGGGAAACGGTAGCGGCGGTAGCGGCAGCAACAAGTGCCTTACGGGAGAAGAGCTTCATTCTCGTTCCTTAGGTATCTCGGGATTTTCAAAGACCTCACAGATGCTACTGAGGCATTGCGCGTTTTGCAAGGGTTCTATTATTTGAGCAACGAGTCTGAAGGTCTGCTGGCTGTCGCATGTGAGCTGGGTTTATCACGATATGGCACCTTCGGGCGAAGGATGCTTTGCTAAATGAACAGCTCAAGGCTAAGAAACTCTTAGTTCACGATGGATAGTGTGGGGTGGGAAAGGAAAAGCCCCGCTCACTGAACGTGCGCGAGGCTGATCACCGTAAAGGGGGTAAAACTTAGCTTTCGATGGTGGCCTTAGTAATGCGAACCTCTTCAGCGGGTTCACCATCGGATTGCCCATCTTTGACGCCCTTAGCGGCGATGGCGTCGATGGTCTTCTGGCCCTTCTCTGTCAGGTTGCCAAAGTATGTGTAGGCAGGCGGAAGCTCCGAATCCTTGTAGTTAATGAAGAACTGGGAACCATTGGTGTCTTCGCCGGCGTTAGCCATGGCGATGGAACCCTTCGGGTACAGAGCCGGCTGGGCCATTGCGGCGTCGTCAGCCTCATCAGTGGGATACTCGTTGGCAAATTGGAAATCCGGTCCGCCGGAACCCTTACCGGACGGGTCACCGCACTGCAGGACGAAGATGCCGCCATCAGTCATGCGGTGGCACACGGTGTCGTCGTAATACTTCGCCGAAATCATGTCCGTAATCGCGTTGACGGTGCACGGAGCCAGGGAGCGATCAAGAGTCATTTCAATATCGCCTTGCTTGGTGGCGAAGTTGACGGTCACCTCGCCCTTGGCGGGAATGTCCTTGCCCTGCGGAGTGGGGACCTCACGGGAAGCGTCGCCAGACTCCGGGTATTCACAGGTGACGGTCTCACCAAGGGGCTTAGCGCGCTTGCCGCTCAATGCCTCGGCAGTGGGGGCTTCGGTGGTGGTATTCGCAGCGGAGCTCTCTTCGGCCTGGATTTCTTCTTCCTCTGACGAGCGCGTGGACAGGAACCAGATACCGCCAACGAGGGTGATAATGACCACGGCGGCCATGAGAACGACGCCTAGCGGGCGGCTCTTTTGTTTGCGGTCACGGGACTTCAGCTCGCGATCGAGCTGATTGAGCGCATCATCCAAGCGCTGGCTGTTAGTAGACACTTATGTTTCCTTCACTGTGGTGGTTCACAAACTTTCGACCCACTCATCCTAACCGCACCGTTGTGCACCGTGGCGAGCCGCCCCGAGGGTCAGTACGCTTGGGTGCCATGGCTACAACGAATTTTCAGAATAAACCCGTCGAAACCAATGCAGAGCTTCCCAAGGTTGGTGACGCCCTGCCGGACTTCACCCTCGTGGGAACCGACTTGGCAGAGTTGACCAACGCTGACTTCGCAGGCAAGCGCTTGGTGGTGTCCTGCTTCCCATCCGTGGATACTGGTGTGTGCGCGGCACAGCTGCGTAAGTTCAACGAAGAGGCAGCTGGTCTAGAGAACACCGTTGTCCTGTCCGTCTCCCGCGACCTTCCTTTCGCGCAGGAGCGTTTCTGCGCTGCAGAAGGCATCGAGAACGTCGTCAGTGCTTCTGATTTCCGCTCTGATTTCGCCGATAAGCTCGGTCTCGTCCTGGAAGGCTCCCCGCTCAAGGGCTTGTTCGCCCGCGCGGTCATCGTCACCGACGAGGATCACAAGGTGACCTACACCGAGCTGGTTCCGGAGGTCACGACTGAGCCGGACTACGACGCAGCTTTGGCGGCCCTCAAGTAATGAGCGCTCCTGAAATCTACGGTTTCGCCGCTGGGCCTTATAAAACCAACACGTATGTGGTGGCTAACGGTTCCCGAGCGTTCATCGTGGACCCAGGGATGCACACGCGCGAGAAGCTTGAGCAACTCGCGCGTGAGAAGTCCTTGGAGTTTGAGGCCGTCGTACTTACCCACGGCCACATTGATCACACGCGCGATGCCGCCGAGTTTGACCTACCGGTCTACATCCACCCGGATGATGCGTTCATGCTGGTGGATGGCTCTGGTGTGTCTCCCGAGTCGCAGATGCTCTTTGCTGCTGCCTCCATGAAGCAGGTAGCGGACCGCCGCGACTTGATCGGCGGAGAAACGTTGAGTCTGGTTGGCCTGGAATTCGATCTGCTCCATGCGCCAGGGCATTCGCCGGGATGCGTCATCCTCGTGGCTGAGGGGATTGCCCTGACGGGCGACGTGCTGTTTAAGGGCTCCATCGGGCGCACTGACTTGCCGCATTCCGACCACGCCGCGATGCAGCGTTCGCTACGCGGTCCCGTGTGGGGGCTCGATGACTCCCTTGCTATCTTGCCGGGGCACGGCCCAACGACGACCATGCGCCGCGAACGCGCGACTAATCCGTTTCTACGCGCAGCGGGGGATGTACTCTAAAGGGCGTGAGTGATAAGAAGCAGTTCAAAGCCCTGTCCGCGCCTAAGGGTGTGCCGGACTACGTCCCGCCGCAATCGGCCATCTTCGCCAAGGTCCGTGAGGCCTTCGTGCATCAGGCACACCTGTCCGGCTTCCAACACATCGAACTCCCCGTCTTTGAGGACACGTCGCTGTTCGCCCGCGGCGTGGGGGAGTCCACGGACGTCGTGTCGAAGGAGATGTACACCTTCGCCGATCGCGGTGATCGTTCCGTGACGCTGCGACCAGAGGGCACCGCGGGTGTCATGCGCGCGGTCATTGAACACAACCTCGACCGCGGCCAGCTTCCGGTGAAGCTCAACTATTTCGGTCCCTTCTTCCGCTACGAGCGTCCGCAGGCGGGCCGCTACCGCCAGCTGCAGCAGGTTGGAGTGGAGGCCATCGGCGTGGATGATCCGGCGCTGGACGCAGAGATCATTGCCTTGGCGGATCGCTCCTACCGCAGCCTAGGCCTGAGCCAATTCCGCCTTGAGCTGACCAGCTTGGGTGACCACGACTGCCGCCCAGCTTACCGTGAGAAGCTGCAGGAGTTCCTGTTCAAGCTGGATCTAGACGAAGAAACCAAGGCCCGCGCGGAGCTAAACCCGCTGCGCGTGCTCGATGACAAGCGCCCGGAGGTCCAAGAGCAGCTTGTTGATGCCCCCTTGATGCTTGACCACCTCAATGCCGAGTGCCGTGAGCACTTTGAGACGGTCACTGGCCTGCTCGATGACATGGGCGTGCCCTATACCATCAATCCGCGCATGGTCCGCGGCCTCGACTATTACACGAAGACCTGTTTCGAATTCGTCCACGATGGCCTCGGCGCGCAGTCCGGCATTGGCGGCGGCGGCCGCTACGACGGGCTCATGGCTCAGCTCGGCGGGCAGGAGCTGTCCGGCATTGGCTATGGCCTCGGCGTGGACCGCACGGTTTTGGCTCTGGAAGCCGAGGGCGTGGAGCTCGAGGGCGTCGACGAGCGTGTAGCCGTTTATGGTGTGGCCTTGGGCGCTGCGGCAAAGCAGAAAATGGTCAGCATTATCAATGACCTGCGCAAGGCCGGCATTTCTGCCGATATGTCCTTCGGTGACCGTGGCCTCAAGGGAGCGATGAAGGGCGCTGACCGCGCCAACGCCCGCTTCGCGCTCGTCCTCGGTGACCAAGAGCTAGAGGCTGGCTCCGTGGCGCTCAAGGACCTACGCGCACACGAGCAGCACGACGTCCCCGTTGGGGACATCGTCAACCAGCTTCGTCAGCTGGTTTAGCACTCCACCTGGGAGACGGTGAAGCCCATCGTCTTCGCTAGGCCGCCGAGCGAGGTCTCCTTGTACTTGGAGAGCATGTCGCGTCCGGTTTCGGCCATGGTGCGCACCGCGTTGTCGAGGGTGACGTGGTGCGTTCCCTCACCCATGCGGGCCAGGCGAGCGGCGTTGATGGACTTGACGGCGCCGATGGCGTTGCGCTCGATGCAGGGGATCTGCACGAGCCCGCCGACAGGGTCGCAGGTCAAGCCGAGGTTATGCTCAAGAGCGATCTCGGCAGCGTTTTCCACCTGCTCCGGGGTAGCACCGAGCAGCTCAGCCATGCCGGCCGCCGCCATGGAGGAGGCAGAGCCTACCTCACCCTGGCAGCCCACTTCGGCGCCGGAGATGGAGGCATTGGACTTGATAATGATGCCCACGGCACCCGCAGTGAGCAGGTAGCGGCGGGCATCGGCTCGCGTAAAGTCCGCCATAAAGTCGCGGGCATAATGGAGCACCGCTGGGATGATGCCACAGGCGCCATTCGTCGGCGCAGTAATGACGCGGCCGCCGGCGGCATTCTGCTCGTTGACAGCGAGCGCGTAGAGGTTTACCCATTCCATTGCAGAAAAGCCACAGGACTCGTCGTCCTGCTTGGCCAACAACTGCTGGTACATCTGCGGCGCACGGCGGTTGACACGGAGACCACCTGGCAAGATTCCCTTGGTGGAAATTCCCTCGGTCACGCATTCGCGCATGATGTCCCACACAAGGTCGAGGTGCTGGTAGACGTAGTCGAGCCCGCCTTCTTCGCGGTGCAGGACTGCCTCATTGGCGGCGACGATCTCCCAAATGGCCATGTCGTTGGCCGCGCACAGGTGAAGCAGGTGCTCACCCGATTGGAACTCATAAGGAACGGTGTCCTCAGCAGTTGCCGCGGCGACACCAGCCGGTACACCGGAGTCGGTTTGAAGCTGGGCATTGAATTCCTCGCGGGACAGGATGAACCCGCCGCCGACGGAGAAGTATTCCGCGTTCTCGGCGAGGATGGAGCCACCTTCGTCCCAAGCGGTGAAAATGAGGCAGTTCGGGTGCTCCGGCACCGGCTCGTTGTTGAACTCGATGCTGTACTGCACATCGCCTGCAGGGCCCGAGATGGAGCCCTCGCTGGGGATGAAGGCATCAGCACGCGGCTCGGCGTCGAGCGGTACTGACAGCGGGTCCCAACCAGCAAGCCCCAAAATTACGGCGCGATCCGTAGCGTGGCCGCGGCCGGTAGCAGAGAGCGAGCCGCGCAGCACGACGTGGACCTTTGCAGGGTGTTCATCCAGTGTCTCGAGGAAAGCCTTGGCGGCACGCATGGGGCCGACGGTATGAGAGGAGGAAGGGCCGATGCCGATGGAGAAGATATCGGTCACGCTAATTGTCATGTGGGGTCAAACCTCCTTAGAAGCGTTAAATAAGTTACGCCTTACGATAGTACCGAGAGCCCTCCATACCTGCTTAGTTCGGCTGGCCGTCGTGGCGGGAGAGGAGTGCGCGGAATCCGGCAGGGTCCGAATCCAGTATGTTTTCTGAACTGTCTTGCGGCGCTTCCTGCGTTTCGCTGAGGGGGCCGGTAAGCCCAGCGACGCGGTCGACCGGGCGCACCATGAGGTCCGCCAACTCCCCAGCGGCGCGCTCGATGCGCTTCTCATTGCGCGCGCCCTCCGCGGTGCCAAAGTCCTCCGTGGCCTGGAAGACGCCGGTGGGGACCACCGTGGCATGCAGGTAATTGAGCAGCGGCCGCAGGGCATAGTCCAGGACCAGCGCGTGCCGGCTGGAGCCGCCTGTGGCCGCGATGAGGGTAGGAAGCCCCTCCAAGGAATGCGGCTCCAAAGTGTCGAAGAACATCTTGAACAAGCCCGAGTAGCTTCCTTGGAAGACTGGGCTGACGGCGATGAGACCGTCGGCATTCAGCACGGCGGACTGTGCCGCGTTCAGACGAGGCGTGGGCGAGACCCAGTTGGTCATGGCCTCGGCCAGCTCACCCGCGAGCTCGCGTAGCTCCACGACGGTGATGTCCACGCTCTCTCCCCGGGCAGTGACGTGAGTGGTGGTGGCGGATGAGAGGGCGTCGCCAAGCGCGCGCGTCGACGACGGCGAGGACAGCCCAGCCGTAACAAGCACGAGTGAGCGCATTTATTTCTCCTCTCCAGGGCTGACCAGCGCGTGTGGGGCATAGGATCCAAGCGTGGCGTGCGTTGGCGGGTTAGAAGGTACATGATCCGGGCGGCGTTCCTCAAAGCGGCGGCGAAGCTCGGGTACCACCTGGGTGCCGAGGATTTCGATCTGTTCTAACACCACCTCTTGCGGCAAGCCGGCGTGATCGATGAGGAAAAGCTGGCGCTGATAGTCACCTACCCAGTCAGCAAACTGCAGCGTGCGCTCCACGACTTGCTCTACGGTGCCTACCGTCAGCGGGGTCTGAGCGGTGAATTCTTCTAGGGAAGGGCCGTGGCCGTAGACCGGAGCGTTGTCGAAGTAGGGGCGGAAGAAATCCTTCGCTTCCTGCTCAGTAGACCCGATGAAAACATGCCCGCCGAGGCCCACGATGGCCTGATCCGCGCGACCATGACCGTAGGATTCATAGCGGTTGCGGTAGAGGTTCACCATCTTCGCGGTGTGTTCCTTGTTCCAGAAGATGTTGTTGTGGAAGAAGCCATCGCCATAATAGGCAGCCTGTTCGGCAATCTGTGGGGAGCGGATGGAGCCATGCCAGACAAAGGGCGGGATACCATCGAGCGGTGCCGGTGTGGCGGTGAATCCCTGGACCGGGGTTCGGAACTTTCCTTGCCAGGACACGACGGGCTCACGCCAGAGGCGGCGCAGCAAGTGATAATTCTCTACCGCGAGTGGGATACCCTCGCGGATGTCCTTGCCAAACCACGGGTAGACCGGACCGGTGTTACCGCGGCCCAGCATTAGGTCGATACGTCCGTCGGCGAGGTGCTGGAGAAAGGCGTAGTCCTCAGCCAGGCGGACAGGGTCGTTGGTAGTGATCAGCGTGGTGGCAGTGGAGAGTTGAAGGTTCTTTGTCTGTGCCGCGATATAGGCCAGGTGAGTGGTGGGCGCCGATGGGACGAAAGGTGGGTTGTGGTGCTCACCGGTGGCGAAAACGTCGAGGCCTACCTCCTCCGCCTTGAGCGCGATCTCTGTCATCGCGCGGATGCGCTCAGCCTCGGTGGGCGTGCGGCCGGTGGTGGGGTCTTGCGTGACGTCACCAATGCTGAAAACTCCGAATTGCATGCCAATCTCCTTTCTGTGACGTGTCAACAATAATGTACCAGGAGATTATTCCCACTCGAGGGCGTCGACCAATATTGCGAGATCCCCGGTGTCGCGATGGCCAGCGGACGCTGCGAAGGCTTTCCGTGCTCGGTGAGGAGGACTGCGCTGGCATGGACGCCATCTGTAGTGGGTTCTGTGAGAGCGTCGATGACCTCTTGCGCGCTGGCTGTGCGGGGTAGAAACTCGGCGCGGTCCTTCTTCTCGGCGAATTCCAAGACGGCGCTGATTGACGCCGCGTTGACCACGCCATCGTCTCCTAAATCGGCCGCAATCCACCGGGCAATGACGTTGGTCGTGAGAAGCGCCTGGTATGCCCCTGAATCGTAGATTGGAATTTGCGAGTAGCCGGTCTGGTTAATAAGTCGTAAGGCTTCCATAATCGGGGTATCGGGGGCAAGGATGGTCACGTCACGGCCGGAAAGAAGGGACTGCGCCGTAGGCGGATCCGTGAGAAGGCGTTGCAGGTTTTCCAGTTGCGTGATGACCTGTGGGTGTGGGGTAGCGATGGGTGCGCCGTCGAAGTAGCGGCCATGGGCAATGGCATTACGTAGGTTGCCAAAGTCCTTCAGCTGTTCTGCTTGGCGTTTGCCTAACAGATGCTTGTCGTGTGCGCGATCAACAATCCACCAGAAAGAATCTGAATTCTTTGCCCCAATAGCCTGGCGGAGAAATTGTTCAATGTCGTTGAAGGCGGAAAAGAATCTGGCCAGGGAGTTATCGCTCATGGGCACCTAGTGTACGGATCTGGCGGTGCGTGCTGGGCCCGGTCGCTCAAGCACAATCGCCGCGAGGACCCCGGCTGTGGGGCCCTCGCGGCGATAGAGCATAATTCGCTGTGCGCGTGATGCGCTGAAGCTTTAGAAGGCGACGCGCAGGATAGAAACCGTCACGGCTGCGATGGCTGCTGCTGCCGGGAGCGTGATAACCCACGCGAGGGCGATGGGCTTCATCAGTTTCCAGTTGGCGGCGCGGTTTACAATGCCGACACCAAGGACAGCACCGATGAGGATGTGGGTTGAGGAAACCGGCAGGCCCAGGAGGGACGCTGCCATGACGACGGCAGCGGCGGCCAGCTCAGCGGCGAAACCGGAGGAGGGGTGCATCTGAGTCAGGCCCGAACCGACCGTCTGGATAACGAAGCGTCCAATAAACCAGAGGCCAGAAATCAGGGCGATACCCATGGCCACCATGACTGGGAGGGGGACAGTGACTTCATCGGAAATCTGGTTCGTCTGCAGGACGTCGAAGACGGCGGCAAAGGGGCCAATCGCGTTAGCGATATCGTTCGAGCCATGTGAGAACGCGAAAGCCGAAGCAGTAAAGACCTGCATCCAAGAGAAGAGAAGGAAGGTCGAGCGCGACAGGGACTTCTTCTTCAGGGAGCGGGCGAAGATGAACACAGCCATCCAGACCACGGCGCCAATCATGCCCATGACCAGGAAGGTCTCCAGGGTGGAAAAGTCAACGCCGGTGTTCTTCAGCCCCTTGAAGAGCATCATCGCGGAGATAATGATGGCGCCCAAAGCGGCCAGCAGCGGGACCCAGTTCTCCAGTGCGCGGTGCGCATTAATGTCCTCGAGATCCTTGTTGAGGTTGTGCAAATCCCGGTAGTAGTCGGACTCGAGAGCCTCTGGGTCGTAATCATCTTCCGCAGTGAGGGCGGCATCACGGGCCATGGCGTTGGTGTAGGAAATCTGCTGCAGCTCGTTCATGCGCTCGAAGCGGGTCTTGTGCTCCTTGCGCAGCGCGGCGCGGCGAACCTTGATCTCGCGCAGGCGCTCGTCCGCGGCGTCGTTGTACACCAAGATGGAAGTCTTGATCCACTTGAAGAGCAGGAAGGCGGCAACACCACCAAGAACAGGGGAAAGTACCCAGGAGAAAGCGATGGTGCCAATGCCGCCCCACTGCACCATGTCCATGCCGCCCTTGCCGGTGATGAAGCCGACGGTCAGTGCGGCGCCGACGATACCGCCGACGATGGAGTGTGTCGTGGAAACCGGCCAGCCCATGCGGGTAGCGACGAGCAGCCAGATGGCAGCGCCAAGCAGCGAGGCCATCATGATGTAGACGAACTCCATGGGGTCGAGCCCGTCAATCGCTTCCAGGTCCACGATGCCGGAGCGGACGGTATCGGTCACCTCACCGCCTGCGAGGATGGCGCCGGATACCTCGAAGACTGCTGCGACCGCGAGGGCCTGCTTCATCGACAAGGTTCCTGCACCCACGGAGGTACCGAAGGAGTTGGCGACGTCATTGCCGCCAATGTTGAAGGCCATGAATACGGCGAAGATGATTGCTGTAACCAGGACTACGCGATTAGCCCCCTCAGCAACCTCTCCGTTGCTCCAAATGATGAAGAAGATCAGCGTGACTGCGGTGATGGCGCCGAAGAACAGGTGCCAGATCCAGTCCTTGTTCTTGCCATTCATCGATTCGAGGTCAGGCATCGTCGGCGTGGCGGTGCTCAAAACGTCGTTCCTTTCATGAAGAGAACGTTGCGTGATGAGGGAGCGCGGGCTGCCGCGGGCAGGGCGGACGCGCCGTGAAAGCAGGGGATAATGTGCCTGTCGCGGTGCAGGGTGATGGCATCACGCACGGTTCTTTTATGCTTTTAAAGACAGAGCGGATCCCACCACAAACCGGCGGGAACTTGATCAGGGTAAAGCATCAAGATTGCCAGCAGGTAAACACTTCATGTATTTGAATTTAATCTGCACTTTCGTGGCACATTTGGGGGTGGTGCGACCGTGAGGTGGCCGCACTAACACTATTTAAGCTCAGTATTAAGACTTATATACGCCTCGGCCCAAGGTGTCGCACTGTTCCATCTTGCCGGTGTTATATCCAGCGAGGAAGGCCTGAGCGCGGTCCTCAGAGGAGCCGTGCGTCCACATGTCCGGGCGTACTTCGCCGCCCGAGCGGCGCTGGATGTTGTCATCGCCCACAGCGCGAGCGGTGTTGACGGCATCGGTTACTTGTTGCTCAGTAATCGTCTCGAGCAGAGCGTCTTCGCCCTCATCGGCGTAGTGCGCCCAGAGGCCGGCATAGCAATCAGCTTGCAGCTCAACCTTCACCGCGTTGGAATCCTCGCCGGGCTCGTTGTAGTTGGACAAGCTGAGCGTGCCTTCCAGCTTTTGAATGTGGTGGCCAAATTCGTGGGCCACGATGTACATCTGGGCCAGAGGGGCATTCTCGCCGCCGAAATTGCGGAGCTGATCAAAGAAGGCGGTGTCGAAGTAGGCCGACTCATCCGCTGGGCAGTAGAACGGGCCCGTGGCGCCCGAAGCCTGGCCGCAGCCCGACATGGTGGTGTTGTTGAAGATGACGCGGCCGGGCTCGACGTAGTCAATGCCGGCTTGCTCGGGTAGTTCGCGTGCCCAGACCTTGTCGACGGACTGGGCGGCAAACATGACGCGGCAATCGTCGTACTTATTGCCGTCCTCGGCAGTTTGGCAGTGCGCAAATGCGTCTTCGCCGCTTTCCTCTGGTCCCACCTGAGTCTGGTCGGTCTGGGGATCGCTTCCGGTGATGGCGCCAGGATCGCCGCCGAGGAGTAGATAGAGACCAATAAGAAGGAGAGAGCCAATGCCGCCGCCGGTAGCGATCATGCCGCCGCGGCCTCCACCGCCGGAGCTAGCTCGCTTACCATCAAAATTGGCGCCAGATTTAAAAGTCATGCCAGAGATTTTGCCACAAGCTGGAGGTGGTGTCTGCTCGATAAGTGGACTGCTGTCAAGCACGCGGTGCTCACCCTAGCGCTGAGCAAGTCCGGTGCGGGCGGTAGACTTGGGCCGTTCAAGTACTTGCATCCCTCGGCGCGTGCTGTCTACGCGTGGCGTGTGTGGGTGCGAGCGTCAACGATGAGAAGGGATTGAACGAGAGTGCTGCGTACACATTTGGCAGGCGAATTGCGCAAGGAGATGGCAGGGGAGACCGTCACTCTGACGGGTTGGGTCGCTCGCCGTCGCGACCATGGCGGTGTTATCTTCATTGACCTGCGTGACCGCTCTGGCGTTGCCCAGGTGGTTTTCCGCGAATCTGAAGTAGCTGAGCGTGCCCACGATCTGCGTTCTGAATACTGCGTCAAGGTTACCGGCGTTGTGGAGCCGCGCCCGGAAGGCTCGGCTAACGCAAACCTGGCATCTGGTGAGATTGAGGTTAATGTCTCGGATTTGGAGGTGCTCAACAAGTCCGCAGCGCTGCCGTTCCAGATCGATGACCCGTCTTCTTCCGGTGAGGTCGGTGAAGAGACCCGTCTGAAGTACCGCTACCTGGACCTGCGCCGTGAGCGCCAGCACGAGGCTCTGCGCCTGCGCTCTGCCGCTAACCGCGCCGCCCGCGAAGTTCTGGACAGCCATGACTTCACCGAGATCGAAACCCCGACCCTGACCCGTTCCACCCCGGAGGGCGCACGTGACTTCCTCGTGCCCGCCCGCCTCAAGCCGGGCAGCTGGTATGCACTTCCGCAGTCCCCGCAGCTGTTCAAGCAGCTTCTCATGGTGGCCGGCATGGAGCGCTACTACCAGATTGCTCGCTGCTACCGCGATGAGGACTTCCGCGCGGACCGCCAGCCTGAATTTACGCAGCTCGATGTCGAGATGTCCTTCGTGGACCAGGACGATGTTATTGCCCTAGCGGAAGAGATTGTATCCGCTCTTTGGAAGCTCATCGGTTATGAGATTAAGACGCCGATTCCGCGCATGACCTATGCCGACGCCATGAAGTACTACGGATCTGACAAGCCGGACCTGCGCTTCGACATCAAGATCGTGGAGTGCACCGAGTTCTTCAAGGACACCACTTTCCGTGTCTTCCAGAACGAGTATGTCGGTGCTGTTGTCATGGAAGGCGGAGCTTCCCAGCCGCGCCGTCAGTTCGACGCTTGGCAGGAATGGGCGAAGCAGCGCGGTGCGAAGGGCCTGGCTTATATCACCATCGCTGAGGATGGCACCCTGGGCGGCCCAGTGGCCAAGAACATCACTGACGCCGAGCGCGAAGGCATTGCCGAGCACGTTGGTGCTAAGCCGGGTGACGCCATCTTCTTCGCCGCCGGTGATGTAAAGTCTTCTCGTGCTCTGCTGGGTGCAGCGCGCGGTGAGATTGCAAAGAAGCTGGACCTCATCAAGGACGGCGACTGGGCCTTCACCTGGGTCGTGGACGCACCGCTCTTCGAGCCCGCCGCTGATGCCACCGCTTCGGGCGACGTGGCTCTGGGCCACTCCAAGTGGACGGCAGTCCACCACGCCTTTACCTCGCCGAAGCCGGAGTACCTGGATAGCTTTGATGAGAATCCGGGAGAGGCCTTGGCCTATGCCTATGACATCGTCTGCAACGGCAACGAAATCGGCGGCGGCTCCATCCGTATCCACGACCAGGATGTGCAAAAGCGCGTCTTCGATGTCATGGGTATCGGTGAAGAGGAAGCACAGGAGAAGTTCGGCTTCCTGCTCGATGCTTTCCAGTTCGGTGCCCCGCCGCATGGCGGCATCGCTTTCGGTTGGGACCGCATTGTCTCCCTGCTGGGCGGATTCGATTCCATCCGCGACGTCATTGCCTTCCCGAAGTCGGGCGGCGGCGTGGATCCGTTGACCGATGCTCCGGGCACCATCCCTGCTGAGCAGCGCAAGGAGACCGGCGTGGACTTCAAGCCGGAAAAGGCCGCTAAGGCTGCACAGGGTGAGAAGGCTGGAAAGGAGTCTTAAGGCCGCGCAGCGCCGGTAATGTAGTTGGGCCTACGACAAGTGGAGGCAGGCAAGCAAGTGAATTCGATGGGACACGAGTCCATGAATAGTTCTGCGGCTGATGCCGTGGTGGCGGAAGCATCGCTGATGATTTCCCGCCGCTATGGCGGCGAGCCTGAGCTGAGTGATATTCAACAGCTCACCGGCTCGGGCAATGCTGTGGTGCTTCGTGCCCGCACGACACCAAGTGCCTTCTTTCCACATCGGTCGGTCGTCATCAAGTACAACCCGGTCACCGGGCACACTATTGATGACGCTGCGCTTCTACGCGAAGTGGTGGCCTATCAATTCACCACGGCGCTGTCCGAAGAGGTCCGCCCCGGCCCAGTCCTGCTTGCGCACGATGTAGAAAAGCGCATCCTCGTCCTCACCGACGCGGGCGATGGCGACACCTTGGCGGATACCCTCGCCCACAGCAGCGATGAGGAGCGCGGCGAGCTGCTCCGATCCCTGGGCAGCGCGCTGGGCAAGATGCACGCAGGAACGGCGGGGCGCGAGGAGGATTACGAGGCCCTGCTGAACCGTCAGCTGCGCCGGCATCCTGAATACGCTGAGCACCAGGCGCTGCGTGATGATTCGCTGAAAAGCTCCATCATGATCGGCGCTGATATTCTCAGTGAGGCCGGACTGGAACCGCCGGAGCATTTCCGCGAATTGGCTCGCAGCGCCATGCAGAGCTTTAGCTCTGGCCGCAACCGCGCTTTTACTCCTTTCGATCTGTCTCCAGACAACATCATTGCGGGGACAACGCTAACCTTCCTGGATTATGAATGGGCTGGTTTCCGTAACGTTGGTTTCGATGTGGCCTGCGTTGTTGCTGGTTTCCCGCAATTCCTGTTCTCACGGCCGATTACCGATAGTGAAGCGGATGTCTTCATCCAAGCCTGGCAACGCCGCATCGTTGATGTGTGGCCCCAGTTTGCTGATGAGAAGACACTGCATGAATTGCTCGTGGCCTGCCTCATCGGCTGGGCTCTGTCGAGCGTGACCACCATGTATGCCGGTGGGATCGAAGGTGTTGTAGCTCTGGCGGAGGGCAATGCCGAGATTTATCGTGACCCGCGTCGCTCGCTGCTTCGTCGCTCCGATCAGGGCCCCTTCACCGAAGATGAGGCTCTCATCCGCCGTGATCTTTATGAAACCTTTGAGGCGCTGTCGCGGTTTGCCGCGCAGTGCAAGAATGATGGATGTTCCGCGGTGGCCGCTTTTGGCCGCGCAGTAGCTTCCCGTCTCCGGGAGTCCTGATGGGGCAGGAGTCACTCTTCGGCGATGACCAGTCAGCGCCACGCCTGCCGGGTGGCCCCGATATGTTTGCAACTCATTCCGGCTCACCCCTTGCCGCGCGCATGCGGCCGCAGAGCCTTGATGAAGTGGTGGGGCAGAAGCACCTACTGGAGCCGGGGACCCCGTTACGCCGGTTGGTGGAGGGTTCTGGGGAAGCCTCAGTCATCCTGTACGGCCCGCCGGGAACCGGAAAAACAACGCTAGCCTCCCTCATCGCTTCCTCGTTGGGGGATAACTTCATTGGGCTTTCTGCTCTGGACTCTGGTGTTAAGCAAGTCCGCGAAGTGATTACTCATGCGCGCCGCGAACTCATCGAAGGCCGCCGCACGGTGCTCTTCATCGATGAGGTACACCGCTTCTCCAAAACCCAGCAGGATGCATTGCTGGCGGCCGTCGAGAACCGTACTGTCCTTCTCGTGGCCGCGACCACCGAGAATCCTTCGTTCTCTGTGGTGGCGCCGCTGCTTTCGCGTTCGCTGCTGCTGCACTTGGAGCCGCTTGATGACGCCTCCCTTCGCAGCCTCGCGGAGCGGGCGCTGAAGAGTGAGCGCGGTTTGGCAGGGCGAATCACCGCTACGGAAGACGCTCTGGATCAGCTGGTGCTACTCGCCGGTGGTGATGCTCGACGCACACTGACCTACCTCGAGGCGGCTGCCGAAGCGGTGCCGGATGGCGGCGAGCTCACCGTCGACATTCTCAAAGACAACGTCAACCGCGCGGTGGTGCGTTATGACCGTGACGGGGACCAACACTATGACGTTGTCTCCGCCTTTATTAAGTCCATCCGCGGTTCCGATGTGGACGCCGCGTTGCACTACCTCGCCCGCATGATTGAGGCCGGCGAAGACCCGCGGTTCATCGCGCGCCGGCTCATCGTGCATGCCTCCGAGGATATCGGGATGGCCGATCCCACCGCTTTGCCCACCGCTGTGGCCGCCGCGGAGGCCGCGGCGCTGATTGGCCTGCCCGAGGCGCGCATCCCGCTGGCGCAGGCCACGATCCACCTGGCCACGGCGCCGAAGTCGAACTCCGTTATTAATGCCATCAACGCTGCCCAAGCCGATGTCCAGGCCGGTAAGAGCGGGCATGTCCCGCCACACCTGCGCGACGGCCACTACGAGGGCGCCAAGCGGTTGGGAAACGCCGTGGGCTACCAGTACCCGCATGATGATCCACGTGGTGTGCTAGCCCAGCAGTATTTGCCGGAGACGCTGGCCGATGCCGAGTATTATCAGCCCACCGACCACGGTGCGGAAAAACGGGTGCTCGAGTACCTGGGGAGGTTGCGGGACGTCATCCGGGGGCGGCGTCGCTAAGCACAGCACCGGACGGGTAAAGTTGAGCGCTGACTAGAAACCATTCAACAGTGAAGGACTTTTGCTCGTGAAGACTCATGAGATCCGGGAACGCTTTACCCAGCACTTCGTCAAGGCCGGCCACGAGGCCGTGCCCAGCGCATCGCTGATCCTGGATGACCCGAACCTGCTCTTCGTCAACGCCGGCATGGTTCCCTTCAAGCCCTACTTCCTGGGCCAGCAGAACCCGCCATTTGCTAACGGCACGGCAACCTCCATCCAGAAGTGCGTGCGTACTTTGGATATTGAAGAAGTAGGTATTACCACCCGCCACAACACCTTCTTCCAGATGGCAGGCAACTTCTCCTTTGGCCAGTACTTCAAGGAGGGGGCCATTACCCACGCCTGGAGCCTGCTGACGAACTCGGTAGAGGATGGCGGATTGGGCCTGGACCCGGAGCGTTTGTGGGTCACGGTCTACCTCGATGACGATGAAGCCGCCGATATCTGGCACGACAAGATCGGTGTTCCCCGCGAGCGCATCCAGCGCCTCGGCATGGAGGATAATTACTGGTCCATGGGCATTCCTGGCCCGTGTGGACCGTGCTCTGAGATTTACTATGACCGCGGTCCGGAGTATGGCCAGGACGGTGGTCCCGTCGAGGATGATGATCGCTACATGGAGATCTGGAACCTGGTCTTCATGCAGAACGAGCGCGGCGAAGGCATCGGCAAGGGCAACTTTGAAATCATTGGCGAGCTGCCCAAGAAGAACATCGATACCGGCATGGGCATCGAGCGCGTGGCTTGCATCCTGCAAGGGGTTGACAACGTCTATGAGACGGACCTGCTGCGCCCGGTCATCGACGTAGCCGAGGAGCTTACCGGTGCGAAGTACGTTCCGGATGCGCCGAAGGAAGACCTGATCCGTTTCCGCGTGGTGGCGGACCACTCGCGCACCGGAATGATGCTCATCTTGGATGGCGTTACCCCCGGTAACGAGGGCCGTGGCTATATCCTGCGCCGACTGCTGCGCCGCATCATCCGCTCCGCCAAGCTGCTGGGTGCGAAGGGTGAGACCATGGAGCGCTTCATGAACACCATCATGGACACCATGACCCCGTCCTACCCGGAGATCGCAGAAAACCGCGAGCGTATCCTGCGCGTTGCCCTGGCGGAGGAGAAGGCCTTCCTCAAGACCTTGGAGTCGGGCACCAAGCTTTTCGACGAAGCCGTGACCGAGCTGAAGAATACCTCCCGCGCAGCTACCCCGAAGGTCCTGTCCGGTGAAAAGGCCTTTGAACTGCACGATACCTATGGTTTCCCCATCGACTTGACCCTGGAAATGGCGCAGGAAGCCGGTTTAACCGTAGACATGGAAGGCTTCGACGCCGCCATGGGCGAGCAGCGCCGCCGTGCCAAGGCTGATAACCAGGCTAAGAAGCATGGTCATGCTGACCTGTCGCTCTACCGCGAGTGGGTGGATAACCACCCGACTCTGTTCACGGGTTATGAGACCTTGGAGTCCGAGGCCAAGGTACTCGGCCTCGTCCGCGATGGCGAGAAGGTCTCTGAAGTCCAAGCAGGCGACACCGTCGAGGTAATCCTGGACCAGTCGCCGCTCTACGCCGAAGCCGGTGGCCAGACCGCCGATCGAGGTCGGATCATTGCCGGTGAGACCCTCCTTGAGGTCAACGATGTGCAGAAGATCGGCAAGAAGCTGTGGGTCCACAAAGCTACGGTGACCGCCGGCGGCCTTGAGCTGGGCAATGGCGTGACCGCCGCAGTTGACGAGCAGTGGCGCCACGGCGCCGTGCAGGCGCACTCCGCCACGCACCTCATCCACGCCGCATTGCGCCAGGTGCTGGGCCCGACCGCGGTCCAGGCTGGTTCCTTGAACCGTCCGGGCTACCTGCGCTTTGACTTCAACTACACCGACCAGCTCACCCAGGAGCAGCTCGATGAGATCGCTTTGGTGACCAACCAGGCGGTGGACCAGCACTTCCCGGTCAATACCATCGAGACCTCCTTGGACAAGGCCAAGGAGATGGGTGCGATGGCCCTCTTTGGTGAGAATTACGGTTCCGAGGTCCGCGTCGTGGAGATGGGCGGTCCCTTCTCTATCGAGCTCTGCGGTGGTACGCACGTGAAGAACACTGCAGAGATCGGCCCGGTGTCTGTCCTCGGCGAATCCTCCGTGGGTTCGGGCGCGCGCCGCATCGAGGCTTATTCGGGCCTGGATGCATTCCGCTACTACTCGAAGGAGACCGCCCTCGTGGAGGGCGTCTCTCGCGAGCTTAAGGTCCAGACTGAGGACCTGCCCGAGCGCATCGCGCAGTTGACCGAGAAGCTCAAGGCCGCTGAGAAGCAAATTGCCGAGCTTCACAAGGCCCAGCTCATGTCCCAGACCGCAGAGATGATCTCGACGGCGAAGACCATCAACGATTTCACCCTCGTGGCTGTCAAGCTGCCTAAGGGCGTGAACGGCGGTGACCTGCGCACGCTGGCCTCCGATATCAAGAACCGCCTCGGCGATGTCGCTGCTGTGGTCGTCCTGGCATCGGAGAACGAGGGCGGCAAGATGCCATTCATCGTGGGTGCTACCAAGGCCGCCAACGAACGTGGCGTCAAGGCTGGAGACTTGGTTAAGCTGGTTTCCGGCTATGTTGACGGCAAGGGCGGCGGTAAGCCCGACATGGCTCAAGGCTCCGGCGTCAACATCGAAGGTCTGCAAGCGGCCTTCGACGCCGTCCGCGATGAGCTTGAAGCCCACTAACGAACGCGCAATAGTTGGCGTGCAGTTGTAGCCGACTCGCAGAATCAGGAGGAGCACGATGGCCGTAGAGCCTGACAAACCAGGCGTGGACGATCCCGGTCCGGGGCGCCGTTTGGGCCTCGACGTCGGTACTGTCCGCATCGGCGTGGCGGTATCTGACCGGGACGCGCGCTTGGCCATGCCGGTCGAAACCGTGCGGCGCGAGACCGGGTTTAAGGACCGCGACAAGGACGATATTGACCGTTTGCTCGACCTGATTCATGAGTATGATGCCGTCGAGGTGGCTGTTGGTTTGCCGCGTGATCTCAAAGGCAATGGCTCATCAAGTGTTAAACATGCCAAGGAAATCGCGTTTCGTATCCGCCGCCGCTTGGCAAAAGATGACAGGATGAAGGAACCTCCGCCCGTGCGCATGGTGGATGAGCGCCTCACTACGGTGGTGGCAACCTCTGCTTTGCGGGCCTCTGGCGTGTCAGAGAAGCGCGGTCGCTCGGTCATTGACCAAGCAGCCGCGGTGGAAATTTTGCAGTCCTGGCTGGATGCGCGCCATTTCGCGTTGAACGGCCACAGCCCTTCAAACGTAGGAGACGAAGTACGTGAGCCGTAAACCTTCACGCATCGGACGCTCGATGGAACCTCAATATGTCAAGCGCCGTCAGCGCGGCATGGCCGTGCTCATCGCGAGCTTGGTCCTTATCATTGGCGGACTCGGCTACATTGGCTTCCGCCTGCTGGGAGGAGGCAGTACCTTGGACTACGAGGGGCAAGGCAACGGTGTCACACAGCTCGTTCAGGTCCCAGAGGGCTCATCCATGGGTGAACTGGCACCCGAGCTGGCAGAGAAGAACGTGGTGAAAACATCCGAAGCTTTCTCCTCGGCGGCCAACTCCAACCCACGCGCAAGCCAAATCAAGCCCGGCTTCTACCGCCTACAGGAGGAGATGAGCGCGAAGGCCGCAGTCGAAGCGCTGCTCGATGAAGCCAATATGGTGGACCTCCTCGACGTCCAAGGCGGTGCCACGCTGCTTGACGTCAACGTGCTCGGCGGTGATGTTCGCTTCGGCATTTACTCCTTGATTTCCCAGGTTTCGTGCAAGGAAGGCGGCTGCGTCTCTGCTGAAGAGCTCGAGAAGATTGCGGCCACCGTGGACCCGGCTGAGCTCGGCGCACCGGAGTGGGCCTTGGAAGCGGTTCGCGCACGCGGAGAGGACCCGAAGCGCCTTGAGGGGCTGATTGCCCCGGGCCAGTACGTGCTGGATCCGAACATGGATGCCCAGGAGATTTTGACGGATCTGATCACCCGTTCGACGAAGAAGTACAACGACACCAACATCGTTGACCGCGCCCAAGCAATTGGTTTGAAGCCCTATGAGCTTCTGACTGCGGCTTCGCTGGTGGAACGCGAGTCCCCGGCCGGTGAATTCGACAAGGTTGCCCGCGTGATCCTCAACCGCCTCGATGAGCCGATGCGTCTCGAGTTGGATTCCACCGTAAACTATGGCCTCGAGGACGTGGAGCTGGCCACCACCGATGAGGACCGCCACCGCGAGACGCCGTGGAATACCTACGCCAAGGACGGTCTGCCTGATTCGCCGATTGCCTCGCCTTCGGAGGAAGCTATCCAGGCCATGGAGAACCCGGCGGAAGGTAACTGGCTCTTCTTCGTTACCGTCGATGACAAGGGCACCACGGTGTTTACCGATAACTACGATGAGCACCTTGCCAACGTCGATGATGCGGTGCGCTCCGGCATCCTAGACAGCCAGCGCGAGGCCGTTGGTGAGCAGCCGGCCGAGGAGCAGTAATCTGATGCTGCGCGCCGCAGTCTTGGGCAGCCCCATTGCCCATTCGCTTTCACCAGTCCTGCATAACGCAGGCTATGAAGCCCTGAACCTGAAGGAGTGGGACTATACCAAGCATGAGGTGACGGACTTGTCGGCTTTTCTCGCCGAAGTAGGCGAGGAGTATTGCGGTTTCTCTGTCACCATGCCGCTCAAGTTCGATGCACTCGCCTACGCAGATATAGTCAGCGAGCGAGCTGAGCTCATTGGCTCCGCGAACACCTTGGTGCGCACCCCGGAAGGGTGGCGCGCGGATAACACGGATACCGAAGGCGTGCTGGGCGCGCTCGATGAGCTTCTGGGCTCTTCCCAGCCGTCTTCGGCGCTGCTCGTCGGCTCCGGCGGAACCGCGCGGCCGGTCCTGTGGGGGCTGGCTCAGCGCGGCGTGAAAGACGTTACCGTGTTGAATCGCTCCGACCGTTTAGCTGAGCTGCGCCCGCTCGCTGAGGCCCTCGGTCTCACGCTCCATGCGGCAACATTTGAGGATGATCTAGCCGGGCTTGCGAGAGCAGCAGATCTCCTTGTCTCCACCGTGCCCTCTGCTGCGTTGGAGGGATACCTGACGCAGCTGGCCAAGGCGCCGGTCTTTGACGTTATTTATGATCCGTGGCCTACTCCGCTCACTGTGTATGCGGCCGCTGATGGCTATCCGACGGTCGGCGGGCACATCATGCTGGCGAACCAGGCTTATTCGCAATTTGAACAATTTACCGGGCACACCGCCCCGCGGGCAGAAATGCTGGCGGCGCTCAATAAGGCGCTCAAGCTGCCCTAAGCAATTCCCCGCAGCTTAGCGCGTGCGTCTTATCCGCCCACGCGGTAGGCTGCGGCACCATGGGGGAGTTGCTTTTCTTGGCGTGGGGGTGCGCCTTAATTATTTATGACCTGCGTTTCAAACGCCTGCCTAACTATCTGACCCTGCCCGCCGCAGTCTTATCGCTGTGTTGGTTCAGCGTGGCCGGGCTGCTGTGGCCGGGTCTCTACGTGGTGATGGCGTTGCTAAGCCGCGCCGGAAGCATCGGCGGGGGAGACCTCAAACTGGCGCTGCCGCTGGGAATTGTGACCGCCCATGCGGCGGGAGTATCGGGGGTTGCGCTGGCGATGATGGGGGCGTCGTTAAGCACGGTACTCTGGGGCTATATAACCAGGGATAGGACACCTGCGCATGGACCCGGGATGCTGATTGCCGCAGGACTTGTCGTGATATTTAGCCCCGACACGGTGTGATAGTCGGCCTAGTGGCCCCGAAGGAAACCCTGGCGTGTGATAATAGTCCGCATGCTTCGTTGGACTACCGCAGGTGAATCTCACGGCCAGGCACTCGTTGCACTCATTGAGCACATGCCAGCCGGGGTTCCCATTTCTCAGGACGATATTGCTCTCCAGCTCTCTCGCCGCCGCCTCGGTTACGGCCGCGGCGCACGCATGAAGTTCGAGGCCGATGATCTCACTCTGCTCAGCGGAATCCGCCACGGACTTACCCTGGGCAGCCCCATCGCCATCATGATCGGCAACACGGAGTGGCCAAAGTGGACCACCATCATGTCGCCCGAGGCCTTGGATCTTGAGGACCCAGAGGTCGCTAAAGCCATGGCCTCCGGTCGCGGTGCCCCGCTGACTCGTCCGCGTCCCGGTCATGCAGATTTCGCTGGAATGGTGAAGTTTGATCACTCCGAGGCTCGCCCCATCCTGGAGCGCTCTTCCGCACGCGAGACCGCAGCTCGCGTCGCCGCAGCCACTGTTGCACGCAACTTCCTCCGCGAGACCTTGGGCGTGGAAGTTCTTTCCCACGTCATCTCGATTGGTGCTTCCGCGCCTTATAAGGGCCCGCACCCCAGCTTTGCGGACATCGAGGCCATCGACGCCTCTCCGGTTCGCGCCTGCGATAAGACCGCAGAGGAGTCGATGATCTCAGAAATTGAGACCGCTAAGAAGCAGGGCGATACCCTCGGCGGCATTGTTGAGGTCATCGTGGAAGGCCTGCCGATTGGCTTGGGCTCGCATACCTCGGGCGAGGACCGTCTCGACGCACAGCTCGCCGCCGCCTTGATGGGTATTCAGGCGATCAAGGGCGTTGAAGTGGGTGATGGCTTCGCTGAGGCGCGCCGTCGCGGAAGCGAGGCACACGATGAAATGGTGCGCACTGATGAGGGCGTGGACCGGGAGACCAACCGTGCTGGTGGCTTGGAAGGCGGTATGACCAACGGTCAGACGCTGCGTTTGCGTGCGGCGATGAAGCCGATTTCTACCGTCCCGCGGGCCCTGAAGACCGTCGATATGTCCACCGGTGGGTCAGCCACTGCCATCCATCAGCGTTCTGATGTCTGCGCCGTTCCGGCGGCTGGCGTCGTGGCCGAGGCTATGGTGGCCCTCGTGCTTGCGCGTGCCGTGCTGGAGAAGTTTGGCGGAGATAGTTTGGCTGAGACCAAGCGGAACATCGCCGCCTACCAGGAATATGTAGCCGGCCGTTTGGAGTGGGGTGAAGCATGAACTCCCCGCACGTCGTTCTCGTAGGGCCTCCTGGCTCCGGAAAGACCACGATCGGCAGGCGCCTGTCGCGGGCGCTGAACTGCGAGGTTGTTGATTCTGATGCCCTCATTGAGGCCCGCTACGGTAAGGCTTGCGGCGAGGTGTTTTCCGAGCTGGGCGAACCGAAATTCCGTGAGGTAGAAGCTGAGGTTGTGCGGGAGGCACTCGCTACCACCGGCGTGGTGAGTCTGGGCGGCGGAGCAGTGCTGTCCGAATCTACGCGAGCCCTGCTCGATTCCCTGACTGTCGTATTCCTCGACATCACTCCCGAAGAAGGCGTAACCCGCACGCTGGGGGATAGCAACCGTCCCGTGCTGGAGTCAGCGGACCCGCTGGCGCACTACACCCAGCTTTTGGAAACGCGCCGGCCTCTCTACAGCGAGGTCGCTGACTTAAAGGTGCGCACTGGTGTGCGCTCCCCGCAGCAGGTAGTGGGTGACATCTTGAGCTTCCTCGAAACCCTCTAGGAAGACGAACCTTTTTACCCGCTACTTGTCGACGCCTCACGAACCCTGCGACCCCAGCCGAAGGAGCACCGCTCATGCACACCATTGCTGTTAATGGACCATCACCTTATGAGGTCACTCTTGGCGGTGGCTTGAGTACCGCCATGATTAAGCGCGCCGCGGCGATTGGCGCGGCTAAGGTCGCTATCATCCACCAGCCGCCGCTCGCGCAGGCTGCTCATGCCCTAGTTGACCAGGCTCGAACACAGGGGATTGAGGCCACCGCAGTTGCAGTCCCCGATGCTGAAGCCGCAAAGCAGCTCGACGTGCTTGCCCACTTGTGGGATATCTTTGGCGAGGCAGGTTTTAGTCGCCGCGACGCTGTCATTGGCCTAGGCGGTGGTGCGGTCACAGACCTGGCTGGGTTTGCTGCGGCGACGTGGATGCGCGGCATCCCTGTGATCCAAGCACCGACGACGTTGCTCGCCATGGTGGATGCCGCCGTGGGTGGCAAAACCGGCATTAACACGACGTCAGGAAAGAACCTGGTTGGGGCTTTCCACGAGCCGGACTCAGTCTTTGTTGATCTGGATCATTTGCGCACGCTGCCGGCCGAGGAAATCGTCGCCGGTTCTGCAGAAATCATCAAGACTGGCTTCATCCATGACCCGCAGATCATTGAGCACTACCTGAAGGACCCCGCTGCATGCCTTGAGCCCGACGGCCTGCTGCCGGAGCTCATCGAGCGCTCCATTGCGGTCAAGGCACACGTGGTGGGCCAGGATTTGAAGGAATCCGGGCTGCGCGAGACACTTAATTACGGCCACACCTTCGGTCACGCCGTGGAGCGTCGCGAGAATTACTCGTGGCGCCACGGCCGCGCGGTAGCGGTCGGCATGATGTTCATTGCCCACCTATCCCACGCGCGCGGGCTTATCGATGCCAACCTCGTGGCCACGCACCGCGACATCTTGACCCGTATCGGGCTCCCGACCACTTATGAACAGGGCCACTTCGAGGAGCTGCTGGATGCAATGCGCCATGACAAGAAGAACCGCGGCGGCCACATCCGCTTTGTAGCACTCACCGGGATCGGGGAAACCACGCGCCTGGAAGACACCACTGATGAGGAGCTGCGCGCAGCCTACGCGCAGCTCACCGCATAGGAATTCAAGGAGTTCGCCATGACCATTCTCGTCCTCAACGGCCCGAATCTGAACCGCCTGGGCAAGCGCCAGCCAGAAATCTATGGCAGCGAAACTTTGCAGGATGTAGAGACTCGCATCCGCGCGGCGGCGGGGGAGGAAGAGATCGTCTTCTTCCAATCCAACCACGAGGGCGAACTCATCGAACAGGTGCATCGCGCCGCCGACGAACGTTGGCCCGTCATCATCAACCCGGGTGGTTTCACGCATACGTCGGTGGCACTGCGTGATGCCTTGGCGGAGGTGGCTGATGGCGCCGGGTTTGTCGAGGTACACCTATCCAATGTGCATGCGCGTGAAGCATTCCGGCAGCACTCTTATCTGAGCCCCATTGCGCGCGGTGTCATCGCGGGCCTTGGCTCTTATGGCTATGTCGCCGCACTGGGGTACTTCCTGGCACATTAGCTATCATGGAGTATCGCTTGAAATGATTGGAGTGGTTCTCTCATGGCATTAGCCGATACTCGTTATGGCAACCGCCGCCGCAAGCTCATGACTGAGCTGACTGGCCAGCGCATCGACGCCATTATCGTTACCCACCTGACGCACGTGCGCTATCTGACTGGTTTCTCCGGATCGAATGGCGGCCTGCTGCTACGCAAAGACCTCTCCGCGGTTATGGCTACAGATGGTCGCTACACCACGCAAATTGCGGAAGAGGTTCCGGATATCGAGGCCAGCCTCGGTCGCGATGTGGGCCCGCACTTGCTGGGGCAGGTTTCTCAAGATCTGCGCGTGGGCTATGAAGCCGACTACGTCACCGTCTCGCAGCTGGAGCGCCTGGAGAAGGCTAAGCCGGAGGGCGTGACGCTGGTTCCGGTCAGCGGCGTGATTGAGAAGATTCGCTTGGTCAAGGACCACGTTGAGCTGCAGAAGCTCGAAGAAATCGCCGCCCTGGCCAACCAGGCACTCACCGACCTCGTGGAGGCCGGGGAAGTTGCCGCTGGACGCACGGAACGCCAAGTTGCTGCTGATTTGGAGTACCGCATGCGCATGCTCGGCTCAGAGCGCGTGAGCTTTGACACCATCGTGGCCTCCGGCGAGAACTCCGCAAAGCCGCACCATGGCGCGGATGATCGGGAGCTGCGTAAGGGTGACCTGGTCACTATTGATTTCGGTGCCCACTTGCGCGGCTTCAACTCCGATTGCACCCGCACCTTTGCTATCGGTGAGGCAACGGACTTCGCCCGTGAGATCTATGACGTCGTTCTGCGCGCCCAGGAGGCGGGCGTGAAGGCAGCGGTGCCAGGCGCCAAGCTTGTTGACGTCGACGCGGCCTGCCGCGACATCATCACTGAGGCAGGCTATGGCGAGTACTTTGTTCACTCCACTGGCCACGGAATTGGTCTCGATGTGCACGAAGGGCCCTCCGCTGCGAAGACCGGAAAGGGCGAGCTGGTCGAAGGCATGACGTTGACCATTGAGCCGGGTATATACGTTCCCGGCAAGGGTGGTGTGCGCATCGAGGACAGCCTCTTTATTACCTCAGGCGCGCCGAAGATCATTACCGCCTACCCGAAGGAACTTCAGGTGCTGTAACCAGCACCCCTTCGCGCCGCTGGTGCGGCGCGTGAGGTATGCTTAGACACTGTTTTCATAGTTTCGACTACAAGTTATTTGGGAGAGTCATTTCATGGCAGATACCACTGATTTCAAGAACGGCCTCGTTCTGAAGATCGACAACAAGCTGCAGCAGATCGTTGAATTCCAGCACGTCAAGCCTGGCAAGGGTCCTGCATTCGTGCGCACCAAGCTCAAGGATGTGGTCTCTGGCAAGGTCACCGACAAGACCTTTAACGCTGGCGTGAAGGTGGAGACCGCCAACGTTGACCGTCGCGACATGACCTACCTGTACAACGACGGCCAGAACTACGTGGTCATGGATGATAAGACCTACGAGCAGTACGAGCTGCCATTTGATAAGTTCGGCGACGCCGGCAAGTTCCTCCTGGAAAACATGCGTGTTCAGGTCTCCTTCCACGACGGCGAGGCTCTGTTCGGAGAACTGCCGATCTCCGTTGACCTGAAGGTTGAGCACACCGAGCCGGGTCTGCAGGGTGACCGCTCCAACGGTGGCACCAAGCCGGCGACGCTCGAGACCGGCGCCGAAATCCAGGTGCCGCTGTTCATCGAGACCGGTAACACCCTCAAGATCGATACCCGCACTGGCGAGTACCTCTCCCGCGTCAACAACTAAGATGACCCGACCAGAGCCTAACTTTAAGCGGCACACCGCGCGCTACCGTGCGCGCCGCCGAGCTGCGGATATTCTCTTCGAAGCAGAATCACGCGACGTTGATCCGGTAGCTATCGTGGAAGACCGCGTCGAGCTTGCTCGCGATCCGGAAAACGGCGTGGCGCCGATCGCGGACTACACCCGCGAGATTGTCAGCGGAGCAGCTGAAGAGCTGGATGCCATCGACGATGCGATTGCTCGTTACCTCTCCAGCGAGTGGTCGCTTGAACGCATTCCCGCCGTTGACCGCGCGATCATGCGCGTATCGGTATGGGAAATCCTCTTCAACGCGGATGTTCCGAATGCTACCGCGCTTGTCGAAGGCGTGGAGCTTGCTTCCGAATACTCCAATGACAAGGCCGCGCCTTATATCCATGCGGTGCTGGATGACGTCATCCAAGCCCAGTCGGCGGATAGCCCGATGGCCCCGGCCTCTGCTGAGGAGCCCGCGGAGCCCGCTGAGACCGCGGAAACGGAAGGGGACACCAAGTAGAACCCCACCGCTAGCGTTAGCTGTTTCGCTAGCTCTTTTCAGAAAAACTCCGGCCAGCTATCCTTTGTGAACTGGCCGGAGTTTTGACTTGGATGGGTTCAAATAGAAAACTGCCCTAGTTGCCAAAGTTTTTCGCCCCGCTGCAGGCGGCAAGATCTGGCCAGATCTTTGGCAACTAGGGCAGTTGGTGCGGTGGTGCTGCGCGTGCGTCGGTGGTTGCAGTGCAGCGCGCTAGAGCAGCGAAGAGAGGAAATCCTTCGTCCGCTGGTGCTGAGGATTCTCTAGGACCTGCTCCGGGGTGCCGGTTTCGATGACGCTGCCGCCGTCCATGAAGACGATCGTGTCGGCGACTTCTCGGGCAAAGCCCATCTCGTGGGTGACGACGAGCATGGTCATGCCATCGGCGGCAAGTTCCTTCATCACGCGGAGCACCTCGCCGACGAGCTCGGGGTCGAGGGCGGAGGTGGGCTCGTCGAAAAGCATCAGCTTTGGATCCATGGCCACAGAGCGGGCAATGGCGACGCGCTGCTGCTGACCACCGGAAAGCTGGACCGGGTAGGCGTCTGCCTTGTGGGCGAGGCCCACCTTTTCCAGCAGCTCCATGGCCTTCTTCTTTGCCTGCTCCGGGTTCTGCTTCTTTACCTGAACGGGGGCCTCGATGATGTTTTCCAGGACCGTGCGGTGGCTAAATAGATTGAACTGCTGAAAGACCATGCCGATATCCTGGCGCTGGGCTGCGGCTTCCTTCTCGGAGATTTCATAGAGCACGCCATTACGTTCGCGGAAACCGATGAGCTCGCCGTCGATGTAGAGGCGGCCGGCCGTGACCTTCTCCAAGTGATTGCAACAGCGCAGGAAGGTGGACTTGCCGGAACCGGAGGGACCCAAGAGGCAGGTGACCTCGCCGGGCATGACGGTGAGGTCAATGCCTTTGAGCACCTCGAGCTGACCGAAAGACTTGTGCACATTTTGTGCGGAAATCATGGGAGTCGGCATTAGTTCTTTACCTCCGGGATGACAGAGACGTTGCGGGGGATAGTTCCTTCGGCATCCGCTAGCGCGGCCAGCTGGCGGCCGGTGAGCTCGCGGGTGGCGCCACGTTCGAAGCGGCGCTCCAAGAAGTACTGGCCCACCATAAGAAGCGAGGTGATGGCCAGGTACCACGTCGCCGCCACCATGAGTAGCGGAATGGGCTCGAAGAGTGCCGCGGAGATATCCGTAGCGCGGCCGAAAATCTCCGCCGTGTAGGGAATGGCCACCACAAGAGAAGAAGTCTTGAGCAGTGAAATGAACTCGTTGCCGGTCGGCGGGATGATGATGCGCATGGCCTGCGGGAGCACCGTGCGGCGCATGGTCATCCACCAGCCCATTCCCAGGGCCTTGCTGGCTTCCTTCTGGCCTTCGGGTACAGAGGAGATACCGGAACGGACAATTTCCGCCATATACGCGGCCTCGTTCAGTCCCAAGCCCAAGACGGACAGGAGGAATGCGTTATTGAGTACCTCGGTGAGGGAAATTTCCGTAAAACCGAGGTTGATGGATTGGTAGAGAGCTGAAAGCAGACCCCAGAAGACGAGCTGCACGTAGATTGGGGTGCCGCGGAAGAGCCACAGGAAGACCCAAGACACACCGCCCAGCACGGGGTTGGGGGACATACGCATGACGGCGAGGGCGGCGCCGCCCACGACGCCGATGATCATTGCCAGAATCGTAATGGCAATGGTGTGGAGTGCCGCGGTAGCAATCCGAGTATCAAAAAGATACTGGAAGTAGGTGCCCCACCCGAAAGCCTCGTTGCGCGCCGAGGAGATGATGAACCATATGGCAAGGAGAGCAAGGAGGGTAGCGAAGACCCAGCGCCAGGGGTGGCGCAGTGGGCGGGCTTCGATCTTTTGTAGGGTAGTCGAAGCCGACGAATCCGACGCTGCCGGGAGAGAGGAATTAGTCATTGATCGGCCTTTCGTTAATCATTGCGTGTTCGACGAGTCCGTCGGTAACGCCCCATTTATCGAGAATCTCTGCGTATGCCCCAGTATCGATGAGGTGCTGAAGTGCGGCCGCCACGGCAGGGCCGAGGTCGGAATCCTTTGGCACGGCGAAGCCGTAGGGTGCGGCGTCGAACATCTCGCCGACCATGGACATGCGCCCATCCGAGCGGTTAACCGCCCATGCGGAGACCGGCGAATCTGCTGAGAGCGCGTCTGCGCGGCCCATCAAGACCGCCAGGGCAGCGTTATCGCTGGTGTCATAAGGCAGGATAGTGAGGTCGCCATCGCAGGCCTCTTGCTTTGGACGCAAATCGTCGGTCTCAGACACCGTGGTGCGCTGCACCGCGACGGTGAGTCCACAGGGATTAGATGGGTCTACCTCGTTGGGGCCATCAGTGAGCTTCGCCCACTGAATGCCGGCGTAGAGAATATCGACGAAGTCGAAGTTCTCGCGCCGCTCATCGGTATCGGTGAACCCGGAACCGCCGAGATCAATCTGTCCCGACTGAACCGCCGGCAAGATCATGGAGAAATCTTGCTCCACCGGCTGGAATTCGAGCCCCAACACTTGGGCGACTGCATTGGCCAAGTCCATTTCCAACCCGATGAGTGAGCCATCGGAATCCTTGAACTCGAACGGTGCGAAAGGCGGGTTCGTGCCTACAGTGAGGACTCCATCGGCGTCCTCATACATCGCGGCAATCTCGGGAACTTCGTCTACCTTGGGCTCGGACCAGCCTTCTGGCAGTGCCGGCTCTTCGTTGGTGACGCAGCCGGAGAGCGTCGCCGAGGCTAGCGCTCCGACGACGCCCACGATGGCCGTTTTCTTAATCATGTTTTAACTCTCTTGGTAGCTTGCGGCCTTGCGCCGGTCCACAACGATGAAAATGGCCACGATGATACCGCCAATCGCGAACATCAGCAGGATGAGCGGCGTGGAAGCATCTTGGTCAGCGCCCCACGGCCACAACGCGCGCAGGGAGCCGAGCATGAAGCCGGCCATGGCCGCAAGGGTAATGTCGCGGTGATTATCCAGCAGGTAGTTCAACACCTTGACGAAAGCTGCGAGGCCGCACACCGCGCCAAGTGCGAAGACACCCACGACGAGCATGTTGCGGTCCGAGACTGCACCGATGATGGGCGCGTAGAGGCCCATAGTCAGCAAGATAAGGGAGCCTGAGACACCAGGGAGAACCAGCGCGCACACAGTCACCATGGCCGCTAGGAAGACCACGATTAGGTTGGGGTCTTCTACTGGGGTTGAGGTAAAGCCGGTGACGAAGAAGATGGCGATGGCGGCAATAACAAGCGCGGCTATGGACGCGGGTGAAAAACGCGACATCATGCTCAGCGGCACGAAGATAGAGACGGCGACCATGCCGAGGAAGAGGGCGCTGGATAGCGAAACCTGGCCCTCCACAAAGTTATGGAGGATCGTGGAGAAGCCGAAAACGGCGGCGAACATGCCGACGGCTACGGAGACGAGGAAGCCCCATTCGACCTTCTTGAAACGGCCGGAGAGGAGATCATTGGCGTTATGCAAAGCGCGCTCATAGATACCGACGATGAGTGCAACGGTGCCGCCGGAGATTCCGGGGACTAACTCGGCCATGCCAATAAGGGCGCCGCGAATGGCGTTAAAAAGATAATGCATAAACCGAAAGTAACCTTGACTGTCTACCCGGTGGGATTGCCGTGCCGGGAAGAGTGGGTGAGCAGATGACTTTTTATTCTCTCACCGCACAACAGGCTTATGCAAACTATTCAATTTACGGAAGGTTATACGCCTTTACAGTGGCAGGCGCTTGGCCACCTCGCCGTAGATCGAACCCAGGATGGCGAAGGCAGCGAGGCCTACAAGGCCGTCGAGAAGCACGGTGTAGAAAGTGTTGAGCTGCGGATCCTCCGAGGATGCGGCAGACTTGCGCAGCTCCTGGTAGTAGGAGGAACCTTCCACCTTGGTGGAAACCTCTTTGTCGGCGCTCGATTCTGCGGCAGTAGCCACGGTGGTGCCACCCAGAGTAAGGGCAACTGCGGTGCTCAAAGCGATGATGGTGCGACGCATAGTAACGGGTTCCTTTCAGTTGAAAACGCTAACACCCCACAACAGACTCTGTTGTGGGGTGAAATTGTGCCCCTGGTGAGACTCGAACTCACACTACACGGGTTTTGAATCCGTTGCCTCTGCCAATTGGGCTACAGGGGCGCACAAGCAACGATAGTAGCGCAGCTGACCAATGTGAACCTAATTGCCTGCCTAATGCCCTCAACGGTGCCGCTCCGTGCAACACGTTAGGATGGGCCGGGTGACTACTTCTCAGCCCCGACTCTTACTCATTGACGGCCACTCCATGGCTTTTCGCGCATTTTATGCATTGCCCGCGGAGAACTTTTCAACCTCGGGTGGCCAGCACACGAACGCTGTGTACGGATTCCTTTCTATGTTGGCGAATATCCTGGCCGAGGAGAAGCCAGACTTCGTCGCTGTAGCCTTCGATGTGGGCCGCAAGACCTTCCGCACCGACATGTTCCCCGAGTACAAGGCGCAGCGCGAGGCCGCCCCCGAAGAGTTCCGCGGCCAGGTTGAGCTTATTCGGGACGTACTGGAAACGCTGGGTATCACCACGCTCTCGCGCGAGAATTTCGAGGCCGATGACATCGTGGCCACGTTGTCCACCCAGGCGGGCGCGGATTATCAGACCTTCTTGGTCACCGGTGACCGCGACTATTTGCAGCTTGTCGACGACTCCACGACCGTCCTCTATCCCATGCGCGGGGTGTCCAAGCTGCATCGTTTTACTCCGGAGGCAGTGAAGGAGAAGTATGGCCTGAGCCCCGAGCAGTACCCAGATTTCGCAGCCCTGCGAGGCGACCCTTCCGATAACCTGCCGTCTGTCCCTAAGGTGGGGGAGAAAACCGCCACGAAGTGGATTACCCAGTATGGCTCCCTCGATGCCCTCATTGAGCATGCCGAAGAAATTAAGGGCGTGGCGGGGCAGAACTTCCGCGATCGCATTGAGCAGGTCAAGCTCAACCGACAGCTCACCCAGATGGTGACGGATATGGACCTAGAGGTCGGCCCGGCGGATTTGGAATTCAAGGGTGCGGTGGCTAGCGAGGTCGCGGCACGTTTCGATGAGCTGGAGTTCGGTACCAACCTGCGCGAGCGGGTCCTCAACGCTGTTCCTCATGACGCCGCCGCTGAGGCTGCTGCAGTAGAGGAAGCGCCAGAGGTATCGGTGACCGTGGTGGAGACGCCGCTGGCTGAGTGGCTCAAGGGCAAGGAACATGTCGCGGTATTCGTGCAGGGCGATGGGACTCCAGGTGCCGGAGATGCGGCAGCGCTAGCCCTGGTCGATTCAGCTTTTGAAGGGCTCCAGATTGAATTAGCGGACCTGGATGCGAAAGACGACGCCGCCCTGGCCGCGTGGTTGTCATCAGATGCACCGAAGTACTTGCACGAGGCAAAGGCTGCTTGGCACATGCTGGCGGGGCGAGGAATTGAGCTGCGTGGAATTGCCCATGACACAGCTCTCGCCGCCTACCTCCTGCGCCCGGGTCAGCGCACGTATGCGTTGACGGACGTGTCCCAGCGCCATCTGCAGAAGTCCCTGGGCGCGGCGACGGAGCAGCTTTCCATCTTGGATGAGAACCCGCTGGTGGATCAGGCCGGTGCGATTATGGAGCTGGCCGCCGAGCTGACTGCTCAACTCCAAGAGATTGACTCCTTCGAACTGTATACCGACCTTGAGTTGCCGCTCGTGAGCATCCTGGCCCAGATGGAGGCCGCTGGTATTGCCGTTGACCGTGATGTTTTGGAAACGCAGCGTGATGCTTTCATTGAGCAGGTCAATGAGCAGGAACGTGCCGCCCGCGAGCTGGCTGGTGATGATTCTCTTAATCTGAACTCCCCGAAGCAGTTGCAGGCAGTGCTCTTCGATACCTTCGATATGCCGAAGACGAAGAAGACCAAGACGGGTTATTCGACTGCCGCTAAGGAAATTGAGCAGCTTGCTGCCACGCACCCGCACCCCTTCCTAGACCACCTGCTGGCGCACCGCGAGTACCAGAAGATGAAGACGACGCTGGAGGGGCTCATCAAGACCATTCAGCCGGATGGTCGTATTCACACCACGTTTAACCAGACGGTGACCTCAACCGGACGCCTGTCGTCGACGGAGCCGAACCTGCAGAATATCCCGGTGCGCACGGAGGCTGGACGCCAGATCCGTTCGGCCTTCGTGGTTGGTGAAGGCTACGAGACCTTGATTACGGCCGACTACTCGCAGATTGAGATGCGCGTCATGGCGCACCTCTCCGCTGATCCGGGGCTCATTGAGGCCTACCGCGAGGGCGAAGACCTCCACAACTATGTCGGCTCCAAGGTCTTTGACGTTCCGGTAGACGAGGTCACCCCGGAGCTGCGCCGCCGAGTCAAGGCCATGTCCTATGGCTTGGTCTATGGTCTCTCAGCCTTCGGCTTGTCGCAACAGCTGGGAATTCCGGCACGTGAGGCCAAAGAGATTATGGAGAGCTACTTCGAGCGTTTCGGTGGCGTGAAGCGTTACCTCGACGAGGTTGTCGTGCAAGCCCGAAAGGATGGCTACACCTCCACGGTCTTCGGGCGCCGCCGTTACCTGCCGGAGTTGAACTCTGATAACCGTGTTGCCCGTGAAAATGCGGAGCGAGCCGCCTTGAACGCACCCATCCAGGGAACTGCAGCAGACATCATCAAGGTGGCCATGATCCGCGTGGACAAAGCACTGGAAGCTTTGGCCTCGCGCGTCTTGCTTCAGGTTCACGATGAGCTCGTCGTGGAGGTGGCTCCCGGCGAAGCGGAGGACGTACAGCGCATCTTGGAGCGAGAGATGGACAAGGCTATCGAGTTGACTGTGCCCCTTGAAGTTTCCGTTGGTGTGGGCAAGAACTGGGATGCTGCGGCGCACTAGGCCTTAGGCCAAGCCCACCGCGCGCTCGTCCTCGGTGGGCGAGCGGCGCTCGACCAAACACCCGGCGAGGAGGTCGAATGGGGTTTGTCCCAGCAGTAGGACGCTGAGGCCGAGGATACCCAGGATGGTTGCCTCCACGAAGGGGAGTCCTGTCAACGCCAGAAGTGTGAGAAGGAGCCAGCTGTTGCGAACGGCTGCGCTGCCGATTCCGGGATGCTCAGCAATGACTTCTAGCTTCAGCGACCACTTGCCCAGGGAGGTCTGCGTTGCCGCCTCTACCCACACTCGGTAGACGTAGAAGGCGAGTGCGAGGGCGACGATGTCATAGACAGCGCCCGCCCGACCGCTCAGCACTCCATCAGCGATGAAATTAATGAGCCATTTGAGCGCCACGATGATGGCAGCGGCGAGAAAGGCATCAATCCACCAGGCCACTGTGCGGCGCACGAAAATCCCGAGGCGTTCTAGAAGCATGGCTGTCAGCTTAGTTCGCTGCAGCCGATTGATTCGATACCAGGGGAGGCAGTGTCTGACCTAACGTGCTTCGCACACGAAGATGACGGTGCCGGGGAAAATTGCACCTCGTTCTGGAGACCACTGGCCCCACGTGATGTCGAGGCGCTCTGGCCACTCGGGTTCGATGAGGTTGCGAATCTCGAAGGAACCGCGAACCTGTAGTGCTCGCACCCAGTCGCCCATCGTGCGGTGAAACTCGGCATAGCTAAGCTCACCGTTGGCATCCTGCTCCAGGTAGGCGCGTTCAAAATAGGACAGTTCTGCTGTGAGGTTCTGGGGATCGTCGGGGAAGACCCAGCGCATTGGGTGTGGCACGGAAAAGACGAAGCGACCATGAGGGCGCAGAACACGGTGCACTTCGCGCAGTGCCTGGTCAAGGCCGGCCACGAAAGGCAAGGCGCCGAAGGCAGAAAAGGCGATGTCAAAGGCTTCATCACGATAGGGAAGTGCTAAGGCATCAGCCTGAACGAGCGGTAGGCCACCCTCGGCATGGGAAAGCATGCCGGACGAGAGATCGAAGCCCGTCGCAAAGCGCGCGCGTCCCTGTAGCCACTGCGTGCAAGGCGCGGAGCCGCAGCCGAGCTCGAGGACGGTCGCGGAGGAGACGTCGCCAAGCAGCTGTACATCAACCTCGTGCAGCATCTCGGGGCACCAGTAGAAAGAGGATAGATACTCGGGGTGTTCCGCGTGGTAGGAATCGGCGTCACGATCCCAAAAATCACGATTGGCTGAGGACGCAGAAAAAGCTGCAGAAGACATTGATCTTTTTCGATTCTTATTCCATGGCGCATTTGCCGTTTTAGCTGCGAGGATGTAGGGTCGTACGGGCGTGTCTATGACTCGGGACGCGCTGGGCTACTGTAGGAGAGCTCAGCTCGGCTGCGAGTCGGGATTGAAATCCATCTTAAGCCCTGCGCATCCGCGCTGCTTAATGACGCTTTTCAAGAGACACGTAACTGTCCAATTACGATCTCCTACGTTTATTCGGAGCATAACTACATGCCAACTTCTAACACCCCTCAGGTTGCGATCAACGACATCGGAACCGCAGAGGATTTCCTCGCTGCCGTCGACGCCACCATCAAGTACTTCAACGATGGTGACATCGTCGAGGGCACCGTGGTCAAGGTTGACCACGATGAGGTCCTGCTCGACATCGGTTACAAGACCGAAGGCGTCATCCCGTCCCGCGAGCTCTCCATCAAGCACGACGTCAACCCGGATGAGGTTGTCGAGGTCGGCGACGAGATCGACGCTCTTGTTCTCACCAAGGAGGACAAGGAAGGCCGTCTGATCCTGTCCAAGAAGCGCGCACAGTACGAGCGCGCTTGGGGCGCCGTCGAAGAGCTGCACGCCAAGGAAGAGCCGGTCACCGGTACCGTCATCGAGGTTGTCAAGGGTGGTCTCATCCTGGACATCGGCCTCCGTGGCTTCCTCCCGGCTTCCCTCGTTGAGATGCGCCGCGTTCGCGACCTGGAGCCGTACATCGGCCAGGAGCTCGAGGCCAAGATCATCGAGCTGGACAAGCAGCGCAACAACGTTGTCCTGTCCCGCCGCGCATACCTCGAGCAGACCCAGTCCGAGGTCCGCTCCGAGTTCCTGCACCAGCTGCAGAAGGGCCAGGTCCGCAAGGGCGTTGTCTCCTCCATCGTCAACTTCGGCGCCTTCGTCGATCTCGGCGGTGTCGACGGCCTGGTTCACGTTTCCGAGCTGTCCTGGAAGCACATCGACCACCCGTCCGAGGTTGTCACCGTGGGCGACGAGGTCACCGTCGAGGTTCTCGACGTCGACCTGGACCGCGAGCGCGTGTCCCTGTCCCTGAAGGCAACCCAGGAAGATCCGTGGCGCGTCTTCGCCCGCACCCACGCTGTGGGCCAGATCGTCCCGGGCAAGGTCACCAAGCTCGTTCCGTTCGGCGCCTTCGTTCGCGTCGAGGAGGGCATCGAGGGCCTCGTCCACATCTCCGAGCTGGCTCAGCGCCACGTGGAGGTTCCGGACCAGGTTGTCAACGTTGGCCAGGAAGTCATGGTCAAGGTCATCGACATCGACCTCGAGCGTCGCCGTATCTCCCTGTCTGTTAAGCAGGCAGATGAGGACTACACCGACGAGTTCGATCCGTCCAAGTACGGCATGGCTGACTCCTACGACGAGCAGGGCAACTACGTGTTCCCGGAGGGCTTCGACCCGGAGACCAACGAGTGGCTCGAGGGTTACGACGAGCAGCGCCAGGCTTGGGAGGCTCGCTACGCAGAGTCCGAGCGTCGCTTCAACCTGCACACCGCTCAGATCGAGCGCAACCGTGCTGCAGCTGCTGAGGCCGCTGAGTCTGCTGCCAACTCCAACTACTCTTCCGAGTCTCAGGATGCAGCTCCGGCATCCGATTCTCAGGCAGAGGTTGGCGGCTCCCTCGCATCCGACGAGCAGCTCGCTGCTCTGCGCGACAAGCTCGCTGGCAACTAAGAACTAAACTCTCTCGCATCGGCTTTGCCGATGCGCCCGAGAATCTCGTTCTTTAAGCAAAGGCCGCTTCTCCCCGCTGTGGGAGTGGCGGCCTTTCGCGTATCCTAAGCCGGTATGAAGCTCATCGGACTCACCGGCGGTATCGGCAGCGGAAAATCGACAGTGGCGCAGCTTCTCCTGCGCCACGGCTGGGTATTAGTGGATGCTGATCACATAGCCCGGGACATCGTCGAACCGGGGCAACCAGCGCTCACTGAGTTAGCGGACGCATTCGGGGAAGATATTCTTCAAGCCGATGGAAGTCTCGATCGTGGTCTGCTGGCTTCCCGCGCCTTTGCCAGCCGGGAGAAGACCGATCTCCTCAACTCCATTACGCACCCGCGTATTCAGGAGGAGACCCAGGCGCGCTTCGACTCCGCGCGCCGCGCTGGGGCCGACTTCGTGGTTTATGACATGCCGCTCCTCGTGGACAAGGGCCTTCACAAAGATATGGACGCCACCATCGTCGTTGATGTTGATGTGGAGGAGCGGGTGCGCCGCCTTGTGGAGTATCGCGGGTTGGATGAGGAGGACGCGCGCCGCCGGATAGCGGCGCAGATCCCGGACGATGTGCGCCGCGCCGCTGCTGATTTCATCATTGACAACAACGGCGCTCGCGACGAGCTCGATGCGCAGGTTGACGGGGTCGTCGACAAGCTCCGCTCCCGGCTCGCCTAGGAACGCTTTTAGCTAACGCGTCGCTACGACATCAGAGACTTCAATGTGGTCGTTGTTTTCCATGTCTTCGCCCACAAAGTCGAGGTCAGTGCGCATGAGCATGGTGTTGTAGTCGTGCCAGGACGTCAGTGTGTAATAGAGGTGCTGATCGTCCTGGTTTGGCAGGACGAAGGGGGCATAGGTGTCATTGAGCGGCTGGCCGCTGACCACCTTCGTGGTCTTGTCACTCACCAGCATGCGGCGCGGTGACCATGGGCCTTCGGGGCTATCGGCCGTGCGCATGACGATGCCTTCGCCCTCCACCCCGTACATAGTGACGTATTTGCCCAAGTAGTGGTTGTAAGCCACGGAGAGTTCGGAGACCTTGCCGTCGAGCACCTCGGTGGCGCGCGCCGGATTCTTCACCCAGGAGCCGTCAGAGTAGTAGCTGAAGGCGTCTTCATTAGGAAACTCCGACTTCAGCGCGCGGGACAAATATGCCGGGCCGCGGCGGCCGTTGCCGGTGGTGAAGCGGTAAATGTACTCGCCGTGCTCGATGAAGGCTGATTGCTGAAGCTTCTCAAACCCTTCACGGTAGTTGGGGCCGCCGGGAATCGGCGCGTTCGCACCGTGGCTAGCGTTGGTTCTAGTGGCCTCTGGCACTGCGCGCCACGTGACCCCGCCATCAGTCGACTTCATGGTCGCACCAAAGTTGGTGGACCAGCCGGTCTTCGGATCATGCCATGAGCGCACCGACATGTAGTCGATGTAGTGCACGCCGTCGACGACAATGCCTGCTGTGGGGATAGTGGTGCGCTCACCGTTGGTGTCTTGGTCTCCCACTTTCTGGGAAGGGATGAACTCCTTAGCCCGGCCTTTAGCTGACCATCCAGAGTTAGTTAGTGCTTCCTCCAGGCGCAGGCCGTCACCATAGTCGTGGTCACTCGTGCGCAAAAGGAGGTTGGAGCGCCACCCGTCGCCCTCGCTTGAGCAATCCATGGAATCGCCGAAGACGTAGTAGGAGCGGCCCGCGCCATCCGAGTAGGCGATGCCGAGGTCAGTTCCGGAAATATCAAACTTCCGGTCGGTGCGATTGGGAGAACCGGCACCAGTGATGAGCTGCATGATTTGGGTCGGCCCGCCGCTGATCTGGCGTTGGTTATAGTTGCTGCGCTGTGGCGCTTCAGTATTGTCTGAACTGCTGGACCGGGAAGAACTGCCGAGCAGGGCCTCGAGCCCACCGAGCGAAGAGCCGGAAGTCTCGGGTTTCGACGTGAAGCTGCCGGACCTCGAGTAGGCCGTACACGGTGAAGCGTGGGCCGCGGGAGAGTGGGTCACGATAGCGACAGGCACTAGTCCGGCAATGGTCAATGCGCTGGCAAGAGAACGAAACTTCATGTCAGCCGATTCTAAAGGAGAGCGCCAACTTTTAAAGGATATGGTGGCTAAAATTTACCTTGCGCTCGCACCCCGTTCACTTTCCCTGCTTAATCTGCACCTTCATGGGAACGTGGGATGTTGGGCCTTTTGATAATCACGCCGCGTGCGAAGTGCTCGCGGCAATCCGTGATGGCTCCTTCGATCTTGATACGTTTAAGAAAAGCTGCGTAGATTCTCCCATCGATGTCGACGATGCTGGGGTAATCATCGCCTTGGGGGCATTGGCCACCACGCCTGAAAATAGGCTCCCCGCGGGAATTAGCGCGGATGACGTCAAGGTATTGCGCACACCGCAGACTCGGGCCTGGTTGCGCAAGAAAATCAACACAGCGATGGAACCCAACAGTTCCCTGATTTATGCGCTGTGGGAAACCACGGGTGAGCTTGAACTGTGGTTGCGCAGGACGCGCGCGGCGTTACCCTAAAACGCAGCGAGACCTCCTTCCACAGGCACAGATGAGGTAGGCTGCTCAGCTCGTGGGGCCTAGCAGGTTTCGTGGTGGGCGCGTTAGACTGGTCAGCATGGCTTTTGCTGCTGAACACCCCATCCTGCCCGTCTCCGAACATCGCCCTGTTGGCGAAATCGAGCGGCGCTCAGCCGAGTTCCGTGTTGAGTCCGAATTCCAGCCCGCTGGCGACCAACCCGCCGCCATCGCGGAACTGGATGAGCGTCTCAGCCGCGGCGAGCGGGACGTGGTACTCATGGGTGCCACGGGTACCGGTAAGTCCGCGACCGCCGCCTGGCTCATCGAAAAGCAGCAGCGCCCAACACTCGTGATGGCGCCAAATAAAACGCTGGCGGCGCAGCTGGCGAATGAGCTGCGCCAGCTTCTCCCGAACAACGCGGTGGAGTACTTCGTCTCTTATTACGACTACTACCAACCGGAAGCCTATATCGCGCAGACAGATACCTACATTGAGAAGGATTCCTCCATTAACGAGGACGTGGAACGCCTGCGCCACTCCGCCACGTCAGCTCTTTTATCCCGCCGTGATGTGGTTGTGGTTTCTTCTGTGTCGTGTATCTACGGTCTGGGCACGCCGCAGTCCTACCTCGACCGCTCCGTTGTGCTCGAGGAAGGGGAGGAGATCGACCGCGATCGCTTCCTGCGCTTGCTCGTGGATATCCAGTATGAGCGCAATGACGTGGGCTTTACGCGCGGAACCTTCCGCGTCAAGGGCGATACCGTGGATATTATCCCCGCCTATGAAGAGCGCGCGGTACGCATTGAGTTCTTTGGCGATGATGTGGACGAGCTCTACTACATCCACCCCTTGACGGGCGACGTGCTGGAGCGGGTCGACGAAGTGCGGATCTTCCCCGCAACGCACTATGTAGCTGGGCCAGAGCGCATGGCCCGTGCCATCGAGGACATTAAGGAGGAACTCGCGGAGCGCCTCGCGGAGCTGGAGAACCGCGGCAAGTTGCTCGAAGCGCAGCGCCTGCGCATGCGTACCGAATATGACCTTGAGATGATCGAACAGGTGGGCTTTTGCTCCGGCATTGAGAACTACTCGCGCCATGTGGATGGCCGCCCCGCGGGTTCCGCGCCGGCGACGCTCTTGGATTATTTCCCAGAGGACTTCCTCACCATCATCGATGAGTCTCACGTGACAGTCCCGCAGATCGGCGGCATGTTTGAGGGCGATATGGCGCGCAAGCGCAACCTCGTGGAATTCGGCTTCCGTCTTCCTTCTGCCGTAGACAACCGGCCGTTGACCTTCGATGAGTTTGAGGAGCGCGTCGGTCAAACGGTGTACATGTCGGCCACGCCGGGTGATTTCGAGATGACGGCCTCCGGCGGCGAGTTCGTGGAACAGGTCATTCGCCCCACCGGCCTTGTAGACCCCAAGGTGACGGTCAAGCCGACCAAGGGCCAGATTGATGATCTCATCGATGAGGTTCGCGCCCGTACCGCGAAGCAGGAGCGTGTCCTAGTCACGACCTTAACCAAGCGTATGGCGGAGGACCTCACGGATTACTTGCTGGAACACGGCATCAAGGTGCGCTACCTCCACTCAGATATTGACACGCTCCAGCGCGTCGAGCTGCTGCGGCAGCTGCGCTTAGGTGAGTTCGATGTTCTCGTGGGCATCAACCTGCTGCGTGAGGGGCTCGATCTTCCCGAGGTGTCGCTCGTCGCCATCTTGGATGCCGATAAGGAAGGCTTCCTGCGCTCCACCACCTCGCTCATTCAGACGATTGGCCGCGCCGCCCGAAACGTCTCCGGTGAGGTCATCATGTACGCGGATAAGATCACGGACTCGATGCAGGAGGCCATCGAGGAGACTGAGCGCCGCCGTGAGAAGCAGATTGCGTATAACAAGGAGCACGGCATCGACCCGCAGCCGCTGCGCAAAAAGATCGCCGATATTTTGGACCAGGTCTATGAGAACGCCGACGAGCAGGGGCAGGACGCGGATCCCACGGCAATCGTCGACAAGCCGGATGTGTCCTCCATGGCAGCCGACGAGGTGCAGGCGCTTATCGACGACCTAACGACTCAAATGCGCGAGGCAGCCCGCGAGCTCAAATTCGAGTTAGCAGGGCGCTTGCGCGATGAGATCGCTGATCTGAAAAAGGAGCAACGCGGTCTTAAGGAGGCCGGCATTTAACGGCGAGCCTAGTGCTGAAATTTGCCTACTCAATGTGTGGGTAAAACCCGTCTCTGCGGAGAAGACCGTGTCATACTGTTAAGGATTAATCGCTACTTATAAGGAGAATCATGCTGAGCTACAACGTCATCGCCGTCGGAACCGATGGCTCTCAGACTTCCATGCGCGCTGTCCGTTCTGCCGCATCCATGGCGCGCGCTTATGACGCGACGCTGATTATCGTGTCCGCTTTCTACAACCACTCTGGTTCGATGCTCGGCGCCCCGAACTCGGAGGACGCCCGAGTACCGGTGGTGAGCGAGGAGATGTCGGAAAGCTTCCTCAGCAATGCCGCGGAGATCGCGCACGGTGAGGGTGCGAAGCGCATTGAAATCATTGCTAAGTCCGGTGACCCTGTGAATTCGCTCCTCGAGGTGGGCAAGGACTATGACGTGGATATGTTCGTCGTGGGCAACAAGGGAATTCACTCGGTGCGGGGTCGCGTCTTTGGCTCCGTAGCGACGGAGCTCACGCGTAAAGCCCACGCCGATGTCGTGGTGGTCAACACCACTGACTAGGGCAGAGCATGGCGCGCTGAGCCTCGTGCGCGCTGATCGACGTGAACGCGCCAGCGTTGTTAGACTAGCGGGTGCGCAAAAGCTTTAAAATTTTGTCAAGCGGTGGCCTCATGGTTGGGGCCAGCGAAGAAAGGTCATCATGAGCGATTACAACAAGATCGTGGTCGGCACCGACGGCTCCAAGTCCTCCCTGCTTGCAGTGGAGCGCGCCGCCAAGATCGCCGCAGCCTTCGATGCCACCCTCATCATCGGTTGCGCCTACTACGAGAACCAGGAGCAGGCTTCCAAGACTTTGCGCCAGGATTCTGTGACGATTCTCGGTGATGAGAAGGCCCAGGCCAACCTCGCCTCCGGCAAGGAGCACGCAGAGAAGTTCGGCGTGACGAAGGTGGAGACCGCTGTGCGCCCGGGCACCCCGGTTCAGGCCCTGATGTCCATTGTCAACGACAACAAGGCAGACCTGCTCATCGTGGGTAACCGTGGAATCAATTCTCTGACCGGCCGCCTGCTTGGTTCGGTTCCGGCGGATGTCGCACGTCAGTCTGATTGCGATGTCATGATTGTCCACACCGTCAACTAACGCTTCATTGCGTGCACGGCGCGCGGCGCCCAGCAACCTTCAAAGAAGAAGTTACCTGGGCCGCTGCGCGCTTTTTCTTATCTTCCTAGCTGGAAGGAAGCGTGCGGTAGGCACGGGCAAGGGCGTTACCGTCGGTGCCTTGAATGAGCGGAATATCGAAGGAAGACTGCTCGTTGACCTTCACCAAGGGAGCGAGCGAACCATGAGAGAGCAGCTGCTCCTGCGGGGTGAGGTTGCGTATGGCAACTGCTGCCACATGGTTGGGGTGCTCCGCTGCCGCGTCGGCATAGGTTATGGGATCGTGCTGGCCATCATCACCGATGAGCAGCCAGCGCAGTTTGCGGAAAGCGATGAACAGGTTTCGTAACTGGACGCGCTTGTGCTCCAAGCCATTGCGGAAGAGGCCGGTGGGCGTAGGCCCCCAATCCGTCAGCAGTAGCGGGCCGCGGGGGAATCCGTTTTCCGCCATGAAATTCACCAAAGTATCGTAGGTGTTCCACGCACCGGTGGAGAGGTAGATGAAGGGAGCCTCTGGGTGCTGTTGGGAGATCTCTCGGTAGAAGCTGGCCATGCCTTCTACGGGTTTGCGCGTATTGGTGCGTTTGACCCAGGAATTCCACGCCGCAATCATCGCGCGAGGCAGCCACGTCACCATGATGGTGTCGTCGATATCGCTGACCACACCAAAGGTCGTGTCCTTGTCCACGATGAGGACTTCCGAGCTGGCCTCCTCGGCGCCTTTGGCACGGATGGTGACCTCGTGCCAACCGGGTTCTAGCCCGTGGTCGTGGACTAGCACGTCGATATAGCCGTTGTCGTTCGTGGTGCCCGCTACCGTCTTCCCGCCGACAGTAACTTCGACCTCGTGGTGAGTGACTTGGATGGTGAAGAACTGGCGGTAGCCGCGTTGAGCCCACGTATCGCGCTCCTCGGCGGCAGGGTCATGCATGAGAACCCGCCCCAGCACGTGGACGAATTCTTCATTGCCGTAGCCGGCATAGCCAGTAACACTGGGCCGCCAGCCCTTGCGTGCTGAGCGTTTGAGGGAATAAGCATTCGCGGTGGATTCGACTTTGCGGGCGATATCGGAAAGTGCCATGCGCACCAGATTAACGGAAAACCTCCGCGTAGCGGCCGGCGATGGTGAGGGATTGCGTCGCACGCGTCAGCGCCACGTAGAGATTATGCAAGCCCTGCGGGGACGCTGCCACGATGTCATCCGGGTTGACTACGGTGACGTGGTCAAACTCCAGGCCTTTGATCTGCTCAACGTTGGCCGCGGTGATCACAGCGCGCAGGCGCCCGTCAGCGTCCTGGAAGGTTGCTGGCTGCAGGTCGCTCTCGCCGTCCTGCCAGATAACGTCCACACCGTCGCGCACCGCGATTCCTGGCATGGCCTCGGGGTTAATGGATTGAAGGAGTTGGTTGGCCAGCTCTGTGATCGGGCGCGGGGTTCGGTAGTTAACGCTCAGGCCGTGCAATCGGAAGCGCTGTCCGACGAAAGGCTCGAGAGTTTCGCCCCAATCATCAACACCGGCGGGCGCTCCAGTCTGGGAGGTATCGCCGACGAGAGTCATCCACCGGGAAGGGCTGCGCCGGAAGATCATGCGCCACTCCATCGGGGTCAGCTCCTGGGCTTCGTCGACGATGACGTGCCCGTAGGCCCACGTGTAGTCCTCGCGGGCGCGTTGAGCGGTGGTGCGGGAATCCCGAACTTCGTGGCGTCGAGCGAGGTGCTCGGCATCGATGACGTCGTGGGCTGAGAGAATCTCCGCTTCGAACATGTCATCATCGTTGTCGGTGGAATCAGAGGAGCTCAGAATGTCGAGGGCATCTTCTGCCTCGGCTACCTGCTCACGCCATTCCTTCTCCTCGGCAGCGCGTTCTGCCTCTGGGTCAGGCATACCGATGAGGACAGCGAGCTCGTCGAGAAGCGCAGCGTCGGACGCCGCCCAAGCCCTGCCATCCTCGCGGTAGAGGGCACCTCGGGTTTCCTCATCGTAGGCGTTGGCCGCCGAATCGATGCGTTCGGTGCTGCTCAGGAGTTCAGCGAGTACCTCGGTAGGCGCGAGATGGGGCCAGAACTCGTCGATGAGTTCTGTGACCTGTGGTTCTTCGGCGAGATCATCGTGGAGCTGGTCCACGTCCGCCCGGGAGAGCAGGTTGGCGCCTCCCAGCGGATCAGAACCGATGCGTTCGGCCATCTGCTGGGCCATTGACTCGATGAGGTGCTCCGCAAACGCCGCTTGAGCATCGTTGTGCGGCTTGCGGGAGCGCCGTGCGCGGGTTCGAGCTGCCTTGACCATCTGGGGGTCCACGGTGAGCTCGAGCCGATCGATCTCTAGCGTGCGCGGTTGCTCGGGCAAACGCTGGTAGCCCTTCACCGCGTTGCCGAGGATCTCCACCATGGCTTCGGAACCCTTAATCTCGCGGGCGAGCAGAGACTCAGCGTGTGTGGCCTCGATGCCGGGGAAAAGGGAAGAGATGGTGGAGAGCACAACGCCGGTCTCACCAAGTTCCGGGAGCACTCGGGAAATGTATTCCAGGAAGGTGGAATTGGGGCCGACGATGAGCACGCCCGTGGCGGCTAATTGTTCGCGGTAGGTGTAGAGCAAGTAGGCCACACGGTGCAGCGCCACCGCAGTCTTGCCGGTTCCTGGTCCGCCTTCGACCACCATGACACCGCGCGTGCTGTCACGGATGATTTCGTCTTGCTCGCGCTGGATGGTCTCCACGATGGAGGGCATATGGCCGGTGCGGGCGCGCTGCATGACGTGGTGGAGGGCGGATTCACTAGCGACATCGCTTCTTTCTGCAGCATTGTCTCCTTCGAGTATCTCGTCGCTGATACCGGTGACAGTGCGTCCGGTAGTCCTGATGTGCCGGCGGACGTGAACCCCTTCAGGGTGTGCAGTGGTTGCCAGGTAGAAGGGCCGTGCCATCGGGGCACGCCAATCCAAGAGAAGCGTGCGGTAGTCCTCCTCCCGGGCGTCGAGTCCCATGCGGCCGATATAGCGGCGGTCTAGGCCCTCCGGGGTGGGGTTATCGCCAGGTGCATCAATGTCGATGCGCCCAAAAACTAAGCCGAGCTGGGCGACGTTGAGGCGGTCCAATTTGGCCTGCAGGCCGTGGTACTCGGTTTCGCGGCGCACGAGAGCATCAGCATCTGGGGTATGGGGGTCGACGGCTGCTTGCACCTCGTTCAGGCGCACATTGGCGGCGTGGACCTCGTTGTCCAGACGCTCGAAGAGGCCATCGACATAGGCTTGCTCGCTAGCTATTTCCGCTCTCTGCTCGCTCGCGTGGGCGCCGGCTTTCCCGGTGTGAGTCGCGGGTGAAGATTCAGACACAAGGCTCCTTGGGTGCGTATGAAGGCTTCTCGTGGACAGACGGGAAGTTAAAAGGAGATAAGGAAGGGTGGACAGGAAAAAGAACAACGGCCCAGCATACTAGCTGAGCCGTTGTTGTCTCCACCGCGGTCATTATCGCGGTGTGTTGCGGGGCGTTCCGCAGCGTAGGGCGGAGAGCTTAGAAGCGGTCACCAAACTTCTTGAAAGCCTTATCCAGCTTCTTGGAAGCTTCCTTCTGCAGCTTTTCGGCGCGCTTGTGAGCCTTCTTCTGGGCACGCTTTCCATCAAGCGAATCCGCCTTGGCCAGTGCCTCGTCAGCGCGGTCCTGTGCCTTGCCGGCTGCCTTTACTAGACCCTTGCGGGCGGTTTCGGTGTTGTCACGTGCAGCGTCGAGCCAATCGTCCTTGTTCTCCTCAAAGAACTCACGAGCGGTTTCAGCCTTGTCCTCGACGAAGGAACGAGCAGAGTCAATGAAGTCCCGGCCAGCGGACTCCCAATCATCACGATTGTCCTCGACGTAGTCCTTGGCGGTTTCGAACCAGTCATTGGCCTTGGTGGTCACATCAGAAGAAATCTCATTGGCGCGGTTGGAGAAGTCTTCTGCGAACTTCTGCTGCTCGGACTTACCCGGCAGAGCCTGCTGGATCTTCTTGTTGGCACGCTCAGAGGCCTTGGCAGCACGCCAACGCACGGAAGGCTTGCCCTCGGTGTCCTGCGTAACAATGGCGAGGGCACCAAGCAGAGCAGTATTGGTGATGAAGCTATTGCGCTGTGCTTCCTTGTCCTTCTTGGAATCAGCGGTCCAGAAAGCATTGCCCACCAGGTTAGGGACGTGGGTCAGCGCGAGCACTGCAGCCGAGGTGCGCGGAGCCTTGCCCAGCGCCAAAGTGGTACCTGCAGCGGTCTTTGCACCGCCAAGTGCGCGGGTAACTAGCTCTGGGTCATTCGGGATGTAGCCTGCGTATTCGCGGGGCAGCACCTTGCGCAGCCGCTTGAGCACGGACTCGGTGTCCGCGACGTGCTCCGAGGTGTTGCGGAGCGTATCCACACCATCCCAAACAAACACGGAGGCCAGCATAGGACGGGCAAATTTACGAATCATAACGTGCTCCATTCAATAGATCTGTAAAGACGTTCGTCACACCATACTACGCGGGTTAAACAATTGCCGCTGTCAGTGCAGCTGTTAAAACGCAGTTACCAACGCCGCTCCCACCACTCATCAATGTGAGAGCGCTCCGCGCCGAGCGTGGTGGGTGCACCGTGCCCGGGGCGGACGATCGCTTCGTCCGGGTAGACATCGAAGAGCCGCTGGGTGACATCCTTGTACAGGCGCACGAAGTCACCTTCCGAGGTGGTCTTACCCACACCGCCGGGGAAGAGGGAATCACCGACGAAGAGGTTGGTAACTCCATCAATCTCTGCGGCAATGGCCGCACCGCCGGGGGTGTGTCCGCGCAGGATAATGACGGGCAGATCGTGGCCGGCGAAAGAAAGCGTATCGCCATGCTCCAGTTCGACGTCGACGGGCGCGGGCAAGGCAGGGGAGTCCAAGAAGGAGGAGTAGTGCACGGCGCCGGTTTTATTCAGGACCTCTTCGAGCGCGCGCACGTGGTCCCAGTGGCGGTGTGTGGTGAGCACTGCGGTGATTTTGACGGCGTGCTCGGCGGCCAAAGCGAGCAGTGCCGGGGCGTCAGCGGAAGCGTCGATAAGCAGCGCCTCGTCACCAGCGCACAACAGGTAGCAGTTGTTGTCCATTTCAGAAACGGAAATTTTATGAAGCTTCAGGGCGTTGTTCATAAGTCCAACCATACGGGTAGATTCTGAGTGAGAACTCTCTGAACACACATTCTTTTGTGTAGGAAGGCAGCAACTAGTGGCTGATCGTTTGGTCGTACGAGGTGCGCGTGAGCACAACCTCAAGGGCGTGGATATCGACATTCCGCGCGATAAGCTGGTGGTGTTTACCGGCCTATCAGGCTCCGGCAAGTCCTCACTCGCCTTTGACACCATCTTCGCCGAGGGGCAGCGGCGCTACGTGGAGTCTTTAAGCTCTTATGCGCGAATGTTCCTTGGCCAAATGGATAAGCCGGACGTCGAATTCATCGACGGTCTATCCCCGGCGGTGTCGATTGACCAAAAATCCACCAACCACAACCCGCGTTCCACCGTGGGAACCATTACTGAAATCTATGACTACCTGCGTTTGCTCTTTTCCCGCGCGGGTACTGCGCACTGTCCTGAGTGCGATGCCGTCATTGAGCGCCAAACCCCGCAGCAGATCGTGGATGAGGTATTAAGCCACGAGGAGAAACTGAAGTTTCAGGTCCTTGCACCTGTCGTGCGCCGCCGTAAGGGCGAGTTCGTTGACCTCTTCGCAGATCTCGCGGCGCAGGGCTACTCCCGTGTTCGGGTGGATGGTGAGCTTTATCAGCTCAGTGACCCGCCGAAGCTGAAGAAGCAGATCAAGCACGACATCGATGTCGTCGTGGACCGCCTGCAGGTGAAGGCTTCCCAAAAGCAGCGGCTAACGGATTCTGTCGAGACGGCACTACGCTTGGCGGATGGCCTCGTCACCCTGGATTTCGTTGACCGCGAAGAGCTCACACATACCTACTCGGAGAAAGCGGCCTGCCCCAACGGGCACACGCTGACCATTGAGGAATACGAGCCCCGCGCGTTCTCGTTCAACGCGCCTTTTGGATCTTGCCCGGTGTGCGATGGCTTGGGCACGCGCCTTGAGGTGGATGTGGATCTGCTGATCCCGGATCCGGATGCCCCGGCTGTGGAGGCCATCCAACCGTGGACGTCGAGCCCCAATGCGCGGTACTTTGTCAAACTGGTTGAAGGTCTAGCGAAAGCCTTGGACTTTGATCCGCGCACCCCGGTGTCCGAGCTGAGCAAGGAGCAGCGCCACGCGCTGATTTATGGCACGGATGTGGAAGTCAGCGTGCGCTACAAGAACCGCTATGGCCGCCAGCGCAACTGGTCCGCACCGTTCGAGGGTGCGATCGGCTTCTTGGAGCGCAAGCTAGATCAGGCGGATTCCGAATCGCAGAAGGACCGTCTGCTTCAGTACACCCGCCGCGTGCCGTGTAACGCTTGTGGCGGTACCCGCCTGAAGCCGGAAATCTTGGCGGTGCGCTTGGCCTCCACCGCGCATGGCGAGCAGTCCATCGCTGGCTTGACGGCGCTGTCCATCGAGGAGGCGGCGGAGTTCCTCGACTCGCTCGTGCTGGGCCATCGCGAGGAGATCATCGCCGGTGCCGTGCTCAAGGAAATCCAGGCTCGCCTGCGCTTTCTGCTCGACGTCGGCCTGAACTACCTCACCCTCGACCGTGGCGCCTCCACGTTGTCCGGCGGTGAAGCACAGCGCATTCGCCTTGCCACCCAGATTGGTTCTGGTCTGGCGGGAGTCTTGTATGTCCTGGACGAGCCCTCCATCGGACTGCACCAGCGCGATAACCAGCGCCTTATCGCCACGTTGAAGCGCTTGCGCGATATCGGAAACACCTTGATTGTGGTGGAGCACGATGAGGACACCATCCGGGAGGCAGACTGGCTTGTCGACGTCGGCCCGCGCGCCGGCGAATTCGGCGGAACTGTGGTTTACCAGGGCGAACCCGCCGGTATTGAAGCCGTGGAGGAGTCCCTGACAGGGCAGTACCTGTCGGGTAAGAAGAAGCTCGCGGTCCCGGATACTCGCCGTGAGATTGACTCCGAGCGCATGCTCAAGGTGGTCGGCGCGCGCGAGAATAACCTCAAGGGTATTGACGTCGAGATTCCATTGGGCGTCCTCGTCTGCGTCACTGGTGTGTCTGGCTCAGGAAAGTCCACAGTGGTCAACCAGATCCTGGCCAAGACCTTGGCGAATAAACTCAACCGCGCCCGCCAAGTACCTGGTCGCGCCAAGCGCGTTGAAGGCGTGGAGCACCTAGACAAGCTGGTGCAGGTGGACCAGAGCCCCATCGGCCGCACCCCGCGCTCGAATCCGGCAACCTACACAGGGGTCTTCGACAAGATTCGTAATCTTTTCGCGGAAACCCAGGAGGCGAAGGTCCGCGGCTACAAGCCAGGCCGGTTCTCCTTCAACGTTAAGGGTGGACGCTGTGAGGCCTGCCAAGGCGACGGCACTATCAAGATTGAGATGAACTTCCTGCCCGATGTTTACGTGCCGTGTGAGGTTTGTGATGGTGCTCGTTATAACCGCGAGACCCTCGAGGTCCTCTATAAGGGCAAGAACATCGCAGAGGTTCTCGATATGCCGATTTCGGAGGCAGCCGAGTTCTTCGAACCCATCACCTCTATTCATCGCTACCTCAACACCTTGGTGGAGGTTGGCCTGGGATATGTCCGCTTGGGCCAAGCCGCCACGACGCTTTCTGGTGGTGAGGCGCAGCGCGTGAAGCTGGCATCCGAGCTGCAGAAGCGAACGAATGGGCGCACGGTCTACATCTTGGATGAGCCGACGACTGGTTTGCACTTTGAGGACATCCGCAAACTTATGCTCGTCATCCAGGGGCTGGTGGACAAGGGCAATTCGGTCATCATCATTGAGCACAACCTAGACGTCATTAAGGCCGCCGACTGGATCGTAGATATGGGGCCAGAAGGCGGTTCCGGTGGCGGCACTGTCGTGGCCCAAGGCACGCCGGAGGATGTGGCGCAGGTAGAAGGCTCCTATACGGGAGGGTTCCTCAAGGAGATGGTGTGACGGTGGGGCAGAAGTACACACCCACGGCTGCGTTAGCTCTCTGTCTCGCCATGGCAACAACCCTAACCGGCTGTTCGAGCCCTGAAGAGAACATCAAGCAACCATCCACTGAAGAATCGCGTGAGGGGGATACGCCGAACTTCGACGTGCCCACGGAGCTGCGCGCCGTTATCGCTGACGTTGAAAGCGAGTTTGACGTACGTGCCGGTGCGTCCGTGGCGGATAAAAAGGACACGTTTAACGCTGGGCTCAAGGGCGATGAACCCGCATGGTCGACCGTGAAGGTTCCCATCGCCATTGCTGCTCTACGAGATGGAGCCAGCCCCGAGCTCGTGGACCTCGCGATTAAAGAATCTGATAATGACGCAGCCTACGCACTGTGGTCCCACGTCCAATGGACCGAGGGGGATGCCGCCAGCGCGGTGAAAGCCCTGTTGAGGGAGTATGACTCAACCGGCGAATTTGCCGAGCCCTTTGGCTATTCCACGTGGTTGCTCGAAGAACAAGCTAAGTTTGGCTCGCATTTGCCGTGTATACCAGAAGCGGAGCAGGTGTATGACGCGATGGATGACATCGTGGAGTGGCAAGACAATGGGCTTGATAAGCTGCCGGACACCCGCGCCAAAGGCGGCTGGGGACTATCTGAAACTGATAACGGATATACCCACCGTCAAATTGGGGTTCGAGAAACTGCAGGCGGCGGCGCTGCAGAGAATGGGGCGGTGGGTCTGGCCATTGAGGTCACCATGCCAGGGGAGTATGCCGATGAAGCGATACCCGCTCTCGACATGCTAGCTGCCGGCGTTGACCGGATAGTTTCTGAGGCGCTGGAAGCCGGGGCGCTAACGCCGCTGGTGGGCTGCGCGCACCCCAGTGCGCCATCTGCGGTGGAAGAGGCGTCGTCAAGCACTGCAAAAAAGGCATCGGCAAACACGTCGGCACGCGGATTTGGCTCTCGATGATCTCGGTGATAAAGTAATGCCCACTACCGCCCGTAGCGCCTCCTCCAGGAGGTACTTGGGCCGCAAGCGGAGTTTCTCCCACCCGAAGCCGCGCAGGATTAAAAGATCCGGCGCAGGATAAAGGTTAAGAGTAGGCGCCACATGCTGGCGCGTGCTTGAAAAGAAACTCCCGGTTGCCTCTGGCACCGGGATTTATTTGTTTGTGGTCACGGTAGGCACACTACTAGCCCCCACAATCGAGGAGAACCACAATCAGCGCTGAAGCTCGCATTAATGAGCGCATCCGAGTACCCGAGGTCCGTCTTGTTGGCCCCGGTGGTGAACAGGTGGGCATTGTCCGCACGGACGATGCTCGCAAGCTCGCGTACGAAGCAGACCTTGACCTGGTCGAGGTTGCCCCGAACGCGAAGCCGCCCGTAGCCAAGATCATGGATTACGGCAAGTTTAAGTACGAGCAGGCCCAGAAGGCCCGCGAGTCCCGTAAGAATCAGCAGCAAACCGTGGTGAAGGAACAGAAGTTCCGTCCGAAGATTGATGATCACGATTACGAGACCAAAAAGGGCAACGTGGTGCGCTTCCTGGAGAAGGGCTCCAAGGTAAAGGTAACCATCATGTTCCGTGGTCGCGAGCAGTCGCGTCCGGAGCTCGGTTTCCGTCTGCTGGAGCGTTTGGCTGATGACGTCGCAGAGGTTGGCGTCGTGGAGTCGCGCCCCAAGCAGGATGGTCGCAACATGACCATGGTTCTTGGGCCCGTCCGCAAAGGCAAGAAGTAGACCACGCTCCACTTAGGATTTAAGGATTTAATTCTCATGAAGCAGAAGACTCACAAGGGCACCGCCAAGCGCATCAAGGTGACCGGCTCCGGCAAGCTGCGTCGCGAGCAGGCTAACCGCCGCCACCTCCTGGAGGGCAAGCCTTCCAAGCGCACCCGTCGCCTGAAGGGCACCGAGGACGTTGCCAAGGCAGACACCAAGCGCGTCAAGCGCCTTCTCGGCCGCGCATAGTCAGCGCCGAAACACTCCATTTCCACACACCACAATCAAGATAAGGAAGTATTACTGTGGCACGAGTAAAGCGCTCAGTTAACGCCAAGAAGAAGCGTCGCGCGATCCTGAAGTCCGCTAAGGGCTACCGCGGCCAGCGCTCCCGCCTCTACCGCAAGGCCAAGGAGCAGTGGCTGCACTCCATGACTTACGCTTACCGCGACCGTCGCGCCCGTAAGTCTGAGTTCCGCAAGCTGTGGATCCAGCGCATCAACGCTGCTGCTCGTATGAACGACATCACCTACAACCGCCTCATCCACGGCCTGCGTCTGGCTGAGATCGAGGTTGACCGCAAGATCCTGGCTGAGCTTGCTGTTAATGACTTCGAGGCTTTCTCCGCACTGTGCGAGGCCGCCAAGGCTGCACTGCCGGAGGACGTTAACGCTCCGAAGGCTGCTTAAGCTTTCACTAGCCTGTCCACGCCCACTGCTTTCCATTTCAAGGAAGGGGTGGGCTTTTGGCGTTCCAAGCTTCAATTATGGGTACTGCATCAAATGGGGAATAGACCCCAGTGGGGTGAGGAAAAAGGGGACATGGTGTGTGCTTTGTGTTACCTTAAGCAAGTTCCCACGTTCTCTTCCTGTACTTACAGGCTTTAAAAGGAGTCTTTCTCATGACGAACCCCAACGGCGGTTTCCAGCAGAACAACCCGAATGCTTCGGGCAATAACCCTCAGTACTCCAATCCGTTCGACTCCAACGGAAACCAGTACCAGGGCGGCAACTACGGCCAGAACCTGCCGGCTCAGCAGGGCGGGTACCAAGGGCAGGGCCAGTACTACTCCCAGCAGGCCCCGGTCAACGCACCGCAGAAGTCCTGGCTGGCAGCGTTGCTCCTTGCATTCTTCCTTGGCGGGTTTGGCGCTCACAACTTCTACATTGGTCGCACAGGACGCGCCATCGGCCAGCTATCCCTCTGTGTCTTTAGCATCTTGACGTCGTGGCTGGGTATTGGTGCTATTTCGGCGGGTATCCTCTGGATCTGGGTGATTATTGAGTTCATCATGATCATCGCCGGTGCAGGCGGTTATGACCGTGACTCCAATGGCATCCCGTTGAAGAAGTAGTCTTTAGCAACACTCTTGCGGCCCACCGCCTCCTACGGCTAGGAAGCGGTGGGCTTGCTGCATTGTGGTGCACCCACGCGATCGGCGAGCACGTCGGCGGCCTCGGTAGGGTAGAGGCCATGAAACTGGACTTTGAGAATGCCTTCACGGAGCGCACGCCGCGAATAATCAATGCCGCCAAATTGCATCGCGCCGCTAGCCGCCGGAAGGCAGAGCGTTTCCTTATTGAAGGTGAGAATGCTGTCGATGCAGCGGTGTCGACAGGCTCGGCCACGGATGTTTTCGTGACGGAAAAGGCCGCCGAACGCTTTGCGCACATCGTGCAAACCTGCGGTTATATGGACGTCTATGTTCATCCCATCACCGACAAGGCAGCCAAGCATCTCTCCGATACGGCGACGAGCACAGGCCTCTTTGCTGTGTGCCGTCCTGTCCTGTGGACTGCAGGCAAAATCTTGGCGGGCAAGCCGCGTTTGGTCTCAGTCCCAGTGCTTACTTCCGAGCCGGGCAATGCAGGTACCTTGATCAGGACTTCGGATGCTATGGGCGCCGATGGTGTCATCTTCGCGGGCGAGACGGTCGACCCATTGGGCTGTAAAGTCGCGCGCGCATCAGCAGGCTCACTCTTCCATATTCCCGTGGCGCGTGATCCCAATATTAAAGATGTCTTGGGTAAGTTGCGGTCCTCCGGCATGCAGGTGCTGGCAACAGCTGCCGATGGTGAAGTAGATCTGGCTGAAGCCGATCTTTCCCAGCCCACCGCATGGCTGTTTGGCAACGAAGCTCATGGGCTAGGGGAGTTGTTGGATGAAGCTGATATGCGCGTGCGCATTCCGATTTTGGGCCGTGCAGAGTCACTGAACCTTGCCACGGCTGCTAGCATCTGCCTGTACGAATCTGTCAAGCAACAGAACCGCTAATCTTTCCTGGGGCTGGGGCTGGGGCTGGTGGCCACAGAAGTCGGGGAGCACGGTAAGATAGCTCGCGTTAGTTTTTGTGCGAGAAGAAGGTAATCAAGGCACGTGTCCGACACACCTCAGATCGAATTGACCGAAGAGGCCCTCGAGGCCGCCGCGCAGAAGGCCATTGCCGCCTTCGAGGGTGCATCCGACCTCGACGAGCTCACTTCCGCCCGCCGTGAGCACCTTGGTGACGGCGGCTATATCCCGCAGGCCCGCCAGTCGCTGGGGCAGTTGCCCAAGGATCAGCGCAAGGACGCTGGGCGTGCGGTGAACATGGCGCGCGGCAAGGTGGAGAAGCGCTTTGCACAAATTCGTGAAGTGCTCGAGCAGGGGGCTCGCGCCGCTCGGCTCAAGGCGGAGAAAGTCGACGTCACCGTCCCAACTACCCGGGCGCAGACCGGCGCATTGCACCCAATTACTGCGCTGTCGGAGCACATTGCCGATATCTTCGTGGGCATGGGCTGGGAAATCGCCGAGGGCCCAGAGGTCGAAGCTGAGTACTTTAACTTCGATGCTCTGAATTTCAAGCCCGACCATCCGGCACGTACGTTGCAGGACACCTTCCATGTGGGTAAGGAGGGCTCCAAGCAGGTTCTTCGTACACACACGTCGCCGGTGCAGGTACGTACGATGCTTGAGCGTGATGTACCGCTCTACATCGCCTGCCCAGGCCGAGTTTTCCGTACCGACGAGCTCGACGCGACCCACACGCCGGTCTTCCACCAGGTGGAGGGTCTTGCCGTGGATAAAGGGCTGACCATGGCCCACCTGCGCGGCACTCTGGAGCACCTGGCCAAAGTTCTCTTCGGCCCGGAGACCACCACCCGCATGCGCGTGAACTACTTCCCGTTCACCGAGCCTTCTGCCGAGGTCGATGTATGGTTCCCGAACAAGAAAGGCGGCGCTGGCTGGATCGAGTGGGGTGGCTGCGGCATGGTTAACCCCAACGTTTTGCGTGCGGTCGGCATCGATCCGGAGGAGTACACCGGCTTTGCCTTCGGTATGGGCCTTGAGCGCACCCTACAGTTCCGCAATGGTCTCACCGACATGCGCGACATGGTTGAAGGCGATGTCCGCTTTACCTTGCCATTCGGCGTGCAGGCATAGGAACCCAGAGAAAGGATAGAAAGAAAACAATGCTTATTTCCCAAGACTGGGTTACCCGCCTCCTTGGCACCGCAAACTCTGGCTGGAACGTATCCGCCGAAGAGCTAGACTCCGGTTTTGTCCGCGTTGGCTTCGAGACCGAGGGCTATGAGGCTCTTCCGGAGACCACGGGGCCGCTGGTTATTGGCCAGGTCGTGGAGATTGAAGAACTCACTCAGTTTAAGAAGCCAATCCGCTACTGCCAGGTGAATGTTGGCCAGGCCAACGGCACCGGCAAGCTGCAGGGCATCATCTGCGGTGCTCGTAACTTCCGTCTCAATGACTATGTCGTGGTTTCCCTTCCGGGCGCTGAGCTGCCAGGTGGATTCAAGATTGCTGCCCGTGAGACCTATGATCACATCTCCAACGGCATGATGTGCTCCGCAGCTGAGTTGGGCTTTGGCCCGAAGGCCGATGGCATCATCGTTCTGGGAGAGGAAGTCGCCGACAAGATCGGTGAAGACGCTCGCCCCATCATTGGCCTGTCCGATACGGTTTTCGACGTCAACATCACCCCAGACCGCGGCTATGCCTTGTCGGCGCGTGGTCTGACGCGCGAGATTGCCTCCGCCTTTGACGTGGCCTTCCCCGACGTGGCGCAGGATCCGAGCGTTGCCGGTATTGATACGTCCGCTGTGCCGGGGCCGAAGGGCGAGCTGATCGCCGTCGATCTGCGCGAAGAAACCAAGGCCCAGCGCTTTGGTCTGCGCAAGGTTAGCGGCATTGATCCTGCTGCCCGCACCCCTTTCTGGATGGAGCGCGAGCTCATGCTCTCCGGTCAGCGCAGCGTCAATCTGGCGACCGACGTCACCAACTACGTCATGCTGCTCCTCGGTGCACCGATGCACGCCTTCGACGCCAACGTCGTGAGCGGTGATCTCGTGGTGCGCAACGCTAGCGAGGGGGAGATGTTTGAGACTCTCGACCATGTCAAGCGTGAGCTTTCGACGGGTGACGTGGTCATCTGCGATGACAATGGAATTCAGTCACTGGCTGGTGTCATGGGCGGCACGACCTCTGAGATCTCCGAGATGACCACTGACGTGTACTTCGAATCGGCCATTTGGGATCCGATTACCGTGGCTCGGACGTCGCGCCGCCACAAGCTGTCCTCGGAAGCCTCCCGCCGTTTCGAGCGTGGCGTCGACCCAGCCATCGTGGAGGTTGCTCTCGATGTTGCGTGTGCACTGCTCCAGCAGATCGCCGGCGGCACCATTGAGGAGGGCCGGACGCTCGTCGGGGACGTCGCCAAGCGCGAGCCCATCACACTGCGCGCCGCCAAGCCAAGCGAATACGCCGGCGTTGGGTACTCCCGCGAGACCGTGGTGAAGCGCCTTACTGAGGTGGGCTGCGAGGTCTCTGGCGAAGAAGAGCTTTCCGTCGTCCCCGCGTCCTGGCGCACCGACATCGAAATGGATGTGGATCTCATCGAGGAGATCCTGCGCCTGGAGGGGCTCGAGGATATTCCGACCATTCTGCCTACCCCGGTGGGAGGGCGCGGCCTTACTCCGGCGCAGAAGCGCCGCCGTGCAATCGGACACGCCTTGGCCTATGCAGGCTACGCCGAGGTTTTGCCATCGCCGTTCATCGCTAACGACACCTTCGACACTTGGGGTCTGAATAAAGAAGACCCGCGCCGCCGCACTGTTGCCGTGCAGAATCCTCTCGAATCGGATAAGTCCGTTCTGTCCACGACGTTGCTTCCGAATCTCCTTGAAGCCATCGCCCGCAACGTGGCTCGTGGTCGAAGTGACCTCGCCCTCTTCGGTCTCCAGCAGGTGGCATTCAAGCGCGCCGATGCGTCTCCGATGCCTTCGGTGGAGTCGCGCCCGGAGGATTCAGTGGTGACTGAGCTTGTGGAGTCGCTGCCGCTACAGCCGCTGCACGTGGCCACGGTCGCTACCGGCAACATTGAGCACGAGGGTCCGTGGGGCTCCGGTCGTGCTTATAGCTACGCAGATGCCATTGAGTCCGCGCGCCAGGTTGCCCGCGCTGCTGGTGTTGACATCACTGTCAAGGCGGCCGAGCAGCTCCCGTGGCATCCGGGCCGCTGTGCCGCCTTGGTCCTCACCGCAGACGAGGAGACCGTCGTGGGCTATGCCGGCGAGCTGCATCCGCAAGTACTGGAGGCTCTCGAGCTTCCAGCCCGCACATGCGCCATGGAGCTCGATGTCACCGCACTGCCGTTGGATGAGAAGTTCCCAGCACCGATCCTCTCCTCCTTCCCGGCCCTGCACCAGGACATCGCGCTGGTGGTGGATGAGGATACCCCGGCAGAGGCAGTGCGCCGAGTGGTTGAGGAAGGCGCCGGCGAGCTCTTGGAATCCGTGGAGCTTTTCGATGTCTTCCGTGGTGAGCAGCTCGGTGAAGGCAAGAAGTCCCTTGCCTTCCAGCTCTTGTTCCGCGCGGATGACCGCACGCTGACCGATGAAAAAGCTAACGAGCACCGACTCGCTGCCGCAGACTTAGCCAAGCAGCGTCTTGGTGCGGAGATGCGCGCTTAGCGTTCACTCGTGCCTTCGGTTCCTTAACCCGGCTCACACACCATGTGAACCGGGTTTTCTTATGCCGCAAGGAGTGAAGGGGTGGGGACAGATCCCCTAGCACTGGATGTAGTGTGGCTTGATTCATAACCTCAAGGGGGCAGCGTTTCCACACCGAAAGGATTGTTCACACCATGCGTTTGATTTCTCGTCTTACAGCTACCGCCGCGGTCGTCGGCACACTGACCATCGCCCCACATGCCTCCGCAGACCTGTCCCAGGGTTTCTCCAATGCTGATGGCACCGTCAACTGCGAGGCAGCGAATATTGATGGTACTTACGTCGCCCGCTTGTCGAATGGCGCTCGCGCCACTAGCCCGGAATGCAACCCACCGGGGCAGCTGGCTCCACGCTTCTTCTATCACGCGGGCCGCTCCAAGGCTGATTGTTTCAACCAGGGGCTTACGCCTTCCAGCTTTAAGCGCCTGCAGCCCGGCCAAGTTCACCAGTTCAACGAGGTCACCGCCATCGCGGATGCCCAAGGCGGTATCCACTTCGTTGGTCCACAGGGCTACCTTGGCTACGCAGGAAAGAAGGCTGTGTCAGGCGCCGAAGGACTCGGACAGGTCTCATCCCGCGTCATGTAGGTTTCGCTCCTATCCCTACTGCAAGGCTCGGATTTTCGCAGCACACTGCGGAGATCGGGGCCTTGTTCTCTGTGGAATGAAGAAAAGTTCTCCCAATTTGGTTGAATAACATACGGCGGACTGCATTATTTGCTACTGTGGCTGCATGACTATTTCAGTAGCTATCGCCGGAGCCACGGGTTATGCAGGAAGCGAAATTCTGCGTCTCTTGCTGTCGCACCCAGCGTACCTTTCAGGTGACCTGCGCATCGGCGCGCTGACGGGGCACTCTAATGCTGGTCAGCGAGTCTCCGAACTCATGCCGCACCTGCCGCAGTTGGCAGATCGCGTCATCGAGGACACCACTCCGGAAGTTTTAGCGGGCCATGACATCGTTTTCCTCGGTTTGCCGCATGGGCATTCCGCAGACATTGGCCGTCAGCTGGGGGAGTCCGTCACTGTCATTGATTGCGCCGCCGATTTCCGCCTCCGCAGCAAGGAAGATTGGGATGCATTCTATGGCGGGGAGTATGCCGGTTCGTGGCCTTATGGAATTCCTGAAGTTCCCGGCAACCGGGACAAGCTTAAAGGCAGCAACCGTGTGGCCGTCCCTGGGTGTTTCCCCACCACGATTACTCTCGGCGCTCTGCCTGCTGTGGCGAAAGGGCTGATTGAACCGGACCTGTCTGTCATCGCGATTACCGGTGTTTCCGGAGCGGGAAAGAAGGCCTCCGTGGCCCAGCTGGGCGCGGAGACAATGGGCAATCTCAAGGCTTATAAGCCGGGCGGTACCCACCGACATACTCCGGAAGTCCTGCAGAACTTACAGCCCTTTACCCAGGATTCGGTTTCGGTGAGTTTTACCCCGGTGCTCGCGCCTTTGCCGCGTGGCATCCTGGCGACGATTACGGCGCCGTTGAAGGGGGACGTCGACAAGCACAGCGTTGCTCAAGCCTTCCGCGATTTCTATGCGGAAGAGCCGTTCTGCCTGGTTCTGCCGGAAGATCAGCAGCCAGAAACACAGAACGTCGTGGGCACCAACATGGTCCACATCCAGGCGCACGTGGACGAGCGCACTCAGCGTCTGGTGATAACCGCGGCCCTAGACAACCTGTGCAAGGGCACCGCCGGTGCAGCTGTTCAGTGTATGAACCTGACCTTGGGCTGGGAGGAAACCTCGGGTCTGCCGCAAGCGGCCGTCGCACCTTAAGCACTCGTAATACTCGCGCGCGTTCCCCGCGCTATGCAATTCCATGAGGACTTCCGTTCTGCTAAGACAAGGAGAGAATAAAAATGATCACCGCACCCGCAGGTTTCCTGGCAGCGGCCACGAGGGCTGGGATTAAGCCCTCGGGAAAGCCTGATATGGCACTCGTGGTTAACCAGGGGCCGAATTTCGACGCCGCTGCGGTCTTCACCCGCAACCGCGTGGTGGCCGCACCCGTGAAGCTTTCCCGCGAAGCAGTAGCCGATGGCACACTCCAAGCAGTTATTTATAACTCCGGCAACGCTAATGCCTGCAACGGCGAGCAGGGGGACAAGGACGCCGCGGCGATGGTTGCCGCTGTTTCCGAGCACACGGGTATTCCTGTAGGCAACATTGCTGCGTGCTCGACGGGCCTCATCGGAGAACCACTGCCCATGGAACAGGCCCTAGCAGGCATCGGGGTGGTTGCCGGGGACTTGGGTGCGGATAAGGCTCACGGTCAGGCCGCGGCAGAGGCCATCATGACCACCGATACAGTAACCAAGGAAGCAGTAGTCGAGTCCGACGGCTGGAGCATGGGCGCGATGGGCAAGGGCGTGGGTATGATGGCTCCCTCGCTGGCCACCATGCTGGTATGCGTGACCACGGATGCTGTGGCCTCCCCGCAAGCATTGCACTCCGCCCTGCAGGCAGCCAGTGATCAGACCTTCAACACGCTCGATGTGGACGGTTCGACGTCAACGAACGACACCGTCATCATCCTGTCCTCTGGTGCCTCCGGTGTAGAACCGAGCCAGGAGGAGTTGGATGCAGCGGTCCTAGAGGTGTGCTCCGATATCGCGGATCAGCTCCAGGCAGACGCGGAAGGCGTGACCAAGCGCGTAAAGATCACCGTGGAGGGAACAAGCACCGATGAGCAGGCGCTGAACGCTGCGCGGACGTTGGGGCGCGACAACCTCTTCAAGTGCGCGATGTTCGGCTCGGATCCCAACTGGGGCCGCGTGCTCGCCGCAGTGGGCATGGCGGATGCCGATATGGACCCGGAGAATATTTCCGTGTTCTTCAACGACCAGGCCGTGTGTGTTAAGTCCACCGGTGCGCCCGGCGCGCGCGATGTCGACCTTTCTGGCGCCGACATTGACGTGCGCGTGGACCTCGGAACCGGAGGAAGCGGTACTGCCTTTGTGCGTACCACCGACTTGTCCCACGACTACGTGGAAATCAACTCCGCGTACAGCTCCTAAGAGAAGTAGGGAGGAAAGATGATTCAGGGACTCAGCAATGTAGACCGCGCCACCGTGCTCGCGGAAGCCTTGCCGTGGCTGCAGCACTACCGCGACAAGATCGTCGTCGTGAAGTACGGAGGCAACGCGATGGTGGATGACTCGCTCAAGGCCGCCTTCGCCGCTGACATGGTTTTCCTTCGCACCGTGGGCGCTAAGCCCGTGGTGGTGCACGGCGGGGGCCCACAGATCAATGAGATGCTGGGCAAGCTGGGCATTGAAGGAGAATTCAAGGGCGGTTTCCGCGTGACCACCCCGGAAATCATGGACGTGGTCCGCATGGTTCTTTTCGGCCAGGTGGGTCGCGGTCTGGTCAACCTCATCAACTCCCATGGGCCCTATGCCGTGGGAACTTCCGGTGAGGATGCTGGGTTGTTTAAAGCCCGCAAGCGGCTCGTTGAGGTCGACGGTGAGCCCACCGATATCGGCATGGTAGGGGACATTGTCAGCGTCGAACCTTCTGCCGTCATGGACATCATCGAGGCTGGGCGCATCCCCGTGGTGTCCACCATCGCGCCCGGAAATGACGGCGAGGTCTACAACATCAACGCGGACATCGCAGCCGGTGCATTGGCACGAGCCCTAGGCGCCGAACGCCTGGTTATCCTCACCAATGTGGAGGGTCTGTATACCGATTGGCCCAACCGCGATTCCCTGGTGTCGAAAATTGAGGTTGACAAGCTCAAGACTCTTCTCCCGGGCCTGGATTCGGGCATGATTCCGAAGATGGAGTCCTGCCTCATGGCCGTCGAGGGTGGTGTGAGCGCCGCCCATGTCATCGACGGGCGTATCGCTCACGCCGTGTTGCTGGAGCTGCTTACTACGGGCGGCATCGGCACGATGGTGCTGCCCAATGATTACAACCGTGAGGACTACCCAGAAGGTACTGTCTTCAGGAAGGACGATAACAAGTGACTGCGCAGACCACACTGACGCAACGTTGGGGAGAGGTGTTAAGCAACACCTATGGCACCCCACCCGTGGCCATCGTTTCTGGCAAGGGAGCCACGGTGACTGATGAAGACGGTAAGGAATACATCGATATGCTCGCCGGCATTGCGGTGAACTCGCTGGGCTATGCCCACCCGGCCATCGTCGAAGCGGTGAGCACTCAGGTGGCGACCGTGGGGCATGTCTCCAATCTCTTTGCCAGCAAACCCGTCGTCGAGGCGGCAGGAAAGCTCTTGGAGAAGGTGGGGGACACCGATGCCCGCGTCTTCTTCTCCAACTCCGGAGCGGAAGCCAATGAGGCTGCCTTTAAGCTGGCTCGCCTGACGGGGCGCCGCCGCATTCTCGCCGCACATCATGGTTTCCATGGCCGGACGATGGGCTCTCTCGCCATGACGGGGCAACCTTCCAAGCGCAAGGCTTTCGAACCTTTCCCAGGCGGAGTGGAGTTCTACACCTACGGCGATATTGATTATTTGACCACGCTGGTGGAGCAAAACCCGGAGGATACCGCCGCCATCATCTTGGAGCCCATCCAAGGGGAGACCGGTGTGATTCCGGCGCCCGATGGATTCTTGAGCGCAGTGCGCGAGCTGTGCACCACACACGGGATCCTCATGATCGTCGATGAAGTGCAAACGGGTGTGGGGCGCACCGGCGATTTCTTTGCCTTCCAACATGAGGACGTCTTTCCGGATGTCATCACCATGGCCAAGAGCTTGGGCGCGGGCATGCCGATTGGCGCCACCATTGCTCGTGGTCAGGCCAAAGGCCTTTTCACTCCGGGTTCGCACGGCACGACCTTCGGCGGCAATCCCGTCTCCTGTGCGGCGGCAGCGACGGTGCTGGAGCTTGTCGACGACCCCTTCCTCGCCGAGGTCACCCGCAAGGGCGAGTGGCTACGCACCGAGCTGGCTAAATCTCCGGCTGTGCAGTCTGTCCGGGGCCGAGGGCTTATGCTAGGAGTTGTATTAAATAAGTCGGTGGCTAAGGACGTTGTGGCTGCGGGCCTGCAACACGGTCTTATTCTCAACGCCCCAAGTAGCGAGGTCGTGCGCTTGACCCCGCCGCTAGTGATTACCGATGAAGAACTCGCGCAGGCTGTGGAGCGCCTGCATAAGGTACTGGAGGATATTGGATGAGCGTGCGCCATTTCTTGGCCGATGATGACCTCACACCGCAGGAGCAAGCGGAGGTCCTCGATCTGGCATTGAAGCTGAAGAAGGAACCTTTTGCCGAGCGTCCTTTGGAGGGCCCGAAGTCAGTCGCGGTTCTTTTTGATAAGACGTCGACGCGCACGCGCTTTTCCTTCGAGGCAGGAATCGCTCACCTGGGCGGCCACGCCATCGTCACGGAAACTAAGTCCACACAGATGGGGAAGGGCGAGACATACCAAGACACCGCAGCCGTGCTCTCCCGTTTTGTCGAGGCCATTGTCTGGCGCACCTATGCGCACCAGAATTTGTTGGAAATGGCTGAAACCGCGACGGTACCCATCGTCAATGCGCTGTCCGAGGATCTGCACCCCTGCCAGATCCTGGCGGATTTGGTGACCTGCCGCGAGAATTTCGGTGACCTAGCTGGCCGCAAGGCCGTCTACCTGGGTGATGGCAACAACAATATGGCTAACTCCTATATGTTGGGCTTTGCCACCGCGGGCATGGAGATGACGATCATTGCGCCGGAAGGTTTCCAGCCGCAGCCGGAGTTTGTGGAACGTGCCCGGAAGCGCGGCACGGTGACCGTGACTGATTCTCTCGAGGCCGTCGACGGCGCCGACGTTGTTATCACCGACACGTGGGTTTCCATGGGGCAGGAAGATGACGGCAAGGACCGTCGCACCCCGTTCCTGCCTTACCAGGTCACCCCAGAGGTTATGTCCCGTGCCAAGGAAGAAGCAATCTTCCTGCACTGCTTACCGGCCTACCGCGGCAACGAAGTGACCGCTGAGGTGATTGACGGACCACAGTCCCGTGTCTTTGACGAGGCGGAGAACCGTCTCCATGCACAGAAGGCGCTGCTCGTGTGGCTTCTTGCAGCTCAGGAGGAGAACTAAGCGAATGACGACAACCCCAACGACGCGCAATGCCCGCCAAGCAAAGATCTTGGAGATTCTTGACCGCACACGGGTCACGAGCCAAGTCCAGCTCTCCGAGCTCTTGCTCGATGAGGGAATCGACATCACGCAAGCCACCTTGTCGCGTGACCTCGATGAGCTGGGCGCCAAGAAAGTAAAACGCGATGGTGGCCGGTCCTTCTACGTGGTGGGCGGCGAGTTGGAGCAATTCGAAGACCAGCTCAACGGTCCGCGCGAGAAGCTGCGCCGCATGCTCGATGAACTCGTGGTCTCCCACGATTTCTCCGGCAATATCGCGATGCTCCGCACGCCCGCGGGCGCTGCCCAGTACCTAGCATCCTTCATTGATCGTGTGGGCCTGCCAGATGTGGTGGGTTGTATTGCAGGCGATGACACCATCTTTGTCCTAGCGCGTGAAGGACTAGGAGGCCGTGAGCTTGCAGAAAAGCTCACCAGCCGCGGCATTTAACATTTATACGTAAGTCTGTATAATATAAATCAGTTCAATTTTTAGCACCTGTCTGTCTTAAAGGAGCAAACTATTATGACTGCACGCGTTGTGCTTGCCTACTCTGGCGGTCTGGATACTTCCGTCGCCATTCCCTACTTGGCCAAGATGACTGGCGGCGAGGTTATCGCTGTCTCCCTTGACCTTGGGCAGGGCGGCGAGGATATGGAATCTGTGCGCCAGCGTGCTCTCGACTGCGGTGCTGTCGAGTCCATCGTTGTCGATGCAAAGGATGAGTTCGCAGAAGAGTACTGCTTGCCCACCATCAAGGCGAACGGTATGTACATGAAGCAGTACCCGCTGGTGTCTGCTATCTCGCGCCCGCTCATTGTCAAACACCTTGTAGAGGCCGCTCAGGCCCACGGTGGTACCCATGTTTCGCACGGCTGCACGGGCAAGGGTAACGATCAGGTGCGTTTCGAGGTCTCCTTCCGCGCATTGGATCCGGCACTGGAAATCATTGCGCCGGCGCGTGACTACGCCTGGACCCGTGATAAGGCGATTGCCTTCGCTGAGGAAATCAACCTTCCGATCGAGCAGTCCGCTGCGTCCCCGTTCTCGATTGACCAGAACGTGTGGGGCCGTGCGGTCGAGACCGGCTTCCTGGAGGATCTGTGGAACCCGCCGACAAAGGATCTCTACGCTTATACCGAGCAGCCGGACCTGGGCAATGCCCCGGACGAGGTGACCATCACCTTTGACAAGGGCGTTCCCACCGCTATCGACGGCAAGCCGGTGACCGTCCTTCAGGCCATCGAGGAGCTCAACCGCCGCGCCGGTGCGCAGGGTATTGGCCGCCTCGACATGGTGGAGGACCGCCTGGTGGGCATCAAGTCCCGCGAGGTCTACGAAGCTCCTGGCGCCATGGTGCTCATCAAGGCCCACGAGGCGCTGGAAGATGTCACCGTGGAGCGTGAGCTGGCCCGCTACAAGCGCCTCACGGACGCCCGCTGGTCCGAGGAGGTCTACGATGGTCTCTGGTTCTCGCCGCTGAAGCGCTCCCTGGATGCTTTCACCGAGTCCACCCAAGAGAACGTCACCGGCGATATTCGCATGGTTCTGCATGCCGGCACCGCCACCGTCAATGGCCGTCGCTCTGGTCAGTCGTTGTACTCCTTCGACCTGGCCACCTATGACACCGGTGATACCTTCGATCAGACTGCGGCCAAGGGCTTTGTCCAGCTGCACGGTCTGTCGACGCAGATCTCCAACCAGCGTGACCGCGACGGCGGTTTCCCCACAGGCAAGTAAACCAGCACAGCCAAGGTCAAGATATGGAAACGATGCACAAGACTAACGAGGGCGCGTTGTGGGGAGGCCGCTTTTCGGGCGGCCCTTCCGAGGCGATGTTTGCCCTGTCCGTATCCACCCACTTCGACTGGGTCCTCGCCCCGTATGATGTGCTGGCCTCCAAGGCTCACGCTAAGGTCCTGCACAAGGCCGGACTGCTGTCCGACGCCGACCTGGACACCATGCTCAACGGCCTGAGCGAACTAGGGGAGAAGGTTGCTTCTGGTGAATTCACCCCGCTGCCGACAGACGAGGACGTCCACGGCGCGATGGAGCGCGGGCTCATCGACATTGTTGGCCCCGAGGTTGGTGGACGCCTGCGCGCTGGACGTTCCCGCAACGACCAGGTAGCCACCCTGTTCCGGATGTGGATTCGTGATGCCATCCGCGATATCGCGCTCCAAGTCACCGACTTGGTGGAAGCCCTGGCTGATCAGGCCGAGGCTCACCCGGATGCCATCATGCCGGGCAAGACCCACTCCCAAGCAGCACAGCCAGTTCTGCTAGCGCACGAGCTGCTCGCACACGCCCAGCCGTTGCTGCGTGATATTGAGCGCCTCCAGGATCTGGACAAGCGCTTAGCCGTGTCTCCTTATGGCTCGGGTGCACTCGCTGGTTCCTCGCTGCACTTGGACCCGGAGGCTATCGCCGAGGAGCTCGGTTTCGACTCCTCCGCAGAGAACTCTCTGGATGGCACGGCAGCACGGGACTTTGCTTCCGAAACGGCCTTCGTCCTTACCCAGATTGCCGTGGACATGTCGCGCCTATCCGAGGAGATCATCTACTGGTGCACCCCGGAATACGGCTATGTCACCTTGGATGATGCCTGGTCCACGGGCTCGTCGATCATGCCGCAGAAGAAGAACCCGGACGTACCGGAGTTGACCCGCGGCAAGACCGGCCGGCTCATCGGCAACCTTACCGGGCTGCTGGCAACGCTTAAGGCGCAGCCCTTGGCCTACAACCGTGATCTGCAGGAGGATAAGGAGCCCATCGTCGACTCGGTGGCGCAGTTGAACCTCTTGCTGCCGGCGATGACCGGATTGGTCGAAACCCTGACCTTCCACGAAGATCGCATGCGCGAGCTCGCACCGCGCGGTTTCACTTTGGCCACTGATCTGGCTGAGTGGATGGTGCGCCAAGGCGTTCCTTTCCGCGAGGCTCATGAGGCCTCCGGTGCGTGCGTGCAGATTGCAGAGTCCCGCGGCGTTGACCTGGTGGATCTCACTGATGAGGAATTGGCGGGCGTCGACAAGCGCCTGCTCCCAGAGGTTCGCGAGGTGCTGACCATTGACGGGGCAGTGGCGTCGCGCTCCACTAAGGGCGGCACCGCCGGTATCCGCGTGGTGGAACAGCGCGAAAAGGTTCGCGAGCGTGCTCGTGGCGCGCGCGAATGGGCGCAGATTCCGCTGCGCTAAACCCGCCAGCTTCTTAAACCGCATGGTCCTTATGGCCATGCGGTTCTTTTCTTATGTGGGGGTGACGCAGAGCGCTCTTTTCCACTGCACATAGTTGTCGTGCGCCACAAAACAGGGGTACATGTGAGGTGTATCTCATAAGGTTTCTATAACGTTTCCTTAGGGAATGCGAAGCTTCATCGCGTTCCGGATTCGGAAAGGACTATCTCCCTTATGACTGAAACACTTCGGCCGCCCAACACGGAGTCTCATGAGAAAGAGAAAGCGGTCTATGCTTCGGAAGACCAGGGCCTCCAGAAGGGGATGAGCAACCGTCAGCTGCAGATGATTGCCATTGGCTCTGCCATCGGCACCGGGTTGCTGCTCGGCACCGGCGGGCGCCTACAAACGGCGGGACCGTTCCTCGCCGTCTTGTACTTGGTGTGTGGATTCTTCGGCTACATCATTCTGCGCTCGCTCGGCGAACTCATCGTGTACCGCCCGAGCTCAGGTTCCTTCGTCTCCTACGCGCGTGAGTTTTATGGCGAAAAACCGCCTTCGTGACCGGTTGGCTCTACTGGGGAAACTGGGCGGCGACATTGGTGGCAGATGGCACCGCAGTGGCGATCTACATCAAGTGGTTTGGGCAATATACCTCGTGGCTTGACGCCGTCCCGCAATGGTTGCTCGCTCTCGGTGTGGTGTGTAGCATCCTGCTGTTCAACATGCTCTCGGTGAAGATCTTTGGCGAGCTGGAGTACTGGTTCTCCATGATCAAGATCGTTGCGCTGATCATTTTCATGGTCGTGGCGATTGGTGTGGTTATTCTAGGCCATCCGAATGGTGATCCGACTGGGTTCAGCCTCATTGTTGATGCCGGCGGTTGGCTACCGAATGGTCTGCTTCCTGCGGTTATCGTGCAGGGCGCGGATATCATCACCACCTGCACGGCGGATAAAGCGCAGAACCAGATTCTGGCTGAGCGTCACGTTCTCCCAGGCGTGCATCTCAACGCTGTGGGCGGTGATTGCCCCGGCAAGACGGAGCTGGAAAGCTCGATTTTGGACAAGTCAAAAGTCTTCGTTGAGTTTCCCGAGCAAACTCGCATTGAGGGCGAGATTCAGCAGAAGCCGGAGGATTTCCCGGTCGTTGAGTTCTATCAGGTGCTGACAGGCCAGGCCACGGGCCGCGATAGCGAGGAGCAGATCACGCTTTTTGATGACGTCGGATTCGCCATTAATGATTTCTCTGCTCTGCGTTATCTACGTGATTCTGTTCGGGGCACCGACCTAGCACCGACCTAGAGTCCGAGATTGATATCATCGCTAACCCTGAGGACCCGAAGGACCTCTACTCTTTGGTGGCGAACGTTCCTTCACTTCTCTAAAGAACTGGGTGAGGCAGGATAGCGAGCTCCCGCTTTACCCCCTTCACCCCTTCCTTTACCCAGCAATGAGAAGAAGATCACTTTATGATTTAGATCATGAGCAGCACATCGTCGACGAAGCGTACTAAATCCTTCGTAATCGCCGCAGTGTTCATCGTCCTCGCCGTGGCCTCCCTCGCGGTAGGGCGTGGCGGAGATTCCCTGCCGAAATTCAACTTTTTCAAGGACACGACCCTTGTCACGGGCGCAATTAGTCCAGAACTGGAAGCCACCTTTAAAGACCCTGCCATGCTCGAGGCTTTAGAGAAACACAACATTGAGGTCGAACTCGATGTGGTGCCGGCTGGGGACTTCGTTGAACACAGCAGCAGCGTGGACAAGGACTACGACTTCATTCTGACGGACCCCAATGGTGCTGCGTGGGTATCTGACCTACGCAATGCCAACCCGGAGCTGGCGGAACTGGATGAAGGTTCTCCGATGGTGTTTGGCAATCAGTTGTTGGTGCTGGTGCATAGCGAGCTTGTAGAGGACATGAAGAACCACGATTTGGTCACGGAATCCGGCAACCTAGCTTCGTTGAACGTAGAGACCTTGGTGGACATGTCCCAGGACAACACTCGCTGGCGTGACATTAGCCCAGCCTTCGGCTCGCCGCGCGTCGTGGACGTGGCAGTGCCCCAGGTAAGTCAGTCTTTTGCCGCATTGCGCTACGCACGCCTTATTCGCACCGTTGGGGAGGATTACGCGGAGAGGGAGCTAGGACGCGATGACAAGGCGAAGATTGATGCGGAAGCTGATAACATCATGCGGCGTCTCGTATCGGAACAGGGCTACAGTGAGACCACCGAGCAGGGAATTCTCGATGCTTTTCTTCGGGTGGATAAGGGGGAGATGCCCATGGTCTTGGCAACTACTAATCAGTACGTGCGCCTACTCCATGAGGACGAAGACTTGTCCCGTTATACACCGCTAGCCCTGAATCCACCAACGACGTTGATCAGCATCGTCATTCCTCGCACTGAGGAGGGAGAGCTGTTTGCTAAAGCAATGAATGAGGACGGCATCCCTGCGGTGTCGGAGAGCCTCGGGCTCAGCACACACGGCTCCGGCTTCAGCTCGAAATTTGATCCATCCAGCGATCACAGTATCCCCGTGGATGGCGGAGAATATAGCCAGCTGCGGTGGGCTGATTTCGAGGAAATTCTGCGGGTCGTTGATTAAGGCTCCGCAGTAACAAGCATCAGGAAGGTTGTGAGGGAATGTTTCGGTCACTGAGAGTGCTGCTCGTACTAGTGGGCACCATGGCGCTGACGTCCTGTTCGATGGGTGAACTGTTCGATGATTCTCAGAAACCCGGCGCTGGGAATTCATTCAGCGGTGGTCTCAGAATTGTGGCGGCAACGGAGCTTGAACCGCTGGAGCCCGTGCTTGCCGACGCCTCCCAAGACCTCGGATTCGACATCACCATGACCACTGAGGACGGAACGCTGGCGAATTCCCGTACCCTTAAGCGAGGTGGTTTCGAAGGGACCTATGACGCGACGTGGTTTGCCACCAATCGCTATGCGCGCATTATCGGTGTAGATGGCCAGCTGGGAAGAGAACACAGCGTGGCGCGTTCCCCAATAGCTCTCGGCGTGCAGTCCTCTGTGGCACAAGCGCAAGGCTGGACCAGCAAGCAGCCGACGTGGCAAGAAATCGCTGACTCCGGAATAACTTTTGGCATGACGGATCCTTCTACCTCAAATTCGGGTTTCTCCGCACTATCGGCAGCAACGACTGCTTTTGCGGACACAGGACGCGCCCTCACGGAAAAGGACATCAAGCAATCCGCTGGCAAAGTACAGAAGCTCTTTGGCAACCAAACCTTGACTTCGGGTTCCTCTGGCTGGTTGGCCGATCGCTTCCGCGAGCACCCGGAGCAAGCCGATGCAATCTTTAACTATGAATCTGTGCTTTACCAGCTCAAAGATGAGGGAGCAGACCTAGAGGTGGTCATCCCCTCCGATGGAGTGATTTCGGCTGACTATCCGTTGTCTTCCTTGGCGAGCTCTTCGGACAAAGATACAGAAGCGAAAGTACAGGCGCTTGCCGAGTGGTTGGCGGAGCGTCCAGACAAGCTCACAAGCTTCCATTTGCGAGTAGACAATTCTGACTTGCCCGGCACTGTTTTTGAGCTGCCTTACCCGGCAAACGAGCAAACCGTTGATGCGCTGGAGGCTGCCTTTGCCCATGAACTGCGCAATCCTGGAAACACAGCTTTGGTCCTCGATACCTCCGGCTCCATGGAAGGCGAGCGCATGGATCTACTCAAGAGTAGTTTGCTCCCGCTTATCGACGGCTCAGCTGACGGCGTCCCAGATGGCGAAGGCCAAGTTGCCTTCCGAAATCGCGAGCAGATCAAGCTGATTCCGTATTCTTCAGAGCCCCAGCAGCCAACTCGTGCACGCGTGGATAAGGATAAGCCGGCAACCACCAAGGAGCTTGCAGACCGCGTGGAACGCCTCGTTGCGGATGGCGATACCGCGACCTTTGAGGCCGTCCTGAACGCTTTCGATGAAGTGGATACCAGCGGCGGCGATATTGGCACCGTGGTGCTCATGACCGACGGCGAAGTTACCCGCGGGCGTACATTTGCTCAGTTCAAGGACGCTTATGCGCAGCTGCCCGAGGACAAAAAGGAGATTCCGGTCTTTGTCATCTTGTATGGTGAAGCCAATATCCAAGAGATGGAAGAACTTGCTCAGCTCACTGGTGGCAAGACTTTTGATGCGCTCAACGGCGACCTTGCTGCCGCATTCGAAGAAATTCGTGCCTACCAGTAAACCAACTCCACCTTTCCCAGGAGGATCTGCACTACATGAACGCCCTGAACTCGCGAAAAGTTGTCGTCGGCGTTGCGGTTACCGCGCTCGTCGTTGTCCTCCATGTGTTAAGCGGCGGCGGTTTGGGATTCCTGTGGCCGGTCGTTGCAATCTGCACAGGTATGGCTGCTGGATTCGTGACGCCGCCGCGGCAGGAGAAGGTTTTGGAGCCTCCCAAAGCCGGAGAAGGCGAGCTTATCCATACCTTGGAGGAAGTCCGGTACACCTTTACAGCGCACAAGCTTCCTAGTCCTGTCCAACGAGCGTGGGATTCTTTCGATGAGTCAGCGGTGTGGGTGTTGGACAATTGGCACCGGCTCGATGAGGCGCCGCACCAGCAAGCCCTCGTGCGCGACATGATTGAAGAACACTCCAAGGAGCTGGTGAAGTCTTACCTCGATGTGACAGACCTGAAGGATCCGGTTGCTGTTGAGGAGATGAGTGAATCGCTCGGCATCCTGGGCCGCGAAATGGAGCAAATCAAGGAGGCGATTTCCCAAAACTCGGTCCGCAAGCTGCGCAATCATTCTATGGCGCTCAAACTCGAATATGGTGGGACCCTTCCTTCCGTGGAATCTAGGGAAGTGTAAGCTTGGCGCTTATGAGTCTCGATTCGCAACTGCTTGACATCTTGGTGTGTCCGCAGGATAAAGGTCCGTTGAAGTATCTGGCTGAGGAACAGGTCTTGGTCAATGAACGTCTTGGCGTGGCCTATCCCATTGAGAACGACATCCCCGTCATGCTGGTGGACCACGCTACGCCGTGGCCGCGCCAGAACTAGATCTCAAAAGAACGAATCGATTTTCAAAGGAGCCTTCATGAATATCATTGATGAACTGCAGTGGCGCGGCCTCATTAACCAGTCCACCGACCTCGACGCACTCCGTGAGGCCTGCGAAGAACCCATCACCTTGTACTGCGGTTTTGATCCGACAGGTGATTCGCTGCACGCCGGCCACCTCGTACCGATGATTATGCTTCGTCGCTTCCAGAAGGCTGGCCACCATCCGATTGCCCTGGCGGGTGGCGCGACGGGGCAGATCGGTGACCCGCGCGACGTAGGGGAGCGCACCATGCTCTCGCAGGAGACCATCAACGACAATATGGTCGCCATTAAGAAGCAACTGCGTCAGTTCATTGATTTTGCGGGCGAGAACGCCGCCACCATGGTCAACAATGCTGACTGGACTTCGAAGATGACGGTCATCGATTTCTTGCGTGATGTGGGTAAGAACTTTTCTCTCAACACGATGCTGGACCGTGACACCGTCAAGCGCCGTTTGGAGTCTGATGGCATCTCGTACACCGAGTTTTCCTACATGCTCCTGCAGTCCAATGACTATGTTCATCTGCACGATGAGTTTGACTGTATTCTGCAGATCGGTGGTGGCGATCAGTGGGGCAATATCGTCTCTGGCGTTGATCTCAACCGACGAGTCAAGGGAGCCAAGGTGCATGGCCTGACGGTTCCGCTCGTGACGGATGCCCAGGGGCAGAAGTTTGGTAAGTCCACTGGCGGCGGAAAGCTCTGGCTCGATCCGGAGAAGACATCGCCGTACTCCTGGTACCAGTACTTCCTCAACGCGGGTGACTCCGTGGTCATCGACTACTTGCGGTGGTTTACCTTCCTGAGCCAGGAAGAAATCGCTGAGTACGAGCAGAAGGTTGCCGAGGAGCCCTTCCGTCGTGAGGCACAGCGCCGCCTGGCGCAAGAAATGACCAATCTGGTCCACGGTGAGGAAGCCACGAAGTCCGTTAAGCTTGCCACACAGGCCTTGTTCGGTAAGGCAGAGCTCGCTGATTTGGATGAACAGACATTGGTTGGCGCGCTGTCTGAGACTACCGTCGCTGATATTGCTGCTGGTGAACCGCGCACCATTGTGGACCTGTTGGTTGCTTGTGGCCTTGCCGATTCCAAGGGTGCAGCTCGTCGAACCATCAAAGAGGGCGGTGCATACGTCAATAACCAGCGCATTGAATCTGATGAGTGGGAGCCTGCCGCCGAGGACTTGCTGCACGGCGCGTGGCTTGTGCTTCGTCGTGGCAAGAAGAACTTTGCTGGTGCCAAGCTCAACTAGTGCCCAGCTCAACTAGTTAGGGCGCGCCAACGTCCACTATGCATTGGTTAATCCCGTCGCGTATTGCGGCGGGATTCGTAGTTTTCGAGGTGAGAAAGCGTAGCGAGGGAGCAAAAGGGGAAAATAGGGTGGTTGACCAGCGGATTTGTTGATATATGGAGCTCTGTGTATATTTATCGAGGTCGCCGCGAGAAGCTGGTGACACGGAGATTAACTCCTAGTTGACAAGATTCAAACTTGTTGGCTAGAGTATGAACTCCAGCCGCTCAGAGCAGTGAATAAAAAGATTCAGTGCAAAGAGTGCGCGAATGATGTTTGAGAACTCAATAGTGTGCCAATGTACTTTTTGTTGGTTGATTTTTTGTTCTGGCCGTGTTGTGTCGTATGTATGGCACGGTTGGTGTATGCCGGATGGCGCTTTTGGACCTGACCCCTGTTTGGTAGACACCTGATATCCAGCCCAGTTGGGTTGGGAAGAAAGGTAATCTACCACCATGCCTAGGTACTCCGAACAGTTCAAACGTGATGCTGTGGCCCTCTACGAAAACAATGAGGACCTCTCACTTCACGCGGCTTCAGCAGAGCTTGGAGTCAATCGCTCCTCACTTTATTCCTGGATCAAGCAGTACGGCACCGGCAAACGTGCCCGCACGAAGACCATGCGTGACAAGACTCAGGCGACAACCGATTCTGAGCGGATCCGCCAGCTAGAAAAAGAAAACGCAAAGCTGCGCGAAGAACGCGACATCCTGCGCAAGGCCGCGAAATATTTTGCCGAAGAGACACGCTGGTAATCCGCTTCCAGTTTGTCGATGACCACCGAACCGAATACTCGGCTCACACGGATGTGCCACGTGTTAAAGCTCAATCGCTCCTCGTTCTACAAATGGGTCAACACCCGCGAAAAACGCAGGTTAAAGACGTGTTCCGATGCCCTTATTGGTGCGAGAATCAAGACCATCTTCGATAATGAGCACGGGCTTTATGGTGCTAAACGCATCGCTGCAAGCCTCAACGACGATACGGACTTTCCTCCGATCAATCACAAGAAGGTCGCACGCATCATGAAATCCATGGGGCTAAAAGGCTTTACTAAACGGCGTCGATGCATCACCACCAGGCGCAAGCCTGGCCGTCGAGTCATGCCAGATTTAATAGGCCGCAAATTCACAGCTGACAGGCCAAACCACGTCTACGTAGGCGATATCACCTACCTGCCGTGTAAGGGCGGCAAGAACATGTACCTAGCCACGGTCATTGACGTTTACTCACGCAAACTCGTCGGCCATGCACTCGCTGACCACATGCGGGTATCGCTGGTTATCGAAGCTTTATCTCATGCCAGAAAAGTCCGCGGAAGCCTTAAAGGGGCAATTTTCCATTCCGATCACGGCAGTGTGTACACCTCACAAGCATTTAGAGAGCACTGCGCTGTACTTGGTGTTCGCCAATCCATGGGAGCAGTGGGAACGAGTGCCGATAATGCCCTGGCAGAATCATTTAACGCCACCCTAAAGCGTGAAGTTCTGCGTGATCGGAAAGTCTTTGACAATCCCATCATCTGCCGCCAAGAAGTCTTCCGATGGTGCATGCGCTACAACACGCGCAGACGACACTCCTGGTGCAACCTTCTAGCCCCCGATGACTTCGAAGAACTCACATCAGCTACACTGACCCAAGCAGCATAGCTAACCCCCGACGTGTCTACCTTCCGGGGGTCAGGCCCTTTCTTTCAAGCGGCGTCATTGTAAATAACATAAGTTGTTTGGGCATAATTGTTTAAAATCTTCTAACTAGGCCAGCCTCTTTTTTGCCCCGTCGGGTTGGGGGTTGGTTTTTGGATTTTTTCTTTATGTAATTTTTGGATAGCCAGTCCATGCTGTGCATGGTTTGGTTTGTCTTTTTGACTAGGTTTGGGCTTTTCACGGCCTTTTTTGTGGAGAGTTTGATCCTGGCTCAGGACGAACGCTGGCGGCGTGCTTAACACATGCAAGTCGAACGGAAAGGCCTCAGCTTGCTGGGGTACTCGAGTGGCGAACGGGTGAGTAACACGTGGGTGATCTGCCTTGCACTCTGGGATAAGCTTGGGAAACTGGGTCTAATACCGGATATGAACTGCCTTTAGTGTGGTGGTTGGAAAGTTTTTTCGGTGCAAGATGAGCTCGCGGCCTATCAGCTTGTTGGTGGGGTAATGGCCTACCAAGGCGTCGACGGGTAGCCGGCCTGAGAGGGTGTACGGCCACATTGGGACTGAGATACGGCCCAGACTCCTACGGGAGGCAGCAGTGGGGAATATTGCACAATGGGCGGAAGCCTGATGCAGCGACGCCGCGTGGGGGATGACGGCCTTCGGGTTGTAAACTCCTTTCGACAGGGACGAAGCGTTATGTGACGGTACCTGTATAAGAAGCACCGGCTAACTACGTGCCAGCAGCCGCGGTAATACGTAGGGTGCGAGCGTTGTCCGGAATTACTGGGCGTAAAGAGCTCGTAGGTGGTTTGTCGCGTCGTCTGTGAAATTCCGGGGCTTAACTTCGGGCGTGCAGGCGATACGGGCATAACTTGAGTGCTGTAGGGGAGACTGGAATTCCTGGTGTAGCGGTGAAATGCGCAGATATCAGGAGGAACACCGATGGCGAAGGCAGGTCTCTGGGCAGTTACTGACGCTGAGGAGCGAAAGCATGGGTAGCAAACAGGATTAGATACCCTGGTAGTCCATGCCGTAAACGGTGGGCGCTAGGTGTAGGGGGCTTCCACGTCTTCTGTGCCGTAGCTAACGCATTAAGCGCCCCGCCTGGGGAGTACGGCCGCAAGGCTAAAACTCAAAGGAATTGACGGGGGCCCGCTGGGGTTGCCCGCAAATCGTGGACACGTAGTGGAGCTACCTAGTGGTTAGGCAGCTATTTCTTTTCTGCTGTTGATTGCGCCGGCGTGGTTCTCGAAGTCGACGGGGCTGACCATTCCGAGTGCAGAGTGCCGGCGCCGACGGTTGTAGACGACTTCAATCCAGTAGGCAACAGCCTTGCGTGCAGCATCACGGCTCGCCCAGCGCTTACGGTCGTAGAATTCAGTCTTTAGCGTCGACCAGAACGACTCAGCCATCGCGTTATCGAAGCACACACCAGTACGCCCCACAGACTGAGCAATGCCCAGTCTGCTGCAGACCTCCCAGAGCTTCTCACTGGTAAATTGCGTTCCGCGGTCAGCGTGAAACACCAGCCCATCAGGAACATCACCGCGCAGTGTATGCGCCATCCGCAGGGCCCGTTCGACCAAACTTGTGTCTTGCACGCTATCCATAGCCCAGCCCAATACCCTGCGGGAATGACCATCGCGGACCGCGCACAAATACAGCCAGCCCTCACCGGTGCGAAGGTAGGTAATATCCGACATCCACACCCGGTTGAGCTCACCAGTATCAAACATGCGCTTGACCAGGTCAGGAAGACTCGACTTACGCTTGGCTTGGATTGTAGTCACCGGGACAAAGGCACGCGGTGAAATCCCTTCAATGCCCATCATGCGCATCCGCTTCGCCACAGTCTTACGGTTAAGCGAAATGCGGTAGCGCTCGGCGAGCTCTGCGGTGATCCGCGGAGCACCATAAACCTCATCAGAGTCTTTCCAAATCTGATGAATCTTACGGTCAACATCATCGTAAAATGCTGCCCGATCATCCTTTCCGGATAGTCGTTTCTGCTGCACATGGGCCCATTTGTAGTATCCAGACCGAGATACTTTTAATAGTCGTGCCATGCGCTTGATGCTGTAGTTCGCCTTCTCCTGCTGCATTAGTTCGAACTTTTCTGCTCGCGTTGCTTCGCGGCGAAGAAGGCTGTCGCTTTTGACAAAAACTCGTTATCCATCTTGGCTTCCGCCAACTCACGGCGCAGACGAGCATTCTCAGCACGAAGATCAGCCTCACTCATCCCATCCGAGGCTCCTCGGCGTTCACGCTCTAGTTTGACCCACCGGCCTAAAAGCCCGGCGGAAACACCAATCTCTTTAGCCACATGGGCAATCGGGCGCTCTGACTCGATTACCAGGTTCGCGGCTTCACGCCGGTACTCAGGCGTGTACTTCTTGCGCTGTTGACTCACAATGAACATCCTCTCTTACGGACACAAGATCCGTACAAATAGGGTGTCCACTAAACGAGGGTAACCTCACCGCACAAGCGGCGGAGCATGTGGATTAATTCGATGCAACGCGAAGAACCTTACCTGGGCTTGACATACACCAGATTGCTGCAGAGATGTAGTGTCCCTTGTGGTTGGTGTACAGGTGGTGCATGGTTGTCGTCAGCTCGTGTCGTGAGATGTTGGGTTAAGTCCCGCAACGAGCGCAACCCTTGTCTTATGTTGCCAGCATTTGGTTGGGGACTCATGAGAGACTGCCGGGGTTAACTCGGAGGAAGGTGGGGATGACGTCAAATCATCATGCCCCTTATGTCCAGGGCTTCACACATGCTACAATGGTCGGTACAACGCGCAGCGACACTGTGAGGTGGAGCGAATCGCTGAAAGCCGGCCTTAGTTCGGATTGGGGTCTGCAACTCGACCCCATGAAGTCGGAGTCGCTAGTAATCGCAGATCAGCAACGCTGCGGTGAATACGTTCCCGGGCCTTGTACACACCGCCCGTCACGTCATGAAAGTTGGTAACACCCGAAGCCAGTGGCCTAAACTTGTTAGGGAGCTGTCGAAGGTGGGATCGGCGATTGGGACGAAGTCGTAACAAGGTACCCGTACCGGAAGGTGCGGGTGGATCACCTCCTTTCTAAGGAGCATTTTATGTGGCACCAGTTGGTGCTTATAGCCATGAGTTTGTTTCATGGTGTGGTGGTTGAGTAAACAAAAGTTTTGCTGCCACCGTAAGTTAATCGGGTGGAGATACATCTTAACCAGAATAATTATTTAGCTAACGCGGCACTTGTTGAGTGTCTGTTTTTAAAAAAAGTACGTGGTGCATTGTTGGGTGTCTGGGGCATTGTTCCCTGGTTGTAACCCACATAAGTTTCAGTAACTGCTTTGCCTTTTAGGGGTGTGGTTGTTGGGTTGTGTGGGGTGTTGTGTGAGAACTGTATAGTGGACGCGAGCATTAAACCATGTGCTTGCCATCTTCTTTTGTGTTGGTGGTGGGTTGTGGTTTGTGTGATTTCTTTGTTCTTTTGTGTTTTGTGTGTTCACACCAGCACGGTTTGACTTCCGCCATGTTTGTGGTGGTTGTTGTGTTGGTTGTGTGTTCGTTATTTAGGGCGCATGGTGGATGCCTTGGCATGCTGAGCCGATGAAGGACGTGTAAGGCTGCGTTAAGCCTCGGGGAGTTGTCAATAAAGCGTTGATCCGAGGATGTCCGAATGGGGAAACCTGGCACCTGTTATGGGGTGTTACCCTTCAGTGAATTCATAGCTGTTGTGGGGGTTTACGCGGGGAAGTGAAACATCTCAGTACCCGTAGGAGAAGAAAATAAAATTATGATTCTGCTAGTAGTGGCGAACGAACGTGGATGAGGCTAAACCGTGTGCATGTGATACTTGGTAGGGGTTGTGTGTGCGGTGTTGTGGGCCCCAATGGGGCCTGACCCCCGGAAGGTAGACACGTCGGGGGTTAGCTATGCTGCTTGGGTCAGTGTAGCTGATGTGAGTTCTTCGAAGTCATCGGGGGCTAGAAGGTTGCACCAGGAGTGTCGTCTGCGCGTGTTGTAGCGCATGCACCATCGGAAGACTTCTTGGCGGCAGATGATGGGATTGTCAAAGACTTTCCGATCACGCAGAACTTCACGCTTTAGGGTGGCGTTAAATGATTCTGCCAGGGCATTATCGGCACTCGTTCCCACTGCTCCCATGGATTGGCGAACACCAAGTACAGCGCAGTGCTCTCTAAATGCTTGTGAGGTGTACACACTGCCGTGATCGGAATGGAAAATTGCCCCTTTAAGGCTTCCGCGGACTTTTCTGGCATGAGATAAAGCTTCGATAACCAGCGATACCCGCATGTGGTCAGCGAGTGCATGGCCGACGAGCTTGCGTGAGTAAACGTCAATGACCGTGGCTAGGTACATGTTCTTGCCGCCCTTACACGGCAGGTAGGTGATATCGCCTACGTAGACGTGGTTTGGCCTGTCAGCTGTGAATTTGCGGCCTATTAAATCTGGCATGACTCGACGGCCAGGCTTGCGCCTGGTGGTGATGCATCGACGCCGTTTAGTAAAGCCTTTTAGCCCCATGGATTTCATGATGCGTGCGACCTTCTTGTGATTGATCGGAGGAAAGTCCGTATCGTCGTTGAGGCTTGCAGCGATGCGTTTAGCACCATAAAGCCCGTGCTCATTATCGAAGATGGTCTTGATTCTCGCACCAATAAGGGCATCGGAACACGTCTTTAACCTGCGTTTTTCGCGGGTGTTGACCCATTTGTAGAACGAGGAGCGATTGAGCTTTAACACGTGGCACATCCGCTTGACCGAGTATTCGGTTCGGTGGTCATCGACAAACTGGAAGCGGATTACCAGCGTGTCTCTTCGGCAAAATATTTCGCGGCCTTGCGCAGGATGTCGCGTTCTTCGCGCAGCTTTGCGTTTTCTTTTTCTAGCTGGCGGATCCGCTCAGAATCGGTTGTCGCCTGAGTCTTGTCACGCATGGTCTTCGTGCGGGCACGCTTTCCGGTGCCGTACTGCTTGATCCAGGAATAAAGTGAGGAGCGATTGACTCCAAGCTCTGCTGAAGCCGCGTGAAGTGAGAGGTCCTCATTGTTTTCGTAGAGGGCCACAGCATCACGTTTGAACTGTTCGGAGTACCTAGGCATGGTGGTAGATTACCTTTCTTCCCAACCCAACTGGGCTGGATATCAGGTGTCTACCAAACAGGGGTCAGGTCCATGGGCGGTGACTACCATCATCGTGCTTGTGTGTTGTTGTTAGGTGAAGTGGTGTGGAAACGCCGACCGTAGAGGGTGATAGTCCCGTAGTTGAAGGCTTCAATGTGCAAGTTGTTGGGTTGCCCGAGTAGCAGCGGGCTCGTGGAATCTGCTGTGAATCTGCCGGGACCACCCGGTAAGCCTAAATACTCAGTGTGACCGATAGTGTATTAGTACCGTGAGGGAATGGTGAAAAGTACCCCGGGAGGGGAGTGAAATAGTTCCTGAAACCATGTGCTTACAATCCGTCAGAGCACCTTTTTGTGTGTGATGGCGTGCCTTTTGAAGAATGAGCCTGCGAGTCAGCGGCATGTCGCGAGGTTAACCCGTGTGGGGTAGCCGTAGGGAAACCGAATCCTAATGGGGTGTTGTCAGTGGCATGTCCTGGACCCGAAGCGGGGTGATCTACCCATGGCCAGTGTGAAGCAGTAGTAAGATGCTGTGGAGGCGCGAACCCACGTAGGTTGAAAACTGCGGGGATGAGCTGTGGGTAGGGGTGAAAGGCCAATCAAACTCCGTGATAGCTGGTTCTCCCCGAAATGCATTTAGGTGCAGCGTCGCATTAGCTTGGTGGAGGTAGAGCTACTGGTTGGTTGAGCGGGACTACAATCTTAGCAATGTCAGCCAAACTCCGAATGCCATCAATTGTGTTGTGCGGCAGTGAGACTGTGGGGGATAAGCTTCATAGTCGAGAGGGAAACAGCCCAGATCGCCGGTTAAGGCCCCTAAGGGTGTGCTAAGTGGAAAAGGATGTGGGATCGCGAAGACAGCCAGGAGGTTGGCTTAGAAGCAGCCATCCTTGAAAGAGTGCGTAATAGCTCACTGGTCGAGTGGTCCTGCGCCGACAATGTAGTGGGGCTCAAGCACACCGCCGAAGCCGCGGCAATACTTTTTGTATTGGGTAGGGGAGCGTCGTGCATGTGTTGAAGCGTTACCGTGAGGAGGCGTGGAGTGTGTGCGAGTGAGAATGCAGGCATGAGTAACGAATTGGAAGGTGAGAATCCTTCCCGCCGGTTGACTAAGGGTTCCTGGGTCAAGTTCGTCTTCCCAGGGTGAGTCGGGACCTAAGGCGAGGCCGACAGGCGTAGTCGATGGATAACCAGTTGATATTCTGGTACCCGTATATCCGCGCCCATGATGAAGCACTGATACTAACCACCGCGGATGCGACTGGGGTGTTCTTTGAACACGTTGGTTGTTGATGTCGTGGGGCCTGATGTGTGGTTCAAGTGATGGGGTGACACAGTGTAGTAGCCATGCCGCTGAGTGGATTGTTGGTGTAAGCGTGTGAGGTGGTGTGTAGGCAAATCCGCACACCGAGTAAGCCTGAGGCGTGATGCGTAGCCCATTGGGGTGAAGTTGGTGATCTAGTACTGTCGAGAAAAGCCTCTAGCGATGTGGATGTATGGCCCGTACCCTAAACCGACACAGGTGGTCAGGTTGAAAATACTAAGGCGTTCGGGTGAACTGTGGTTAAGGAACTCGGCAAAATGCCCCCGTAACTTCGGGAGAAGGGGGACCACACGACTTAAGCCAACCAAAGCGTTGGTGTGGGTTGTGGGGTCGCAGAGAATAGAGGGAAGCGACTGTTTATCAAAAACACAGGTCCATGCGAAGACGTTAAGTTGATGTATATGGACTGACGCCTGCCCGGTGCTGGAAGGTTAAGAGGACCGGTTAGTAGTCTTTGACTGCGAAGCTGAGAATTTAAGCCCCAGTAAACGGCGGTGGTAACTATAACCATCCTAAGGTAGCGAAATTCCTTGTCGGGTAAGTTCCGACCTGCACGAATGGCGTAACGACTTCTCTGCTGTCTCAACCACAGGCCCGGTGAAATTGCACTACGAGTAAAGATGCTCGTTACGCGCGGCAGGACGAAAAGACCCCGGGACCTTCACTATAGCTTGGTATTGGTGTTCGGTTCGGTTTGTGTAGGATAGGTGGGAGACTGTGATGCATGCACGCCAGTGTGTGTGGAGTCGTTGTTGAAATACCACTCTGATCGGATTGGATGTCTAACCTTGGCCCATGATCTGGGTTGGGGACAGTGCCTGGTGGGTAGTTTAACTGGGGCGGTTGCCTCCCAAAATGTAACGGAGGCGCCCAAAGGTTCCCTCAGCCTGGTTGGCAATCAGGTGGTGAGTGTAAGTGCACAAGGGAGCTTGACTGTGAGACAGACATGTCGAACAGGGACGAAAGTCGGGACTAGTGATCCGGCACCTACTTGTGGATGTGGTGTCGCTCAACGGATAAAAGGTACCCCGGGGATAACAGGCTGATCTTCCCCAAGAGTCCATATCGACGGGATGGTTTGGCACCTCGATGTCGGCTCGTCGCATCCTGGGGCTGGAGTAGGTCCCAAGGGTTGGGCTGTTCGCCCATTAAAGCGGCACGCGAGCTGGGTTCAGAACGTCGTGAGACAGTTCGGTCTCTATCCGCCGCGCGCGTTGAAACTTGAAGAAGGCTGTCCCTAGTACGAGAGGACCGGGACGGACGTACCTCTAGTGTGCCAGTTGTTCCGCCAGGAGCATGGCTGGTTGGCTACGTACGGAAGGGATAACCGCTGAAAGCATCTAAGCGGGAAGCCTGTTTTAAGATGAGGTTTCATTTGAGGTCCCCCAAAGACGATGGGGTTGATAGGCCAGACCTGGACGCACCGCAAGGTGTGAAGGCTACTGGTACTAATAGACCAAAACAAACACACACACCCATCTAGGGTGTGTTGACAACAAAACATGACAAACAACTATCACACTGTCGCTTGCGTCCACTACACAGTATCTGACACAACACCAGCAAACCAGATTTGCCCCGTGTGTTTGTCGGTGGCCTATAGCAGCAGGGAAACGCCCGGACCCATTCCGAACCCGGAAGCTAAGCCTGCTAACGCTGATGGTACTGCAACCGGGAGGTTGTGGGAGAGTAAGAAACCGCCGACACCAAACAACAACAAACAACTCAATAACAAACCGTGAAGGCCCTAGACAACACACCACGTCTAGGGCCTTCACAGCGTTTTCACCCCAACATAATCCGCACACCAAGCCTAGTACCGCAGTAAAAGTACAGATCCGAAAACACAGACCTGCAGCGTGGGCATCGTCAAGCACCCACGGCCCAGAAACAGCGACCTGCATGAATGCACCTCCAGGACTGCACTTTTGGCTAGCGGAGCTTTTCACGCTCACGAACTAGAATGATGTCTGTATTTACACGTCGTTCTGAGGGATCGCTGAGGAGAAAGCGATGAGGTTTCCACAATCGCCGAATCTTTTTAGGCATTCTTATAACTCTGTCTTTCTCAGCGATTTGAAGGCTGTGCCCTATAGCCGAAAGAACGATAATCCGTCTCCCTATAATCTTTGTCCCGTCTTCGAGTCCGAGGATGGAGTGCCTCAGATGCGTGCTATTCGCGATGGGCTGGTCTTTTTCGGGGCGATGGTTGTGATAGCAGGTTTTATCTTTTCCTTTGGTTTGCTCTTGAACAGCTTCCAGGTTCCAGGATTATTGGCGCTTCTTCTTGCCGGTTTGTTGCTTTACTTCTTTTTCCTGGTAGCCCGTCACATTCTGTTGGCCTTTAGGATTAATAAGGCTTGGAAGAATGGTTGGATCGACTTTTACCCAGTCCTTTTCGGCAGCTTTTTCTGTGACAAGCAGGGCCGGAAGACTGGAAAGAAGGGCCATTTTTATGTCGCCAAAGCTCTCGTTGTGGCGCTGAACGGTGAATCCCGGATGCTCGAGGTGTTGGTGGAAGGTCTGAGCCCGGACCGAATGATTAAGGAAGGCGCGACCATGGCGCGGGATCGGCAGGGTCTGCGCCTTGACGCGATTCATAATAATGGTTGGACATTCTGGTCCGTCGTCCGCGGCAAGCCACTGGAGCACGGTAGCGTGGAACATGGACTTTCCGCTTCCCAGGTGGCTGTTGGCTTGGACCGTGTGAGACATAGTTGGCCACTGGAAGAGTTGCAGTTCTTTCTTGATTTCTCCTGAGTCTTAGTCGGTAACCGTTGGCCGTGGGCCGTTTCACCTACCAGCCAGTGTATTGCCGGTTTTGCGTCGCTGGCCTGTAGACTGGTTCGGTACATACGGACGCGTCTACCGCAGAAAGTGCATAGCTTTAATGTCTGAATCCATCTCCCGCGACCACAGCCGTGACCGCGAAGGTTCCTCGGAAGGCAACCGTGGGCACAACCGCTCTGGGGGTCGCAAGTTTGAAAAGCGTGGCGGCGCATCGGGGCGTCGTCAAGAGCGTCGCGGTGATCGCCGTGATGAGCGCCGAGGCGGCCGCGATGGTGCCAACCCCCGCCGCGATAATCGTCGCAATGATTCTAAGAGCCACGGTTGTGATAAGAACAAGGCCTCACATCCGCAACGTTCGGGCTACCGTGAGGAGCGGATCAATCGCCGCATGACGGACCCGGATCTGCCTTCTGATATCGATATCACTGATCTCGATCCCTCGGTTCTGCAGGACCTCTCCTCGCTATCGAAGGAGAACTCCGAAGCTGTGGCTAAGCACCTCATCATGGCGGCAACCTGGCTTGATGACGATCCACAGCTGTCGCTTCGCCATGCCCGAGCAGCCAAGGATCGTGCCGGTCGTGTCTCGGTTGCCCGAGAGATGAACGGTATCGCCGCGTATCGCGCAGGTGAGTGGAAGGAAGCTCTCGCAGAGCTGCGCGCTGCGCGCCGCATTTCCGGTGGACCAGGTTTGATGGCGGTGATGGCTGACTGTGAGCGTGGTCTTGGCTGCCCAGAAAAGGCTGTCGAGCTGTGGCGTAGCGAGGACGCTAAGGAGCTCGCTCCGGAGGACATCATCGAATTGGCCATTGTCGCTGCGGGCGCTCGGCTGGACATGGGCCAGGCAGACTCCGCTGTGGTCACGGTTCAGCGTGCGCAGCCCACGAAGGACGCCAAGGGTGTCTCCGCGTGCCGTCTTGCTTATGCCTATGCGAATGCGTTGCTGGAGGCTGGCCGTAAGGATGAGGCACGGGAATGGTTCCAGCATGCTATCGAGATTGACGAAGGAGACTGGACCGACGCCGCGGAGCGTCTGGCCGAGTGCAAATAATGAGTATTCTCAAAACTCACGATTCGTTGCTGTTAGACCTTGACGGAACCGTGTGGGAGGGTGGGCAGGCCCTTCAATGCGTCGTTGACGTGATTAACTCCTGTGGCATCCCCGCGGTGTATGTGACAAACAATGCGTCGCGTAGCCCCCAGACCGTGGCAGACATGCTCGGTGAGATTGGACTGGACGCCGATGCCCATCGCGTTGTCACCTCAGCGCAAGCTGTAATAAAGATCGCGCGCGAAGATCTGCCCGCAGGCGCGAAGGTCCTTGTTATTGGCGCAGAATCCTTCCGCGCGCTCGCGCGGGACGCAGGTTTCATCGTCGTCGATAGCGCCGATGATCGGCCTGCTGCCGTGCTGCAGGGCATGGATAAGTCTGTGGGGTGGGAGCAGCTCTCTGAAGGCGCGCTTGCCATCAACCAAGGTGCCAAATACTATGCCTCGAACCTGGATACGTCGCTGCCAACGGAGCGCGGAATGGCTGTAGGTAACGGTTCGCTCGTCGCAGCTATTGTTTCCACAACAGGCGTCGAGCCAGTGTCGGCAGGCAAGCCGGAGCCTGCCATGTTTACCCAGGCAGCTAAGCTGGTGAACTCGTCGAAGCCCCTCGCTGTTGGGGACCGCCTAGACACCGATATCGTCGGCGGCAACAATGCGGCCATGGATACTTTCCACGTGCTGACAGGCGTATCCCGTGAGCTGGCGCTCATTGAAGCAACGCCGGAGGAGCGTCCGAATTTCATTGGTGCCGGATTCCACGAGCTTTCCTTGTCGGAAGCGCAAGCGCGTCCGGGCGCCCAGGGTGGGTTTAGGGCGCGTTTTGATGGCTATGACATCGTTCTGCAAGGTGGGAACGAGAAATCTACGTCGGTCGAGGCACTGCGTACCGTTTTGGAGGTAGCCTGGGCAGGCGCTGAGCCTCCGCGCTATATTCAGCCGCGGAGCGAAGCCGCGGAGAGGGTAGTGTCCACATGGCGGTAAAACCCCATGACCCGCGCGCAGTGTTGGCCCCAGAGACCCTCGATGCGTCCATCACCGAGATTCTCACCGAGCCCGCAGAGACTCTTGAGGAAGAGCTAGCTCAGCTGGACCGCGCTCATACCGTTTTGCGCGATGCGCTCCAAGATAATTAGTGCGAATCACCGAGGATTCTAGGGGAAAGAGGACCTAATCATGCCACCGCAACGTCGCCGTCTCGACGCAGAGTTGGTACGCCGCAAGATTGCGCGCTCACGAGAACAAGCCGTTGAGATGATTAAGGCTGGTCGGGTGACGGTGGGGGGCTTCAAGGCTACGAAACCCGCGACTGTGGTCGAGCCAGAGGTGTCTATTAAGGTCGAAGCCAGCGAGGGTGATGATTGGGCGTCGCGAGGCGCGCACAAGCTCCTCGGTGCGCTTGCGGCTTTCGACGTTGACCTCAAAGGCAAGCGTGTCTTGGACGCGGGCGCGTCCACCGGCGGTTTTACTGATGTCTGTTTGCGCCGCGGTGCCGCAGAAGTGCTTTCAGTTGACGTGGGCTATGGACAGCTATTGTGGCGCTTGCAAAACAATGAGCGCGTTACTGTGCTGGACCGCACCAACATTCGCAACCTGACTCTTGAACAGACGAATGGGCCTTGCGACGCTATGGTGGGTGATCTTTCGTTTATCTCCCTAAAACTGGTACTTCCGGCAATCGTAGAATGCATGGCTGATGGCGCATGGTTATTACCCATGGTCAAGCCGCAGTTTGAAGTAGGAAAGGACCGGATAGGGGCCGGCGGAGTGGTGCGTTCGCCTGAGCTTCGCGCGGAAGTGACCAAGGACGTGGCTGTCTTCGCCCAAGAGCTCGGATTGAGCGTCAAAGGCGTGGCGGCATCCCCGCTACCCGGACCAAGCGGCAATGTCGAATACTTCCTGTGGTTGGTCAAGGATGGCTTGTCCACCCCAGAAGATAAGCTGGATGTACTGATCGACACGGCAATCAAGGAAGGACCCCAGTGAGCAGGACTAGCGCCGCGGAGGGCACCACTCGCCGCGAAATTCTTCTTGTCCCGCACGCTAGCCGCGAGGATAACCTCGCTGCCACGCACCGTGCAGCAGAGCTGCTGCAGGAGGCTGGCATCAAGGTACGCGTCTGCGGAGCGGACACCGTTCTCCCTGGGCTGCAGCACGTGAGGCATACGCCGGCGGCAGCTGAAGGCTGTGAGCTAGTCCTCGTGCTCGGTGGTGATGGCACGTTCTTGCGCGCTGCCGACATGGCACGTGCAGTGGACGTCCCCGTCCTAGGCATCAATCTGGGGCACGTTGGCTTCCTCGCAGAGTGGGAAGCGGAGTCCCTAGACCGTGCGCTCGTGCGCGTCATCGAGCAGTCCTATGACGTCGAAGACCGCCTGACCATTGACGTTGCAGTGTTTGATGCAGAAGGAAAGCTGCGGGAGCGTAGCTGGGCGCTCAATGAGGCCTCGATTGAGAACCTCAATCGCTCAGGGGTCCTTGATGCCATCCTCGAGGTGGATGGACGTCCTGTCTCAGCTTTTGGGTGCGATGGTGTTCTTATCTCCACTCCGACGGGCTCCACGGCCTATGCCTTCTCAGCTGGCGGGCCGGTATTGTGGCCCTCTCTCGATGCCATCCTGGTGGTTCCGAACAATGCGCATGCACTGTTTACTAAACCACTCGTAGTCTCTCCGGATTCGCAGGTGGCGGTGGAATCGGCCTCGGCTACGACTCCGGCCGTGGTAATCCTCGATGGTTTCCGTGAGATTTCTATGCCGCCGGGTTCGCGCGTGGAAGTCGTGCGTGGTGAAAGGCCCGTGCGCTGGGTTCGGTTGGACCAGCAGCCCTTCACCGACCGCCTCGTATCCAAGCTCCGCCTCCCCGTGGAAGGTTGGCGCGGACCCCGGCACTAACTGCTCTAGCGCGTATTCAGGAAGGAAGATACCGCACTGTGCTCGTTGATATCAGCATCTCGGACCTCGGCGTTATCGAAAGCTCCGCTGCGGAGCTCTCGCAGGGGCTTACCGTGCTTACCGGTGAAACTGGCGCCGGTAAGACCATGGTTGTGACTGGCTTGCGCCTGCTGGCTGGCTGTCGCGCTGATGCATCACGCGTGCGCGATGGGGCCTCGAAAGCGGCCGTGGAAGGTCATTTTTCCTCCGATTCACCGGCTGTGGCGGCGTTGGTCGAGGACGCAGGCGGAGAGCCGGATGAGAACGGTGAGTATATTGCCTCCCGCACGGTGTCTGCGGCAGGGCGCTCACGAGCCTATTTGGGCGGGCGGTCGGTGCCGGCGGCGACATTGGGAGAATTCGCTTCCCACCTCATCACTGTGCATGGGCAAAATGACCAGCTGCGCTTGCTGTCGGCTGATCAACAGCTGGCCGCCATCGATCGCTTCGAGCCTTCTATCGAGAAGAGCCGTAGCGCGTATACCGAGGCTTTTAGGCAGTGGCGCGCATTGGCCAAGGACTACCAGCACCGGATGGAGTCCCGTCGTGAGATGGCCCAAGAGGTGGACCGCTTGCAGTTCGCCATTAAGGAGATTTCTGATCTCGAGCCGGAGCCCGGTGAGGATGCTGAGCTCGTAGCTCTGATTAAGCGTTTGCAAGACGTCGATGCTTTGCGCGAAGGCGCAGCCACTGCTCTGAGTGCTTTGGACGGCGGTGAAGGTTTTGGTGATGAGGACACTGCCGTCAACCTTGTCGGTGCAGCTGAATCGGCATTGACTGGGGCGAGCGATGCCGAGCTGACCCGGCTAGGAGAGCGGTTGAGTGAAGTCACCACGCAGCTGACCGATATCGCTGCCGAGCTCACCACGTATTTGAGCGATCTGCCTGCGGATCCCAACCTCCTCGAGGAATCTTTGCAACGCCAGCAAGAGCTCAAGCTCCTCACGCGCAAGTATGCTGCTGACATTGATGGAGTTCTGGCCTGGCGGGACGCTGCTGAGGCGAAACTTGCGACCTTGGATACCTCCACCGAGGCCCTCGAGGCTTTGAAGAAGGAAGTAATGGAGGCCGAAAAGACGATGGTGGCCAAGGCAGAGGCACTCACTGCCGCTCGAACCAAGGCCGCGAAGAAGCTCGGGGCTCAGGTCACCGAAGAAATCCATGGCTTGGCCATGCCAAACTCCACCTTGACGGCCGCCGTGAAGAAGGCCAAATATTCTAAGACTGGCGCGGATGAGGTGGAGTTCCAGCTCAACGGCAAACCGCTAGCTTCCGCGGCCTCGGGAGGTGAGCTCTCCCGCGTCATGTTGGCTATGGAGGTGGTTCTGGCCAGTGGTGACGGCACCACGCTGGTCTTCGATGAGGTGGATGCCGGTGTCGGAGGGCGCGCGGCGGTGGAAATTGGGCGTCGCCTAGCACGGCTTTCGACTACCAACCAGGTCATCTGCGTTACCCACCTGCCCCAGGTAGCTGCCTATGCAGATTCGCACCTGCATGTGTCCAAGGAGAAGTTCACGTCAGGCGTGGCGGATCTGACGCCCGAGGAGCGCGTCGAGGAGCTCGCTCGTATGCTGGCTGGTCTCGATGACACCGAGACCGGTCGCGCGCACGCTCAGGAGCTATTTGATAGAGCTCAAGCAGAAGTTGAGACTTTCCGCGCGCCTTCCACACATTGAGCCCTTAACAGGGGAAACTGTCAGGCATGAGTCTGTTTTCCCGTAACACCGATCTGCCTGGAGAGCACGGCGCGCTGCGTGATTGCACCCCGGGTGGCAAAGGCATGAAGAAGTTTAGCGCTGGTGACTTCGCCGTCATCAACGCTGCCAATATTTCCCGCCAAGAGGCCCAGACCCTCGTGGACATGAAGCCGGCCGCCGTTATCAATGTCGCCGAGTTTTCCACTGGTTCTATCCCGAACTATGGCCCGCATATGTTGCTTGACGCCGACGTCACCCTCGTTGAAGGCGTCGGTCAAGACTTCGTGAGCAACTTCAAGGATGGAAAGAAGGCACGACTCACTGAGGATGGAGCGATTTATTCTGGTGATACCCAGCTATCCTCCGGAACGGTAGTTACTCGTGACCGGGCGGAGAAGAATTTCGCTTCTGCCCAACAGGAACTCATCGATCACATGGAGGCATATTTCGGCAACTCCATCGAGTTCATTCATTCCGAGGGGCCCCTGCTCATCGACGGCCTGGGCGTACCCGATGCGGGTTCCGACATGGCTGGCCGTAAAGTACTCGTGGTCTCGCCCTCCGAGGAACACCGTAAGAAGCTGACGCTTCTGCGCAATTTCATCCGCGAGTATGAACCCATCATCATTGGCGTGGATTCTGCAGCCGATACGTTGGTAGAGCTGGGTTACCAGCCCCACTTCATCGTGGGAAATCCCTCCGAGGTGAGCTCGGAAACCTTGCGCAGCGGCGCCCAGGTTATTCTTCCGGCTGAGCCAGACGGGACTGCTGAAGGGCTCGAGCGTATTCAGGACCTGGGGATAGGCGCGATGACTTTCCCGGCAGCTACGGACTCAGCCACCGACCTTGCCCTACTGTTAGCGGACTACCACGAGGCCCAGATGATCGTGCAGGTCGGGGGAGCCCTCGATCTCGATGACATCTTCGCCAATGAGTCGAATGCTACGCCAGCGGCCTTGCTGTGCCACATGAAGGCAGGGACGCGCCTGGTGGATGCGGACGCTGTTATTGACCTCTATACTGCGCCGAATTCCGGCGCTATGGGGTGGCTGTGGGCGCTGCTCGGCATTCTCGTGGCACTCGCTGCGGTTATTCTGATCGTCGGCTTGGGTGGCGATGAATCCTTCCTCCAGAACTTGATCGATACCTGGAATAACTTCGCATTGAGCGTGCAGGGGTGGTTCAAGTGATGGTGTCGCCTAAATCCTTCGTCGTTGCTGGGCTCGGTTTCGGCGCAGCACTAGGCATTGCACTCGGCACGCTGGTGATCGCCCCCAACATGGATTCCGCCCCTGGCCCCGGCGGTGAATCCACAGATGAGGTGCGGGAAAAGTACAGCGAGCTGGTGCTGGACCACAATATTGCAGAGGCTCAGTTGGACTCTGCGGATTCCGTCATGGGAGAGCTCGGTCGTTTCGTGGTTGATGGATCCCTATTCCAGCGCCCAGTCATGGTGCTGAGCATGCCCGATGCTGATGATGCCGATGTTAAGGCTGTGAAGGATCTGCTGGGGTCGGCGGATTCCACCGACGCCGGAAGCATCAAGTTGACCGACAAATTCCTTGCCCAAGATTCGGCAGACAAGCTCCTGTCCCTCGTGACCTCTACCTTGCCGGCCGGTGCGAAGCTCGACAAGAAGAAGGTCGACGCCGGAACTCATTCCGGCCAAGCTCTCGCCGCGGGCCTGCTGATGGATGCTAAGACCACCGAGCCTCTTGCCAGCGTTGAGGACCGGGCCACCTTGCTGCGTGCCCTGCGCGATGCCGGCTATATCGACTACAAAGACGGGACTATTCTGCCCGCCCAAGCAGTCGTTGTCGTGGGCGGCGGCTTGGTCCCGGGTGATGATGAGAACAGCGCTGCGAAGAAGTACGCTATCGATAACACCGTCAAATTCCTCGAAGGTTTTGATTCCGTAGACACCGCTATGGTCTATGCCGGTCGCGTGCAATCTGCCGGCGATGATGGAGTCTTGGATAAGCTTCGTGCCGCCAAGACAGAAATCAGCACTGTGGATTCTATCGATCACCCAGTGTCCCAGATGGCTACCGTCCTGGCGGTGAAGGAACAACTGGATGGCGGTAAGGGCGTCTACGGTTCTGCGGCGAATGCTGAAGGCGCAGCGCCGGCGCTGCCGAAGGACCTCTAGATGTCACACGAGTTTCGCACGGTAGGTAGCGAGCTGCTTGTCGACGCCCCCATCATCGCCGTTCGTCGCGATGACGTTGTCATGCCAGGGGAGGTCGTAGCGCAACGCGAGATTGTAGAGCACCTCGGCGCCGTCGCCGTTGTGGCCTTGGACGAGAGCAACCGGGTCGCCATGGTGGAGCAGTACCGCCATAGCGTCGCCAAGCGCCTGTGGGAGCTACCGGCTGGATTACTCGACGTCAAGGGTGAAGATGAGCTCAGCGGCGCGCAACGCGAGCTCCAGGAGGAGGCCGGGCTAGCCGCCGAGGAGTGGGCAGTGTTGACCGATTTGGTGACCTCCCCAGGTTTTTGTGAGGAAGCCGTGCGCGTCTTCTTAGCGCGAGGCCTGTCCTCCGTGGAGAAGCTCGCAGCCGAAGGCGATGAAGAAGCAGACATGAGTTTCGCCTGGGTGCCCCTCGAGGAGGCCGTCGAGCGGATCCTCGCGGGGGAGATTGTGAACTCGATTGCGGTGGCGGGACTTCTCGCAGCTTATGCCTGCGTGCAAGAGGGGCGCGCGGCGCGCTCGGTTGATGCGCCCTTCGAGCTGCGTCCGCAATCTCTAGCGCAACGGCGCCCTGGACCGGATCTGAAGAAGCTGTGACGCAGTCGAGCTCCGCCGCAGCTGCGGGAGAAGCATGGTTGATGCACCTCATGGTTGAAAAAGGTGCCTCAAAGAACACCGTGAGCAACTACCGACGAGATATCAATCGCTATGTTGATTGGCTCGCGGAATCCGGCATCACGGACCTGCGCCGGGTAACCCGCGCACACGTGGAAAATTACCTCGTTTTTCTCCGAGAATCTTTGGCGCAGTCTTCTGCTAGCCGCGCACTGATTGTGGCGCGCGGCTTGCACAAGTTTGCGCTAGCGGAGGGAATGATTGAGGAGGATGTGGCGGCGGAAGTATCCCCGCCCAAGCGGGCGCAAGCGTTGCCAGAGACACTCAGCGTGCAGGACGTCGAGGCTCTCCTCAACGCTATCCCCACCGATGAATCCGCGACGCCCATTGATATTCGGGATCGCGCTCTCTTGGAAATGCTGTATGGAACGGGTGCCCGTATTTCCGAAGTGATTTCGCTGAGCGTGGACGATGTGACGGGTGAGGGGCCGGCGTCGGTTCGGGACATCCTCGTGCTCAGCGGCAAGGGCGATAAGCAGCGCCTCGTTCCCCTGGGTTCCCATGCGGTCACAGCGGTGGAGAACTACCTGGTGCGTGCCCGGCCGGTTCTGGCAACGGGGGCCTCCCACTCCTTGTTCCTCAACACTCGGGGAAAGGCTTTGTCGCGGCAAAGCGCCTGGGCTGCGATCAAGACCGCAGCGCAGCGTGCGCACTTGAGCACGAAGATTTCCCCGCACACTTTGCGGCATTCTTTTGCTACCCATTTGCTGGAGGGCGGGGCGGATGTGCGTACCGTGCAGGAGCTCTTGGGGCATTCTTCCGTTACGACGACACAGATTTATACCCACGTGACCGCGGATTCGCTCCGCGAGGTATGGCGCACTGCGCACCCGCGTGCCTAGGGCACCTAGAATCATCACGACGTCTAGCAATGAAAAGGATTCTTATGGCTTCAACCGCATCTTTCTCCCGAACTTATCGCGGGATGGCTCTAGCCTTCGCGCTCACCGTGGCCCCGCTGTCCGGTATCCTCGCCGGCCCAGTGAGCGGGAAGGGTGAAATAGCTGGGTTTGGGGCGGCGGTTGCGCACGCGCAAGATGCCACCATCCCGGTGCCGGCCGGTCAGACGACAACCGTTTCCTTGCCTGTGCCTGTCGACGTCAACGTTGCCTCCGATGGGTGGAATGTCAACGCTTCTGGTGGTACTGCAACGGTGACCGCGCCGGCCGCTGGAGGACAAATCAGTGTTCCGGTGACCTACCAGGGCGTGACCATGACTATCGTGCTCGTGGCAGATGCTGAGGTAACCGCCGAGGACCTCAATGATGCGGCTGAAAGCGGCGATCCGGAGAGCCTCGGAGGGGGACAGCAGAACCCAGGTGGCGTGGATAGTCCTGAGGATGGCGGGGATCCTCAGGGCGGCACAGGCGGAGATGAAAAAGAAGGCGGAAATGATCCTGCCACCGGCGGCTCGGCGCCTGCCACAGATGGCGGTGGCCAAGGACAAGAGCGCCCTCCGCGCACTGGCCGCGGCTGGGAGGGTGTCGATGATTCCCACACGGCTTATGTCAACCTGGAATCCACGATCGACGGACAGACAATTACCGCCAAGCTTGGGTTCAAGCAGGCTCTAGATCTGTATAACCGCTTCAAGCATCTTGAGGATGACGGGGTCACGCTGCGTTACCTCAATGCGGAGGGCGAGTTTGTGGAAGGCGTGAAGCGCGAGATCGATAAAGGTTCGCGTACTATGACGTTGACCTATCCAGAAGGTACGGAGCCCGACAATCCTTTCATCATGCAGTTCTTTAATAAGGACAATCAGTCCGCGGAGCTGGTAGTGACGCTTACGGATCCGACTCGTGAGAACGCTAGTGAGGTACCGCCGGAGCAGCAGCTCGATTCTGATGGTGCCAACGGGTCTGACAGCGAGGAACAGGATAGCTCGGGAATGGGAGCTGGTCTGCTCGCAGCGGGCATTGTGGGCATCGGGATCATCGCTCTCATCGTCGGGTTTGTCGTGAAGAGGCGCCGCTCGACGTCGCAGGAAGAGCTTTCTTAATCTAGGTTGCAGGCTTTATTCTGTGGTTTGTGCTAGCTATAATCGCGGCACGGGCACCCAAGGGGTACCCTATAATCACAAGGATGTAAGAATGTAGCGCCGGTCGGGGGCTGCAGTGTCGAAGCGGAAAGGCCGCAGAGAGGCCGTAAGGTCAAGGAAGCAGGTGTGACTGTGAGCGACGAGGGACTGTTTGAGGCCTCAGAAGCGCAGGTCGGGTTGACCGGCCGCCCACTGCGGGAGCTTCCGGAACCAGAGCCGTTGGAAAAGCATGGTCCCGCGACGATTATCTCCATGTGCAACCAGAAGGGCGGTGTGGGAAAGACCACGTCCACCATTAACATGGGCGCATGTTTGGCGGAACTCGGGCGTAAAGTCCTCCTCGTTGACTTGGATCCCCAGGGTGCTCTTTCGGCCGGTCTGGGCCTAACCCACGACCAGATCCAAGACACCATCTATGACGTCATGCTCGACAGTGAGGTCTCGGTGCACTCGGCCATCGTGCATACCGGTGTGGCGGGGCTCGACCTTGTTCCAGCCAACATCGACCTGTCCGCCGCGGAAATTCAGATGGTCAACGAGGTAGGCCGCGAGCACACTCTGGCCCGCGCGCTGCGCCCTGTGCGCAAGGACTATGACTTCATCATCATTGACTGCCAGCCCTCCCTGGGCCTGCTGACCGTCAACGCCTTGGCTTGTTCGCAGGGCGTCATCATTCCTATGGAATGCGAGTTCTTCTCCCTGCGTGGTCTCGCCTTGTTGACCGACACTGTGGAGAAGGTGGCTGACCGAATCAATTTTGACCTTGAGATCATGGGCATTTTGGTCACCATGTTTGATCGCCGCACCCGCCACGCGCGCGAGGTCATGGACCGTGTGGTGGAGTACTTCGGTGACAAGGTTTTCGACACGGTGATTACCCGCACCGTGCGTTTCCCTGAGACATCTGTCGCCGGCGAGCCCATTACTACGTGGGCCCCGAGCTCCCAGGCGGCCAAGCAGTACCGCGACCTAGCTAAAGAGGTCATTGAGCGGGCTAACAGCTAGCCACCTACTATGACCCAACCGGAGATCACCGGCTTTCGCATCGCGCTGGGCAACTTCGAGGGCCCGTTCGATCTGCTGCTCCAGCTGATTCAGGCAAAGAAGCTGGACGTTACGGAAGTGGCGCTGTCTGAAGTCACTGACGAGTTTGTGGCTTATACACGTGCGCTGGGAGAAACTGCGGACTTGGATGAGACCACGGAGTTCCTCCTCATTGCCGCCACACTCCTGGACCTGAAGGCAGCGCGTTTGCTACCTCGCGGCGAGGTTGATGATTTGGAGGACCTCGAGCTTCTGGAGACCCGCGATCTGCTTTTCGCGCGTTTGCTGCAGTACAAGGCCTATAAACAAGTAGCCGACCAGTTCGCGCAGTGGCAGCGTGCTGCCCAGCGGCGCTATCCGCGGGCGGTGGCCATGGAGGAGCGCTTTAGTGATCTCCTCCCGCCGGTGAAGCTGGGACACACTCCAGCGAGCTTCGCAGAGCTGGCCGCGGGTGTCTTCCGTCCCAAGCCGCCGGAGGAGGTCGCGACTGGGCACATCCACCAAGTTGCTGTTTCCGTGCCGGAGCAGGCTGGAAAGATCCTCACTACGCTCAAGCTGCTGGGCACGGGGCAGTGGATGAGTTTCGATGCCTTAACGAGGGACTGCACCGTCTCGATGGAAGTCGTTGGCCGCTTCCTAGCATTGCTGGAGCTGTATAAAGCCAAGGCTGTGGATGCTTCCCAACCGGAATCTTTGGGGCCGCTCGAATTATCGTGGACTGGCCTCGACGTAGATCCGGCCGTGGTCGCAGCGGCGAACTGGGATTAAGGTACGCTACCGAGTCATGGACGACACGTCATCCCCGGCACCTAGCGAAGCGGCCCCCTCCAACGGACAGAGAGCTTTGCCCCTCATCCCGCAGCTGCGCTCACGCCTCGAATCGATACTCCTCGTCGTCGACTCGCCTGCAAGCGTGGAAGAGCTAGCCCGCGTGTTGGACGCGGAGCCCACTGTTGTCAGCGACACCTTGCGGGCTGTGGAACGAGAACTGACCGAGCGTGGTTCCGGAATCGACCTGCGCGAGACACCCGAGGGGTGGCGCTTCTATACGCGTAAAGAGAACGCAGATGCCGTGGAGCAGTTTGTTCTTGATGGCACCCAAACCAAACTCTCCCGCGCAGCCCTAGAAACCTTGGCGGTCATCGCATACCGCCAGCCGGTAACTCGAGCTCAAGTCGCAGGTGTTCGCGGCGTTAACGTTGATGGAGTCGTCCGGACACTATTGTTACGTGGACTCATTCGGGAGATAGAAAGCCCTGAGCCCTCTGTGGGACATGCGCACCAGTATGAGACCACTGAGCTTTTTCTCGAGCTACTCGGCATTGATTCTCTTGAGCGCCTTCCGGATCTTGCTCCGCTGTTGCCAGACATCGAGCAGATCGACGAGGACTACTCATAAAGGCCTACTCTGCGGTAGGATTGCGGCCGGACAGAGGCGTGTTTTCACGCCCAGCAAATTGAAGATCTATTGAGAGGACACATTCCCGTGACTCCACCCGCTCGCCGCGATGGCACACCGGAAAAGAAAAAGCGTGACAGCGACATGATCGTGTCGAACGCTAAGCCGGCTCGCCATCAGCATGTGAAGAAGAAGGCCACTGCAGATTCCGTCGCCCGTGACTTGGGCGCGGATTGGCTGGTGGAAGGTAAGAATAAGAAGAATTCCCAGAACCAAGGCGAACGCCTCCAAAAGGTGTTGGCCAAGGCCGGTGTTGCTTCGCGTCGCCACGCTGAGATCCTGATCGATGAGGGCCGCGTCGAGGTCAACGGTCAGGTCATCATCAAGCAGGGCACCCGCGTGGATCCCAACAAGGACGTCATCCGGGTGGATGGCACCCGCATCAACGTCAACGAAGAGACACAGTACTTCGTGCTTAACAAGCCCCGCGGGATGCAGTCCACCATGTCGGATGACATGGGTCGGCCTTGCGTGGGCGATGTCGTGGCTGATCGTGTCGTGGCAGGTCAGCGCCTATTCCACGTCGGGCGTCTCGACGCCGACACCGAGGGGCTCCTTTTGCTGACCAACGACGGCGAACTTGCTAACCGCCTCATGCACCCCAAATACGAGGTCACCAAGACGTACTTGGCCACGGTGCTGGGGGAGGCCGATAAGAAGCTCATTCGTCAACTGCGCGAGGGTATCGAATTAGAAGATGGCTTGGCGCAGGCAGACTATGTGCAAATCGTGGACAAGAACCAAGGCTATTCGCTGGTGCGCGTAGAGCTGCACGAGGGCCGCAAGCACATCGTTCGCCGCATGCTGAAAGAAGCCGGCTACCCAGTGCAGCGCCTCGTGCGCACTAAGCTTCACACAGTACAGCTGGGCGATATGAAGCCTGGCTCCCTGCGTGCTTTGAACTCCAATGAATTGACCAGCCTGTACAAGGCGGTGGGGATGTAATGATTTCAAATATGCCCGATCAAGGCCTCATCTTGGCTGTTGACGGCCCCTCTGGGACCGGTAAGTCCACGACGTGCCGCGCGTTGGCCAAGCAGCTTGAGGCGAAGTATGTAGACACCGGGGCCATGTACCGCGTGGCTACTCTGGCTGTACTGCGTGCAGGGGTGGACCCGGCGGATACTGACGCGGTGATTGCCGCGACTGCAGACCTTCCCCTTGAGGTTTCCGATGACCCTGATTCCACCCAGGTTATCTTCGATGGTGAAGACGTTTCCCGCGTTATCCGCGAGGATGAGGTCACCCGCAATGTCTCGGCGGTATCGGCAATCCCGGAAGTACGTCAGAACCTTGTTGAACTGCAACGGAAGCTGGCGGCACAGGCCCACCGCGCGATTGTGGAAGGACGTGACATCGGCACTGTCGTTCTCGCGGATGCCCCCGCGAAGGCGTATATGACGGCCAGTGCCGAGGTCCGCGCGCAGCGCCGCCACGACCAGAACCTCGCCGCCGGCATTGAATCGGATTTTGACACCGTGCTTGCCGACGTCGAACGGCGCGACGCCGCAGACTCCTCCCGCGCCACCTCGCCGTTGCGCCCAGCTGAGGACGCGGTGCTCGTCGATACGTCCGAGATGACCCGTGAGGAAGTCCTCGACGCACTCATCGCCGTCGTGAAAGAATCTGCTGCAAAGGAGGCCTCGAATGACTAATGAACCGCAGAATCCGGATCTGAATCCGGAGCAGCAGCCGGAAGATTTCGAGACGGAATTCCACTACCCGGTGGGCAAACTTGAGGAAGAGGTCGTGCGCGATCCGCACGGCGGCTGGGCGCAAAAGGATTTCGATTCCGAGGACTTCGACTATGAGTTTGACGAGTCAGAATTCGGCGAGGCTGATTTCGGTGACGAAGAAGAACCGGCCGAAGGTGATGCCCCGCTGAGTGAGGAGGAATGGGAAGCTCTATCCCATGCCTTTGGAGTAGGTGAGGAGCACACGGAGGAAAACCTCTGCACGGTGGCCGTGGTGGGCCGGCCGAACGTGGGTAAGTCTTCCCTCGTTAACCGCTTCCTTGGCCGGCGTGAAGCAGTGGTGGAGGACCATCCTGGTGTGACCCGTGACCGTGTGTCCTACGTGGCGGACTGGAACGGCCAGCGCTTCTTCGTTCAGGACACCGGTGGCTGGGATCCAAACGTCAAGGGCATCCACGCCGCCATCGCACGTCAGGCAGAACAGGCCATGGACACTGCCGACGTCATTGTGTTCGTGGTAGACACCAAGGTGGGCATCACGGAAACCGATGCTGTAATGGCTCGAAAGCTGCAGCGCTCTGAGGTGCCCGTCATCCTCGTCTCGAACAAGTTTGATTCGGAGACGATGTACGCAGATATGGCCGAGTTCTACGCGCTGGGCTTGGGGGATCCGTGGCCGGTATCCGCCCAGCACGGCCGGGGCGGCGCCGACGTCTTGGATGAGATTCTGCGCTTGTTTCCCGAGGAACCGCGTCATTCTTCGATTACCTCCGGGCCTCGCCGCGTAGCGCTGGTGGGCAAACCGAACGTGGGTAAGTCCTCGCTTCTGAATAAGCTGACGGCGGAGGAGCGCTCCGTCGTGGACAATGCTGCCGGTACGACTGTCGACCCCGTCGACTCCTTGGTGCAGCTGGATCAGCGGCTATGGAAGTTCATCGACACTGCGGGCCTGCGTAAGAAGGTCAAGAACGCGCAGGGCCACGAGTATTACGCTTCGCTGCGCACGCGCGGCGTGATCGATGCGGCCGAGGTGTGCATCATGCTTATCGATGCTTCCCAGGAAGTCTCCGAGCAAGACCAGCGCGTACTTAACATGATTTTGGAAGCTGGTAAGGCTCTGGTCATCGCCTTCAATAAGTGGGACCTCGTGGACGAGGATCGCCGCTACTACTTGGAGCGCGAGATCGATGAGAACCTCCGTCACCTACCGTGGGTGACCCGCGTGAATATCTCGGCGGAGACCGGCCGCGCCCTGCAGAAGCTGGAGCCCGCCATGATTGAGGCCCTAGAGAGCTGGGATCAGCGCGTGTCGACTGGTCAGCTCAACAACTGGATGCGCGAGGCAATCGCCGCCAACCCGCCGCCGATGAACAATAACCGCCTCCCACGCGTGCTGTTCGCTACCCAGGCATCCACACAACCGCCGACCATCGTGTTGTTTACCACCGGCTTCCTGGATGCGGGTTATCGCCGCTATTTGGAACGCAAGTTCCGCGAGCGCTTCGGTTTCCATGGCTCGCCTGTGCGCATCGCGGTGCGCGTGCGCGAGCGCCGCCAACGCCGATGATGTGTCTGGTTAGTTGACTTTCTGATTGGTGCTCTAGAGGTGCGGCTCTCTTAACAGTATGGCCGTTACGCTGGCATTATACCGCAAGGGCGAGCAAATCCCACTCTTTTGAGAGTGTGATAATGTGCTCGTCCTTTTGTTTATGTCCGATTGAGTCCGTATGGATAGGCTGTAGATAGTTCGTTATCCATCCTTAGATTGAAGGGCGTGACATGCTAGCTAGTGTTATCGCACCAGACTCCGTCCTGGCTATCATTCTTCAAATCATCATTATTCTCGGAGCCTTGCTCCTGGGAACCCGCTATGGGGGCATTGGACTAGGCCTGATTTCCGGCATCGGCCTCTTGCTCATGGTCTTTGTCTTCGGTCTTGCTCCAGGTGAACCGCCGGTATCGGTGATGCTCACGATCATCGCCGTAATCGGCTGCGCAGCCACATTGCAACAGGCCAAGGGCTTGGAAGTGATGATGCAATTCGCGGAAAAGATCCTTCGCGCGCACCCCGAGCGCATCACGATTCTGGCCCCGCTGACAACGTGGTTCCTAACCGTGCTCTGCGGTACCGGACACGTGGTTTATACGATGTTCCCGATTATTGAGGACATCGCGCTCAAGAAGGGGATTCGCCCCGAGCGCCCGATGGCTGTGGCATCGACCTCCGCGCAAATGGGTATTACTGCCTCACCCGTATCTGTGGCAACGGTATCCCTTGCCTCCATCATTGCGGAAAATGCCGGAGTCATCGACAAGGCCTATTCCATCCCGCAGATTCTTATGGTGGCTATCCCGGCCTCGCTGTCCGGTGTTATCTTGGCCGCGTTGTGGTCGCTGCGCCGTGGAAAGGATTTGGATAAGGATCCGGTTTTCCAAGAGAAGATGAAGGACCCAGAATTCGCGGCTCGTATCAACGAGAGCACCGGTTCATTGATGAATGAGGTCTTCTCCAAGGAAGCTAGGCGTTCCGTAGTTGTGTTCCTTGTCGCTATCGCGTGCGTGGTCGTTCTCGGCGCATTCGAGTTCCTGCGTCCTGTCTTCCCGGGTAAGGATGGGGAACTGAGCCCACTGTCCATGAACCTCGTTATCCAGATGATTATGCTGGTCGCAGGTGCGATCATTCTGTTGAGCTGCAAGGTGGAACCAGCAAAGATCGCCTCCACCCCGGTCTTTAAAGCTGGCATGACCGCAGTGTTCTCAGTCTTCGGCGTGGCCTGGATGGCAGATACCTTCTTCCAAGCCCACATCGACGCCTTGGAATCTAACCTTGGTAGCGTCGTTGAGGCCGCTCCGTGGGCCTACGCAGTCGTCTTGGTTATCGTGTCTAAGCTGGTGAATTCCCAGGCTGCGGCACTCGTCGCCATTGCTCCTATCGGGCTGCAGCTAGGCATTGACCCGGCAGTCATCGTAGGCTTCTACGGTGCTGCATACGGCTACTTCATTTTGCCGACGTACCCTTCGGACCTGGCCTGCATTGGCTTCGACCGGACTGGTACGACACACATCGGCAAGTTCGTCATCAACCACTCGTTCATCATCCCTGGCGCCATCTCTGTCGTTACCTCCTGCGTAGTCGGTTCCGTGCTCGCGCAGATCCTGCTCTAAGTCCCTCTTAAATCCAGCCATTAGCTTCGGCACGCCGTGCAGCTTCGAAGCGGTTTCCCGCCCGCGTCTTCGCCATGATGGCGGAGACGTGGTTGCGCACGGTCCCACCACTGAGGTGCAGCTGTGAAGCGATGTCGGCGGAGCCGAGCCCACGGAGTAGCAGGCGACAGACCTCGGCTTCTCTGTCACTCAGAGGATTGTCCGGGGTAAAAAGAATGTCCTGAGCAAGTTGCGGATCGATGACCCGCAAACCGGAATGGACACGGCGGATAGCATCAGCGAGTTCGTCGGGAGGAGTGTCCTTGACCAGAAAGCCATCGACACCTGCTTGGAGCGCGCGCTTGACGTAACCAGAGCGCCCAAACGTGGTGACGATAAGGCTACGGCAGCCAGTTTCTGCGATAGTTTGTGCGGCATCGATGCCGTTCATGCCGGGCATCTCTATATCTAGTAGAGCCACGTCAACGCTGTGCTTAGCGACGAGTGCGGCGACCTCTGTTCCCGAAGCACAGTCCGCAACGACCTCAATGTCCGGTTCGGTGTTGAGCAGTGCAGTGAGCGCTCCGCGGACCAGTGACTGGTCTTCGGCGATAAGCACTCGGATCGAAACTGTCATTGCTGCTGAAACTCCTTTGCCTCGGGGGTGTTTTCAAGAGTCAAGAGGACAGAGGTTAAGCCGTCGCTACGCCGGATTATGAGGTCACCGCCCGCGTCGTCAGCACGGCGGCGAAGACCGGCAAGGCCTGTGAGGCCGGCGGTAAGCGCCTGCTCAGCGTCTTCCGTGAAGCCGCCGCCGTTATCTGTCACTTGCAGGGAGTTTTCGCCTAGGGTCACCCAACACTCCGTGGCACCAGAATGCCGCACCACATTGGTGGTGAGTTCCCGCAATGCCCAGGAGAAAAGAGCCTCATGTGACTGGGGCCGCGTAAAGGTATCGGGAAGGTGGGTTGTGATTCCGGCAGTTTCCAAGATGCGGTGGGCCGCCTGGATCTCACCGGCAAAAGTGGGGTTCTTCATGCGAGTAACTGTGGAGCGGACCTCCGCAAGGGACATCCTTGAGAGAACGCCAATTTCCGCGAGCTCAGTGGCTGCTGTCGACGGATCACGGTCGATCAGGCGGCGGGCTACTTCTGACTTGAGATTGATAACCGTAAGGGTATGACCGAGGAGATCATGAATATCTGCGGCGATGTCTTCACGTTGTTGAGCTAAATCCAAGTCGTGGCGCAGGGCGGTTTCAGTATCTTCGCGCTGAGACAAAGTACCTAGAGTCAAGATGAGCAGCGGCCAGCCGAAGAGGATTAGTGCGAAATCGATAAAGCGCTGTTCCGCGTAAAACCAAAGAGGGATACCAACTACGGCTCCGGTCAGGGCAATGATGATGGATGCTGTCCTGAGCGGTTGTGTAAAGGATACTAAGGCCCCAAGGTAGGGCACGAAGACCACGACCCAGACACCGTGAGAAGGAATGGCAGCAAGTGCGAGTAGCGCGAGGATGATCCACCAGGCGGCTACGCGACGCCGGTAGGACCACCTGTGCGGGTAGGAGTGTAGCGTACCGAAGGCAAGAGAATAGGCCATGCAGAAGACGACGGTGATTGCTACTGCCCAGAAGCGTTGCGCTGCGGAAGTGGTGGGCCGGAAGAGGATTTGAAGTAGCACAGGGAGAAGAAATATCAGCCAGACTGCGGCGAAGGCAGCGTCGTGGGCCTTGAAGCTATTCATCATGCTCGGTTCTTGTCGCGGTTGCGAAGAAGCAAGCACATCCCGACGAATACCACTGTCCATACCGCGATACTAACCCATGCGTACCAGAGAGGATCCTCGATAAAAAGCTGTTGGCCATTGATCATTTGAGCTCCTTCAGACAGCGGCCAACGAGCAAGGGCTTGTGCGCCGTACATGGGGGAGAAGCGTCCTACGTCGAGGAGATTCTCTTTGAGGGGCATAAAGACATTTCCGGCAAAGGCGAGGATGACGATGCTAGAGGAGGCAATGGACACAGTGTTTTCTGAGGGAATGAGCATGGCACAGGCCATTCCATAAAAGCCGAAGGGGATGGCGCAGGCGACGGTAACGAGGAAGCTCAACGCCCATTGATCTGGCTGCAAGTTGGCTTTGGTGAGTGCCCCAGTGATGAAAACGGCAGCGATAGGCAAGATGGCACGAACCGAAATGTTGAGGAAGTGAGCAATGCCTAGCTGAACAGGCCGCAGGGGAGTAAGCGCCAATTGCCGCCCCCACCCTGCGCGGTTCTCTGCGATCATTGAGCCAGCGGCGCCTACAGCACCTGTGGCACCCGCATAGAGCGCCATTCCGATCATGACCAGGGCAGCAACGTTGCCGCCATTGAATTCGATGTCTCCGTATTCCTGCATGGCGCCGAAGAGAATATAGAAGATGATCGGTAGCCCAATGCTAAAGAAGAGCGTTGGTAGGTCGCGGCGTAATCTCTTGAGGTCGTGGCCGGCATAGCGAAGCGTAGCGGCGAGGTTGGGTGATGCCATGCGTGTGTTCATGCTGGTTGTCTCCTTATAGATCGGCGCTAGCCGGGGACGTGTGGGAAAGCTCCAGGAAGGAATCCTCCAAGCTGCGGTCGGCGATGGTGATATCGCGAGCTGCAGTTTCAGTGAGTAGGAAGCGGGCCACAGCGTCAGAGTCCCGTGTCGTGATGGTGAGGCCAGTTTCGGTGCGTTCTAGGTGGACAACTCCCGGAAGATCAGCACTCAAGAGGGAATCTGGCAGCCCATCGGGAAAGGTAGCTCGGACAATCCGAGTGGAATTGGTTCTGCGGATCTCCTCCGTGGAGCCGTCGGCTTGGATCTCGCCCTTGTTCAGCATGACGATGCGCTCGGCAAACGCATCTGCTTCCTCAAGGTAATGAGTAGTAAGGACGATCGTCCGGCCGGATTCAGCCTCGTGGTGCATGGCCTCCCAGAAATGACGCCGTGCGGCGGCATCCATGCCGGCCGTGGGTTCGTCGAGAAGCAACAGCTCCGGATCCCCCAACAGCGCTAAGCCGAACCTCACACGCTGTTGCTCGCCGCCGGAGCATTTCCTGACCCGGCGCGAGAGAATATCGCCCAAGTTCGCGCGCTCAATAATTTCCTTCAATGGGCGGTGGGATGGGAAGGCCGCGCCAAGGAGCTCGAGGGTTTCCTTCACCGTTATATCTGGGAGTAAGCCGCCGGATTGCATGACCGCGCCGATGCGTCCAGTCTTCGCGGCTTCCTTTGGCGAGGTGCCGAGCACGTTGATTGTTCCTGAAGTTGGACTCGTGAGCCCAAGGATGAGGTCGATGAGCGTGGTCTTGCCAGCACCATTCGTACCCAGCAAACCGACGATTTCGCCCCGTTGAATGGTGAGGGAGACGTCGTGAAGCGCTGGCACAGGTTTTCGGGAGGAGGCGTTGAAAACCTAGCCGACGCCCCTGACATCTACGACTGGTGGGAGAGTGGGTGTTGTGCTCATACCTTCACGCTATGGCTGTGAAGTATTCGCAGCGTAGAAGAGGTGTCACCAATCAGGGATGACAGATGTCATGGCTACGGCAGGTCTGCTCCTGGCCATGGCGGGGCTACTCCCCATGGCGGGCCAACAAGAATGCATCCGTACGGTACGGGATGCTAAGCGCTTGCTCGGGGCTAAACCCCATGTGCTCGTAGAGGTACCAATTGAGGTTGTGCGTCATGCGTTCATGGATTTTCTCTCCATTGCGAAGCCAATAGGAGCGGGTATGCATGAGTGAATGCAGATCTTCGGGGCTCAACTCGTGTTCCCACGTTAAGCGCAGTTCATCACGGAGCGTCCACGGATTGCTCAAGGCGGGATAGAAACCGGGACGGTGGACATCACCTGAATGCATGATGCGGGAGAGCCGGAGGATCCATGGGTCAGCGTTAACGTCCAGAGTATTCCACACCAAAAGCACCTTTCCTCCTGGGCGGAGCACTCGGTCAAACTCTGCACAAGCTCGCTCGACATCTACCCAGTGCCAGGTTTGAGCGCAGGTGATGGCGTCGAGGGAGGCGGTTTCCGCAGCTGTGTTCTCAGCAGTGGCGCGCCAGCACGGAATCCCCAGGCGTGCCAATACTCGTGTCATATCAGGGGAGGGATCGCTGGCGTAGACAACGGGATTGTTCAGTGACTCGGTCAGTTTGCCGGTTCCTGCCCCCACGTCGAGGACTGTGTGGGCAGAGGAAATAAGCTGCGATACTTCCGGTGGATATCCAGGACGAGCGTCATGGTAAGCGTCGGCTCCTTGTTGGAAAGCTTGGGCAGAATGCACCCGCTGCTGAGCAGTGCCGAAATTGGGAGACTCCTTTCCGGATGCGCGCCGGTAGCTGGGGTAATGCTCGGGTAGTGGGTGCGGAGAGGGTGTGCCCAAGGAATCAGATGGGTCGGAAGGCAAAGAGCTCATGATGCCCTCAAACTTACCGCGACGCTGCAGGTTCGTGGATGTTGGTGGGATGTTTTAAGGTGGACGAGGATATTTTTCCGATAGTGAACGTGGCGAGGGGAATGATGGGCGAAGATTCCGCAGCGCGGCTGCGCTGGTTGCGTGCGCTCGCTGGGGCTGTCGCCGTTGCGGCAAGTGTCATGGCGTTGGCGTCGTGCAGCTCGCCTGAAGAGGAAGCACCTACGGCAACCTCCTCAACAGAGTGGACAAATGACCTCGGTATCCCACTAGCTCCCATGCTGGTCGGCCCGGAGCCTGGACACACAAAGAAAGTCCGGTTGGCTTCTGGGCGGAGCTTCCTCCTCCACGTGCCTGAAAACTACACGCCTGAACGTTCTTGGCCGGTGCTGCTTTCTTTCCACGGGTATACAGATTCCCCTGAGAATATGGAGCAGTACACCCAGTTCAATGCTGCTCACGCCATCGTTGCTTATCCAGCGGGGGAGAAGGCCGCGTGGGCGCCAGCCCCCTACGCTGCTACTAGCGCGGAAGAAGACCTAGAATTCGTTCGCACCCTCGTGGATAGTTTGCGCTCTACTTATGAAGTGGACGATAACGCCATCTATGCTGCGGGTCTGTCCAACGGCGGTGGATTCGCAGCCTTCTTGGCCTGCCGGATGCCGGGTACTTTTCGTTCTGTAGCGACCGTGTCGGCGGCATACTACGAAGGCATCCATACAGATTGTTCAGATAGACCTGTCGGCCGTTTGGATATCCACGGTACGAAGGATCCCGTGGTTAATTACGAGGGCGGAGTGCGTCATGATACCGCCTATTCTTCAGTAGCAGAGGTGCTTGGGCAGGATCAGCGGCGCAATAAGTGCCGCGGCGACGTCGACTCTGTGCGCCTGACAAACGGTGCCACCAGAGAGACCTGGACTGCCTGTGAAGCACCGCTGCAGCATATCCGCATCGAAGGCGGATCTCACGTATGGCCAGGTGGTAACAACGATACGAAAATCGAGGTCGGGCAAGGATTTGCTACTGATGCGGTACTGGATTTCTTTGGCATCCCTGGGCGCCCAGAAGGCACTGAAGAGCACGGAGTGGCCTAGAACCACTGATGGACGGATCTTTCTATGTCAGAGTGAAGTGATCAAAGGGCACATTGAGTGAGCGAACCCGTGCAAGACAGATATCCGCAACCGTTTCAAAACCCGTTTGGCGCGCGGCGCTGGATGCCTCTGTGGGGGCAGGAATTTGTACTAGGTGGAAAGAGCGCTGGCCACCGTCTTCACGGTTGAGCTCAACGACGGCTTGGGCGGTAGTTCCCGAGCCAGCGAAAAAGTCCACGACTACCGCGTCTGGACCGCCAGCGATTGAGATGAGGTGTTTGATAAGCCGTACTGGTTTTGGGAAATCAAAGACACCCGTTGTGCCAAGCGCCTCCTCGGCATCTCGGCGGCCCGTGCGCGTGACCCCGAACCGTTCCCCGTCCAGGATGGAGCGAGGCCGTGCACCTTTCTTTTCGTAGTTCTTGGTGTAGACAAAACCGCGCCTGAACACCAACTCATCGTAGTGCTCAGTGACTTTGTCCTTACCCCACCGCCAGCGGGCAACCTTTGTTTTTCCTTCTGGCTGATGGGGCCAGTACTCGCGGCCATCGGGGGCAACGATGGGAAAATCCAGACTGGGCAAGTAGCCTAGGGTTTTTGAGTCCAGCCGGACAAGGGAGTAATTGCCTTTTTCGTCGCTGTGGTTGTAGCGGGTTGAGGTCTGCGCCTCCATATCCACGTTGAACCCGTTGTTCGCTGAGGACTTGGCGTAGCATAGGACGTATTCGTGCTCTAATACGGCATACTTCGAGTCATTCTTGCCGGTCCCGCCCTTCTTCCAAATGAGTTGGCCTGCAAAGCAATCCTCCCCAAAAACTTCATTAAGGATCAGACGCAGATGGGCGCACTCCGATTCGCCGATGGACACCAGGATGAAGCCTGTATCAGCAAGAACCTCACGCGCGAGAATCAAGCGCGGCAACATCATGGAAAGCCATTCGGCATGCCATTGACCAAAATGCTCTGAGCGCATGTCGCGGCGCTGCCGGAAGTTGTCGCGATAGACAAAGTCTTTACCAGTGTTATACGGCGGGTCGATGTATATGACATCCGCGCGTAAACCCCGTGCGATAAAATCATTCAGCGCTGCTAGATTATCTGCCACGTTAACGCTGTTGGGGGATGAACCACGGCCGCTGATGAGCGTTCGTTTGCTTAGAACTTCTTCTTTGGCCAGCGCAGCAGCTTGTTCCTTACCCGGCCAGACAAGGCCGAATCCTGATTCCGTCCCTGTAGAAGCGCTCTTCACGGAGGAAGGTGAGCTGTGGCGAGAGTGTAGGGCAGGACGAGAAGCAGGGGTGGAATGAGACGAAGGCATCGTGGTGATTGCTGTGATGGTGATAGAGGTTAAGGGTTAACAGGGCGATTAGGATCAGACGCTCTATATTCGCCTCATGCGACGAAGAGTGAAAAGAGCACATAGAGAATTGTGTCTCAGAGTACAAGCCTTCACAAATGAGAGGGTGACGGCAAGCGCTAAGTTGTTGAACGAAAAGGGGTAGATGGTGGGGGTGGGGCAACGATCCCTTTCTTAACTTTCTCAGAGTGCAGGATTTCGCATAGGCATTGTACTGTTGACGGCGTCAATCAATAACTTTTGTGGCGAAGAGTCTGGGGCGTCGGTACGGTGGGGTGACATGCTGGCGTGCAGGCCGAGTGTAGCGACCATAGTGCATTTGTTCTCTGTGTAGGGAGCTGAGGAAAGCTTCTTGCGATAGCAGGAATCACTCGGACGTGGATGTATTCGGCTGTTGGTGGCCAGCACTGTTAGAAATAGTGATTCAACGAAAGGACCGTAGAAATGGGTATTTTTGACAAGGCAAAGGACGCACTGAACACCGATAAGGGTGAGCAGATTTCGGATAGCGCACTGGACAAGGGTGCGGACCTGGCTAAGAGAAAGCTGGGCGAGGACAAGGCAGATAAGATTGATTCCGCGCGTGACCAGCTTGATGAGCGCATCGGCAACCAGGGCGCTGAGGCTCCCAAGGGTGATGAGCAGGAGTAAGCTCTTCGCCTCACCGGCATGGCAGCTTTGGACAGCTGGGCATGCCGTGCAACCCAAAAGGTCCTGTCCGTGAGGCGGACAGGACTGTATAAGTTTTGTGGAGATGCATAGTTCTTTGCGCGTTTGGCCCGGTCACGGAGTCATAGGCGCTGGGCTGAACACTGTGAAAAATCTATAAATATTCCTATCTTGCGTTTATGGAACTAAAAACGGCTATTTCCTAGGTAGGCTAATCACTGTGATTACTTCAGTAGGTGTGGAACGCGGTAACCGGCCCTCTCGGCAGCTACTTATTGAGCAAGCCGGCCGGGTCATTGCCAAGGCGGGCATTGATGAAGTCCGCCTTCGCGAGGTAGCAGACCAAGTCGATGTTCCCTTTGCGGAAGCTCAGGCGCTATTTGCATCTGAGGCTGAACTTGTTGACGCCACTAAACACTCACTCAATGATGCATTGACCTCAGTAGTCGATTTGCATCTAGAACGCCTACCTGAAAATGCAACTGCAGTGGATAAGCTCCGGGCCACAGGTCTGTCTTATTTTTCTTTTGCGGTTGAGGACCCTTCCGCCTTCGCAGCATTTACTGCAGTCCACGCAACTCCGCGGTTGGGGCTTACAGCGGAGGAATTCGCCGATCCCGATGGGCGCGCTGAGAAGTGCCCTATTATGCGAATCCTTTTTGAGCTGACTGAAGAAGCGATTAAGGAATCTGGCGCCCCAGAGCTTGATGCAAAGGGGACGCTACTTTCAGCGTTGTCTATCTTCTCGCATTTGCACGGCGTAACGCAGCTCGCTGCTGAAGGAATCCTGCGCTACCTTTCGCCAGCAGCAAAGAAACAGACGTTTAGTGCTGTTATGGATACTCTCAGCGTTGGGCTTTACCCGTTCTTTAGGGGTGAGCGCATTGAACGCACCATTCCTGATGGCTTGGTGGGGGAGCAGCCGGAAGCGCTTTTGACAAAGGCTAAGGATCTTCCACGCGCGACAGAAGAAGAGCAGCGTTCGGCGCTACTTCGGGGTGCTGTCGAGGAAGTTCTTGATCGTGGTGTAACCGGGCTGCACATTGGAGGGGCTGCGAATCGCGCAGGTCTCAGAGTTCAAGAGGCTGAGCACCTTATTGAAAGTGATCAAGAGCTGGCTAGCTACCTCGAACGCTTTCTGGACAAAATTAATTATGAGTTCATCTATCGCCAGGTCGCTGCTCTGCCGGAAGGCTCCAGTGCCATATCCAAGATCAAGGCCACTGGTTATGGGTATGTTTCGCACGCTCTGTATGACCCTCAAGGATTCGATGCTCTGATCAAGATCGCATCTGGGCCAATTGTTCCCATGTCATTCGAAGATGACTTCCTCCCGAATGCAAACAAGGCGGTCGAGCTCAAGCGCGACTTTAGCGAATTTGGACAAGCCTTTGGCTTCATTATGTCTCTTGTACGCGAGGTTATCGACGAGGTTGATGGGCCTCGCACTCCATGGGTACTTTTCACCCTAGTTATCTCGGTGTGGGCTGGCGCTCACGGTCTCTCCATGCTGAGCACGAAGGGACCATTGCGAGGTTATGATCCGGACTTTATTTTTGAGGTCCTCACTCAGTACATGGATATTGAATTTGGCGGCATCATGCGAAGCCTCAGCGGAATGGACAATTAGTTCGTGTGAGTGTTTCACTCGAATTTGGTCCGCGTTTGATTGGGGACAACCCTCATCCTCTCGGGGCTGCCGTCTCGTTCCAAACGGCGGGCCCTACGAGTTGAGAGGGCTGAGCATTAATCCAAATGCTTTAGCAATGGCTGGAGAGGCTTTGGCAGAGTGCATGGGAGTTGAAGCCGCCAGATTAATACTTAAGCCAGCGAACTGTGCTGGGGGCGAGGGGCGCCGGCAAGCACAGCGCCCGTACTGTATCGCTAGCTGAAGGCTATGACCGCTACATGGCTTTAAATACCACTGCTTATTTTTCTTTCCCCGGCAATGCGCGCGAAATGCTGGAGTTTTATCACTCCGTCTTCGGAGGGGAGCTAGAGATCCTCACCTACGGAGAACAACTCGACAACGGCGTCCAATTCCCCTTTGATCCGCCCCGTAAGGCGGTTGCACACGCTACGCTCCAGGGGCCATTTACCCTTGGCGGTGGTGATGACTTGCAGAACTCTCGTGATCGCGTAAATCCTGGCGATATTGGATTCACCGTGGAATCGGATTCTGTGGAAGAGGCGGAGAAGATTTATGCCGCGCTCGCCGCGGAAGGGAAGCCTTCCATGCCCTTTGCCCAAGCTCCTTGGGGTGATTACTTCGGCATGGTCGTCGACCGTTTCGGAGTGGGCTTTAATATCACCGTTCCTGCGAGCGCCGTCAACGACAACGGGCTAGGCAACACAAAGGGCTGGTCAGAAAAGCTCTGACCAGCCTGAATGCTGTCGGACTAACAGGATTTGAACCTGCGACCCCTACACCCCCAGTGTAGTGCGCTACCAAACTGCGCCATAGTCCGCCGCCGCACCGTTTGGTGCAACTGCTACAGATTACACCAGTAGTATTCGCTTCGACAAATCCCTGTTCATCCTTTGTTTTAGCGGCAGCTAAAGCTCGCCGGAGGAATAGACCCACTGCCCGTCTTGCCGGCGGAAAGAGGAGCGCTCCCGTTGAGATCCCTTGGCAGCGCCCTTGTAGAAGGCCTCGAATTCCACGATGCCGGTCTGGTCCAAGGGGCCACCCGCGACGGTGTCGATAATGTCGAGGCGATAAAAGCGAATGCCGGTCTCGGCAAGATCAAGACGTTCGGGGCGAGTTTCGGGGTCCCACGTGCGCAGCAAATAGTCCTCGTCGCCGGTGACGAAAGCACTGAAACGTGAGCGCATCAGTGCTTCTGCCGAGGGGGCAGGCGTGCCCGCGTGGTAGCGCGAGCAGCACTCGCCAAACGTTAAACCGGTGCCGCAGGGGCAGCGGGCGGCGGGGTCAAGTGGATTGAGAACGATCATGGGTGGTCTATCCCGCAGTGGTTCTCACAGTGGTGGTGACATCCACTGTGAGAAGGGGATCGATGGTGGATGCTGCGGCGGCGTCGCCAAGCGCGCGTTGTTGGTCCGCAGTCAAAGAGGCTGGGAGTGTCACCGTACGTGCAAAACGAGTCTCGGATTCTTGGGTAACGGTGACGGACACCGATTCAAGAGCCTTTGCATCGATTTTGTGCGCCTTGCCCGCTGCCATGATGGCCTGGGTGCTTGCTGCAGCCACTGCTGACATAAGAAGGCCTTCTGCGGTAAACCCTTGCCCTTTGCCGCCGTTCTTCTTCGTGCGGTCAGCGCTCACAGACCGGTTATTGTGGCGCACGACGACGCCCATCCTGGTTCCTACTGCCGGGATGGCTAGTGCTGAATCATCAGCGACCGCTGCGGGAAGATTTTCCGGGACAACGAACTGCTCCGCCCACGCGCCAATGAGATCGGCCGCGCGGGCTGCTGCGCCTTGTTTAGTTAGGAGGTGATCAGCCTTGTCCAAAGCGACGAGGGACTTGGGGTAGCGCGTGGTGCGGAAGATGTTCTGGGCGTTATCGATGCCGACGGTCTGATCAATCGGGGAGTGCAGCACCATGAGAGGCTTGCGCAGACGCGGAAGGTACGCCTCCGGGTTGGTATCAGCAAGATCTTCGAGGAAAAGGCGCGAAATGGTCAGCGCGCGGCCGCCCAAGGTGACCTCTACCTCGCCATTGGCATCGACCTGGCCAATCTTGTCGGCGTAGTGCAGCACAGAGTGCGCGGGATCGAATGGAGCGCCAATGGTGGCGACGGCCTTGAGGGAACGAATGTCATTGGCTGCTGCGAGAGCGGCCGCGCCGCCCAGCGAGTGGCCCATGAGGAGCTGCGGCGCGGAATAATTCTTGGCCAGCCAGTCGGCGGCGGCCTGGATATCGGCAACATTTTGGCTGAAACATGTGTCCGCGAAATTTCCTTCGGATTGGCCTAAGCCAGGAAAATCGAAGCGCAGGGTAGCGATGCCAAAGTTAGTCAGCTGCTTGCTCACGCGGGCAGCGCCAGGGGTATGGCGCGAGCCGGCAAAGCAGTGCGCAAAGATGGCGAAGGCTTGCGGAGGGGAGTCAGGGAAGTCGATGGTTCCGGCCATCGTGGTACCGGTGCTGGAGGGGAGCGACACGTTCACGGATTGCATGACCATAAGGATATAAGGGCGAACGCACGCCTGCGAACCGGGGTTGACTAGAGTCGATAGAAGACCTGTATGACGCACAAGGATGGAGGAGTGCTCATGGGCGCATTCGATTGGTTCTGGAAAGCAATGGGCGCGCAGTCCGAACGCAACAATAAGAAGTCGAAAGCCGTTGTAACGGCCGCAGATTCCGCGGTGGAGGATATCGCGAACCTGTCGGATACTGAGGTTGCCGCCACCGCACGGGAGTGCGTGAAGGACGGCAAGATCGCGGATAAGTCCCGCTTCCTCGCAGCCCTGGCCGTGGCCAGTGAACGCAAGCTTGGCATGCGTCCTTTTACAGTCCAATCCCAAGCTGTGCTGCGACTTCTTGAAGGTGACGTTATCCAGATGGCCACCGGCGAGGGAAAGACGCTGGTGGGCGCCATGGCCGCGACTGGTTTCGCGCTCACCGGTAAGCGCGTGCACCTGGTGACAGTCAACAATTATCTAGCAGCGCGTGATGCCGAATGGATGCGCCCGCTCGTGGAATTCTTTGGACTCACGGTGGCCTCTGTAACGGAGAAGCTCGGCCCGGAAGAACGCCGCGCGGCCTACCTATCCGACATCATCTATGCGCCAGTCAATGAGCTCGGTTTCGACGTGCTACGGGATAACCAGATCACGTCCCGCGAGCAGACGGTGCAAGCGCGCGCGGATGTGGCGTTGGTGGATGAAGCGGATTCTGTGCTTGTCGACGAAGCCCTCGTCCCCCTCGTCCTCGCCGGAAATCGCCCCGGTGAGGAATCTACGGGCCACATCACCAACGTGGTCTCCCGGCTGCGCGAGGAGCAGGACTACGTTATCGCGGAGGATGGGCGCACGGTAGCGCTCACCGATGAGGGTGCGGCACGCGTGGAGCGCGAATTGGGCCTCGACTCTCTCTACTCGGAGGAGAACATCGGCTCCGTGCTAGTTAAAGTCAACTTGGCGCTGCACGCTAAGGCATTGCTTATCCGCGATATTCACTACATCATCACGGAAGGAAAGCTGCAGCTTATCGACGCCTCCCGCGGCCGCGTCGCCGAACTGCAGCGCTGGCCGGATGGCCTTCAAGCGGCGGTGGAGGCCAAGGAAGGCTTGGAAGTATCGGAAGGCGGGCGCATCCTCGACACCATTACGCTCCAGGAGCTCATGCGGCGCTATCCGCTGGTGTGCGGCATGACCGGTACCGCAGTGGAGGCAACAGACCAACTGCGTCAGTTTTATGACCTGCACGTCTCCGTCATCGACCGTAACAAGGAACTGCAGCGCTTCGACGAAGATGACCGCATTTATGCCTCGGTGGATGAGAAATCCCGTGCCATCGTCAATGAGATCGTGGCAATCAATAGCACTGGTCAGCCGGTGCTCGTGGGTACCCACGACGTTGCTGAATCAGAAGACCTCGCCGAAGCCCTCCGTGAACGGGGGATTACGGTCAACGTCCTCAACGCCAAGAATGACGAGGACGAGGCGCGCATCGTTGCGGAAGCAGGTGACGTGGGGCGAGTGACCGTGTCCACCCAAATGGCGGGCCGCGGCACCGATATCAAGCTTGGCGGCGCGGATGAGTCAGACCGTGAAGCCGTTGTTGAAAAGGGCGGATTGGCAGTGCTCGGCACCTCGCGGCACCGCTCCTCTCGTTTGGATAACCAGTTGCGCGGGCGTGCAGGCCGCCAAGGAGATCCCGGGAAGTCTCTCTTCTTTGTCTCCTTGGAGGATGACGTGGTCAAACAGGGTGGGGAAGATGAATCCTTGTCCGCACGACCTGATGCCAACGGGCTCATCGATTCCAAGCGTGTGCGGGACTTCATCGCCCACTGCCAGCGCGTGACGGAGGGTCAACTGCTGGAGATCCACGCGCAGACCTGGAAATACAACCAGTTGCTCGCGGACCAGCGTATCATTATCGATGAACGCCGTGCCAAGCTGCTCGATACCGATCAAGCCTGGCGGGAGCTGGCTGAACGGGCGCCCGAACGTGCAGTCGAGCTTGGCGAGGTCCCCGCGGAGGCTCGGGAGCGAGCCGCCCGCGAGATTATGCTGTATCACCTAGATTTGGCGTGGGCCGACCACCTGGAGCTGATGGACGACGTTCGTGAATCCATCCACTTGCGCGCCATTGCTCGCGAAACGCCTATCGACGAGTACCACCGCATCGCGGTGCGTGAATTTAAGGACTTGGCGCAGCGGGCAGTTGATGATGCTCTTGATACTTTTAAGACTGTGCTTATTGATTCTGAGGGTGCCCACCTAGAGGATCATGGGCTGTCCCGACCGAGCGCCACGTGGACTTATATGGTCTCTGATAACCCACTATCTGGGGGCGGAAACTCCGTGCTCAAGGGCATAGGAAACATTTTCCGCTAATGTAAATGCGCCAGAGGTGACTCGCGCGGACAGCGGAGTCGCTAATATGGAATGAGTCAACATCGATCCGACCCTTCGGAGGTAAAAATGAGCGAGAATACCGGAACGCCGGAACCGCAGGCAGAGACTACTTCTGTCTTCCGCGCTGATCTTCTCAAGGAGATGGAAAACGGCACCGCGGCGGGTTCTGACGCCTCCGTTGCCGGCGCTGAGAACCTGGCAGAGGGCCAGGCGCTGCTCGTCGTAAAGCGCGGCCCCAACGCTGGCGCACGCTTCCTGCTGGATCAGCCGACCACCACCGCTGGACGCCACCCAGAAGCAGATATTTTCCTTGATGATGTCACGGTGTCCCGCCGCCATGCCGAGTTCCGCGCCAAAGACGGCCAATTTGAGGTCGTCGATGTCGGATCGCTCAACGGCACCTACGTCAACCGTGAGCCGCGCAACGCGCAGGTGCTGGAAGTAGGCGATGAAATCCAGATCGGAAAGTTCCGCCTGGTATTTATTGCCCCTAAATAAAGCAGTTCTAGTTAGTAGGAACTAGGGGGAACGAGGGGAGTAGGTTTATCTCGCTCCCCGCCCACGTTCCCGCTGTGTCCAAGTGAAACCGTGTAGAAAGCAGTAGTAGTCCTATCGTGAGTGCGCAGAAGTCCACCGCCGCTGCCGCAGCAGCGTCTTCCGTGGCCAAGAAGACCAAGCCTGCTAAGCAGAAGCCTATGTCCATTGGCGTAACGCTGAAGCACGTTCAGAAGCAATTCCCAGACGTGACGGTGTCGAAGATTCGCTTCTTGGAATCTGAGGGGCTGATTACTCCGGAGCGCACTGCAAAGGGCTACCGTCGCTATTATCAAAAGGACTTGGACCGCCTGCGCTACATTCTGACTGCGCAGCGTGATCACTACACGCCGCTCAAGGTCATTCGGGAACAGCTGGATGCAATGGACTCGGGGCAGGTGACGGCTATTGTTTCCTCCCAGGCTGAGGCCCTCATCAGCGCTGAGCAGCTGCGGGCGCCGGTAGTTACCCGGCTTACCGACGCCGACGTGGCCGACCAAGCCGGAACCACGCAGGAAAACATCGCGAAACTGGTCTCGGTGGGCCTGATCAAGCCGGATCCGGCGGGCTTCTTTGACACGGATGACGTGTCCATCGTTTCCGCGGCCGTGGCGCTGGAGTCCTTTGGGCTCGAGGCGCGGCAGTTAAAGTCGTTGCGCAATGCTGCCCGCCGCCAAGCGGACATGATTTCGCAGGTGGCAACGCCGGTTGCGCATTCGAAGTCTGATACTGCCCCGCAACAGGCCGAAGAGCTGTCCCAGCAGATGGCGGCCCTGGTTTTATCGCTTCACGGGACGTTGGTCAAGACCGAGCTTCGCGACGAATTCCGGCCCTAAAGCCTGATGCCCTCCTCGCGATGGGATGAGGCATAGCCCAAGTTTCGCGACGACTTCTCGTGCTACCCCGAGTATCTCTACGCTGCCTAGCTCATGTGCAAGAAAAGTGTGTAAAAGTGGGTCCCATGACTACTGAAGTATTGAAATTTCTAGGAATCCATCCCGTCGGTCCCGAGGGCAATCTTTGTGCTCTTTTCTATTGGGAAGAGGCGGACCGGCACGTGCCAGTGTGGGTCTCGCCGATTGATGGAGCGCGCGTGCTGCAAGTCCTCGAGCGGCATTTCAACGCGCGGCCAAGCACCTACGAGTTGCTCATCGCCTTCGCGGAGCAGCTCGATGGCATTGAGCACATCTGCGTCTCCGAGTATCGCAAGGGCGTTTTCATGGTTGATCTCGTGGACGGAACCGGCGAAGAGCACGATGCCCGTTTGTCCGATGCACTCGTCCTGGCAGACCACTATGGGCTGCCCATCCATTTTGAAAAGGACGTGCTCGACGAGGTGGCCATTTACATTAGCGACGATGACCTCAAGGAGTATTACGGCCTAGAGCGTGAGGCGGAATCCCCGGAGACCTTTCCGGAGAAGCGCATCCGTGATTTTCAAGAGCGAGCTGCTCAGCAGAATACGCAGGAAGATGATGGCTTCGAGCAGATGATGCGTGATTCTGGGATATCGGAAGAGGACTTGCTTGGAGGAGAGGAAGAGGAGGATTAACTCTTTCACTGCGAAGAGCTTAAGTTCCCCGTGGTTCAATAGCGCTCTTATGCTCTAAACCGACCTTGATGGTCACAGCGGCGCCTTGCGGGCGCCGCTTTTCTCATGCTGCCAGTGAAAATTTTAATGACACGCGTGTGACTAATGATGACAAAGTGAATCAAAAAGTCTAAAGTTCTACTTGAGGTTCACAGCGGACGACTCTTGACGCCGTCGCTGACGTGCCCTTTAATAGACAACTAGAACTCCCCTCAAGTATCACTGGAGTAATTACGTGAGCAGTAAGAATAACCGTTCTGAGTCCAGCGCTCTGCCGCTCGACGATAGCGCAGCTAACACCTACGTTCAGGAATCCCTCTTCGATGTAGGACCTGATGAGGAGCTGGGCTACCGCGTTCCCATCGCTTGTCAGGTGGCTGGAATCACCTATCGCCAGCTGGACTACTGGGCGCGTACCGACTTGGTTAAGCCCTCGATCCGCACCGCCCGCGGCTCTGGTTCCCAGCGTCTGTACTCCTTTAAGGACGTGTTGGTCCTGAAGATTGTCAAGCGCCTTCTGGATACCGGTATCTCCCTCCAGAACATCCGCCTCGCCGTGGAATCTTTGCGCGACCGCGGTGTCAACGATCTTGCTGAGCTCACCTTGGTGTCGGACGGCACCACGGTCTACGAGTGCCGCTCTAACGACGAAGTCATTGACCTGCTTGCCGGTGGCCAAGGCGTGTTCGGAATTGCCGTGCCGGGTATTCTCAAGGAACTCTCTGGCACCATTACTTCCTTCCCGGCCGAGCGTGTGGTGGAGGAAGAAGACATCGACGTTGTCATTGGCCTCGACGAGCTAGCTGCTCGCCGCAAGCGCAAGACCTCCTAAAACCCTCGCCACAGGCAACCGCCGCCGCTCCTCCTGCGCACTGCAGCTCACGTCAGTGCCGTAGAGGATGCGGCGGCTTTTCTGCTGTGCCGCCCTGGTCTTATATGACCGCTCATCGCCGCTTCAAGCGAGACCACGCATCGTATCCAATTATTACGCCCCAGCGGCGCTCGTGATGACTTCTTGGGCATCGGAAGGATTCGAGATAGTGGAGTAAACATCAGCGAGTTTCTCCAGCTCCGCGTCCTTCTCAGCATCACCGATATGCACCACGCTCAAACTAACGCCTTCACCGCGAGCGTTCTTGGCTGCCTCCGCAAAGCTTGCGTCACCCATATCTTGTTGGGTTCCAGTGGTAATCAGCACGACGCGAGTGTTGTCTCCGCTTCCAGCTGTTTGATCCGTGGCGTTATCGAGTGCCGCTACGACGGCGCTGCGTGTTTGTGGAACGCCACCGGTGCCGAACTGCCCCACGGCAAAGGCGACGTTCTCGGCGTCGCCATAAGCAACATTTTGACGGAAGCCCACGGTGGCAGTTGCGGAAATGGGGGAGGAATAGTTCCAGAGAGCCACCTGGCTTCCCTTGGCGCCGACTGCCGACGCCGCCTCCGCCACGCCCTGGCTTACCGCATCGAAGTAGGGCGCGAGGTTCTCGGACGTATCCAGGAGGAACAGCGTATTTGGCGCGACATCTTCAGGGGCCTTGTTCTCCGTGGTGGGCGCGGCCGAAGAAGGATGCTCTGATTCCGAAGACGTGGCGGATTCCGGAGTCTTGGCCGCAGTGCTGGTGGGGGTTTCCTCAGGGGAAGCCTCAGCGGTTGTGTCTGCAGCCACTGTCTCAGAGTTTGAGGAGTCCCCCTCCCGGAAAAGGAAGAATCCGCCAATGGCCAGTGCCAACACCGCCAGGATGGCCACGATGATGACCCACGGTGCAAATGCGTAGTTATTCTTTCCATCCGAGTGCCGGGCCATCTTTTTCCTTCCGCGCTGAGGTCTCGGGGCCGCGCAATGCGTCCCCGACGGGTCACATCAATGGTTTCTCATTGTAGCGGCTAGCGCATACCGAATTTGGGAGACAAGCCGCGCGCGGAGGGGCTCGGAGGCGTCGGCAAGCGCGCGTTGGCGCCGCACATACTCCGACTTTCCCTCAGGCGTTTCGATGGGCACGACACCAAAGCCCCATTCGCGACAATCATAGGGAGAGGCCTCCATATCGAGCGTGCGTGCGGCGACGGCCAGACGGAAGGTATCGAGGAACAAGTCACCCGGCACCAATGGTCCCAATTTCCACGCCCATTTATAGAGATCCATGCTCACATGGACGCAGCCAGCCTGGTCGTTCTCGGGTTGCCCCTCGCGAGTCAGCACCGTGAGGTTGAGAGGACGCGCGGGCTCGGTGAAGAAACGGAAGGCATCGTAGTGCGTGCACTTGATGCGGTGCTTGTCGACGACCTCATTCGTCCCCTCCGCCCCTAACCGCAACGGCAGGCCGTGGCGAGGAGTATCGGTGTGGTAAACCATTGCCCATTCATGCAGCCCAAAACAATCAAACTGGGTGGGGTTGCGCGTGGTCTTTTCCAGTAAGTCCAGGATGTAGCGCACGGTACCGCCGCGGCGCTCGAAGAAGGCCTCGGTGTCCAGTGTGACTCCCTCAGCAGTGCGGCGGTAGTAGCGCCAGTCGCTGTGTGGAGCATCCCCTGCCAGGGTGATGCCTACCCCTGGGTGCCAGCGCCGGAGATGCGAAGGGCGAACAGGGTAGTACTCGAAGAGAAAGTCATAGACAGGGTGGTAGGAACCTGGGTGCCGATAGCGCCTAAGGAACTCATCTGCTGACTCCTCATGCTTGCGCATCTGAGCTCGCCAGTCGGTGGTCTGAAGAATCATTGTTGACCTGCGTTGCCCCGTCGGCGGCGTGGGTTACGGCGGCGCTGGCCTTGGCTGCCAGCTCGCTGACGCGAAGGCTGTTGCTGGTGTGGTGGGCCGAGCGGTTCGCCCTTTGGCTTGCGTGCACCGGTCATCTGGGCAAGCTCTGGACTGCTGGCGGGGTTGGCGCGGTCGCTGATGTCGAGGTCAGTGTGTTTGACCCCGGCTTTCGCGATGAGTTTGGCCACTTCGTCGCGCTGTTCATCAGTGACGAGCGTGACCACGGTGCCTGACTCTCCGCCGCGGGCCGTGCGGCCGGAACGGTGCAGGTAGGCCTTGTGTTCCGCGGGCGGGTCAACGTGGACGACGAGGGACACGTCCGCGATGTCGATTCCACGCGCGGCGATATCGGTGGCGACGAGCACCGGAACGCTGCCGTCGGCGAAGCCTTCTATAGCCTTCGTCCGCGAGCCTTGGCCCTTATCGCCGTGGAGGGGCAGCGCATTGATTCCGACTCTGCGGAGCTTTTTGGCCTGCCTGTCGACGCCGTGCTTAGTACGCATGAACATGATGGTCTTGCCTTTGCGTGCACCCAGGCGCAGGACGACGTCGTTGCGAGCCTCACGGGTGCCGATGAAAATCAGGTGGTGTTCCATCGTGTCCACGGCGGCCTCAACGGGTGCGGTGGAGTGAGTTACGGGCTCGTGCATGAACTGCTCGACCAGCTTGTTCACCTCGCCGTCGAGAGTGGCGGAGAAGAGCAAACGCTGGCCTTCTTCAGGGGTGAGCTTAAGTAGTTTGCGCACCTGGGGAAGGAATCCCATATCCGCCATCTGGTCGGCCTCGTCGAGGGCAGCGATGGCGACGTGGTCGAAGAAGAGCTTGCCTTGGTCGATAAGATCCTGTGCGCGCCCCGGTGTGGCAACGAGCAGGTCGACCGGGCGCGCGAGTGAGCGAATGTGGTTGTTGATGTTGACGCCTCCGACTACCGCAAGCACACGCAGGCCGAGGGCAGCTGCCGGTTCTTCCAGGCGCTGCTGGATCTGGGTTGCCAACTCACGTGTTGGTGCCAGAACAAGCCCACGCGGGTGCGCTGGGCGGGAAACACCGGATGCTGCCAGCCGGGACAGCATAGGAAGCCCGAACGTAAAGGTTTTCCCTGAACCGGTGGGGCCGCGGCCAAGGACGTCCTTGCCGGAGAGGGCGTCGGGAATCGCAGCTTCTTGGATAGGGAAAGGGGTCGTGATGCCCTGCTTATCTAGAACACGGACAACATCGCGGGGGAGGCCGAGATCGGCGAAAGTACTCATCGGATGGCAGTCTAATGCGCTGCGCCGTCAGACCGAAAAGCTAGGACGGGGAACGGGCCTCCCATCCTGCATTTTTCACGATATTGTGACGTGGTTCTCTGTTAGATTGATGGGCATGACGAACCCTTTCGCTAACCCACAACAACCGCCCGGTGGATTTGGCCAGAACCCACAGCAAGGCCAACCAGCACACAACCAAGCAACACCTGGATTTAACAATCAGAATCAAAGGCCTAACGCCAGCGGACCGGCAATGCCGCAGCCGCCGGAAAAGAAGTCGAGCTCGAAGAAGGTGCTGTGGATTGTACTGGCAGTAGTCCTTGTACTCGCTATTATCGCAGCCGTCGCAATCTTTGCTGCAGTTTCCTTCTTCAAGGATGTCGCGGCCGATTTCGACGAGGCACCACGAGATGTCGCGGCTTCCGATGACGCGTATTGGAACAGCACGTACGACGCTGATGATGTCGACAGGATCCGCGCCTCCGAGGTGTCTGCCCCGGTGCCCGAACCGCTTATTGGGCTTTCGGACGAGTGCTATGAGGACACGTCTTTCTTCGGGCAATCGGACTTTCTGAGCCTGGATGTGCAGTGGGTTCCGACGATCTCTTGTATCTACGGCCCGGACAGGGAGTTCGTGGCTCAGTACACAGAGAACACGGACGCGATTCGCGATACGGAAAGCGTTGGGCTGAGCGATTCCATCGAGGACTTCACTTCGGCCCGGGGCTCGCAGATTGCCGACTTTGGTGAGGCAGAGGAGTACGTGATTGCGGAAGTGCTCGAGGACGGTAACGCGGTCATCGAGTACGTCATGGATGGTTATGACGACAATGGGGATGAAGCTGACTTGAATGATCTCGCAACCTATCTTGTGGGTGCGGGCATCCTTGAGCTGACTCCAGGAGGCCCGCCGGTGGATGCCTAGCTTTCCCTTCCATCCGCAAGCTACACAGCCCGCGAGTGCGCATTTGTTATCCGCAGGTTGTGTGGGTATCCGGGATTGCGGGTGGTAAAGCACTCGGCTGAGCCTGCTCTAGGTCGATGCCTTTCGAAAACTGGCCTGAAAGTGTGTCGCTGCGGTGGCTCATCGCACGGTCAACTTGCTGTCACGCAACACAGGTATCCCGTTAATCTTTTGGTTGGCGGGTCTCGTTCTTTAAGGGCTTAAGCGCCCGGTTCCCCCGCTGCAATTTGTGGCACATTACCCGTGGTCCGGGATCGTCGGTTTTCCGCGTACTTTGTTGTGGTTCGTGGGTGCTGCTGTCTTGAAGGATCGCCGGTGTGCCCGGTCCCCCGTCAACGTTGCTGTGGTTGGCGGCTTCTTCCATCAGGGTCGGTGTAGGTGGTCGGCGTTGGCCTTTCTGTCGTTGCTGTGTGTGGTGGTTGTGGGTGTTAGCTGGTGTCGGGTGGTGGGTCTGGTGGTTGTGGTGCTGTGCCCGGTGTTGTTACAGATCCTTGGGCTGGGGCCTGTGTCTTTGTGGCTGTTTCCCGCTCAGCGTTGAGTCTGGCTAGTGCTTCTTGGTATTCCGGCATCGCGGTAATCGGTGCACCCCAGGGCGGGATGAAGTCCACCCCTGTATTAAGTCGGTACATGTAGCCACGCCCGGTAGGCCTTTGCGGGTCATCATCATTAATGCCGTTGTGGTAGGCACACAGGAAAGTCAGGTTGTTGATGTTGGTGTAGCCACCTGCCTGCCAGGGGATAAGGTGATGGACTTGGCAGTAATCAGCTGGTTTATTACACCCAGGACGTGAGCAGGTGTGGGATTCGGCGTGCAGGCTAAGGCGTTGGTTGAGGTTTGCTCCACGTGATAGTCGCCAGGTGTTGATGGGCCCGTCGAGGGGGTGGACGAGGGTGGCGTAGCCTATTTCGGCGAACTTGTGGGTTAAGAATTCTGCGCCTGTCATGCGCGCGCCGTTGGTGAGGTTGAGTTCGATGTCATCCCCGTCGCCGTTAATAATCTGGTCTAGCTCGTTGAGGGTGACGATGACTTGGGTGCGCACCGCAGGCTTCGTACCGGAGGCTTTGTTGAAGAAGATGTCGTTGGCGGCCTTTAGGAGGTCGGTGTTGTTGGTGGATTCTAAGACGCCGCGCATGTTGGCAATCGTGGTGGCGTCATCGGTTATGGAGAGGGTGTTGGGGCCTTGTTCGCGGTAGGTGATGCGTACGCCTGGTTTGGCGGTTCTTTTACGCTTGAGTTCTTTCAGTCGTGCGGTGGCGACCTGGCGGATGCGGTGTGCGGGGGTGGCGGCGAGTTTTGCTCGGAGGTTCCAGGCATCCAGGGTCTTTTTCACCTTGGATGTGTAGGTTTCGATGAGTGTGAGGGTGCCGAGGCTGTGGCGTTGTTGAAGGGCTGCGTGGCGGGCTTTGCGTTGTTTACCCGTATAGCGGGTGGGGCCGAAATACACCTGATGTAGGTGTGAAAGCTCGGCAGCATCGGTGGTATCTGCTCCGAGCGCGCGGAGCTCATCGGGTGTGCCAGGTATATGTTCCACCAGTGCAATCCCCGAGTTGCGTAGGTGGATGTAGGTTTCGATATCCCCCATGGGCACAGAGACTAAAACAGGTCTATGTACCCCGCAACCGGAGGAGGAAAATACCTGCTTAGAAGGGGTGCGCCACGGGTAACGGGGAGAATATGGTTCACAGGTGGGGCTAACGCTAACAAAGGGGAGGGAAAGGGGTGGCTGGGCGAACGGTGGCTGCTTGCGGGGGATGTGAACCATGGGCCGGAACGGCGGCGTGTGGCGGCTTGGAGCGTTCCGCAGGCATGGTGAGGGGTGGGCGCAGCCGATGAAGTGGGAATACGTTCGGCGGAACAGGTATGAGAAAAGCCCCTCAGAGGAGGGGCTTGGCGGCTACATCTCGGTTAGGGAGCGGTCACCTGACCATTCGATGTGGAATGTGCCGTCCCGGTCCACACGCTTGAAGGTGTGGGCGCCAAAGAAATCGCGCTGGCCCTGGATTAGAGCAGCTGGGAGGCGCTCGGCGCGCAAGCTGTCGTAGTAGGACAGGGAAGAGGAAAACACCGGAACCGGCAGGCCCAGCTGCGTTGCAGCAACGACGACGCGGCGCCACGGGTCAATGAGGTTCTCCAGCTCGCCCTTGAAATACGGGTCCAGAATCAAGGCAGGCAGGTCGGCATTGTTGTCATAGGCCTCACGGATGCGGTCGAGGAACTTCGCGCGAATGATGCAGCCACCGCGCCATATGGTAGCCAAGTCACGTGGATCCACGTTCCAGCCAAACTCCTCAGAGCCAGCCTTGATCTCATCGAAGCCCTGAGAGTAGGCAATGAGCTTCGCGGCATACAGTGCACGGCGAACGTCTTCGACGAACTCGGCCTTATCCACGCTGAGCTCGGCAATGGTTCCGGAAGGCAGCTGGCCCTCCTGGGCAGCTGCACGCTGAGCAGTGGCAGAAGAGAGCGCACGCGCGAAAACGGATTCCGCAATGCCAGTGATCGGCACGCCCAGTTCGAGGCCGTTAATGGCGGTCCAACGGCCGGTGCCCTTCTGGCCGGCGGCGTCCACGATGACGTCGACAAGCGGGGCACCTGTCTCCGAATCCTGCTGTGCTAGGACTTCGGCGGTGATTTCAATGAGGTAGGAGTCCAGGTCGCCGGCGTTCCACTCGCGGAAGACCTCGGCGATTTCTGCCGGTTCCATGCCCGCACCATAACGAAGCAGCTGGTATGCCTCACCGATAACCTGCATATCGGCGTATTCGATGCCGTTGTGCACCATCTTGACAAAGTGCCCCGCGCCATCCGGCCCAATGTGGGTCACACACGGCGTTCCGTCCACTTCTGCGGCGATCGACTCAAGGATTGGGCCCAAGGTCTCCCAAGACTCAGCTGGACCGCCAGGCATGATGGACGGACCATTGAGCGCGCCTTCCTCACCACCGGAAATGCCCGCGCCGACGAAGTGACGGCCCTTAGCCGCCACCTCCTTCTCACGGCGAATGGTGTCCGTGAACAAGGCGTTGCCGCCATCGATGATAATGTCGCCCTCATCCATGGCCTCGGTGAGTTGATCAATAACAGCGTCGGTAGCCGCGCCAGCCTGCACCATGATGATTGCCTTGCGGGGGCGCTCGAGTGAGGCGACGAAGTCCTCCACAGTTTCGGACGGGATGAAAGCCCCTTCATCACCGTGCTCACTGATGAGTGCGCGGGTCTTTTCCGAACTACGGTTGTAGACCGCGACGGTATTTCCGTTTCGGGCAAAGTTACGCGCGAGGTTGGAGCCCATTACAGCAAGGCCCACAACACCAATCTGAGCAAGATCTGTCTTTTCAGCAGTTTGAGTCATGTCCACCATCCTACGTCACCGATATCCACTAACCTGGTGTGGCATGAAACACTCTGAAATCTTTGAAAAGTTCGTAGCGGTATCCCAAACACGCCCGCTTAACGACGAAGAACTGCAGCTCATCAATTCACACCCACAGGGGCTTGCCGGGCTGATCGGCCTGCGCTTCACACACATCTCGGCTGATGAGATTCGCTCCGAGGTTGATGTCGTTCCAGATCATCACCAGCCTTGGGGCGTGGCGAATGGTGGACTCTTCTGCACGATTACGGAGTCCACTGCATCTGTCGGCAGCCTCATCCTCGCGGGCAAGCCGGTGGTCGGTGTGAACAACAACACCGACTTCCTTAAGCCGGTAGCCGAAGGCACCGTCACTGCCGTCGCTACGCCGCTGTACAAGGGCCGCCGCACGCAGCTGTGGGAAGTAAAAATCAGCCAGGGCGATGTACTTCTCGCTGCTTCCACGCTGCGCACCATGGTGGTGCAGTAGCCCTTACAACCAGTTGTTACGCCGGAACCACCACCACATTCCGGCCACGACCAAGATCATGAGGCCAATTGCCCCGTAGTAGCCCCAGGGAAAATGCAGCTCCGGCATGACGTCAAAGTTCATGCCGTAGATACCCGCCACGAGCGTTGGCGCCGCCCACATGCCAACCACCGCGGAAATCGTGCGCATGTCGGAGTTCTGTTGCATGCTGATTTTGGCCACGGAGGCGTCGATAAGCGAGGTCAATCGCTCGTCGAAGCCCGCCACGTGGTCTTGGACCACAAGTTGGTGGTCGTTGACATCTCGGATGTAGGAGCGAATCGTCTTCGGAATGAGATCCTTGTGGTCTGCGACCATCGAGCGCAAAGCAGGCGAAAGCGGCACGATGGCGTGCTTCATCTCCAGAATCTCACGCTTAAACATGTAGATACGGTCAATGTTGGGCAACGAATTCGGAGTGAAGATCTCTTCTTCTAGTTCGTCGACCTCGATGGCGATGAGGCGGCAAATCTCCGAGTAGCGGTCCACCATCATGTCCAGAATCTTCCACGCGAGCGAAATAGGGCCTTGCTCAACGAGGTCCTGTTCATCTTGAATCACGTAGGCCAAGTTGGGCAGTTTCGCTGAGTGGCGGACCGTGATGATGAATGTGTCGCCGATGATCATCTGAATTTCACCAGTGGAGATGATCTGGCGCTTATCGGCAACCTCATCGTGGTCGCGGTAGTTCACCGACCGTGCCACCACGAAGAGCTGGTCATCGTAGCGCTCCAGCTTGGGGCGCTGGTGCGCCTGGACGACGTCCTCGACGATGAGCTCGTGGATGCGGAATTCAGCCGCTACCTTCGTCATCTGGGATTCGAGCGGCTCGTACAGGCCTACCCACACGAAGCCACGGCCGTATTCTTCCACGGCTTGCAGCGCGCTGTGCGGGGTGAACTCACCGGGCAGCGCCTCGCCGTCGATGAACACTCGGCAGTGCTCGATGGCGCGCTCGACAGGCACGGAAAAACTCGGCGAACTATTGTCCGAAGTGTTTTTCTTGCGTGGCTTGAATGGTGACGGTACAGATGGCATCGTGTCTCAGCCTCCTTCGCTTCGTATAGGCGTTTTATAAGAGCGGCTAAATCTTACACCTCTAAAGGCCTATACTCGTTGTCATGCCTACCTGGAAAGAAGTAACTGCAGCGAATCCCGCCCATTCCCACAACTTTGCGCGGAAATGGAAGACGCTTCGGGCCCAGGGCAAGGATATCGATGGGGAAGCCCGGCTTATCGACGCCATGAGTGAACGCCACTCCCGCGTTCTCGACGCCGGCTGCGGTTCCGGACGTCTCGGCGGTGAGTTGGCAAAGCGCGGTCATACGGTCTTGGGCGTGGACGTCGACCCGATTTTGATTGAGCACGCGGTGAACGATTATCCGGAGGCCCGCTGGGAGGTAGGTGATCTTTCCGAGGAGGAAATCCCGGAGGATAACTTTGACATCGCCGTGGCTGCGGGCAACGTCATGACTTTCATCGCTACCGAGGGGCGTGAGGCAGCCTTGCGCAACGTGTTTAATGCGCTGCGCCCCGGCGGCCGCTTCGTTGTTGGTTATGGAGAGGGTCGCGGCTGGGGTTTTGAGGACTTCCTCGACCTCGCCCGCTCAGTGGGATATCGGGTCGACTTCATCTTTGCATCCTGGGACATGAAGGTCTTTAAGGAGAATTCCACCTTCATGGTGGCCGTGCTTACTCGCCCAGGCGCCGATCTACTGGGCTAACTGTGTGCCTCCGCGGCCAGGCGCCGGAGTCGGTGGCCGTGGTCAACGGGGCCGTGGCCGTGACCGACGTGGAGCGCATCCGCATGTTCGATCGCCTCGTGGAGCCATTCGGTGGCCCATACCAGTGCTTCGTTGAGGGATGCGCCCGCGCCCAAACGCGCCGCTAGGGCTGAGGACAGCGAGCAGCCGGTGCCGTGCGTGTTTTTCGTATCAATTCGCGGGCAGGGCACGCGTGCGATTTCGCCGGAGGGGCTTACGGTCGCGTTATCGGCCTCAGCTCCATCGAGGTGCCCGCCCTTGACTACCACCCACGTGTCGGTCTCGTGGGCCCACGTGGTTGCGACAGAAAGAGCATCATCAAAGGTGCGCGGCTCTGCTACGCCCGCGAGGACAGCGAGTTCCGGCAGGTTGGGTGTAACCACGGTCGCGCGGCGAGCCAGCTCCCGTACGGCGCGCTCCGCCTCCGGCTCGAGCAGGCGGTCACCGCTGGAGGCGACCATAACTGGATCACAGACCACCGGCACGCTCGCGGGGAGGGAAGAGATGAAGTCGCTCACCGTTTCGGTGATGGCAACAGAGCCCAGCATGCCGATCTTGACGGCGTCGATAGTCACGTCGTCCTTGACGCTTGCCAGCTGCTCACGCAGAAACTCCACCGGTGGGGTGTGGATAGCCCGCACGCCCTGCGTATTCTGCGCAACCAGGGCGGTCACCACGGCCATTCCATAGGCCCCAGCGGACTCAAAGGACTTGAGGTCGGCGTGAATACCAGCGCCGCCCGTCGGATCGGTGCCGGCGATGCTGAGGACGCGGGGCAGCGCAGGTTGGCTCACTGTTTTCTCCTTAATCTAGGCTTTTCTTCCGTCTACCGTACATGGGCAAAGAAAAAGGAGAGAGGATAATTCCTCTCTCCTTTTAAGACGCGTAAGACCTAGTGGAGGTCGCGGTCAATCACGTTGCGAGCAACGCGCTGCTGCTGGGTGATCTCCAGGTTGCCGCGGTCGCGCGAGAAGGCGTTGAGCAGCCAGTGCAGCGCAACGAGAGTGCGGCTACGGAAGCCAACGATGTAGAAGATGTGCAGGCCGAGCCAGGAGATCCAGGCCGGGAAGCCAGCGAACTCGGTCTTGCCCAGCTTGACCACTGCGTTGAAGCGGGAAATGACGGCCATGGAGCCCTTGTCGAAGTACTCAAACGGCTCGGCCTCGTTAGCGGTGGACTCCTCATCAATCTTGGCCTCGATGAGCTTGCCCACGTGGTTGCCACCCTGGATGGCCACCTGGGCCACACCCGGAAGGCGGTTGAGGGAAATCATGTCGCCGACGATGTAGACGTTCTTGTACTCACCAACCGTGAGGTCCTCGTTTACGGAGACGCGGCCGGCACGGTCGGATTCGACGCCTGCCTGGTCGGCGATAAGCTTGCCCAGCGGGGAAGCGGCGACACCTGCGGACCAGATCTTGGTCGCGGCCTCGATGGTGACCTCTTCCTCGGTCTTCATGTTCTTGTAGGTGACGGCGTCAGCGGTGACGTCGGTAACCATGGCGTTGAGGCGCACGTCGACGCCCAGCTTCTCCAGGGTGCGCTGTGCCTTGCGGCCGAGGCGCTTGCCAAACGGAGGAAGGACCTGCGGGGCACCATCCAGCAGGTAAATCTTGGCGGAGGAGGAACCAAAGTTGGAGTAGGTGCCAGCGAAGGTGCGCTGTGCCAGTTCAGCGATCTGGCCGGTGAGCTCAACACCAGTCGGGCCAGCGCCGACGATGACGAAGGTCAGCAGTTTCTCACGCTTGGCCGGATCCTCTTCCAGCTCCGCCTTCTCGAAGGCGGAGATGATGCGGGAGCGGATCTCCAAGGCGTCGTCAAGCGTCTTCATGCCCGGGGCATACTCGGCAAAGTGGTCGTTGCCGAAGTAGGACTGGCCGGCGCCGGCGGCGACGATGAGGGAGTCGTAGCCGTAGGTGCGAACCGCACCGTCAAGTTCTGCGGTGACGGTCTGATCCTTGATATTGACGTCGGTGACCTCACCGTTGACAAAACTAACGTTGTCCTGGTGACGCAAGATCTGACGCGTGGACGGGGCGATTTCGCCGGCAGAGATGACGCCGGTGGCTACCTGGTAGAGCATCGGCTGGAAGAGGTGGTGGTTCTTCTTGTCGATGAGGGTGATCTCAACATCCGCGTCCTTGAGCTTCTTAACGGCGTTGATGCCGCCGAAGCCGGCACCGATAACAACGACGTGGTGGCGGCCGTTACTAGGACGGTGGGGAGTTTGCGCCATGGTGATTGAATACCTTCCTCAGAAAGCTAGAGTATTTTACCCGAGTTAGTCTAAACCTTTCTAGCGGTACATGCATACTTTATGGGTTATTAACTGGCTTTTTAGGCCGCGCCTTCACCCGTGGCGGTCTTATTGGCCTTAGTCTAGGGAGACACATGTGTGCGATGAGGAAGGCTGGCTAGAGCGTGTATTCCCACTTGGCTTCGATTGACGCTGCGGCGTGGCCGGGCGTGGCCACCGTCCCTTCACCACGGCTGTTGCGTTTCAAAAGCGACCGGGCGGAGGCGGAGTTTGCGCAGGCGTGTTCCAAGGCTGGGATCGAATTGGAAGGCGAAGACCCAGATGTCGCCGTGCTGCACGACGCCCTCTTCTCCCGCATCGCTGATTCAGGCTGGCTGGGCCTGGCCGAGTCTTATATGGCAGGCGAGTGGACGACGCCCGATTCCGACCGCCTCGTCAAGGTTCTCTTGCGGCTGTTGGGGGTGGGGTATCGGCCGAAGGCGAAAGAACTGGCGGTGGAAGCTTCGAGCCCCGGCGAGCTGCCTCTTGATGTGGTGAAGCTGTATGCGGGTGACTCCTTGAGCCACTCGGGCGGAATTTTCGCTAGTGGTGTTCCCACCACCGTGCGCGAGGCGGTCCGCAGCTATAGCGCGCGGGTGGGGAGCAAGGAACCCAAAGAGCACTTCGTCGATGTGACGAGCGTGACCGAGCCGACGCACACGGACCGCGAGGACTTGGGCGACGCGCAGCGTCGCGCAGCACAGTGGCTTCTCGATGCCACCCGCACCGGCGCCGGCACGCACCTTCTGGTTTATCCGGCGACTGGGCTGCAAGTAGCAGTTCAAGCCGTGGCCCGGCGCGCCACCGTTGACGTCCTTACGGGCGACACAGAGCAGCAGGCGCTGTTCGATGAACAACTGCTCCTCGAAGGCGCCGCTGATTCTGTCCATGTGCAGGGGATTGAGACGGCGTTGCCCAATCCGAAGCAGTGGCGCGGGCGCTATGACGCGATAGTGAGCGTGGAGAAGCTAGAGACGCTATCGCCTTCCGAGCGCCGGCGCTATGTGCAGATGCTGGACCGTTCACTAGTAAGTGGTGGGCGAGTGGCCTTGGGGTCGCTCTTTGCTACCGAGGCGGTGACTCCGGCTGCTCGATCAGCGATTCAGGTTCTGCGAGCTTATATCTGGCCCGGGTTGGATTACCCGACGCTGGAGGAGACCCACCGACTCTTCGATAGGCGTTCCACCCTGCGCATCATCGCTCAGACCCACACCGGAAGCCACTACCTGGAAACGCTTCGCTACCAGCGCAGCTTCTTCGATGGGCGGCACCGCGAAGCGGCGGCAGCGGGCTTCGACCAGGTTTTCCGCCGCCTCTGGACCTTTCAGTTTGCCCTCCGCGAGGCGCTGCTCACCTTAGGGATGCTGGATGCGGTGCACGTGGTGGCGACCCACCGCAACCGCGGGGGCCGCCGTTAAACGGCACCCCTACTAGGGTGTGACCACCGGACGGGAGGCCCGCTCCAACAACACTGCGATTGATTCATAGGTCCGCCCGGAGATCATCTCCAGGCCCATCTCGCAGGTGCGGTTATCGGAGACGAAGGCATCGAAGTGTTCCGCGTCGAGTGAAGCACGCTCCTCGCGCGTGGCGGATTCGACGAGTTCCGGGTGCAGCATGACGCGGTCACCGGCGGAGCCACAGCACATCGCTCCCTCCGGAACCTTCGCTTCACCGCAGAGGTTTGCCAGGTCAACGAGCGCCTGGCTCATGCCCATGTGGTTAGTCGAGCAGGTTGGGTGGACGGCGATGGAGCCCATGTTTTTCACGATCGGCAGGTGTGGCGCGATCTCATCACGAAGCCATTCCACGACATCGAGGATGCGCAGATCCTCCCAAAGCTTGCGGTCGGCAGGGGAGAGCACCTCCGGAACGGAATCAAGCAACCCGTGGGTGCAGCTGGCAGCGTCAACCACGATGGGCAGCTGGCCGTGCTCCGACCAGTGCCAGAGGTCGCGCACAATCTTTTGAGCCTGGTACTCAAACCCTTCCTTGTAGCCCTTGGAGGACCACGGTGTGCCGCAGCAATCGCCCGCGACATCTTCGGGGATCCACACCGGCTGGCCGGCACGGCGTCCCAGTTCCACGATGGCGCGCGGGAGATCGACCGAATCCTTAGCCGCTCCGGCTGGGCGGCCAAAAATACGGTTGATGCAGGCCGGGAAGTAGAGTGCTCCAGCGCCCTCGCGCGGGGTTTCCGGCAGACGCGGTGCGGCCTGAGGAAGCGGCCCCGGGACGGTGGGCAGCAAGTTGGGAGCTACCACGTTACGTGCCATGTTGGCACCCAGCTCGAGGGGCTTGTGGGGGATCTTGTTGGCGGAGACGATGCCGGCGCGGGCGAGCTTTTCCACCAGCTCCCAGCGCTGCGCCGTCGTCAGTGCCACCTTCTCGCGGGCCGGGGTGGCCTGCTGCGCGCGCAGCTGCTTCATCACTGCGCCGGTGTCGATGCTAATCGGGCAGGGGATAGAACAGGTGCCGTCGGCGGCGCACATGTCGACGGCGTCGTACTGGTACTCCTTCTGTAGTTGTTCCAAGACCGCCGAGCCTTCTTGCTGCCGGGCCATCTCGCGGCGCAAGACGATGCGCTGACGCGGGGTCACCGTGGCGTGGCGGGAGGGGCAGACAGGTTCACAGAAGCCGCATTCCACACACGGGTTGATTTCAGCTTCGACCTTGGGGAAGGACTTGAAGTTGCGCAAGTGGATGGTCTGATCGCGCGTGAGCTTCACGTTCGGTGCCAGGATGCCCTTGGGATCGATCATGTTCTTGACCTCCCAGAACAGCGCGAAGGCCTCCGTACCCCACTCGTGCTCCAGGAAGGGCGCCATGTTCACGCCGGTGCCATGCTCGGCTTTCATCGAGCCCTGGTACTTATCAATGACCAGCTTCGCCAAGTCATCCAAGAACGCGGCATAGGACTCGCGCTCCTCCTCGACGTCGAAGCGCGGCGTGAAGAAGAAGTGCAGGTTGCCAAAAGCAGCGTGACCCATAACCGATTCCGGGTAACCATACTTGGCCTGCAAGTCCAACAGGTCCGCTGCGGCTTCGCCAACCTGAGAAGGCGGGAAGCAGACATCCTCGGTGATGTACGCCGTGCCGTTCGGACGGTCCGCGCCCAGCAGGCCGTAGAGGCCGTTGCGCAGTTCCCACGCGCCGCGCATACCCTCCGCGGTGGTGAGGAATTCGAGGGGGCGGAGCAGTGGGGCGTCGGCAAGCACGGTGCGTAGGCGATCCATAGCCTTGTCCAAGTCCGCCTCGTCGCTGCCGCCGACCTCCACGAGGAGTGCTGCGGCGTCATCATCAAGGTCGCGCCACGATTCCGGCGCGTGCGCATAGTGCTCGGCAGAACGGCGCATAACCGGGGCGACTAGGAGCTCGCAGGCCTCCGCACCGGTCTCCATGATGGGGTGTACGTAGTTTGCGGCATCCCGGAGATTGGGCAGCTCGACCCACGTCGTGGCCTTCACACGCGGTAGCTTCACCGTGCGGATGACGGATTCCGTGATAGCACCGAAGATACCCTCGGAACCGATGAGGAGGCGTTTGAGAATATGCACGGGCTCGTCTTCGTCGAGGAAGGCGTCGATACGAAGGCCATTGGTGTTGCGGATGGAGAACTTGGTGCGCAGGAACTCCACTATCTCGGTGTTGGCGCGCAACCTGTCGCGGAAGGCCAGTAGATCGGCGTGGAGCTTCGGCTCCTGCTTTCGGAAGGCCTCATCACCGCGCGATGTATCCACGATGGTGCCGGAAGGCAAGACGAAGATCAGTTCTTCGATGCTGTGGTAGCTATCGCGCTCCAAAGAACAGCGCATGCCGCCGGAGTTATCGGCCAGCACGCCACCGATGGTGCACACGGACGTGGATCCCGGGTCCGGCCCCAGCATGAAACCGTGGCGGGAGAGTACCGCCTGGGCATCGCCCAAGATGACGCCGGGGCGCGACCACAGCTTGCGGCCTTCTTCGCGCACCTCCATGCCGCCGAAGTGGGTTTTGATATCGACGAGGATGTCATCGCCCATGGCCTGGCCGTTCAGCGACGTTCCTGCTGCGCGGAAGGTCATGTGGCGATCGTGAGTATCGCAGTACTTCATCAGCGCAGCGAGGTCCGCGGCGTTGCGCGGGGAGACCACGATGTTCGGGATGGAGCGGTAAGGGCCGGCATCAGAGGAGAAGCGCACGAGGTCGCTGAGACGTCCGTGCACGTTTTCTTGACCGACGATAGCTTCCATATCTGCCACAAGGTCGGCGGGAGAGCCGTTCTTGAAGCGTGCGGGGACTGCGTCGGCCTGGCTCGTGGTGCCGGCTGGGCGGGAGAAACGAGAGGAATCGGGGCTTAAAAGCTTGGACATATTTCTAATCTATCGCTTGACAGTAAATCTCGGCCAAACCGGGTACGTGAGGTTCATCATATGGGATACTCAATTCACATAATGAGACATATCCTGGAAAGGAAACACCATGACGAACCCGCGCACAGAAGGGGAGACCGGCGAGAAACTTGCCGTTTACATCTTCCCCATCGTTATCATTGCCTGCGCCATTGTCGCCTTTGTGAGCCCCAGCACCTTTGAGCCGGTGGGGCAGTACACCTCGCAGTTGCTCATGGTCATCATGTTTTCCATGGGCCTTACCCTGACTATTCCGGACCTGTCCCTGGTGGCGAAGCGACCGTTGCCCATCTTCTTGGGCGTTATCTGTCAATTTGCCATCATGCCGACGAGTGCTGTACTCGTGGCGAAAATGCTAGGGCTTTCCGACGCCGCCACTGTCGGCCTCATCCTCCTTGGCTCTGTGCCCGGCGGTACTGCCTCCAATGTGATGGCCTACCTGGCTAAGGGCGATGTGGCGTTGTCGGTGGCGATGACTTCGGTGTCAACCCTCGTCTCGCCGATCATGACGCCGGTGCTCATGCTGTGGTTGGCGGGACAAACCGCGGAGGTCGATGGTGCTGGCATGATGTGGTCGCTGGTCCAGACCGTCCTCATTCCGGTGGGCCTGGGTCTGTTGCTGCGCGTAATTGCCAGCAAAGCTGTGGACAAGGTTTTGCCGGCCTTGCCGTGGGTGGCCATCGCTGGCATCGGCGGCGTGGTCATGGCGGTGGTGTCGAAATCTCAGGACAAGCTAGTCACCGTTGGTCTCGTGGTATTCGCGGGCGTGGCTATCCAGAATCTCATCGGATTTCTTTTCGGCTACTATCTGGCGAAAATTGCTCGCCAGCGCGAGGCAGCGGCACGCACTACGGCAATTGAAGTAGCGACCCAGAACTCCGGTCTGGCCTCGGCATTGGCGCTGCAGTTCTTCACTCCTGAGGCGGCGATTCCGGGTGTGGTCGCCGCGGTGTGGGCCAACGTCACCGGCGCAATCTTCTCCGCGATCGTGCGCCGCAAGCCCATCGAGGATGATGCGAAGGCCGCTGAAGTTGCTGTTACTGCGTAGTTTCTAGGCAGGCTGAGTGGATGAAGAGCTCGTGATAGGTGGTTGGCACATTTTTGCCGGTCACCTATTTCTATATGTACAGACCTGGAAGTGCAGACTTGCAGGTTGGGCGTCGTCAAGCGCCCAGGCAGTGCTTGGCGGCGACCAGCGTGTCTGCACTTCCAGGTCTGCACTTTTGGCAGCAGTGGGGCACAACCGCCCATGAATGGCGCCCGCAGGCGGTGTCAGATGAAGGCGATGTGAGTAGAGCCCGCAACGCCGCAATAAAAATCTCCCCGACCTTGGTGCTTCACACTAGAAAGAGTCGGGGAGATGCTTGTACCTAAAGACCTAAACCTGGGACAGATCCTGATCCTTCAGCTCCTGCATCATGAGGATGGCGATGAGGGAGATGAAGCAAACGATAACCAGGTAGTAGCCCACGTAGCTCACGTTGTATGTGCTTACGAGCCACGTTGCGATGAACGGGGCCACGGCGGCGCCGAGGATAGAGGAGACGTTGTACGCGATGCCGGAGCCGGTGTAGCGCACGTTGGTGGGGAAGAGCTCTGGGAGAACGGCGGACATAGGGCCGAAGATGAGGCCCATGATGAACATGCCAACGACCAGGAACCCAAGGACGGAGTTGCGGTCAGCGTGCGCAATGCCCAAGAAGTACGGGAAGCTGAAGCCGAAGGCAATCATGATAAGCGAGGTTATTGTCAAGATCGGCTTGCGTCCGTACTTGTCCGAGAGCATGGAGGACATCGGAATGCCGATGATGAACATGAAGATGGAAATCAGCTGAATCTCCAGGAACTCCAGGTATGGGATTCCCAAGCCCAGACCCTTGGTCTTATCGCCAATACCGTAGGAAAGGATCCAGGTGGTGACCAGGTAGAACAGGGTGTAGCAAGAGACCATGACGAAGGTACCAATGATCATCGGCTTCCAAGCTGTGCGGAAAGCCTCCACCATAGGGGTCTTGACCTTCTTACCTTCATCAACGGCCTGCTGGAAAACCGGTGTTTCTTCCAGACGCAAGCGGACGTAGAGACCGATAAGCACCATCACAGCAGAGGCGAGGAAGGGCAGGCGCCAGCCCCATTCCATGAAGGTGCCGGTGGTATCGCCGCGCGAGTAATCCATGGTGGCTACGAGCGTCAGGAAGAAGCCATTGGCCAGTAGGAAGCCGAAGGGTGCGCCAAACTGCGGCCACATGGCGGCAAAAGCTCGTTTGCCTTCCTTCGCGGTCTCGGAGGCGAGCAAAGCTGCACCGGACCATTCGCCGCCCAGGCCCAAACCTTGGCAGAAGCGCATCAGGGCCAGCAGGGCTGGCGCGATAATGCCTGCGGTTTGGTAGGTAGGCAGGATGCCAATGATAAAGGTGGCAATGCCCATCGTCAGGAGTGCGCCAACGAGCGTGGCCTTGCGGCCGATGCGATCGCCGAAGTGCCCAAAGAGCAGTGAGCCCAGGGGTCGAGCGATAAAGGCAAGGCCGAAGGTGGCAAAGGACTGCAGCAGGGCAACGGTGGGATCCTCAGTCTTCGGGAAGAAGAGGAAAGGAAAGACGGCTACGGCTGCCGTGGCATAAATATAGAAATCATAGAACTCGATGGTCGTGCCAATAGTTGAAGCCACGGCCACACGCACACGGTCACGTTTGGTGAGCTGCTGTGCTGGGGCCGCTGTTTTTTCCGGTGTGGTGCTGACGGCGGTCATGTGAGGGGCGCCCTCCTTGATTATTTCGATAGGTCGATTGGTTATGAGGGAAACACTACCGTCCCACGTAATGAAATGAAAGTCTCAATGGGTGAAAAATTCTTCTTGATTAAGTTTTTGCATTGGGCGGGAAGCGGGGACGCCGATTATCTGACATAATGTACATTATCGGACAATTACTTAAGCAGTTGGCCAAGCGTGGACTTTCCGCTAAGCCTGTCCGGCTTCTGGTTCAGGCCTTGACAGTGCGGCGTCGGTGTCCGTGGGTTGTTGTGGCACCGTGGCAGGCGCATTGTCCCCATCTTGCTGCCGCTCGGAGCTTAGGTAACGGGACATCCGCCGCGAACGTTTCGGAATGCTCGCCGTGCCCGTATTGTGCTGTTGCTGCGATATGAAACTTCTTCGCTAATGCGCGGCTTCTGGTCCCCGTCAGTTTCCAGGCGGTCCATTTGTGCGCTCTTCATTGGTGTCGAGTGTTGCACTGCATTCAGGCGGGTTTAAACGCTGTTGGCTCTTGACGTTCCCAATCTGTATCCCCCGCTTGCTGCACAGACGGCCCCTCTTACCGTCCTAATATCGTCACAGTTGCGTAATTGGGCTATGTTCCTGTAGCTGTACCGAGCGCGATTTTTAGCGCTGACGGTAGGCAATCACCAACTGAACCGCAGTAAGGGCTACGAGTAACACCGAGAAGGCAGCGAGGAGCTTCATATCCTGGATCCAGATGAAGATGCCGAATCCTGCGAGCACGATCAGCCGGATCCACAGGACTGGAATGAGATGGCGAGAGTTCATAAGAAGCCGTGACTATTTCTTCTCAAAGGTTACGCGGACATTGATCTCGCCGGTTTCCGAGATTCGCGCGGCAATCATCTCTGGAGTCTCAATTCCGTAGTCGAGGCGGTTAACCGGGATATCGCCGCCCAGGATGATGGTGTCACCATCGCGCACCACCTGGAAATCCTGCGTCACGCTCTTGGTCTGGCCGTGGATGGTGAGGTCGCCTGTGAGTGGCACGGTAACCAGTGAGCCGTCGTCAGGCACAGCGGAGACATCAGCCGGCTCGGTCAACGTAAAGGTGGATTCTGGGTACTTTGAAACCTCAAAGAGCTTCGTCTTCATGTTTTGATCGCGAACCTTTTTATCCGTGGTCAAGGAAGACATGCCCACGGCGATGCGCGCCTTCTCGACGATGCCGTTCTGAATGGTCGCCTGGCCGGTAACATGCTTGGTGGAACCAGACGTCGTGCGCTTATCTGCCGGGAGGATTTCGTCGATAGTAAACCCTGCTGAGGTGTGGTTATGCGCCGAACCTTGCGCCACCTGCCATTCACCGTCGACGTCCGTCGTTGCGGCTTGGACCTTATCAGCGTTGATCGGCTCGGTCTTCACACCACGGCCCATGATCAACGAGAACGCCAGCGGTCCAAGGGCCAGTGCCGTTGAGGCCACAATCAGGATCACGAAGATGCTAACAATCAGTTTGCGGTTGCCAAGTATAGATTTCATGTGCTATCTCAATTCCTCAAGCTTACGAGCCAATGTGACCAGTTCGGCACACAGTTCTTCCATTTCTTCCGCACTGGCGCTTTCCGACGCCGCCGTGGCGACGTCCTCGGCACAGCATCGAAGCTCGAAGAGGCCGTCACGAAGCCGGTCGGCCCTCTCCGGAGTCAAGATGACAGCGTTGGCTGGTATGGGCGTCCCTGCGACGTTGTGGCGCTGTTCGTACGCGCGTTGCTTGCACGAGGGCGAGCAAAACTTGCGTGGCCTTCCTCGGCCGCCCTGGGCGATCTCTTTGCCGCACCACTGGCAGGTAGCCGAGCCGCGCCTTGTTGGCTTTCCGGGCTGCGGATCCTGTGTACCAATCACCTCACACACCTTAGCCCATTAAACCGAGGGTGGGAACAAAGGCAGTGGGCCGTTCGTTATAATGATAGTTCTCTGGGTGATATGGGTCGACCCTGATCACTTCCCTACCTCAACACGTGAAAAGGATGATGTTGCATGGCAGATCGCGTACTCCGTGGCAGCCGCATGGGCGCAGTGAGCTACGAAACCGACCGCGACCACGACTTGGCCCCACGCCAAATGGTGAAGTACCGCACCGAAGACGGCGACATCTATGAGGTGCCCTTCGCTGACGATGCGGAGATCCCTGAGGAGTGGATGTGCAAGAACGGTAAGCTCGGCACTCTGGTTGAGGGCGAAGGCGTCGAGTCCAAGCCCGTGAAGCCGCCGCGTACCCACTGGGACATGCTGCGCGAGCGCCGCTCTATTGAGGAGTTGGATGAACTCTTGACCGAGCGAATCGAGAATCTGCGTTCACGTCGCCGCGCGGCTGCCCGTCTGCTCAAGGAGCAGAAGGCGCAGGAGGAAGGCGAAGCTTAAAGGGCTTCTAGGAAGCCCACAAAGACTGCAGGGTAGTGGTTCCACGTTGATGTGGATGCCACTACCCTATTTCTGGTTTTAGGCCAGCTAGCGCGCACCGCGTTATGCAGAGGGGCTATCGGAGGATTGCGAATTGAGTTCGGGCCATTGCAGCACCAGCTCGGCAAGATAGACCGCGAGAGCCGGGCCGAGCACCGCGAGGAAGAACAGGTAGCCTCCCCACTGCGCTGGGAAAAAGACGGGGTACAGAACAAGCACTATGCCAGGCAATACTGCTAATAGGGTACGCGGTAGGTGCCCTACCGCCTTCATCATGGCTTGTGCGCTTCTTTGACGGAAACTGAGCCCCGGTGCATCGAGATGGAAGAACCATACGCTGACACAGGCCAATAAGATAAGCCCCGAGATTAAGGCTGCACGCAGTACCAGGCCTATTGAACCCAGATCTGCCTTGGCAATGATGGCGAATTCATACGCGGCTAAGGCGGTGACGGCGAGGCAGATAAGCCACCATGCGGTGTTGACCCCGGGACGCGTCAAAAGGCCCCGAACGAAAGCCGAGCCGCGGCGAGAACCTTCCTCGCGGACCATCTGCCCGGTCACCGCATGGGCGGTGCGCAAGGACATTCCCCCGGTGAACACGGGAAAGCATGTTATAACGAGGAGAACGTTGACGATGACTAGGTCAGCGAAGAGGCTCAGAGCAGCATAGAACTTCGATTCGGGGCCGAGCATGCGATTCATGGCTTTTAACCTATCGCACCCTTTTAACCCTTCACGGCACCGGCAGCCACACCTTCGATGATGTGCTTCTGCGTGGAGAAGTAGAAGATGACGATGGGGATGATGGCCAGTACCAGCATGGCCATCATGGCGCCCATATCGCGGTTACCGTTGGAGCCAACGAAGGACTGGATGACCACCGGGATGGTCTTGTAGCGCGTGGACAGGCCGATGACCAAGTATGGCAGCAGGTAGTCGTTCCACACCCACATGGCATTAAGAATGGCCACGGTGATGGCAGTTGGCTTGAGCATAGGCCAGACTACCCGGAAGTAGTTCTGGAGCGGACCGCAGCCGTCGATCATCGCAGCTTCCTCAACATCCAGAGGGATGGACTTGACGAAGCCCGCAAACATGAACACCGACAGACCGGAACCGAAACCGAGGTAAAGCACCACGATGCCGATCGGGTTGTTGAGGTGGAGCATGTCTGCAATCTTGACCGTCGGGAACATGACCATCTGGAAGGGGATGATCATGGAGACCACGAAGAGGTAGTACAGAAGGTTTGTCCACCAAGTTTTGACGCGCGTGATGTAGTAGGCGGTCATTGCGGAGAAGAACACGATGACGATGACAGAGAGGATCGTGATGACAAAGGACCACAAGGTCGCTTCCAAGAAGCCCTGCTTGGTCAAGCCCACCATGAAGTTCTCGAAGCCCACCCAGGTTTCGCCGATGGGAAGTGAGAAAGGATCGGAGGAGATAGCGAACTTGGACTTAAAGGAGTTGATGAAGATGAAGAGGATCGGCCCAAGGAAGACGATGGTAAAGAACGCCAGGATGGCGTAGACCACGAACTTGGCGCCGCCAGACATCCGGGTCTTATTATCCGAGGGAAGCTGGTGATCCTTCTTCTTCGAGGCCGGAACGGCCTGCGCTGAAGTGCTGGTAGTCATAACTTAAGCCTCGATTTCCTTGGAGCGGGTCGCGCGCAGCTGGAAGTAAGCGATGACGACCACAACGACGACGAAGATGACAGCCTTGGCCTGGCCGACGCCCTCGACATTCATACGGTTAAAGAGCGTGTTGACGATGTTGAGCGCCACCATCTCAGTTTGCCCGCCAGGAGCACCGTTGGTCAGCGCTAGGTTCTGGTCGAAGAGTTTGAAGGAGTTCGACAAAGTCAGGAAGAGGCAGATGGTGATCGATGGCATGACCATCGGAATAGTGACGTGGCGCAGCATCTCCCATTTGTTGACGCCGTCGAGTTCGGCAGCCTCAATGAGCTCTGGTGGGACGTTCTGGAGGCCGGCGATGTAAATGATCATCATGTAGCCGATGAGCTGCCAGTTAAGCAGCATGATCAGGCCGGCGTAGCCAAATTTCCAGTCCGCGCTAATCGTCGTGGCATAGTGCGAAAGCACGGCGTTGATCATGGTCTGCCAGGTATAACCCAGCACGATGCCGCCGATAAGGTTCGGCATAAAGAAGACCGTGCGGAAAAAGTTGGTGCCGCGGAGTTTGCGGGTCAGCATCCACGCCAAGAGGAAGGCAAAGATGTTGACTGTGATCACGGAGACGATGACCACGAGGACGGTGAAACCGAAGGCTGAGATGAAACCTTCGCGTTGGGAGAAAGCTTTGACGTAGTTGTCTATGCCAACCCACTTGGCGTTGGTGATAGTGGTGAACTTCGTAAAGGAGAGGAAGAAACCCACGATGAACGGCACCAAGAAGGCAATCATGAATGCCAGAAGGGTGGGCAAGACAAAGACTGGGAAGTACTTCTTCAGCGTTGCTTGCATGGTGGTGAAACCTTCATTTCAGGTGGTGTCACACGTTTCCCAGCGGGACGGCGGCGAGGAGAGGAGGCTGAGGATGCGGAATAGCCGCTCGCGCATAAGCTCGCGGCACGGGCCACAACCCTCACCTACTCCCCTCCCCGCCCTCCGCTACTTAGAAGGCGTGTGGCGAGGGGGTGGGAACAGAGCTTTAGCCCCAGTTGGATTCCTTCTCAGCAGCCCAGTTGTCCTTGAAGTGCTTGACAACGTCCTCCCACTTCAGCTTTCCGGAGGCGTACTGCGACAGATCCTGGCCGAAGTCATCCTTGAACTGCTGGGATGGGAAGTACTGGAAGTTCCACGGGTAGGTGGTCAGATCCTTGTTAGCGATAGCTTCCGCGACCTGCTGAGCAAGGGGATCATTCGGGGTGTCTTCAGCGGTGTAGCTTTCGAACGGTGCGATGAAGCCAAGGTCCTTCACCACGTGCTCCTTGCCAGCGTCAGAGGTAAACAGCCAATCCACGAAGTCCTTGGTGGCTTGCTGGTCGACCTCGGAGGCCTCAGAGTTTACGCCCAAGTAGTTCTCGGTACCGACGTTGATGCCGTGCTTTTCTTCATCTGGCAGACCCATGTACATCGGAAGGAACTTGATCTTGTCTTCCTTGACCACGTTGCCAGAGGTTTCGGAAATCTGGGACCATGCCCAGTTACCGTTCTGCACCATAGCGGCCTTGCCCTGTGCGAACTCAGCCATGGAATCAGACACCGTCTTAGAAGGCGCAAGAGACTTTTCTACGGTGGAGTTCTCAAGGTAGAGATCGAAAAGGTTCTTGTACTCCTTGTTGTAGGAGAACTCGATCTCGTTGGTGTCCTCGACGCCCTTGTCCTGGTACTCCTGCCAGATCGGAGCGTTGGCCAGGTGAGTCTGCCAACGCCAGTCTTCGCCGGACGTCAGCGAGGTGGAGGCGAAGGCGCCCTCGATACCGAGCTCGTCCCTCTTTGCCTGCATATCCTCGGCGACTTCCTTGAGCTTCTGGTAGCTGGTGATCTCATCCGTGGATTTGATCTTTGCGCCGGACGTGGCGATGTACTTGTCGAAGATCTCGTCGTTGTAGATGATGCCGAAGCCCTCGACGGCAAACGGAACACCACGTACCTCTCCATCCTCGGTGGTCAGCGGCGGAATATCGTCGGTCAGCTGCTTAGCTACCTCGGTGTCCGACATATCTGCCATGTAGTCCTGCCAGGTGATGAAGCCAGCTGGGCCATTGACCTGGAAGAGAGTCGGGGCCTCGTCCTTGCCAATCTCGGCCTTGAGGGTCTGCTCATAGGAGCCGGAAGCGGCGGTAACGACCTTGACCTTGACGCCGGTCTCTTCAGTGTAGGCCTTGGCGATCTCCTGGTAGGCCGCGTCCTGTTCAGGCTTGAAGTTCAGGAAGTAAACATCGCCTTCCTCGTCGGTGGAGCCGGAACACGCGACGAGACTTGCGGCGGCGAGCATGGATGCCATGCTGATGGATGCGATGCGAGTAAGACGCTTCATGAGGTCCTCATCTTTCTTGATGAAAAGCGGGATGATGAGCCGAGATGGATACCCGGCTCGTATTCGGTTGTGTCTGGGAGACCTCCCATAACGAAGGCTTCTTCCCAGCGCCACCAAGTGCTTCATAGTGGATGACAATCCGACTATGAACTGGTTAGCCTGCCTTCCACCTTAGTGAGGTATTCCACATATTCAAAAGAATTCGGACCTAAAACACCCGATTGTGACCATATCCATATTCGGACATTGAAACTCTCCCCATTTATGGGGCAATCGGACCTAAAACATACAAATACACGTAAAAACAGCTGAGGAAAGAAGAATGGATTTGTGATCGAAGGAGCCGTTGGGGCACGCGAGAGGTTATGACAAGTCTTCGTCTGAAGGGCTTGTGCTGAGAAGGCGAGCTTCATCGCGGCGGGCAGGAAGCACGGATGCAAGATAGGATGCCGTGGCCTCCGGGAGGGTGACATCCCCTCCCCTTTCTTGGGCCAGGAACCAGCGGTGGTCAACGATTTCGTGGAAGATTTGTGCTGGCTCCAGTTTGTCTAACATCTCCACGGGGACGGCGGCGATAGTCGGCTCGTATTCATGCGTCATCCAGAGATGCGCGGCTTGGGTAAGACCCACATGCGGTCCGCATTCGACGGCCTGATAGGCCTGGATCGAGCCCAACAGGCGTTGGGCCTGGTGTTCCTCGACGCTCAGCCCGGTCAAGCTCAACAGCTCTGCACGATAGTGGCCCGGATCCACCACGACAGGGCGAATGCGCACAACCTGCCGCGAATCGTCCTTCGTGACCTTGAGCTCCCCTACGTCAAAGCCCAGTTGATTGAGGCGGTCAATTCTCTCGGAGACGCGCCAGTATTCACTGGCGTCGACGGATTCCTCCGCGGTGAGCTCCGTCCACAGTTCAAGATAAGAGCTTTCGACGAGGCCGCCTAGGGCGATGACATCGATGGACTTATCTAGGCATTCACCCGCCTGGAGGTCCATGAGCTCGCCGATGATGTTGACGCGGGCGATGTCGACGTCGTAAAGCCTGCGTGATTCAGAGAGGTTGGGCTGGAACTCTCCTGTTTCGGCATCGACAAGATAGGCGGAATAGGTTTCAGCATCGCGCCGAAAGAGAGTGTTGGACAGCGACACATCGCCCCAGTAGAAGTTGAGCAGATGCATCCGCACCAAAAGCACGGACAGGGCGCGGATGAGCTTCTCCGCTTCCACGACCGTGAGGTGCCGAGAGAAGATCTCACGATAGGGCAGAGAAAACTCCAAGTGCTCGGTCACCAAAGCTGCGGTGAGCTCCCCGTATTCTTCCTCTGCCGGATGGCGTCCGGTGATCACGGCTACTGGGCGCACACTAGGGGCGCCAAGACGTTGCAGTTCACGCAGCATCTTGTACTCGTGGTGGGCGGTACGCGCACCAATTTCTTTGACCGCGACGATGCCACGGTTGATCCCCACGAAACGCACGATATGCCGGGAAATACCCCTGGGCAGCGCAGCGATGAGATCATCGGGCCACTGTTCCAGGGGCGTATCCCAGGGCAGTGTCAGCAGCGCCGACGCGTACGTCGACGAGGTGATGCTCATGGACTCTTTCATGGCGAATCACTCCACCTTTTCTGCTGATTATGGCTAGAACTGCCCTATTCATTACGTGCCGCGGCGCTGCCGGAACGCGGAGTTAAGGAAGGCGCTTGCCACTCGACGCCGAGAAGTTGTGCTGGCCACCCTCCACGATGCGTGCATGGAAAATGCTGCCCGGAGCAGGCGCGGTGTTCGGCGCAGCGCGGACGACGATTTGGCCGGACTCGGGGACGTCCTCGCTTGAGGAGCCGAGATCGCCTTCGCCCACCAGCTTGCCATAGAGGAAGGAATCAGAACCAAGTTCCTCCACGAAGTCGAGCTTGATGGGGATGGACAGATCGGTGGACTCGCCTTCTGGAATGATTTCCAGGGCCTCCGGGCGGAAACCAATGGTGATGCGGCCATTATCCTCCGGCGTCATCGCGGCGAGGGTTTCTGGGGAAAGCTTGATACGAGCGTGACCAGAGGTGGCGTCACCATCCTTGACCGAGAAGGTGCCCAAGTTCATGGCTGGGGAGCCGATGAAGCCCGCGACGAAGACGTTGGCGGGGCGGTCATAAAGCTCTCGGGGCGCGCCAACCTGCTGCAGGTAGCCATCCTTCAGCACCGCGATACGGTCACCCATGGTCAAGGCCTCCGTCTGGTCGTGGGTGACGTAGACGGTGGTAACCCCAAGCTTGCGCTGCAGGGCTGCAATCTGGGTACGGGTCTGAACACGCAGCTTGGCATCGAGGTTAGACAGCGGCTCATCCATGAGGAAGACCTGCGGGTTACGAACAATGGCGCGGCCCATGGCCACACGCTGACGCTGACCACCGGACAGGGCCTTCGGCTTGCGCTCCAAGAATTCGGTCAGGCCCAGGGTGGCGGCGGCTTCGTCGACGCGCTTATTGATCTCGTCTTGGGACTTGCCGGCGATCTTCAGTGCAAAGCCCATGTTCTCGCGCACAGTCATGTGCGGGTAGAGAGCATAGTTCTGGAAAACCATGGCGATGTCACGGTCACGCGGTGCAACGTGGGTGACGTCCTTGTCTCCGATGAAAATGGCACCGTCAGTAACGTTTTCCAAACCGGCTAGCATGCGCAGCGTGGTGGATTTACCACAGCCGGAAGGGCCGACGAGGACGAGGAACTCGCCATCGGCGATTTCCAGGTTGAATTTCTTGACGGTGGGTTCTTTCGCTCCCGGGTAGGTTAGGGAAGCATCTTTGAACGTTACGGTTGCCATAGCAGAATCTCCTCCATCGGCAGGTACGTGCCGAACGATCCGTAGTGTGAGAAACAGTGAATTAAGTCACTGTGCACCAACTAAAGTGCTACCTATGACATTAGCACTAGTACTGGTCACTACGGCAAAAGCCCGGAGGCCATACTGCGGCTTCCGGGCTTAGCTTTCTTATTCACGGGCGTGTATGAGGCGCCGTGGGGATCGAGTTACTTCTTGAAGGTGCCTTTAACTAGGTTGGAGACTTCAGAAACGAAGTCCGATACAGCGTTCTTGGCCGTGGAGACCTTGGGGCCAAGCTCCATGTCCTTGACGGTACGGGAGGTGATCTTCGAAACTTCCGAGGTGAAATCGCTGATCTGTTCAGAGCGGTGAGACACTCCCCACTTGGTTACTTCGAGCAGAGAATCCTTAACAAAGGAGCCATCCAACTTGGATTCACCAAGTTCACGCTCGGTGAAGGTGATCGGAACCTCGCGGACATCGAAGCCATCCTTGATGGCGCGGAAGGCAACGTCCACCTGGAAGATGTATCCGGCGTTGGAGAGCTTCTCAAAGTCGAGGTGCTCAAGCAGCTCACGCCGGAAGGCACGGTAGCCAGCAGTCATGTCATTGATGCCAGCACCCAGGGCAACCGAAATGTACTTGTTGCCCAAACGGGACAGCAGCTCGCGGTTGGCAGGCCAGTTCACTGTCTCTCCACCCGGTACGTAGCGGGAGCCAATAACCAGATCTGCGCCCTTCTGGATTTCCTCAAGTAAGAGGTGGAGCTGCTCCGGCGCGTGGGAGCCGTCGGCGTCCATTTCACACAGAACTTGGTAATCCTTCTCTTGGCCCCACTCGAAGCCGGCGATATAAGCGCCGAGAAGGCCACCCTTGCCTTCGCGGTGCAGCACGTGCAGGTGAGAATCCTCAGCGGCCAGCTTGTCTGCAGCCTCTCCGGTGCCATCCGGGGAATTATCGTCCACGATCAGGATGTGAACCTCGGGAGTGGCCTTGCGCACGCGGCCGGTGATTAGCGGCAGGTTCTCAATCTCGTTGTAGGTGGGGATGATGACCAGAGTAGATTCGTGGGTCGAGCTCACTAGTTCCTTGCTCCTTTAGGTTTCTGCTTTAAGACGCGCTGCGTCGTCCAGACAAGCGGGTGGAATAGATCGCAAACAGCGCGCAGACCGTTCCAATAATAGTCATGAGCCACTGCAGGAGCGAACCATAACGCACCGCAAATGTACGCCCTTCTCGCAGCGGAAGTTCCTCTTCGAGATAAGCCGGCTCAAAGATACCGCTGTCTTGGCTCACTGAACCATCGGGGTGCACGATGGCTGAGACTCCTGATGTGGCGGCCACTACCACGGCTCGGTCCGCTTCCAGTGCGCGCAGGCGGCTCATGGCCAGCTGCTGGTAGGTCATGTCAGAATCGCTGAACGTGGCGTTATTTGTTGGCGTTGTGAGAATCTGTGCACCGTTATCGATGGCCGTTCGGAACGCCTGGTCAAAGCTGACCTCGTAGCACGTAGCAACGCCCACTGCAGTCCCCGCCATAGTCACCACGCCTGACCCGTCACCGGGTTTCATATCACCCGCTAGGTCTACCAAATCAGTGATCTTTCTAAAGAATTCGCGCATCGGCATCGTCTCACCAAAGGGCTGCAAGTACTTCTTGTAGTGGTGTTGCCCCACCGAGCCATCTGGGTTGAATACCTGCATGGTATTGCGCGCGCCAACTTCATCTCGGGTGAGAGTTCCGACGAGGATGGGGGCGTCGATGTCGTGGGCGGCGCCGTCGATAAGCGCCCGTGCGTCCTCGTTGGCAAAAGGATTGATATCAGAGGAGTTCTCAGGCCACATGACGATGTCGGGCCGTGCGCCATCCTGGGCTGCCTGCTCAGTGACGCGGACGTGGTTATCCAACACTGCCCGGCGTTGCGCTGCGAAGTCAAGGCCCAGCCGCGGGACGTTTCCCTGGACAGCGGCTACCGTGACCGTGCCTGTGGTGTGGATGGGTCGGTTCACGCCTTGCGCCGCGATGAGCCCTGCCAGAAGCGGCACCGCCAGGAACGCGCAGGCTAACCGTGGTGCTCGCGCAAGGCCCACCACCCCCGCGGCGACGCAGACGACCGCAAAGCTGATGAGCGCAGGCCCACCCCATGGGGCAAGGTTGGCGAGCGGGCCTTCAATCTGTCCCCACGCCAGACGTACCCAGGCAAAACCTCCAAAGGGGACGGAGGAGCGCAGCATTTCCACTGCCACATAGAAGAAAGGGAAAAGCGCGAAGCCATAGTTCAAGCGCAGTAACGCTGCCCCGCCGATACCCAGGAGGATGCTGTACAAGGAGAGGAAGATAGCGAGCGCAATGTAGGGCATGTTGCCCACGAGCTCACCAATCCATGGGAGAGTGAATAGATACAAGACAGCGCTATGGACCACAGCGATGAGCGCCGCCCAACCTAAATGCAGGGGTTTTCGCCAAGGAGATAACGCGGCCACCAACATGGCTACCCCAATGATTCCCGCGGCCCACCAGCCGCGCGGCTCCACCGATAGATACGTGACCGCGCCCGAAAGAGCTGCGAGAACAAGCCGGGCACACACAGTGAGCACTATTTGTTTCCGTCCTCAAAATCCTCGGGCTTGACGTGTTGGGTCCATGTGCGGATTTCATCTTCATCGAGGACTTCGTGCGTGTGGTCCGCTTGTCCCCTACCTCCCATGGCACTACCGGTAGCGCCCGCGCCGAAGCTTCCAAAGGATCCATAGGAGTCGCGGTGTTGCGCCATGGGTGAGGCTTCATAAACGCGCACACCCATGTCTTCGATTTTCCGGAACATCGACGCAGCAAGAAGCGTGCGGATGATGGAACGAGTTGGCGCAAAAATGAGCAGAGCACCGATGATCGTGGAGACGAAGCCGGGCAGCGAAAGCAGGATTCCGCCCACCATAGTCAGGCCGACGTTGCCGGCTGTTTTACCTGGATTGGGATCCTCCATTACGTAGACTCCGTCTTCGGTCTGGCGGATGCGGCTGACCATCATGCGGCGAACTTCCCAGCTGGCTATCGTCATACCGAAGAGCATGGTCAGCGCCAAGGCTAATAGTGCCCACAGCACACCAATCCACTCGGCAACTGCCCAAAACGCCAGGGTTTCGAGGAGGATGTACGCGATGAACAGAAGAAACGGCATGCAGCCCACCATACTTGCTGGACCTGCCGGTTCGCTGGAGACCCTCCCGGAGCGATTAGACTGACCCACCATGTCCCTTCCCGAGTCGAAGCATCCCGAATCCGATACCTTGCGCTTCCATCCCGCTGGCGGCGTTGTCACCCCCGAGCAGTGGCTTGCCCTGGGCCAGGCCGCTAGGGAACATGGCGATGGCCATGTGTACCTTGAGGAGCACAGCGTCATCAGCCTGCGCGGCATCCGTGATGAGCAGGTGCTTGGCGACGTCCCCCTCCCCAACACCGACGCTCACGTGCTGGCCTCTCCCCTCTCCCTTCATGCACGCCGTGTGGCGCAGCGCGTTGCTGATGCCCTGGCTGCAGCAGAAGGAGCCTCCCCGGCTCTCAGCCGGGATGCCGTCTTTGGCATCGATGGTGGCGCGGGCGATCTCCTCTCACACGGTGTGGCGGCTGGGCTCCAACTTTCCGGTGCTAGTACAGGAGACGGTGAGGACGCCGGCTCGGCGCGCCTCATTCGAGAGGGGGCAGCAACCGGACCGGCCCTGGATCTAGAAGAAGCGATCTCGCAGCTCGTGGGCTATGTGCTCGAGGTGTCCAATGGGCTTCCTGAAGCCCTCGATAGCTTCGCCTTTTCTGCGCGTACGACCACTGCACAGCCGGTTTTGCCCATTGGCTGGCTGACCGATCACACTAAGCCCGGCCGCGTCGATCTGGGCGCGGGCCTGCAAGATGGCGTCCTGCCTGGGGAGTACGCAGGACTCATTGCCCAGCTGGGTGCGTCTATTTCAGTAACGCCGTGGCGGGGTTTGGTCATCCACGATTTGCCCGAAGGCGATGCTGATGTCGTGCTGCGAGTCCTTGCACCGCGCGGCTTCATTTTTGATGCCAACTCCCCCGCTCTTGGCCGTCCTTAGCGCGGCATGTGCCGCCATATGGGGCGCGGAACAAGCTTCATAATCCAGGCCAACAATTGGAGCTTCCGGGGGATCCACAGCGTGCGGGAGACCGGCCGCGAATCCGACGACGACTGGGTACCCGAGGAGGACTCGATGGCCTTTACTACAGCTTGCGCCACGACGCCTGGCGTCACCGACAAGGGCGCGGGTTTCATGCCTTCAGTCATCGACCCAATCACGAAGCCGGGGCGCGCGGTGATCAGCGCTAGGTCGCTGCCGTGCAAACGATCTGCCAAGCCTTGGCAGAATGCATCTAGGCCCGCTTTGGTCGAGCCATAGACATAATTGGTGCGGCGCGCACGCCAACCCGCGATGGAGGAAAAGGCCACGATATGGCCTTTCGCCATGACGTCCGCAAGCACGGTAAGCATCGAGACTTGCGCGGCATAGTCCACCAGCGCGATGTCGAAGGCATGGGCCTCGTCGTGCTCTGCGCGCTCTTGGTCACCCAAGATTCCGAAGGCGACGACTGCTGTCGTAATTTCCTCACCCGCGAGTGCCGTAGCTTGCTCGATGACCGAACGGTGGGTGGACACATCAGCGGCGTCGAAGGAGAGCGTGTGCACGGAAACCGCCCCATTACGGAGAAGTTCAGAGGTGAGTTCATCCATACCGTGCTCACCCCGCGCGGCAAGTACTACTGGGCGGCCTGCACACAGACGGCGTGCAAGCTCGCCGCCGATATCGCTGCGCCCACCAAGAATCAACAGCGCGCCCATTAACGCAACCCCCTCGGGGCCTGGTTCAGGGACTCATACCCGGATTCAGTGGTCACCACGATGTCCTCGAGACGCATGCCCCACTTACCCGGCACGTAGATACCCGGCTCAATAGAAAAGGCCATGGACTGGGAAAGCTCGAGCTCATTTCCCTCCATGATGAAAGGCTCCTCGTGCGTGGACAAGCCAATGCCGTGCCCAGTGCGGTGCGTGAAATATTCACCCCAACCGGCCGCTTCGATCACGCTGCGCGTGGCACGGTCTATTCCCTGAGCGGTTGTGCCCGGGCGCGCGGCGGCTCGTCCGGCAGCCTGGGCCTTTTCCAACACCGCGTAGGCCTCCTGGAAATCGGTGGGCGCCGCCGAGGGGTCCGCTCCCACCACATAGGTGCGGGTGCAGTCAGAGTGATAACCGGAGGCCAGCGTTCCTCCGATATCCACCACGACGGGATCGCCCGCGCCAAGTTCCCTGTCCCCATAGTCATAATGCGGGTTCGCTCCATTCGGACCGGAACCCACGATGATGAAATCCACCTCGCGGTGCTCGCGTAAGATGAGCTCCCGCAAATCGGCGGCTACCTCGGCCTCAGTGCGCCCCGGCTTTAAGAGACGCGGCACCTCTGCGTGCACGGCATCGATAGCCGCCGCAGCAGCGCGTAGCTCCGCCACCTCATCTGGGTCCTTGCGGGTAAAGAGTTCAGCCAGTGCCTCAGTAGCTAGAAGGTATTCCACTTGCGGTACATCCGTCGAGGACGTCGAAGACGGCGATAACGGATTGAGCTGTCCTCGAATTGCGGACTGGAAACGCAATACATGGTCGGCGGTCAGGGAGGAGCCCAAGGCAACGGTGGAGGGGCGCACACCTTCCAAGGCCAGCGCATAGGGATCGTGGCCATCGCTCCATCCCACCAGATGGGCGGCAACACCCTGAAGGGACTCAATGTCGGTGCTGGGTGCGACGATGATCGGCTCGGCGTCGGGGCGGATAACCAAGCAGGTCAAACGCTCATGGGACGAGACCCAGGAACCCGTAAGATAAGCGAACTCGGCCCCGGTACCCACCAGCAACACATCGATATTCTTGGCGGCGGCAATCGCGCGGGCACGGCTCAGGCGGGATGCATAATCAGTCATGTCAGTTAGCCTACCGCTCGTCTCCGTGCGGTTAAGCTGGGCGGCGTGAACTCGCATCCCGCTGCTGTCAAGATCCGCACCCGCCGTAGCTATTGCTCGGGAGTGCTCATCGATGCCTCCTTAAGGCCCTGCACCCAACAGGCAACCCGGCTGGTTCTGACCTGCGCGCACTTCTTCCGCGATGACCTAGATAAAGGAGATCACTACAAGGTGAGTGGCGGGTTCAACCGGCGCGTGGTTGCCGCGCGTACGATTGACGGAACCGACATGGCCTTGTGTTTGCTTGATAAGCCCGCGCCACCACGAAACCTACCGGGACTCGCTCACAGTACTCCCCCTTTTCGAGCTCCCGTGAGCACTTGGGGATACGGCGGAAGAGCCCGCCGCGCACAGAAGCGAACGGGGTTATTTCTTCTGCCCTTCTTTCGCACGTGGTCGGTCGATTTCCTCACCACCGTCTCCCCCGCCGGATTCGTCTTCAACACGAATCCGGCAGTCAAAGGGGACTCGGGCGGGCCAGCTCTGGTCGACGGCTCCGTCATCGGTACGCAAGCGCTGATCCTTAACCCCTTGGGGCGCAACCTCAAGCTCGCGACCGTGGCGCTTGTTGCGCCTCATCGCGCAGCTATCGCGGCGGCAGCCACGGCGTTGCTGGGCCGTGAGTACGAAGATTAGGAAGAAACTAGGCGCCGATGGCGACGACGCCTCGCTGAATCGCGTCGATGGCGCGCCGGGCATTGCGGCGAATTTCGTCCTCGTAGCCGGTCTTGGCTACCTGCTGGAGCAGGTCGATGACCTGGCGGCACCAACGGACAAAGTCACCGGGCGTCAGCTCCGCGCCAGACTCGTTAGCTGCGGCCATGCAATATGCCAAGGGGGCACCCGCGGTCCATTGGTGGATGGCGAGTGCAAAGGCTGGCTCCGGCTCGCGTGTTTGCGGGAGGTTATGGCGCTTCTCATCGGCGACGAGCTCGGTGTAGATGCGCCAGGTTGCGTCCATGGCGTCCGCCATGGCGTCGGAAGCCGCGCCGGGTTCGCCGCGAGTAGTTTTGCGGTTTTCGAAGACGCAGAGGGAGGCCACACCGGCCAGTTCGGCGGGGTCGAGGTCGTTCCAGATTCCGCGTTTGAGGCATTGCGCTACTAGCAGGTCCGACTCGGAGTGGATTTTGGCTAGGCGCTCGCCTTCGTCCGTGATGACAGGCTCGCGGTCCTCGCCATAGCCTTCAAACTCCACGTAATCCATCTCCGCCAGTAGGTCCACGATGCGCTCGAAAGTGCGGCCGAGGGTATCTGTGGCGCGCTCCACCTTGGCTTCCAACTTGTGGAGCTCGCGCTCGCGTCGGGCGAGCTTTTGGGCCACACCGGCCAGCTGCTCGCGGTCGGTCGCCGGCCAATTGTGCACCGGGTGCTCGCGGAGGGCATCGCGCAGCTGCGCGATCTTCTTGTTGGGACGATTACGCGGCTCGGTACGCATCTTCTTCGGACGCTTGTAGTAATCGCGCTTAAAGGCCTCCTTGACAAAACGGGTATGACGGCGCGGGTTCTTCTGCGCTGCACGCGGGAGCTTCATATGGCCCACGACGATCGGCGGATTATCGATACCGGCTGCATCGATGCGTCCAGACCACCCGGTCTCCGTGGTAACCCAGGGGCGCGGATCTGCAGTCTGGTTGGCCGGGGTAATAACAACAGCCAACGTTGGCCGTTTCTTTGTTGCGATGGCGATGACCTCACCCACTTGCAGCCGGGCCAAGACAGCCGCGACTTCCTTGTTCCTCTCTTCCTTCTTGGAAGAACGCGCTGACTTTTCCTCATCAGTAAGCGCGCGGCGCAAACGCATATAGTCCATGAGGAGCTCAGCGGGGTCCTCGCCATCAGCTGCCGGCGGAGCCAAGTTATCCACGGCTTGATCCAATTGAGCACGTAGTTCGCGGACGCGATGTTCAGCGCGCTCAATCTCGCGGGTTTCCTCCACAACAGATCCATCCGCCTGGAACTGGGCAAAAGACTTCTCCAGCAGGCGCAGAGAGTCATCGAAGCCGAGCATGCCCAGCAGGTTGATGGCCATATTGTAGCCGGGTTCGAAGGTAGAGATGAGCGGATAAGTGCGGGTCGATGCGAGCCCCGCCACCGCGGTGGGATCCATGGCGGGTGCCCACTGCACGACGGCATTGCCTAAGGTATCGATGCCACGCCTGCCCGCGCGGCCGGTGAGCTGCGTGTACTGACCCGGTGTCAGGTCCACGTGTGCCTCGCCGTTAAATTTCACCAACTTTTCCAGCACTACGGTGCGCGCTGGCATATTGATTCCTAGGGCAAGGGTTTCGGTGGCAAAGACCGCACGAACCAGGCCTTTAACGAAGAGTTCCTCCACGATGTGCCTAAAGGCCGGCAACATGCCCGCGTGGTGAGCGGCGAAGCCCCGCGAGAGTGCTTCGCGCCAACGTTTAAAATCAAGGACCTTGAGGTCTTCTTCCGGAATACCTTCTACGCCCGTATCGACGATGGCCTTGATCTCGGTGGCCTCCTCCTGGGAGGTCAACACCATGCGGGAGCGCAAGCACTGATACAGCGCGCCATCGCAGCCCGCACGGGAGAAGATGAAGGTAATCGCCGGCAGCATCTCCATGGCCTGCAGCTCTTTGAGCACCTCTGGCCGGCCTAGCGGACGGTAGCGGTCTTGCGCACGAGGCGCGCCGCTGCGCCGATCACTGTGCCGGTCGCTGCGCCCGCCGCCTTTGTGCCGGGCACGGGCGCGGAAGCTCGCACGGTTCTGGGCATAGTCTGCGCGGCCACTATCGGTATCGCCGGCCTCCAGGCGTTGGATGCGCCGCGCCAGTTCAGTGTTTACCTGGCCGCCTGAGTTGGGTTCGAAGAGCGGATAGATCTTTCGACCCACCATCATCCATTGGTCCAGCGGTACTGGGCGCTTGTCGGTGACAATGACCTTGGTGTCACCACGCACGGTAGTCAGCCACCGGCCGAATTCCTCGGAGTTGGACACCGTTGCAGACAAACCGATGATGGAGACGTGCTCCTCAAGATTGAGGATGACCTCTTCCCATACCGCGCCGCGTGAAGCGTCGGCCAAGAAATGGATTTCATCCATGACCACATGGGTCAAACGATCCAATGCACCTGAGCCCGCGTAAATCATGTTGCGCAAAACCTCAGTGGTCATCACGAGGATGTCCGCGGAGGAGTTGATGGAGACGTCACCGGTCAGCAGTCCGACTGCATCCGCGCCATGTGCGTCAACCAGGTCGTGGTACTTCTGGTTGCTCAGAGCTTTGATGGGTGTGGTGTAGAAACAGCGGGTCCCTTGGCGCAGTGCCAAGGACACGGCGAACTCACCCACCACGGTCTTACCCGCGCCCGTGGGCGCACAGACCAGAACACCGTGGCCAGCTTCGACGGCTTGGCATCCTTGGATTTGGAAGTCATCCAGTGAGTACGGAAGTGCTTGGGTGAACTCGTCCAGATGCGTCAGTGTCATAAGTCTCCAGGGTACCTGTCAGGGACGGCGTATTAGCGCCCCGGTCCCCGGCGCCAAGGAAATGTTTGAACAAGTTCCCTAAAAAGGGCTGACCAGCTTACAGAACGTCGTCGAAAAAGCCGCTCTGCGGGGGCTGAGTATTCTTGTGTTCCGGCTGTGGTACCCGAGTCTCACCCGTCGAGGCTGGGGGAACAGGCCTAGAAGATACCGGCCGCGACGACGCAGAAACGCTCGTGGATGCGGACACAGGAGTCGGTGCGCCAATGGCACCCGTACCTTCATCCAGGGACGAGGCAGTTTCATCGTCCAAGTCCATCCAGTCTGGGCGCTGGCGCTTCTGGCGCTTGTCGTTGATGCGGCAGAACTGGAATGCTATCTCAACAAGAACCACCAGAGCACCGGCCAAAACCAACATTGAGAAGGGTTCTTGGCCCGGTGTAACAACCGCGGCGAAGATCATGATGACGACAATGATGATGCGGCGCTTATCTTTGACGTGGTCATATTCCAAGACACCGATCAGATTAAGACAAACCACGAGTAGTGGGATCTCAAAGCTGACGCCAAAGATGAGGAGCAACGCCAGCAGGAAGTAGAAGTAGCGCTCACCCGTTAGCGCTGCAGTCTGGTACTCCGAGCCCATGCCCATGAGGAACTCCAAGCCCACGGAAAGGATGACGTAGGCGAGAACCGCGCCAAGCACGAAAAGCAAGACCGCTGTCGAGACAAATAAGAAGGTAAAGCGGCGTTCGTTCTTGTGCAGGCCGGGCACGATGAAGGCCCAAATCTGGTAGAGCCAGACCGGTGAGGACAGCACAGTGCCAGCTAACGCGCCTACCTTGAGTCGGAGCATCAGCATTTCGAAGGGGCTGGTTGCGAGCAGTCGGCATTCGCCGTCCGCAGAGAAGGAAACGCGGCTTTCTTCTGGCAGTGAACAGTAGGGACCGCGCAAAATCTCACCTAGCGGTGACATGCCGAACGGGGCGTGTTGGTACCAGATGAAGCCGACAATGGCGCCCACCACGAAGGCAAGGAGTGAAATGACGATGCGTCGGCGCAGCTCCTGGAGGTGCTGAACTAGTGTCATCTCCCCCGTTGGGTTTTTGGGCTTGCGGCGTAGCTTTGAGCTCCATTTTTGCTTCGGCGGGTTAGAAGCAGGATTCGACGGTGTACTCGCGGTACTCAAAGCAAGACCTCCACAGAAAAGCCCACGGCGGCAGGCGAGGCCTCAGCACGCCGAGGGACTCGAAATGCGGCCTGCCCGCCGAGAAAGATTATTAGTTTTGGTTTCCGTCAGCCGGATTGGAAGTGCGCGGCTGCATCTCCGGGCTGTTCCAGAAGTCCTCATCGTTCTTCTTGGAGGCAGCAATCTGGCCCTGTTGCTGAGCCGAGTTGTTCTCTTCCCTCATCTCATTGACTTCGGACTTAAAGATGCGCATGGAGCGGCCCATGGAGCGAGCGAGCTCTGGCAGCTTCTTGGCGCCGAATAGCAGCACGATGACGAGAACAATAAGGCCAATTTCCATAGGTCCCACAGTCATTGGGGGGTGCCTCTTCTTTCTTGGTAGATGAAGCGTACAGGTCCACACAGCGGGGCTGGGCAGTCTGCACACAGAAGTGCTCTTAGTCTGGCAGTTGAGTATAACGTTCTAACGCCCGTTTTCTATGTTGCGAAATAGCATCGATGAGCTTCGGTGGCCCCACGACCCGCATTCGATCTGCTTGACCGAGGACGAAGCGGCTGAACCATGCTTCAGAACCGACGGGCATCGTGGCAGCTATGAAGCCATTTTCCAGCGGCTCCTCAAGCGTGATGTCGTAGTGCTCTGCCAGCCAGGTGAATTCTTGGTGAATCTCCAGCTCTGCAACAAGAGTGTGATCTAGACCAAAGGGTGAATCTGGGTTGAAATCCAATTCACGTACGCGTGGTGTGGCGGTCGCGTCGAGGACTTCGACATCACTCATGCGGTCGAGGCGGAACGTGCGGTGCTCCCCCACCGATTCATCCCAGGCCACTAAATAGGGCTCGCCGTCCACGATGAATATTCGTGCCGGGTGCACGGTGCGCTCGCTGGTGCGGTTGGAGGACATGCTCCAATAGGTGAAACGGACCTGCCGGCGCTTGTCGACGGCCCCCGCCAACGCCGCTTGCACCTCAGACTCTTCGGGATCGGTCGTGGCCAGGGAATCATAGATAGCGGCGGTCTTTTCATCCATGATCTCACGCAGTTTCGCGGCGGCAGAGTGGACCGCGGAGACGTCGACAAGCCCCGGCATTGCCTCGAGGGACTCGAGCGTCAGTAGCAAGGCGCCGGCCTCTGTTGGGGTCAGTCGTAATGCCTGGGTTAGGCCCTGGTCGTTGTAAATCTCGATGCCATCGCGGTAGCTAAAGCTTAAGTCAATGAGGTCCTCAGTATTGCGGCCGACACCGGAGCAGAAGAGACGGTCGATAGCATCCTTAAGTTCAGCAGGGGTCATCCCCAAGTCCTCAGCAGCCTCCATCGGAGTCAACCCCGGGTGGTTACGAAGGTATGGGATGAGGTTAAGTGAGCGAACGAGGGACTGCAGCTTGCGGGGTTGATCAACCATGGCGGGCCTCCTCGCCAGACGCTGATGAAGGGGTATCACCGACACTTAGGAGTGCGATGATGTCGGCACGAACCTCGGGCGGCTCGATAACCACGACATCTGGTGCATAGCCAGCAGCGGTGCGCACAAGCCAATCCCGCTGCACACCGGTTAATTCAACGAGGTTGTCCTCGCGCCTGCATCCGGCGTCGACCAGCTCCGCGGCTTGTCCCTGCGGTACCTCAAGGAGGGCATCGACGGTATCCCCGCGGTCTAGTGCCTCCACAACGAGTTCTTGCAGTGGTGCAGTGGGCTCGAGATGCGTGGCCGCAGCGCGCGAGCGCCTGACGTTGTCCACGCGGGTAGCACGAAAAGTACGGGGTGCATCGCGGTCCACATCCCACCCCACGAGATAGACGCGATCACGGTGGTTGACCAGCCCCCATGGATCCATGTGGCGGCGAACCGCTTCGGCAGAGGGTGTGGCGTGGTAATCAAAGGATATGCGCAGCCCAGCTCGTACTGCGGTGATGACTCCAGTAACGAGCTCTGGACTCAGCCTGGTCATGTCGTTGACTGCGGTGTAGATGGGCGCTCCGCTCAAGTCGCGGGAGGCACCTGAGGCCGCGAGCTTGGTCCACGCTGAGAGACTGAAATCGCTCAAACCGCCTGGTGTGCCAATGCCGCCGGCAACGCCCAACACCATGGCTTCTTCCGGCGTGAAATCGACGGGAGGCAGCTGGTAGCTTTCGGGGTCGAGCCGGTACAGCGAACCCTCCACGCCACTGCTGTGTACCACTGGCACACCGGCGCGCTGGAGCGTCAGGATGTCGCGGGAAAGCTGCTTGTGAAAGGCCTCGTCGCTGCGTGACTGGTAGCCCTCGACGTGGCTGCGGATCCACGCCGCGCTGCGGTCCGGAACCCCGCCTTGGTGCGCTGCGCCGTGGAGGGCAAAGGTGAGGTTGGTGAGCCTTTCGATAGCGCGGTCTCTGACCGGCGTCCGGGCTGCAGTGCGATCTGCTGAGGGCATAGTGGCAGGTTCCTTGATCAGCTCTAAGGCTCTACGAGCCTGGGTGCGAACGCATGTAGTCTAACAACCCATCTAGGCGCGGGTCCTCGGATACAAAGGGATCGGAGAACTCCTCGGTCATCGGTTCAGGCCGGTTGACCTTCATCCGCGTCCAATCCACCGTTACCGCGGCATCGAGCTCGCGGGCGACAGCGAGAAATTCCCCGCGCAGCTTGGCGCGGGTGGTCTGCGGGGCTGTGTCGATGGCGGCATCGATTGCAGCATCGTCGATCCAGCGCTCTACCATGCCGCGCTGCTCCAGCACGCTGTAGAGGCCGCGGCCTGGGCGGATGTCGTGGTAGGTCAGGTCGATCTGGGCCAGCTTGGGGTGTGCCCAATCCCCGCCCAGGCGATCGCGGTAGCGGTTCAGCAGGCTGCGCTTGATGACCCAATCGATCTCGCGGTCAACGCTGGAGAAATCCTGAGTGTCAATGGCCTGGAGGGTGCGCTTCCACAAGTCCACAACACGGGCCAACTCAGTCGTCGGAGTACCTGCTTCCTCGCGGTGCTCCAGCCAGCGCTCGGCGGCGGTGCAGAGCTCCTGTTGCACGGCGAGCGCGGTGGTGCTGCCGCCTCCTTCGAGCGGAAGCTCGGTGCGGCCGGTTGGGTCGAGCGCGATGGCGCGGATGTGCTGAATAGGTTCGAGAACCGAGAGATTCGGCACCTCAAAACCGGCCTCCAGCATCTCCAGCATGAGCAGCGTCGAGCCTACTTTGAGAGCCATCGTGGGCTCAGCCATGTTGGAGTCACCGACGATGACGTGCATGCGGCGGAAACGCTTGGAATCACCATGCGGTTCATCGCGAGTATTGATGATCGGGCGCGAGCGAGTCGTCGCAGAGGACACGCCCTCCCAGACTTGGTCGGCGCGCTGTGAGAGCACGAAACAGGCCGGATCATCTCCCTTGGCGGGTCTAATCATTCCTACGCCACAGATGAGCTGGCGAGTGATCATGAACGGCAGGAGAGCTTTGCCAAGGTCCTTAAGCACCACATGGCGGCCGATGAGGTAGTTCTCATGGCAGCCGTAGGAATTGCCCGCAGAGTCCACATTGTTCTTGAACAAGTAGACGGCGCGCTTCTCCCCCTCGTCCGCCAGGGTTTCCTCTGCCTGCACGGCCATGCGGTTGACCATGGCATCGCCGGCGCGCTCATAGGCAATGAGCTGGCTTAAGCTATCGCACTCCGCGGTAGCGATCTCCGGGTGGGAGCCCACGTCAAGGTAGAGGCGGGAAGCGTTAGGGCTGAAGATATTGGAGGAAGAGTACTTCGACACGATGGGCCGGAAAAGCACGCGGGCGATCTCATCCGGGGACATCACCCGCTGTCCATTGCTTGCGCTCGCAGTAATGCCGTACTCGGTCTCGATGCCCATAATCCGCCGTGCGTAAACGGGGGCGCTATCGGAGGGCTGCTCCACCTTTATTCGCCGCCCTTTTGGACGTAGGAGCGAACGAACTCCTCGGCATTGGACTCCAAAAGGCCGTCAATCTCATCGAGGAGGTCATCGGTACCCGCGCTGTTGATGCTGACTTGTCCGGCGTCGAACTCCGGAGTGTCGCCTCCTTGACCGTTGCCGCCACCGGCGTTGATCTGAGACTGCTGTCCGCTCATTGTCTAGAGCTCCTTTCGCGAGGGGAAAATGCTGCGCTAATACAGTGTAGGGTACTCGATTCGCACCCCGAGCTGGCGCAAACTATCAACGAAGTCGGCGGCGTTGTCCACAGACTCCAGCAGAGCGCACACCTCATCCTGCCCGAGGCGTGTGGTGTCGTCGAGCGCCACGCAGGCGGTTCCAGAATTGGCTCCCTCGGCCTCACCGATGCGGAAGGTCAGCGACTGCCAGGATGCCGCCAAGACATCCTCCCCAAACTTCCGGGTGGCGTGGCCGCGCAGGTAGGCGCGGGTATCCGCAGGAGGAGTGTCGGCAGCTGCGGCAATCTCTTCCTCGCTGACCAAGGTGCGCATCTGTCCTTTGCGCACGAGCGCGTGGTAGAGCGACTTGGCCGGATCGATATCGGTGTACTGCAAATCGATGAGCGCCAGCTTCGGGTCATCGGCAGCCACGCCGCGGTCGAGGTAGCCCTTAATCAAGCGATATTTGGCTACCCAATCCAACAGGTGGGCGGCCTTGAGCGGGTTATCAGCCAGAAGCTCGACAACCTCATCCCAGGCGGCAAGTACCTTTTCATCCGCCTCGGAGGTGGCGGTGACCCTCTCCCGGTAGACAGCGAGGAGCTCGAGGGCGGTGAGGCGGCGGCCGTCGCGAAGCGCCAGCTGGTGCGTCAAGGTGAGATCGCGGCTGACCCGCTGCACCTCCTCCACCGGCTCTGCTAGGCGCAGATCGCTAAAGTCCGCTCCGCTCTCGATGGCATCGAGCACCAGCGACGTCATGCCCAGCTTGAGCAGCGTCGAGGTGTGAGACATCGTGGCATCACCGATGATGACGTGTAGTCGGCCGAAGTCCTCGGCCACCGCATGTGGTTCATCACGAGTATTGATGATGCCGCGGTTAAGGGTGGTTTCCAGGGAAATCTCTTGCTCGATATAGTCCGCCCGCTGCGAGAGCTGGAAGCCTGGCTCCTCACCGTCGGCACCCAAACCCATGCGCCCGGCACCGGTGACTACCTGGCGGGCAACGAAGAAAGGAATCAGCCCCTGGGCAATATCCTCGAAGTCAGTATCCCTGGAGTACTGGTAGTTCTCGTGGCTGCCATAGGAAGCACCCTTGCCGTCGACATTGTTCTTGTAGAACTTCAGCGGCGGGCAGGGATCGTGTGTGGCCAACACGGACGTGCCCTGCGCGGTTAGCGATGCCACGGCCTCCCCTGCACGGCGCAGGATGAGGTCGCCGGCGGCGTCGTAAAGCATCGCATCCCAGGCATTCGTGCACTCCGGTGAGGAGTACTCGGGATGGGCGTGATCGACGTAGAAACGCGCGCCATTGGCGGTCACCACGTTGGCCACGCCCAGCGCGTTCGGGTCTACCACGGGCACGGTGTGGTAGCGCTTGAGATCGAAGCCGCGGCTATCGCGCAGCGGGTGCTCCTCCCGAAAATCCCAGCGGGAGCGCGCCCCAGTATGTAGGGCAGCATAGGCCACAACAGCATGGGTGGAGGTCACGATCGGTGATAACGCCGGGTTGGACGGCGTGGAGATCCCATATTCAGTTTCGGTTCCTAGGACACGGCTCAAGGTTTTACTCCCATCAATTCGACCCCGGTGACATGCGCGCCAGCGGAGGTACCGGCGACGATTTTGGCCCATTCCTCTGGGTTGGCGGAGGTCGGTACATACTCAGATTCTGCTTGCTCGGCAGCGATGGCCTGGTGCAGGTGCGCGGCGGTGATGCCTGCAGGCTGCGCCCCTTCGGAGGTAGTGGCTGCGTCCAACGCCTCCTTGATAGCCAGTTTCTTCGCGCGGGAGACGATGTTGGCGATCATGGCGCCGGATACGAAGTCCCGGTAGTGCAGCACGCGGGGATCAGCATTGGCGAAGTGCAAAGTGACGAAGGGCCGCTCTGCGTAGAGATCTTCGACCGCGGTATCGATGAGCTGGGAAAGGTCGCCCTCGTGCGGGACTGATTCCGGGAAGTGGCGGGCAAAGATTTCCCGCGCACCCTGCTTGGTCGGGCGGTTGACGCGAATCTTGATGTCGAGGCGCCCCGGGCGCATGATGGCGGGGTCGATGAGCTCCTCGCGGTTGGTGGCACCGATGACGATGACGTTGCTGAGCTTCTCCACACCGTCCAGCTCCGTCAGCAGCTGCGGGACAACGGTGGTTTCCATATCGGAGGACACACCGGAACCACGCGTGCGGAAGATAGATTCCATCTCATCGAAGAAGATGATGACCGGACGCTGGCTGCCATCCTCGGTGGGCTCGGAGGCAAGCTCGCGGGCGCGCTCGAAGATGAGGCGGATGCGGCGCTCCGTCTCGCCCACGAACTTGTTGAGCAGTTCTGGGCCCTTCACATTGAGGAAGTAGCTGGGGGCAGTAGCGCCCAAGGACACGGACAGCGAATGCGCCACCGCTTTGGCGATGAGCGTCTTGCCACAACCCGGCGGGCCGTAGAGCAGCACGCCCTTCGGCGGCTGGAGGTCATACTTGCGGTAGAGCTCGGGGTGTAGGAAGGGCAGCTCGACAGAGTCACGGATGAGGGAGATCTGCTCGTCCAAACCGCCGATATCCTCGTAGGATACGTCTGGAACTTCCTCCAACGTGAGCTGCGCTACCTCAGTCTTGTGCACGCGTTCGGTGGCTACTCCTGATTTGGGCTCGACCAAGAGGGTATCGCCGGCGCGCACGGTATCCCGCAGCGCTGCGGCGAGGAGAATAACCTGCTCTTCACCAGAGGAATTAATGACCACCGCGCGGTCGGTACCAAGACGTTCTTGAAGTGTCGCCAGCGCGCCGGTATTTACAGGGGCGCAAGCCTCCACGATGACGAAGCCCTCGCCCAAGCGCACCTGCTGCCCTACTTTCAGGGAACCCGGCTCCAGGTTCGGCGAAATCTTGACCCGCATGGCTCGACCGTTGGTATAAACCTCAGCGTCGCGGCGCGAATCGTGCGCACGCCCGGAATAGCCCAGAAAGACACCGTATGTGGAGGCGGGCTCCGCAAGGGCGTCAACCTCCGCGAGCATCTGCTGAAGCTTCGTGCGAGCATCCTTCAACAGGGCAGCAAGCTTGGCATTGCGTTCAGCGAGCTGCTCTATCTGGCGACGCTGCTGGCCAAGTTCCTGGGAATGAGTGGCATCGTTCATAGAACCCACCCTAGCGCGCAGCAACCCACGATTAGTGTGAAAGGGTTTACTTTCGGGCGCGGCGCTGTGGGCGGGGTGGCGTGACGCCGTCGGCAAGCCGGCGCGTCCAGATCAGAAACGCCGTGTGCGCATTCATGCGATGCTCCGGGCGGGTGGCCAAGCCCTCCACCTTCCATTCGCGCACGAGGGACTCCCAGGCCCGCGGCTCCGTAAAGCACTTGAGCTCGCGGATGCCCTCCATCACCTTCATCAGCTGCGGCACGGTGGCGACATAGGTCATGAAAACGCCGCCCGGGATGAGGATATCGCGCACCTTCTCGAGGTGCTCCCAGGGCTCGAGCATGTCCAAAATGACGCGGTCCACCGGGCCGCCCAGTTCCTCGACGGTCACATCGGCCAAATCGCCGAGGCGCGGGCTCCACCATTCAGGTTGCTTACCGAAGTATTCGGTGACGTTGTCCACGGCGTATTCCAAGTGATCATCGCGCACCTCATAGGAGAAAACGTGGCCTTCTGGACCCACGGCGCGCAAGAGCGTCATCGAGAGCGCTCCGGAGCCGGCGCCGGCCTCGAGCACGCGTGCGCCCATGAAGATATCGCCCTCGACCAGAATCTGCGCGGAGTCCTTGGGATAGATCACCGCGGCACCTCGCGGCATCGACAGGACATGGTCCACCATGAGGTGGCGGAACAAGAGGAAGGAGCTACCCAGAGTCGAATCGATGACGGAGCCTTCGTCCATGCCGACGACGTCATCGTGGTTGATGATGCCCTTGTGCGAATGGAACTGGCCTCCCTCCTCGAGGACGATGGTGTAGTGACGCCGCTTGGCATCGGTGAGCTGCACGCGGTCGCCGTAGCGGAAGGGGCCAGAATAAGCCATGGCGTGGGAACCTTTCACATAGTTTGGGGTGGCAAGGATTAACCCACCAAGTATGCCTCAAGGGCGTTACCAAGCCATAGTTGGTCGCGCTCGCCCACTAGCTCGCGGGCGGAGTGCATCGAAAGCATCGGCACACCGACGTCGACGGTGGGGATGCCCAGGCGGGTGGCGGAAATCGGACCAATGGTGGAGCCACAGGGCACGTCGTTATTACCCACGAAGCGCTGGACCGGAACGTCCGCACGGCGGCAGGCGGATTCCCACAGGGCCACAGTGTTGGCATCGGAGGCGTAGCGCTGGTTGCCGTTGATCTTGGTGACCGGGCCCTGGCCGATGATCGGGTGGTGCGTGGGATCGTGCTTCTCCGCGTAGTTGGGGTGCACGGAGTGGGCGGCGTCCGCAGACACGCAGCTGGAGCGCGCGAACATCTGGAAGCGCTGCTCCTCATTGGCGCCGAGCGCCCGCGCGGTGCGAGTGAGGATGTCCCCGAGAATCGGACCACCCGCGCCATAGCGCGAAGAGGAGCCCACCTCTTCATGGTCAAAGGCCGCCATGACGAGGATGTCCTTGTGCTCGATGGAATCGGCGTTCTTCGCAGCAGCGAGCAAGGCACGCAGCGAAGCATGAACGGAAGAAAGGTTGTCCATGCGCCCGGCAGCGATGAGCTTTTCGCCGGCGCCAAAGACCTCACCGCGCTGAGCATCCGCGGTAATCAGGTTGAAGGAAGCGATATCCTCTGGGTCTACGCCGAGCTGCTTGCCGACGGCCCCCATCACCGACGTTTCCGGTGTGCCCACGGAGAGCACCGGCTGCATGTGGCGCTGGCGATCCGGTTTGAATTCATCCTTGCGGTAGAGGTGGATAGCCAGCGAAGGCAAGCGCAGCAAGGGGCCGGTATTGACCAAGTGGCGGGTGCCATCGCGCAGGACGACTTGACCACCGACGGTGAGCTCGCGGTCAAACCAGCTGTGGAGAAGGACTCCGCCATAAACCTCCACGGCTACCTGCTGCCAACCGGCGGAGTCGAAATCCGGGGTGGGCTTGAGAGCAAGACCGGGCGAATCAGTATGGGAGCCGATAATCCGGAAACCCGAATCCGGACCGGCACCTTCGGGGACGAACCAAGCCATGACCGCACCACCCCGGACCATGACGTGACCGCCTGGTGCTGCCGACCACTCGGCAGACTCGTCTTGGCGGCTAAAGCCCGCATCAACGAGCGTGCGCGCTACCTCCTCAGCCGCGTGATAGGAGGAGGGACTGGCGGCGATGAAATCGAGAAAATCTTGCGTAGTGCTCATGCCTACTAGCTTGCCACGGACCGCCGGGAGATGCGGGCGGGAACGAGGTTGCCTATGCACTAGGCTGAGGAACATTATGCCGAAAAGACTAGCCCTCTCCCCTTCCCGTGCCTCCGATTACAAGCAATGCCCTTTGCTCTATCGTTTCCGGGCCATTGACAAGCTGCCTGAACCTAAGACAAAAGCTCAGGTCAAGGGAACACTGGTCCACGCTGTGCTGGAGAAGATGCACCAGCTACCCCGCGAGCAACGTGAGTACCCGGCCGCGGTGAAGATGATCAAGCCTGAATGGGCGGTGATGCTCGAATCCGATCCGGAACTGCGTGAATTGGTACCAGAACCCGAGGAGTTGGACTTCTTCGTCGAAGCACGCGAGCTCATCAAGGGTTACTTCCAGATGGAAAACCCCCAAGGTTTCGACGCCCACGAGTGCGAAATGTACGTCGACACCGTCCTGCCGAACGGCGTGCCGGTCCGCGGGTTCATTGACCGCGTCGACGTTGCCCCTACCGGCGAGGTACGCGTGGTGGACTATAAGACCGGAAAGAAGCCACTCCCCCGTTATTCCCAGGACGCGCAGTTCCAAATGAATTTCTACGCGCTGGTGTACTGGCGGCTACTCGGCACCATCCCTACGCAGCTGCGGCTGATGTACCTCAAGGTCTTGGATTCGATGTTCCTCACGCCTGGGCCGGAGGAACTCGAGTATTTCGAGCGTGACCTAGGTGAGCTCTGGGCCAAGATCGAAGGCGATGGCAAGACCGGAGACTTTAGGCCAAAGACCTCGAAGCTGTGCGGCTGGTGTTCCTTTCAGGATCTTTGCCCCGCCTTCGGCGGTACGCCACCCGAGTATCCCGGGTGGCCAGGCCAAAGTTCGTAGACTGCGCCGCGTAAACCGGGCCGTGGTTTAGAACAACCCAGAGATGGAACCGTCAGCGGCAACATCGATGTTGTTCGCCGCAGGCTTCTTGGGAAGGCCCGGCATGGTCATAACATCACCGGTCAGCGCCACGATGAAGCCAGCGCCGGTGCGCGGCTGCAGTTCGCGAACGTGGAGGACGTGGCCTTCCGGAGCGCCGAGCTGGCTCGGATCATCCGAGAAGGAGTACTGGGTTTTGGAAATGACGACTGGAAACTGCTCCCAACCATTGTCCTTGATGTACTTCAGGTCCTTGAGAGCCTTGGAGGAATACTCCACTCGCTCGGCGCGGTAGATTTCCGTGGCGATGGTGTCGATGGAGGCCTCAATGCCTTCAGACGGATCGTAGAGCTGGCGGGAGGAACCTTCGGAGAGGTTGTCCAGAAGGCGCTCAGCCAGCGCGGTGGCGCCGGCGCCACCCTTGGCCCACACCTCTGCTTCCTCAAGCGCGACCTTAAAGTCTGCCGCC